>JANYHK010000005.1 GCA_025359105.1 Myxococcales bacterium | reverse complement strand
GGGCCCGCGGGCTCGCTACATTGGCCTCCGGAAGAACATCCTCGACCTCCGCCGAACCTGCGCCGTCGAAAATCTGATCACCCTCGATCGTCCGCCGCTCGCCACAGCGGCGTGATCTTATGTGTTCGGTGTTCTAGGGGGCGGGGGCGCCGGCGGATGCCATGCGCGCCTAGCGTTCGCGGGCCCGCCGGCGCTAACGCTCAACGCGGCGAAGGAGAGGCGAGCCCACCAAGCCTTGTTCGCTTTGGGGGAGAGCACGGCGTGCGCGCGATCTGGGTCGTGGGCAGCGGACCCGGGCTAGGTTTCGTGATCCCCAACGTTTTGCCGCCTACTGTAATCCGACAGGGCTTGGGAGGGTTCGAGCGCGTAGACACGCGAGCGCGGCGATTCACGGTGAGCACGAGGTCAGGTCCGGGCACACCGACCAGCGCTCGCTACCGCGCCGGCGAGCGCGACGAAGCCCGGTCCGTCCGCCCAAAGGCTGGCGCCGCCGTTTCCGCCGAGGCCCGTCGGGAGGTACTCGGGAGGTCCCAGGCTGCCATCGGCAGCGCGTGGCGCCGAGACGAAGAACTCGAGCCCACCGGGGCGGTCGTCCTGGCTCCTGGCACGGCGGAGCAGATGGCCCCGCTCGCCGAGGGGCGGCTCACGGTGGCGGGCGGAGGAAGCTCGGCGTTCGAGCTGACGGCGCGGCGCGAGCCGGGAGGCGCACTCGCTGTGCAGTGGCAGACCGCCATGGCCCTCCCGAGCGGCGAGCGGCAGATGCTCCTGCCCGCGGACGGGCTCTTTCGCCTCGACGCGCCCGCGGCAGATGCAATCCCGTCGGCGACGCTCACGACGCCGACCTTTCAGCTGCCGGCATGCGCCTCTCCGTCTTCTTCTCGCCTGGACGGCATGGTCCGGCGCCGTGCGGTCCGAACCGTGGCGGCGCTGGGGCGTTGCCCCACGCTCGACGGCAGGGGGGCCGTTCCCTACGTCCTCGACACCGACTGGAGCAACGGGCGATGTCATCGAAGTATTGCCGATCACGATAATCAATCAGAAGAAGAAACCCGTGGCACAGCCGTACCCCATGGTTAGACCGCTGGGCTTACAGAATGCACTCGACGTCGGGAAATCCGGCGCGAAATTTTTTGCGGGCCAGGATTCAGTCGACACCATAAAGCGCTTGGCCATTGACACGACAAGCTTGACCTCAAACGCGGCATCTTCCGTCTGGCCGGCTATATGCAACCTATCTTGGTGCGTCGGTGGCTGGCTGAAGCCATCGATGCCGGCGGGTTTACCGGCGTCGCTTGGCAAACACCCAACGAATATTCCTGTCCATAGCGCGGCGACAACTCATGCCGGGCGGGCTATCCCTTCAGTCGCCGCCGCCGCCGCCGTCTTCGCTGCCACCGCCGCCGCCGCCAGCACCGAGGTCACCGCCGTCGCTGCCGTAACCCTGAGCCTGTCCGCTGCCGGCGTCCGTCTGCCCGTCGCCGCCACCCGAAGTGCCGATGTCGTCGATGCCGGCGTCCTTCGCGAGGGAGCTGTCGCTCTGATCGGGCAGAGGCTGGTCCGAACCCGTGTCGTGGGGCGCGATCGATTCCTCGTACGACTCCCCGCGACGATCGTCAACATCGTCCGAGCGCCGCCAATCCTCGAACCTGGGGGGACCCGGCGGAGATGACGGCCCCGGCGTCAACTCGGGGGGGAGCGTAAGACCTCCGCCGTGCACCTGATCCAAGTCCTCGACCTCGAGCTCTCGATATTTTCTCATGACAGCGCTGTTGAGCAGGGGTCATGCCAGAACGCGACCGGCGCCCCAGCGTGAAGTGCCGCTGCGCGTTTTCCGCTGACGGCGTGGGCGCTCGTGGCACGTCGCCCGTTTGCGGAGATCCACCTTGGCGCGTTCCAGGGTCGCGCTGCCGACTTTCGTCCGCACGAGTGTGCACAGGAGACTGCTGCGAGAAGCCCAACCAAGCCTTGCGCGCTTGCCCCCTGTAGTCGGGCCTTCACGGTGTAGACGCACACGCGACACGCCGGAAGGGGCAGGGCCGCCGGGGTCGCCCGATATCCCTGGAAAACGCCGTCGCGTGCGCGTGGCATATGCGGTGCACTACCTCCCCGCATGATCTCCGGTCGTCGTGCGAAGGCCGCCTCCGCGCTCTTGTTCCTCCTCGTCGCCACCGCGAGCAGCGTCGCTCACGCGGAAGCCCCTGCGCCCGTCACCGCGGCTGCGCCTGTCGCGTCCGACGCGCCCGAGACGTCGGCAGCCCCGGTCGACGCACGGCTCGTCGTTCACGTTCCTTCGGAGCGTCACGTGATGCTCGAGCGCGAGGACGCGCGCGGAGAATGGATGCCGGTATGCAGCTCCCCGTGCACCGCGCGTCTCCTCGCCGGGACGCGCGTCCGCATCGGCGGCGAGGCCTTCCTCGAGTCCGAGCCGCGCGTCCTCGAAGGGCAGCCGGGCGACCGCGTCGAGATGAGCGTGGCGCCCGCGCTGCGCTCCGATCGCGTGGCGCGTGGCGCGTTCGGAGGCGTCCTCATCGGCGCGGGAGCGCTGGGTGTGGTCGGTGGCCTCCTCGCGTACACGCTGTCGGGCCTCTCGTACCTGAACCTGTCGTGCGATCCGAGCATCACCTGGGCGGCCTGCCACGGCGATCCGGCGCACCAGGCTGCGGACAGGCAGGCGCAGAAGGCGAGGACGACCGGCATCGGCATTGCGATCGGCGGCGGGGTGCTCGCCGGCGCGGGTGTCGCGCTCGTCGTGAACGCGAGCACGCTGTCGACGGTCGCGACGCTGGCCGGGGCGCCTCCCCCGAAGCACGGCGTGCGCGCCCGGTGGGACCTCGCCGCGACCCCGCTTCGCCGCGGCGGCGGCGCGGCGCTCTCCGTGCGGTTCTGAGGGAACGCGAGGCTTGGGCAGATTCGCCGTTCCTAGCGAGGGGCTTCGCCATCATGGCGAACCCTTGCAGGCCGCTTTTCGTGTAACTCGTTCGCATGCTCCGCCCGTCTGTCCTCGTAGCCTCGGCCCTCCTCGCGTCCTGTGCCGCTGCGCCTCTGCCATGTCCGAGCGTGGCGCCGCACGGGACCGCGCCGCCGCCTGTCACCGCCGTCGTCGCCTCGCCCGCGTCGCCTCCGTTCGACGCGGCGCCCTGGCTCGGCGATCTCGACTTGCTCGTGCGCGAGCTCGCGTCGCACTACGCGAACCTGGAGTGGGCGGCGTTCGAGCGAAAGATGGACCTGCCCGCGCTCACCGCGAAGACGCAGGCGCGCCTCCGCGAGGCGAAGTCCGAGGCGGACGGCAAGCGCGCGCTCGAGGGGTTCCTCGAGGCGTTCGGTGACGGGCACCTGTTCCTCGAGTGGAACGAGAAAGGGGAAGCGAAGGGAGCGGCGACCGCCGCGCCGACCGGGCCGTTGTGCGCTCGCCTCGGATACGGCAAGCGCGAGCCCAAGCCGGGCATCGACTTCGCGGCCACCGGAGCCTTTCGCGCCATCGACGACGCCGACGGGGTCGAGTTCCCCGGCGGCCTCTTGAAGCTGCCGAACGACGTGAAGGTCGGGACGGTGCGCATCGGGCTCTTCATGGAGCAGATCCACCCGGCGTTGTGTGAGGCGGCGCGCAAGGAGCTCGCGCTCGCGGACGACGCGGCGTGCGACGACACGTGCGAGGAGAAGCTGATGTTCGACGTCTGGAACCGCATGACCGCGGCGCTCGAGCGGCGCGCAGCCGTCCTCCAGAAGGCGGGCGCCTCTGCGCTCGTGGTCGACCTCACCCGCAACGGCGGCGGAAACGACTGGGTAGAGGCCGCTGCCCGTGTGCTCACGAAGGTCCCCCTTCGCGCGCCGCGGCTCGGCTTCGTGCGTCACGAGCACTGGGCCAAGCGCCTTCGCAAGGACCTCGCCGAGGTGCAGGCCGACCGCGCGAAGAAGGACGATCCCATCCTCGCGAAGGCCGAGGCCACGCTGCGGGCGGCGGCCGAGCTCGCGAGCACGCCGTGCGATCTACGCCCTCTCTTCACGGCCGGCGCGCCGAAGCCCGCGTGCACGCAGCTCGTCACCGACAAGCTCTACACGTCCGGCCTCGTTCCTCACGCGAAGCCCGGCTCGTTCGAGGGGTGGGCCTCGGCGGACCGCCTCTTCGGCCTGCGCGCGCTTCGCTACCACGAGGGGGCGTCGACGCTTCCGCTCTTCGTGCTCGTCGACGGGCAGACGGCGTCGGCCTCGGAGGAGTTCGCGGCGATGCTCGTGGACAACCACGCGGCGCGCGTCGTCGGTAGCCTCACGACCGGCTCGGGTTGCGGGTTCACGAACGGCGGAATTCCGGTGACCCTCCCGCATTCGCAGGGACACCTCCACGCCCCCGATTGCGCACGCCTGCGCGCAGACGGCACCAACGAGGTGAGCGGCCTCGTTCCCGACGTGCTCGTGCCGTTCGCCTCGCGCGACACGCCGTTCCAGCGCGCGACGAAGGCGACGGTGGGCCTCACGACGGCGTGGAAGGCGTCCTTCGCCAAGGCGGCCGCGCCGTGAGGGTCGTTCGACAGGAGCTCCGTCTCGTTCCGCCCGCGGAGGTTTACCGTGAGAGCTTCTTGCAGGCGCTCGGTGAGTTCCAACACGAAGGCCTCCCCTGGTGGACCGGAGGCGACCTCGCGACGATCGAGCGCGATTTTGCAGGGTTCGTGGCCACGAAGCTGGCCGACGCCACGCGGAGGACCGCGACGTTCGTCCCGGCGACGCACCTGTGGGCAGTGACCGAAGAGCGCTTCGCAGGGCGCATCTCCATCCGGCACGAGCTCACCGCGACGCTGCGCATCGAAGGCGGACACATCGGCTACGACACCGTGCCGTCGTTCCGGGGCCGCGGCGTCGCGACGGAGATGCTGCGTCAAGCGTTGCCGGTGGCGCGCGCCCTCGGCCTCACGGAGGTGCTCGTCACGTGCGACGACACGAACGCGGCCTCCATTCGTGTCATCGAGAAGAACGGAGGCGTGCTGCAGGAGACCCTGGTCCTCGCCCCCGACAGGCCTCGCAAGCGCCGCTACTGGATCGGCCTCTAGGAGGGCGCGCGGCTTGGTGGGCTCGGGAGAGAGAGCACGGCGTGCGCGCGATCCGTGTCGTGGGCAGCGGACTCGGGCTAGGCTCGTAAGGTGAGCGCCGATTCTGCCGTCCCGCCCTGCGGCGCCCTGTGGAGCGGCCGACGGCGACACCATCCCCGTCGCGCGCGACAGGCTGTGTCGACCATGCCTCGGCTTCCTGGGTGCCTTGGTCGAGAGTGCGGGCCGGAGCGACGACTCCGCAATGTGGCGACCGTACCGGCCGCGTGCCACCACTGCAGCGACGTCGGGTGCCCTCGAGGCAGGGCCGCTCCTCTCGGAGTTCAAGAAGGGACTCGAACAGGTCCTCACCGTCGAGGATGCCGGTGCCCATCTCGACCTTGGCTGCGCCTATGGCGAGATGGGCCTGATGGCGGACGCGGCTCGCGAGGTGGCGATCGCACTTGGGCCACGCGCTCCGACTGCGGTTGCAGCTCGCGCGGCCGAGTGGCTTGAGCGCAATTTGACCCTCGACACCCTGCGCAGCTTGATTTCGCGCCTTCGCAGTCGTGGCCGTGGCTGAGCGCGAGCGGGGCCGACGTTACGCCATTCTCGTCTTGCTGGTTGCCGGCGGCGCGAGGGTCGATCCCTGATAGCCCCGAGAGCGCGTGGCGTCACTTCGCCGGCTCACGACGTCTCGACGGCTTCGTCGGCGGTGAGGTTCAACCCGGTGCCTCCGGCCTTGAGGGACAGCACGAAGAACGGAGGGCCGTCTTCGCCCTGGAACGCGTCGACCAGCGCCTTGCGGGACTTGATGGCCGTCTCGCCGTGGAGGACGAGCCCGGGGCGGCCGAAGAGCGGCGCCAGGAAGCGCGCGAGCGGATCGACCATCTCGCGGAACTGCGTGAACACGAGCACCTTCTCGCGACGGGCGGCGATCGTCTCCGCGATCTCGGCGAGGCGGAGGAGCTTGCCGCTGTCGGCGGGAGCGTACGCGCCGTCGCGCAACCACTGCGACGGGTGGTTGCAGATCTGCTTGAAGCGCGTCAGAGACGCCAGGATCGCGCCGCGACGCTCAATGCCCTCGGCGGCGCGGAGCTTCGCGCCGAGCGCGTCTGCCGCCTCCTGATAGAGGGCGATCTGGCGCTTGCTGAGTCCCGCGTACGCGCGCACCTCGGTCTTTTCGGGCAGGTCGTCGATGATGGATCGGTCGGTCTTGAGGCGCCGCAAGACGTAGGGGCGCACGAGGGCGCGGAGCGGCGCGTAGCCACGCGTGGGCTCGGCGGCGAGCTTCCTGGTGAAGCGGCCGAACTCTTTGGCGCTTCCGAGGTGTCCCGGCAGGACGAAATCGAAGAGTGACCACAGATCGCCCGACCGGTTCTCTACTGGCGTCCCGGTGAGCGCGAGGCGGGTGCGCGCGCGGAGCGCCTTGGCCGCGCGCGCATGCTTCGTGCCCGGGTTCTTGATCGCCTGCGCCTCGTCGAGCACCAGCGCGCCCCACTTCGTCGCGACCAGCCACGGAAGCCGTGGCAGACCACCGTACGTCGTGATGACGACGTCGTAGGCGTCGAGCGACACCGACGCGGATCGCTCCAGCTCCTCCAGCCGCTGCTGGGGCGTGTACGCCGAGTGCGCGATGAGCACACGCAGGCTCGGCGCGAAGCGATCGAGCTCCGACTTCCAGTTGCCGAGGAGCGACGCCGGCAACACGAGCAAGTGGACCGCGCCCGGCTCGTGGCGCTTCAAGAGGAGCAGGAACGCGATCACCTGGATCGTCTTGCCGAGCCCCATGTCGTCGGCGAGGCAGCCGCCGAGGCCGAGGCGATGCAGCGTCCACAGCCACGAGACACCCGCCGCCTGGTACGGACGCAGGGTCGCCTTCAGATCGCCGCCGGGATCCGCTTCCTTGCGTCCCTCCGGGCTCCGCAGCGACGCGAGCGCCCCGGCGAGCCAGTCGCCGGCGCGCACGGTGGACCAGGCGGCTTCGGCGCGCGCGCGCGCGGCATCGTCCGACGTGTCATCCTCGCGCAGCTTCGCGCCGGCGATCATCCGCATGGCGTCGAGGAAGGAGACCCCCTCGTGCGCGCTCTCTTGCGCCGTCTTCCAGTGGGCGAGCACGGCGTCCAGGCGCTCGCTATCGATCTCGACCCACTTGCCTCTGACGAGGGCGAGGCCGTCCCCCTCGCGGCGCAACGCGGCGAGGTCGTCCGAGGTGAGCTCCTCGCCGTCGAGCGTCGTTCGGACCGAGAAATCCAACGGGCGTGAGGAGCGCAAGGAGCGCTGCCTTGTTGCGCGCCCCCGCGTACTCCGTGAGCGCGCGCCCGAGCGGGACGTGCTTGACGCGCTCCTTCTCGGAGACGTTCGCCGTGTACGTCGCCAGGAACGCAAAGGGGCGTTCGGCGTCCCCCTTCTTCTCCGCGAGGTGAAAGAAGATGCGCCCGAGGAGGTGCCACTCGCCGCCGCGCTGCCGCAGGAACGCCTCGAGCGTCTCGCCGGACGCCGACCACGCGCGCTTCCACGCGACCTCGAGCTGCCCCCAGAACGTCGCCAGCGCCGTCGTCGTCAGCACCTCGCCGCCGGCGAACGGCGGGGCCGCCTCGCACCACGCGTCGAGATCGGTCGGCACCGGCAGCTGCGCGCTCACGGCGGCGTCGAGGTCGGCGGTCTTGCACGCCGCCGCGATGAAGCGCCGCGCCAGGTCGCGCACGTACGCGAGCGACGGCGCGAGCGACGCGCCCGGATCCGTCGCGAGATCGAGCGCCGCCACAGCGACGTCGCGTGCGTCCGGGGCGGCGGAATCGAAGACGAAGCGGCCGCCCACGGTCAGGGCGATGCCCCGCTCCATCGGCTCGGGTACCGCGGTCTTCGTCACGAGCCCGTCGCTAGCACGGAGGAGGCCTCGCGCGAAGCGGGGGCTCCGGCGACTCCGCCGCGCGTTACCTGGTCGCGCGCGCCTTCCCGCGGAGCCAGGCGATCCCGTGCGCCATGAACGTCCAGTCCACCATGTGGCCCGCTTGGCGCTCCTCGGCGCGGTATGGCCAGCCCATGGCGGCGAGCGTTCCGGCGAAGCCGCGCGAGTCCGGCGCGGTCGCCTTGTCGGCGGCGGAGACGCCCACGAAGATCGGCGCGCGCTTGCCTGGCGTTTGCTTCGGTCCCCAGGAAGCCGCGCCCGCCAGGACCATGTACCCGTCGACGTCGAGGGCGCTCCTCAAGGCGAGCGAGCTCGCGTAGTACGCGCCGCTCGAGAAGCCGACGACGAAGACCTCGTCGAACCGATGGCCCAGCTTCTCTTCGAGCTTGGCACGCGACGCCGCGAGCCCAGCGAGGAGCGCGGGCTCTTGCTCCTTCTGCGCCGCCACCGACGTCGGCCACAGGTAGCCGCCCGCCGTGAGCGGCGACGTGGGTAGAAGCACCGTGAAGCCATGCTTCTTCGCGTGGAGCGCCAGCGCGCGCTGCTGGAGGTACTGAAACCCCGGCGTCGTCGCGAGCATGCCGTGCATGTAGATGACGAGCGTATGCCGGCCGTCCTCGGGAACGCCGCCGTCGAAGTAGCACACGTGATCGGCGAGCTCGGTCACCTCGGGCGCGCACCAGGGCTTCGCCGGCGGAGCCGCGGCCGGCGCGATCGACGCGGGCGCCATCAGCGCGAGCGCGACGAAAAACGGAGCAACCCGCAGGGAGGACATCGCCGCCAGGCTTACCACCAACGGACGCGCGCGCAACCGGGCCGCCGATCGCGGGCCCGACGCTCGTCAGCCCTGCACCACCTTCGACCCCGCCGCATCTTCAGCGAACCAGGCTTGGTGGGCTCGCCTCTCCTTCGCCGCGTTGAGCGTCAGCGCCGGCGGGCCCGCGAACGCTAGGCGTGTACCGCATCCGCCGGCGCCCCCGCCCCACAGACGCGGCGAAGGAGAGGCGAGCCCACCAAGCCGCGCGCCCCCCCGTCACCGCTCGACAGTCACCTTGAGCGGCGCCGTCCAAGCCTTCTCCTCGGCTGTGTAATAAAGGTACGCCGACGTCGCGGGCGCCTCGTACGTCCCGGGCACCTGCGCGAGCAAATCGAGATCGACGTCCTTCTTGGCCGACGGCGGCAGCGCGCGCCAGTACAGGATCACCTCGCGCGGCCTCGTCTCGTAAAAGTCGACGAGCCCCTTGTCGCGCAGCTCCTTGAGCTGCCACGTCTGGAACACGAGGCCGCCGGGGATGCCGACGCGCGCGAGCGTCATGGGCACGCCGTCCGCCGTCTTGTTCTCGACGTGCGCGCGGATCTTCACGCCCTCGCCGGCCTTGACGACGCGCTTGTCGATCGTCGTCGTGACGAGCACCTTCGCCTTGTCCGACGACTGCGGGCGCGTCGAACGGTAGGAGACGGCGACCGAGTACGGGAGCTGCGCTTGGCCATCGAGCTGGACCTCGATCTGGTTGTGCCCGGGCTTGAGCGACGACGCAAAGTCATCCCACACGAGCGCGTCTCGCCTCCCCTTGTCGAACGCGATGGAGCTTACGGCCTTGCCGTTCACGAGGAGCGTCGCCTTGCCGGCCGCCTGCATCTGGCGCGCGCTCTCGGCGTAGGCGCCGAGAGCCTTGAGCGCGAGGATGGTCGCCTGCGTGTTGCCCCACGCGCCGTAGCCGCCGCGACGGGTGTTCAGGTAGTCGACGGCGTCGCGGAGCGGCCCGATGTACTCGCCGTTAGGAGACGCCTTGACGAGCGCGAGTGTCGCGAGGGCGGTCGTCTCGATGACGAGCGACTCGCCGCCCGACATCGTGATCGTTTCCTTCGCGCCGGAGAAGCCCTTGTCCTTCCCCTGCATGGCGACGAGGCTCTTCACCATCGCGCTCGTCTCGCCCGCCTTCGGTGAGGTCAAGAGCGCTGTGTTGGCGGCGAGCGCGAGCAGGTACGGGTCCTGCGTCGAGAGCCCGAGAGTGCGCGACTGCGCCAGCTCTTTCTCGAGCCCGCTCGTCCGCTTCGCCTCGGCGAGCGCCCAGACGACGTACGCGTTCGTCGTGGCCTCGCTCGCGCGACCGAACGAGTCGAGCGCCTCGCTCGAGCGCTGGAAGCCGCCCTTGCCGTCACGTCGGCTCATGAGCCAGGTCGCCGTCCGATCGAGCATCGTGCGATCGACGTCGTAGACCTTCGCCATGTCCGCGAACTCCATGAGGCCGTACGCGGTCAAAGCCTCGTGCCCCGGCGTCTTGCCGAACCACTCGTAGCCTTTGTTCGGCGTCTCGAAGCCGGTGAGCAGCTTGTAGCCGCGGTCCAGGGTGCCTTGCGTCTTCTGGAGCAGCTGGGCGTCCGACGCGTCGTTCGCGCCGAGGTAGCTGAGGATCATGACGTTCGGGTAGTTCGTCGACGAGGTCTGCTCGAAGCAGCCCCCGGGCTCGCGGATCATCCCATCCATGCCCTTCGTCATCGCCGCGACGGGCGAAGGAAACATGCTGACGGTCGCGCGGATCGAGCCGGGCAGAGCCTGGCCGAGCTCGACGTCGTGGACGGTCCCCTTCGCGCCCCCCTTCGCCGTGCCCGACGCGGCGACCTCGAACGGGAAGCCGAGCGGCACGACGCGGATGGTCTTCTTGATCGCGTCCCTGAGGCCGAGGGTGGTGAGCGCCACGTCGACGTCACCGTCGCCGCTCGACGCCACCACCTTGAGCGGGAACGAGAGCGTCGTCTTCTCGCCTGCTTTGAGCTGGAGCTTCGTGACGCCCTGCTCGCCCGTCCGCTTGAAGGCGGTGCCGAAGACGGCCGTGAGGTTCGCGTCGAGCGCACCGTCGGTCGCGTTGGTGATCGTGATCGGCAGGCGGATCTCGTCGCCCGAGGTGACCTCCACCGGCAGGTGCGCGTCGAGCGAGAGCGGCATCTTCGACGCGATCAGCGCCTCGCCGCCGCCAGGGGAGCCACTGGCGGAGAAGCCCTCGGCGGTGGCGCGGAACGCAGTGACCGCGTCGGAGACGAAGAACGAGAGCTCGGCGGTGCCGTCCTTGCCCGTGTCCACGCCGGGGTTCCAGTAAATCGTCTCGCGGAAGTCGGTGCGCGGGCCGTCGTATCCGCGCGTGTACTGCGGCACGGGGAAGACGCGGACGGGGACCCACGCGTCGCCGTCCCCACCTTGCCCGAACTCCCTGTCGAGCGCCTGGCCCGCCATGCCGCGCATGCGGTCAGGCGCCCGGCGCATCGCTGCCCCCGCTTTCGCCTCCTTCGCGTCGTCGGCGCGCGGCTCTCCCTTCAGGACGGCGTCCTTGCCGGCCTGAGCCCGAGGACCGCCGTGCGCGTTGGCGACCGCCGCCGCACGAAACGCGGGGGGGCGCTTGGGTTTCGCGGCGGCGGTGGCCATCGGGCCGGGCGGCGACGCGGGCGCGGGGGGCGGCGGCGCAGCCAGGGCGACCGGATCCGCCACCTGCGGCGGCGGCGGGGGCGGCGGCGGCGGGGCAAGGACCTGCTGCCACTCGAACTTGCGCCAGCCCCGGGCGGCGAGGAGCGCGTCCATCGCGGCGGGCGCCTCCGGCTTGTCGGAGAAGTAGTAGTTCGGCTCCTCGAGCGGATCGGCATCGGTGATCCCGAGCTCGGGCTCGAGGTAGAGGTGCGCGGCGAGGCGCGCGCTCTTGTCGTCGGCGAACGAGAGCACGGTGTCGTCCACGACGGCGACGCCGACGTTGGCCTGCACGGGCTTGCCGGAGGCGTCGGTGGTGCGGACCTGGAGCTTCACCGCATCACGCGGCGAATACGACTTCTTGTCGGCCGTGATCGCGACGCGCAAGTCCGGGGCGCCGCCGTGGTACACGAGCCGTTCCGCGAGCGGCTCGTCTTTGGCCGAGAACAACGTCACGCGCACGGCCCCCTGCGCGGCGACCGGCACAGGGAGCTCGAGCAGCGCGGCCTTCCCCGCCTCGACGTCGACCGAACCGCCGGCCACCTTCTTCTCGCGCAGGACGGCCTCGACGACGAGCGTGCGCGCCGTGTTGCACATGGCGGCGACGCGCAGCGTGTCGGGCTTCGGTCCGGCGACGCTGCGGAGCATGCAGCCTCCAGCCTTCGATGCCGGGACGTCGAAGGTGGTGGTGACGGTGGCGGGCTTGGTGATCTGCACCTTGTAGGTTCGATCGGCCGACGGCGTCAGCTCGAAGCGGCCGAGGCCGTCGTGGATCGAGTCGAACTCCGCGATGACGGCGCCCCTGTCGTCGACGACCCGCCCTGCGATGTCGGCGGGCTTTCCGAGCGTGTTCCTCGCCCGGAAATACACGCGCCCGGGGAGCCCATCGATGAGCTCACCACCTTCCGGATACAGCGAGAGCTGGAGCGTCTTCATCACGATGGGGATGCGCTTCTGCATCGACTCCATGACGCCGCCGTCGTCGGCGAGCAGCGTGAGCAGGCCGTCGCCTCGCGCGATCTTGGCGGGGAGGTCGAACCGCGCGATCGCCTTGCCCTCCTTGTCCGTCTTCATCGAGAGCCGCGCGATCTCCACGTCGTCGACGGTGACGACGCCGGTGAGCGCCTTGTCGGCGAACGGTTCACCGGTTGCCCGCGCGACGTCGACGGCTGCGGAGACGTTGTCCCCTTCGCCGTACCCCTTGCGCACGAACTCAATGCTCTTCTTCAGGCGCGGCGCCTCGTAGGTATTGACGACGATTTTGCGGGCGTCGTGCGTGCCGTCGTCCGCTTGCATCTGGAGGGTGTACTCGCCGCCCTCGATCTCCGCCGGCAGCTCGAAGTCGCCCTGCCCCACGCCGTTCTGCGCGAGGATCCGCCTCTGCGCGGCCACGGCGCCCCGCGGCGAGACCAGCTGGACGTTCATCCCGGTGGGCGCCGCTGCGGCGAGCGTGCCGGTCGCACGCAGGTCGACGCGCAGCCAGATCGACTCTCCGGGTTGGTAGAGCGGCTTATCGGTCATCAGGTACGACCGGCGCGTCGCGCTCTGCTGGTAGTGCGTCTCGATCGCGTGCTCGATCTTCTCGCTCGCCGCCGACGGCGCCAGCTTGACGGGCTCGAGGGAGGCGAAGACGGAGTCGGTCGCGGTCGGCTTGGCGGGGTTGTTCACGCCGTCGTGTCTCGCGCAGCTCGCGGACGCCAGCGCGGCACCGAGCAGCAAATGGCCCGTCTTTCTCATGGTCGTTCTCCCGAGGCTACGTACGCGGGCAGGACGAGAACGATCTGCCAACCCCTGCGAGGAGTCGTCGTATCCGTGCCCACCCGTATCGGTGGCGGCTCGGGAGTCCGACATGTGGCGTCAAGTCATCGAGGAGGCCGTGGAGGACTCGGCGCTCGCCCGCGCGCGTTTCGTGCGCACGCCGGTGAAGGCCGCGCCGAGGAAGAAGATCTGCGACGAGTAGTGCACCCACAAGAGGAGGAGCACCACCGAGCCCGCTTGCCCGTACGTCTGCATCAGCCCTTTGTGCCCGACGTACGCGCTCACGACGGACGCGCCGACGGCAAATAGGATGGCCGTGACGAGACCGCCCTCGAACGCACGAATCCACGGGATTCTTTCGTCGGGTAGGACGCGAAAAATGAGCGCGAACAGGGCTGCGGTCGTGGCGGTGGCGCCGAGCGCGTGGAGGATCTCCCACGTCGTCGAGAGGGATCTTCCGGCGGCGCCCGTCGCGAGCGAAAACGCGCCCTTCGCGACGACGATGCCGATGATGACGGCGCCGACGAGGAGCACGAGCGCGAACGCGAGCGCGCGCTTGCGCAGCTGGCGCAGGACGCGGCCCTTCATTCCGGCCGATTCGGGCGGCGCGACGTCCCACATGTGATTGAGCGCGCGCTGCAGGCCGCTGAAGAGCCGCGTCGACGCGTAGACGAGCACCGCGCCGAGCACGACTTGCGCGACGCTCTGCGGGCCGCGCACACGCGCGACGAGATCCATCGCCGTGTCGGCGCCGGCGTCGCCGAGCCAGAACGCGAGATCGTCCCGAAGCGCGGCGCGCGCGGCCTCTCGCCCCGTGAAGGCGCCAGCGACACGCAGGGCGATGAAGAGCAGCGGCGCCGCCGACAGCAGCGAATAGAAGGCGATGCCGGCGCCGAGCAGCCTGCCGCCTTTGCGTGAGAACGTCTGGACCGTTTCGCCAAGAACGTGCGTGCCCATTCTCGCGTCGTTCTCGCGTGGTTCTCGCGTCGTGAGATCGGCGGCTAGTCGATGGCTTGTCGGCGGCTAGTCCACCGAACCGAGCTTGCGCTCGATGGCTTCGAGGTGCGCGCGGACCTCCGCGTCGTCGGCGCGCAGGGCCTCGACCTTGCGGACGGCGCTCATGACCGTGGTGTGATCGCGGTTGCCGAACGCGCGGCCGAGCTCGGGGAAGCTGCACTTGAGGCGCTGCTTGCAGAGGTACATCGCGACGTGGCGGGCGAACGCGACGCTCTTGTGGCGATCCTTCGAGAGCAGCTCGGCGGTGCGGAGCTTGAAGTGGTGACAGACGATGCGCTGGATGTCGTCGACGCTCGCCTCGTTGAGGCGCGCCGCGCCGGCGGTCGCGATCTCCTGGCGCGCGAATTCCATGTCGATGGGGCGACTGAGGAGGCTCGACTTCGCCGCGAGTCGAATGAGCGTGCCCTCGAGCTCGCGCACGTTGCTGCGCACGGACTGGGCGAGGTAGACGACGACGTCGTCCGCCATCTCGATGCCCTCTTGCTGCGCCTTCTTGCGCAGGATGGCTACGCGCGTCTCGAGCTCGGGCCCCTGGATGTCGGCGACGAGGCCCCAGGTGAAGCGCGAGATCAGGCGCTCCTCCATGCGTTCGAGCTGCTGGGGGTACTTGTCGCTCGTGACGATGATCTGCTTGTCCGCCTGGTGGAGCGCGTTGAACGCGTGAAAGAACTCCTCCTGCGTCTGCGTCTTGTTGGCGAGGAACTGGATGTCGTCGACGAGGAGCAGATCGCAGCGCTCGCGGAAGCGCGCGCGGAACTCGTTCATCTTCTGGTCCTGGAGCGCCTGGACGAACTCGTTCACGAAGCGCTCGGCCGAGATGTAGACGATGCGCGCGCCGGGCCGCTCGGAGCGGACGCGGTGCGCAACGGCGTGCACGAGGTGCGTCTTGCCGAGGCCGGTGCCGCCGCACAAAAACAGCGGGTTGTGGCGCGGTCCGCCGCCGCCGGCTGCCGCCACCGCCGCCGCGTGGGCGAGCTGGTTGGACGGACCGATGACGAAATTGCCGAACGTGTACTTGCCGTTCAGCCCCTCGATCGGGGCCGCGACCGCCTGCATCCTGGTCGCGCCTGTGGCCTGACCTCCCGGTTGACCACCCGCTTGACCTGCGGTCTGGCCTGTCGCCTGCGCCGTCGCACCGTGACCATTCACATGCGAGACGGGCACCTGCGAGACGGGGGCACCGTCTCGACGCGAGGCCGGCGGGAAGGACACGGAGCCCGGCCCCGCGTCGTCGCTGCCGACGGTGAGCGCGCGCATCCGCACCGACGGGGTCAGCGCGCGCTCCACTTCCGGCGTGTCGAGGCCCACGTCGATCGTCCACGCGACCTGGATGCTGAAGCCCGTGTGGGTTCCCAGGAAATCGGCGAGCGTCGGCACGAAGTGCTCATCGACCCACTCGCGAACGAACTCGTCGCGAGCGCGGAGACTGAGGACCCCCTCGGTCAGTCCGTCGAATTGAACACCACAGAACCATTGGTCGAAGGTCGCGGGAGATTTCTCTCTCGTGTACCCAACCGCCTCGTTCCAAAGCTCTCGCGGAGCTCGCTTGCCCGATTGCACCGTTCGCCTCTGGACCCCTGCTGAAGTGACATCCGACATTCGATAAACGACTTCAACTATGAGAACTTCTGGAGTTCGCACAGTTTTTCCACAGGCTGTGGAGAGGAATCGGATGGAGCTTGCCCTCCCCGACCCCCTCGGTTTCGCGGGCCACCCCGCCAGAGCTCGTCTTCCCGAACCAAACCCCCGCCAATGACCCGGGAGGAACTACGTAGCGAAAGGCGCCTGCCGCGGCTGTCGGCGTTTCGAACCGGGGCGGACCAAGAAATCGAATTCGAACTCAACTCAAAACTCGAAAGAGCACCTCCGCCGCGGTTCCCTTGCGCACTACGGCGAGGGGTGCGTCGGAGTTCCGTCACCGGGGCTCCCCCCGCTCCTCAACCCAGCGGGACGCCGGGATGTGGGAGAACAGAGACGCGCGCGGTAACGGTTCACGGCGACGGGGGGCTTATGGCTCACCGCGACGCGAACGAGATGGAGCTATCACCGCGAAGTTCACCGCGTCACGTCGATTGTGTAAAAGTAGGATAACTTACTAATAATGTTTTGGATTATTGCTTGTAATGCACCCGCGAAATTCATTTTGCGCCTCCACGCCGAGGCGAGCTGGTGACAAGTGTGCGACGCGACTTCGTAATCGCCTTGGACCGTCGTGCGTTGCCGAGTGAACCCCCGATTTTACCGAGGATCCATCTGTCAAGAGTGCCCGATCGCCTGCAATTTTCAGACTGTTGAGCCCACTGTGCTGTGCGTGTGACAGCGGGATGGCGCGGACCGCAAAGCCAGTTTCTTGACTCTTGACGCGCGGCAACGGCTGCGGTTGGCGCATCAAAGCCGAAAATTATCCACATGCCGGGGGGCTTGGTAGGTTCCGCCCCAGTGCAACCTTTTGGACCTTGTCGCGGGTGCCTCGAACGACCGCTGCCGTCGGCGTCAGAAATCCGACGCCGCGCGTGGAGGTCGGCGATCGGGGTCGCCGCATTGGGGTGCGCGCTGCTCGTCGGACGCGAGGCACGCGCCGAGCGGGCCACGACGTCCCCCGAGCAAGGTTACGACCTCGGCGAGATGCAGAACCCGCGATCGATCGCCTTCGGCGGCGCGCAGACGGCGCTCGGGGTATCGACCGTCGCCATCTACGAGAACCCGGCCAACCTCCCGCTGGCGCGCGTCTACCACTTCGAGGGGATCGCGGCGATTTCGCCGGAGGCGCGGCGACAGAGCTACGGCGGCGCGGTCGTGGACTCGAACACGAGCCGGCTCGCCGGCGGCTTCGCGGGCACGTGGAACATCATGGACCCCGACGGGATCCACCGCACCTGGACCGATCTCCGCCTCACGCTCGCGTACCCGCTCGGCGACAAGATCTCGGCGGGCATGACCGGGCGCTACCTGCGCGCGGCACAGTCGCTGGGCGAGGGCCCGCTCGGGCCCAGCTTCGCCTCCGACGGGACGGGCGGCTCGCCGGTCGCCAACCAGTTCACGTTCGATCTCGGCGCCTCCGTCACGCCGATTCAAGGCGTGCACATCGGGCTCGTCGGCAAGAACCTGACGAACCCGGGCACTGGCCTCGCGCCCACACTGCTGAAAGGCGGCATCGGCTACACGACCGAGACGTTCTCGATAGAAGCCGACGGGCTCGCCGACTTCACGACGTGGTCGCGCACGCGCGGGCGGCTCATGGCCGGCGGCGAGCTCTTCGTCGCGCAGCACTTCCCGATTCGACTCGGCTACCGCTACGACGACGGCATGCGCACCCACGCGGTGAGCGCCGGGGCCGGGTACATCGATCGCAAGTGGAGCTTCGAGCTCAGCGCGCGGCGCGACGTCGTCGGTGACAACCCCGGGACGATCATCGGCGCGTCGATCCGCTACTTCTACGAGGCGGGCGCCTCCAGTCCGGCCGACGACGGCGATCAGATCGGTTACTGAGTCGCGTAGAGCACGCAGAGATCGTCGCTCGGGTGGCGTACCGAGAGGACGGGGGCAATAGGCGGGCGCTCCGGTGACGCCGCGGCAGATGTGGGCGGCTTCGGCGTGAGCGCGAGCGGCATCGTGTCGGCGTCCGGTCCGCACAGGTGGGCCTCGGCGCGGCGGATGCGCAGCTTGGGGGCGGTCGTCGTCACCTGGATGCGCCCGAGCGTGAGCGGCTGGCCGTTCGACGCTCCGAGGCGCACCACGAGCTCACGCCCACGCTCGGGATCCTCGGGCGGGGGATCGAGCAGCGTGCGCACGCGGAGGATCGCCATGCCGCCCGGCGTCACCGCCTTGCGGAACGCGGCCTCGTGGACGTGGAGCACCGCGCCGGCCATCTGCGGACGGCCGAGCAGCGGATGGGCGGTGGCGGGCCGACGCGGCGCGCGATCGAGCGGCACCGGCTCCCCTGCGTCGCCGTCGTCGGGCTCGAGCGCGCCGTCGGGCACCGCGAAGAGGCGCGCATCGAACGCGCGCGGGGCGCCGGGCGCACCGAACGCGACGTAGAGATCGAGATCCCCACTGCGCCATTCGCCACGCGGGAGCGAGACGTCCTCGAGCACGAGGACGCGATCGGCGGCCGCTTCGACGCGGACGCGCGACACGCTGGGGAGCGTCCGCAGGGGCTCCAGCGTGGGCGCACCGGAGGCGGGCGTCCACGACGCGAGGACGAGGACGAGCGCGCCGAGCGCGGTCCGGCCCCGCGCCCGCATCACGCGGTGGCCTCCTCGAAGGCGCGCGCGAGGGCGCGGGCGGAGGACGGCGCCAGCTCGGACGACGGATCCCACGCGGGCGCGCTGGCGCGGGCGCGGAGGTAGAGGGCGGCCCGCGGGTTTCTGAACCAGTCGGCATCGAAGCGCTCGACGAGCTCGCGCGCGAGCGGCAGGCTGGTGAGGAGCGCGAGGGCGCGGGCGGGCTCGTCGTCGCGCACGGGCGGCCAGGCGAGGGCAAGCGCGGCCGGAAGCGCGGCGCCAAAGACGTCGGTCGTGAGCTCCTCGAATCGATCGGCGTCGTGCGCGAGCAGGACGCGCGCGGCGGCGACGCGCGCGGAGAAGAGGAGCGAGCGGCCCATGACGCGCGCCTGCGCGGCGGCGACGCGCGCCACGTTGCCGAGCGCGCGGCGCTGGAACTCGACCGACGCGGCGAGGGACGCGAGGACCGAGGCGTAGCGATGCGCGTCGACGTGGCTCGGGTCGCGCGCGACGGCAAACGGCAAGCTCGGCGCGGGGCCGGCCGTACGCAGCGCGAAGCCGAAGGCGCCGAGCGCGCGGGCGAAGGTCGAGGCCCCGGCCGCCACGGGGAGGGGCCCGAGCTCGATGCGCAGTCCGTCCGTGACGCGAGGGAACAGCTCGAGGAGCCATCGCGGTTGCAGGTGTGCTGGCCAGCCCTCCGGCGCGTCGCGCGCGACGCCGAGGGCGAGCGCGTCGAACGGGGATCGGTCGGCGGGGGCGTCGGACTTCGCGCGCGCTTCCTTCAAGACGTCGCCGGCGAGTGCGCGCGTCTCGGCGAGCAGCTCCTCACACGCAGCCAGGACCGCCGCGTGCGGCACTCGCGTGGCGAGACCCCACGTGCCGTGAACGCCGAGCCGCGACGCCGCTTCTTCGCGTCGAGCGCGGCGCTCGTGCTGCGGCGCGCCGACGGCCCCCGCGCGCTCGGCGGCCGCGCCCATCCACGCAGCGACCTCGGCGCGGGTCTTCGCGAGCGGGAGCGCTCGCCAGGCTTCGCGGTAGCCGACGCGCCGGCGCGGCTCGAGAGCGTAGGGCGCCTCGGACGCGGCGGCGGCACGCGCCTGGTCGACGTCGAGGTCGTGGACCAGGCGCGCCAGCGTGAGGTGCGCGATCCAGCGCGCGAGCCCCTCGCGCACGGGGGCGTCGGATCCCTTCGGCGCGTTCGCATCGCCGAGCACGGCGACGTAGGTGGCGCGGCCCGCGACGTGGCGGAACGGGCCCAGCGGCTCGCGGTCCGCGTGCGCCTCCGGATCCTTCGCCAGCGCCGCTTGCCAGGCGACGAGCGCGCCGACCGCGCGCGCGACATCGCGATCGACGCGGACGAGGTCCTGGTGGCCGGGGTCCTCCATGGGTCAGCCGTGGATCGAGCCGCGCGCGTCACCGGCGGCGAGCGCCCGGACGATCGCCGCCTCGCGCTCGGCGACGAGCTCGAGCCGAGCATGGACCGCCGGCGCGTCGCCGCCCGTCGCGGAGATCGCGAGGTCGACGAGCACCTGGTAGTGCCGCGCCTCGGCGACGAAGAGCTCCTTGTAGAACACGAAGAGCTCGCCGTCTTCTTGCGCCTCGAGCAGCGGCAGGAGGAGCTTGAAGCGCTCGCACGAGCGCGCCTCGATCAGCGCAGCCACGAGAAGCCTATCGACGAGCGAAGAGATCTTCGCGTCGTGAGGGAGCGCGCTCACGGCGCGCCGCAGATCGCTGGCGTACGCGTCGACCGGCGGGGTGCCGAGGCGAAGGCCCCGGCGCTCGAGGAAGTCGATGACGCGCTGGAAGTGGTCGAGCTCCTCGCGCGCAAGGTCGGTGAGCGCGCGAACGAGAGCGAATTCGTTGGACGGACGCGTCGCGAGCGACAGCGCGTTCGACGCCGCCTTCATCTCGCAGTGGGCGTGATCGACGAGGATGGCGTCGAGGTCGCGCCTCGCCTCCTCCACCCACGCCGGATCGCTCGCCACCTTCAGGCACAGCACGAAGGCGTCGTAGCACGCGAGCGCGGGCCCCTCAATTCGGCGCGGCCTCGGCGGGTGGCGCAGCCGGCCGACGACCTTTGCCGGCGCGGCCTCCGAGGGCGGCGGCGGCGGTGGCGACGGCGAGCGTGACGAGCGGCACCCACGAGACGCCGCCCCACGCGAGCACAGTCGCCACGAGCGCGGCCATGAGACCGGCCAGCGCGGCCTCGCGGACGCCCGCCGCGCCGCTCCCGTAGCGACCGACGAGCATTCCCCCGGCGAACCCCGCGATCGCGAGCGCCGTGCCGTGGGTAAAGAAGAGGACGAGCCCCAGCTTCGCGCGCGCCTCCGGCGACAGCGCGGCGATCGCGGCGGCGGTGGCCTCGGCGCTCTCTGGGCTCCCGATCCAGGCGACCATCGCGCGCACGCGGACGAGCTCGGCCACATAGGAGAGCGGGAGCCACACGGCAAAGACAGCCACCGTACCGAAGCCGATCCAGTGCCACGGCGGGCGCGCTTCCCCTTCCTCCTCGTCGTGCCCCCCTTCCGCGTCCTTTGCAGGCGGCGGGGCCGGGGGCGGCGCGTTCAGGACGGGCAGGCGGCGCTTCTTTTCCACCCCTGGACCATGGCGGCGAAGGGGGGCGTCGTAAAGTCCGGAAATCGAGGTATGGTCCGGCGCGTGCAGAAGCTGGCCCGCGGCATCCACCAATTCCAAGCCAACTACTTCGCCGACAACCGTCGCCTTTTCGAGCAGCTCGCCGAAGCCGGGCAGCGGCCCGAGACGCTGTTCATCACGTGCAGCGACTCGCGCGTCGTCCCCGAGATCATCACGAACTCGGCGCCGGGGGAGCTGTTCATCGTGCGCAACGTCGGCAACATCGTGCCCTCGGTCGAGCGGGGCATCATCGGCGGCGTGGCGGCGGCGATTCAGTACGCGGTAGAGATGCTCGAGGTCGAGAACGTCATCGTCTGCGGCCACACCCAGTGCGGCGCGATCGACGCCATCATGCACCCGGAGCGCGCGAAGCACCTCGACTTCGTCTCCCGCTGGCTCGAGGCCTCGAGCGCCATCCCCCTGATCCTCGCGGAGCGCTACGGCGACCTGACGGGCGAGGCGCTCATGACGGCGGCCGTCGAAGAGAACGTGCTCGTGCAGCTCGAGAACTTGCGCACGTATTCGTTCGTCCGCGAGCGCCTCGCGGCCGGCAAGCTCGCGATGAACGGGTGGGTCTTCAAGATCGCGACGGGCGAGGTATACGACTACGATCCGGCCCGCGAAGATTTCGCGCTCCTCGCCCCCGAGGGGCAATCGCGCCCTTCATTGAGCTCGCGCCCGCCGCCGTGACAAGCCACAGATCCACCGATGCCGTCCTCGATCCCGCGCGCGCCACGAGCCGGTGCGAGCTACGCGTCCGCTTCTGCGAGACCGATCTCATGGGAATCGTCCACCACGGCAACTACCTCGCGTACATGGAGGCCGGCCGCGTCGACTGGCTCCACAAGCGCGGCGTGACCTACGCGGCCTGGGCAGCGGGAGGCCGGCACCTGCCGGTCGTCGACGCGAACGTGCGCTACCGCGCGCCGGCGCGCTTCGACGAGGTGCTCACGATCGAGACGAGCCTCGTCGAGCTGCGCAGCGTCTCGCTCCGCTACGCCTACCGCATCTCGCGGGACGAGGCGCTGCTCTGCGAGGGCACAACCCGACTCGCCTGCATCGACGACGCCCACAAGCTCCACCGCTTCACCGCGGCAATGCTCGCTTCGTTCGTCGCCGGGGAGTCCGCGCCCGGCACGGCGCGACTGCGATAGACTGGCTGCCGTGGCAGAGGCGCCGTCCGATCTCTTCGGCCTCGTCGGGACCATCCTCGACGGGCAGTACCGCATCGACGCCGTCGTCGGTCAGGGCGGGTATGGCGTCGTCTACCGCGGCTTCCACCTCACCTTCGAGCAGCCCGTCGCGGTCAAGGTGCTGAAGCTGCCCGAGCTCGACGCGCCGACGCAGAACGTCATCCTCGGCAAGTTCCGCGAGGAGGCGAAGCTGCAGTACGTCCTCTCGCAGGCGTCGCTCAACGTCGTGCGGTCGATCGGCTTCGGCGCGGTGACCACGCCGAGCGGCGCGTGGGCGCCGTTCGTCGTGCTCGAGTGGCTCGAAGGCCTCTCGCTCGCGGCGGACCTCAACGCGCGCTTCGCGGAGCGGCGCGGCGGGCGTGGGCTCGGCGAGACGATCGCGCTGCTGGAGCCGGCCGCGCGTGGGCTCATCGCCGCGCACCACCAGCACGTCGCGCACCGCGACGTGAAGCCGGCGAATTTCTTCCTGACGACGACCGGCGACGTGCCGCCCACGCCGACGATGAAGGTCCTCGACTTCGGGATCGCGAAGGTCATCCTCGGGGACGATCTCATCGCGGGCCCCACCGCCTTCATGTCGTTCACGCCGTTCTACGCGGCGCCGGAGCAGCTCGATCGGCGCCTCGGAGCCACCGGGCTGCACACCGACGTCTACTCGTTCGCGCTCGTGTTCGTCGAGGTGCTCACTGGCAAGCCTCCGGTGGACGGTCGTGAGGTGATGGCCATCCTCCTGGAGGCGACCGACAAGAACCGCCGGCCGACACCGCGAGCGCGCGGCGCCACCGTGCCCGATGCGGTCGAGGCCGTGCTCGCGCGCGCGCTGTCGGTCGAGCCGCGTGCGAGGCACGCGAATCTCGAGCAGATGTGGGACGCGCTCACCAAGGCGATCGCCGCCTCGAAGCCCGCCGCTACTCTGGAGATCCCGTCGGCGAAGGCGCGCGGCGCGATGCGCGGGCTGACGCAGCCGATGCCGGCGTCAGGACCGACGCCGGTGGCGGAGACCGTTGCCGCGCCAACAGCGGCGCTCGTGCAGGTACCGCCGCAGGCGCCAACTGCGCCGGTCCCGCCATTTGCGCCCCTCCCGGGCCGGCCCTCTGCACCCGCGGCGATTCCCGCGCCAGCCGCCGAGGCGGCCCCGTGGGTGCCGCCGCCGCCTCCGCTCACGCCGTACGTCTGGGGGCCTCCACCGATGGTGCGGTCGCACCCTCCCCCCGCGCCAGACAGCGGCGTGCACTGGGCGGTGTGGGCGGGCGTCGGCTTCGGCGCGATCTTCGTCCTGCTCATCATCGTTTCAATCCTGCTCAAATGACGCTTCGGGGTATGCTCGCGGGCCGGATGAAGCGACTGGTCCTCTGCTCCGTCGCGACCGCGCTCGCGACCGCCCTGTTCGGCTGCGGCCACAAGGGTTCCCCGCGCCTCGAGGGGCACTGGCGCGGGGTCAGCGCCGAGGGGGTCGCGCCCGACGTCCAGGCCTCGGCCGACCTCTTTGCCACCGGAACGGAGCTCGACATCCGCGGCGAGAACATCGTCGTCGCCACGCCGAAGGGCAAGCAGGCGGGGAAGTTCCGCGTCAAGACCGAGGAGAAGACCCAGGTCACCATCTGGACGGACGGCGACGGCCCGACCGATCCGCAGACGTTCACGTTCATCGACGAGCGGACGATGAAGTGGAGCGTCCTCGAGGGCAAGACGATCCTCTTCCGCCGCGAGACGCCCGCGCCTCCGTAGTCTGCCCCGCCAGCCTGCCTACCTGCGGACCTCCTCGCGAGGGACGCGGAGGGTGAGGGTGCGGTCGGCGCGGCGCAGCTTGAGGACGACGTCGTCGCCGACAGGGCCGTTCAGCTTGGCGCGCGCCTCGAGGATCGTCGCGACCTTCGCGCCGTCGATCTCGTCGAGCAGATCGCCGGGCGCGAGGCCGGCGCGCTCCGCCTCCGACGCCTCGGCGACGGAGACGAGGATCACCTCGCGGAAGCTCGTCTCGCCGAGCGTGACGGCGACGCCTCCGCGCGCGCCCGCCGCCACGGCGTCCGCCGGACCGGTGTCCTTGCGCAAGGTGACTCGTCCGGCGTCGCTCGCGCGCCCGGCGACGACGCGCACGCCCTCGAGGCGCATCCGGCCCACGTCGGGCGCATAGATCTCGAGGGTGCAGGTGCCCTCCGGGAGCTCGGCGAGGCGGAAACGACCCCGCGCGTCGCTCACGGCGACGCCGGGCGGTGTGGCCCCTACGGCGAGGTACACGGGCACACGGTCCTTGGCGATGCGTGCGCCTTGCACAGGCTCGCCGCGCGCGTCGACGACGACGCCTTCGACGATCCCCTCGCCCCCCAGCTCGACGCGTGGGAGCTGCGTCGCGCGGCCGCCGCCGTTCGCGTCGATGGCGACCGCCAGCTCCTTGGGGGCGAAGCCGGCGGCGCGGACGCGCAACCGCGCGGGACCAGCGGCGAGCTCTCCGAGCGTGAAGACCCCGTCGCGATCGGTGGTGGCATGGCGCGCGCCGAGCTCGGTGTACACGACGATTTCTGCCCCCTCGATGGCGTCGCCGCGACCACGTGCGGCGCGGACCTCTCCCTTCGCCGACTCTGCCGCCTGCATCACCACGAGCAGACCCGCGGCGGCGGCCTCGACGCTCACGACCTTCGGGGCGCGCCCGGGCGCGCGCACCTCCACGCGCAGCGCGAGGCCGCGGGCGCCGGGGATTTGCGCCTCACCGCGCGCCGTCGTGAACGCCGTCACCCGCAGCGGAGACGCCGGATCGAGCGACTGCACGGAGAGCTGCGCCGCGTCGATCGGGTAGCCGCGGTCGTCGGTCACGCGCGCGTCGAGCGGCGGGCGCGGCTCCGGCAGCGTCACGGTGATCGCGCGCTTCTCCCCCTCTGGAACGGTGACGGGCACGCGCGCGACCGGCTCGGGATCGGTGTCGCGCGCGACGGAGACGGTGAGCTCCTCGGGCACCGACGCGAACGCGAAGGTCCCGTCCGCTGCGCTGCGCGTCGCGCGCTCCATCGCGCCACGCACGGCGGCGACCGTGACGTGCGCGCCGGCGACCGGCCGGCCGCTCGCGTCGAGCACGCGGCCCTCCAGCGTCCCGCCGCGCCGCATCACCACGTCGATGGTGGCCTCCGCGCCCGAGCGCAGCGTGACCGACTCGCTGAGCGCATCGGTGAACTGCGGGTGGCGAACGAGCACGCGAACGCGACCGGGTGACACCGGCGCAGCGCGAAACGTCCCATCTCCCCGAGTGACCCAGGGCTCCGGCGGAGGCGCCGCTTGCGCCGGGGCGCCCGCCACCGGAAGCGGCGCAGCGAAGCTGACCGCGTGGGGAATCGGAGGCACCGGACCGGGCATCACACCGAGCTCACCCATCGGCAGGAGCGGCGACGGCCCGCGCAGCGTCGCGGCGAAATGCGCCTCTCGGAAGCGCGCGCGCCGCGGGTCCTCGTCGATCGGGGCGCCCGAGAAATCCGTGCCCACGACGACGAGGCTCGCGCCGTCGACAGGAAAACCGCGCGTGTCGACGACGCGACCCGCGAGCGTGCCAGCGCGCGTGAGGAGCACCTTCACGTCGCCGGCGAGCGGCTCGGGGACTCCGATGGCGCCGCGCGGTACGAAGCCGTCCGCGCTCGCGGACAGCGAGGCAGGACCACGCGCGATCGGCCCGAGCGTGGCGCGCCCCGCCTTGTCCGTCGTCGCTTCCAGCGGAAACGGCGAGATGCCCCCTTCGGCGAGCGTGACGCGCGCGGACGCGACCGGCTCGTCGTCCTCCGTCGCGACGCGCACCGGAACGCGGACGCCCGGCGCGAGCCTGAGCACGACGTTCCGCTCCTCGCCGCGCGCGAGCGGCACCGAGACCTCCACCGGCGAGACGAGATCGCCCTTCGTCGCGCGCAGCGCATACGCGCCCGACGCGAGCGCGCCGATCCGCACCTTGCCCGCGGCCGTCGTCTCGGTCATGCGCGGCGGCCAGAGCGACGGTCCCGCGACGAGCACCTTCGCGAGCGGAGCCGGCGCGCCGTCCTCTCCTCGCACCTCGACGACGAGCGCGCCGAGGCGACGCAGCGTGAGCCGCGCGCCCGCCTCGCGCACGCCTCGCTGGGTGACCTCCTCGTACCCGGTCGCGCGCGCCGTCACCAGCCAGGGCGGGGGCCCGAGCCTGCCCACCTTCGCGAGGCCGTCCGCCGCCGTTCGCGCGCCGACGGGCAGCGGCTCCGCCCCGGTGACTTCGATCTCGGCGCCCGCGATCGGTGTGCCTTGCTCGTCCTTTACCTCGAGCGGCGCGACGTGCTCGGGCCCGAGCTCCACCTCGAGCGCCCGCTCGCCGCCGACGAGGACCAGCTGCGACGAGCCGCGCGCGCGCCCCGGCGCGTCGACGAGAATCCAGTGCACGCCGCGCGGAAGCCTGCGCAAGGTCGTCTCGCCCGCCGCGTCGCTCTTGCTCGCCCCGGCTGAATACGCGCTGTCCCCGAGCATCGCGAACGCCTGAACCGACGCGCCCGCCACCGCTCCGCCGCCCGCCTTCACGGTCACGACGAGGACGCCGTCACGATCGGCGGTCGCCTCCGGGAGCGGCGGCGCGGTCAGCACGAACGCGACCTTCCGCAAGACGGATCCCGGCACTGTGCCGACCACGAGGGCGCACACGAAGAGGGCCAGGAGCTCGAGAATTCGCCGGGGCAACGTGTCCGAACGCTAGCGCAACCGACAGCCCGACCGCTTCTTTCCCGCGGTGCTACGATTCCGTGATGGGTGCGCGTCCAGGCCTCGTGCACGCCGCCGCGCTCATCGGCGCCGGGCTCGCCACGGCAGCTGGCTGCGGCAACGGGCACCCGCCGGCATCGTTCACCGATTACGTCCCCGACGCCGCCGTCGGCGCGCGCCCGCCGAACCAGTTCGACTACGACGCGTCGTTCGCACCGCCCAAGTGCGAGGTCGTGACGAGCGACGGCGGGATTTGCGGGTGCACCGACGTTCCACTCCAGACCGAAGCGCCGACGATCTACTTCGTGCTCGATCGCTCCGGCAGCATGAACACGGACAACAAGTGGCAGACGGTGCGCGCCGTCACCCAGCAGCTCGTCACGGCGGTCGGGCCGCGCGCGAGCTTCGGCGCCGCGGTGTTCCCGAACCCGACCCTCGACGACTGCACGGCGGGCCTCGAGGTGATGCGCCCGCGCCGCGGCGACTTCCCTCCGGGGACCCCCGGCTTCACCACGCGCTCGCTGGCACTCGCCACCAACGTCCGCGCCAACGGCGGCACGCCGACCTCACAGACGCTCCGCAACCTCAAGAGTCGCCTCACCGGGATCGGCGGGAAGGTCTACGTCATCCTCGCCACCGACGGCGGCCCCAACTGCAACCCGCGGGCGCAGTGCGACGAGACCACCTGCATCCCGAACATCGAGTCCGCCAGCGCCGGCTGCCTCCCGAACACACCGCCGAACTGCTGCGCGACCCCGCAGTACGGCGCCGAGTCGTGCCTCGACGGGCAGACGACGGTGGACGCTGTGACGGAGCTCGAAGCGGTGGGGATCGACACCTACGTCGTCGGCGTCCCGGGCAGCGGCCCCTACGCCGGCGTGCTCGACAAGCTCGCGCAGGCGGGCCACACCGCGCGCAAGACCTCCCCCTTTTACTACCGCGTCGATACCGCCGACGAGTCGGCGCTGCTCGTGGCGCTCTCGCAGATCGCCGCGAAGATCATCGCCACCTGCACGCTCACGCTCTCCGGTCCGCCCGCCGATCCGAGCCTCGTAAACGTCTTCCTCGACGAGCAACCGGTCACGAAGGATCCGCTGAACGGCTGGACGCTCGACAACGCGACGATCACCCTCGTCGGCACGACGTGCGATCGCGTGCTCAGCGGCGCAGTCCTCGACGTCCGCGTCATCGAGGGCTGCCCCACGGTCGGCCCGAAATAGCCACTCGAGTAGGGCCCGTCCCGATATCTCGCCCGTAAACGTGGAGAGCGAGCTTCCTGAAATCTGGGACAGGCCCTAACCTCCAGGCTCGCCGGCCTGCCTCACAGCAGGCCTTCGACCGCAGGTCGACGCGGGGAGCCTCATCGCGAAGCGATGAGGTGGCGAATGCCCCACCAAACGAAAAGACTTTGCACTGACCTCGTCAGTGCAAAGTATGCCAGCCCCCCTCGTGCTCGACCCGGGGCAGGTCGGCCTTGGCGACGATCTGCTCGAAGGTCGGGCGCGCGTCGACCTCCTTCGCGGCCTGGATGGCGTCGAGCGCGGCGGCCTCCTCCTTCTCCCAGCGCGCGAGCGTCGCCTTCGCGCGGCGGCGCTTCTTGACGTAGCCGTAAACGAGCGCGCCGATGACGAAGACCCAGATGAGCGATCCGCCGGTGAGGGCCGGGATGTAGGTGAAGCGCCTGTTCAGCTCCTCATGCCACTGAAACTCCATCTTCTTCAGATCGCTCGAGTACGCGTCGGCGACGGCGCGATCGAACGATTGGCCAGCTCGGACGCGATCGATCATCCGCACGAAGCGCTCGTGGTCGGCCTTGCGCATCATGAAGCGTACGAAGTCCGCGGACTCGGCGTACGCGACGCTGACTTCGTAACCGCCGTCGGGGAAGCTCTTGTCGATGTCTGCGAGGGGCAGGAGCGTTCCGGAGAGCGCCGCGTCGCCGAGGCTCTTCATGCGCAGCCACGGGTTCTCCTGCGACTCGTAGATCGCGAGGCCCTCGTTGAACCAGCGCGGAACGTGGCGACCGGCGACGGCGTCCTCGAGCGCGACGTGGGCGAGCTCGTGGCGAAAGACCTCGTCGAGATCGACGCCTTCGTTCGACTGCGGCGCCTGCAACGTCAGGAGCACGAGGTGGAGCTGCAGGTAGGCCACGCCGCTCCCGTACGGCGGAGGCGGCGCCTCGAGCGGCGCCAGCGTGGCCATCTCCTCCGGCGTGCGCGCGATGCGCACCTCGACGTGGGTGAGGACCGGCTGTCCGAGCTCGTCGGTCAGGCGCGCCTTGATCTCCTCGGCGTCGCGAATGAGCGGAGCGACGCGCTCGTGCGCGCTCGGCACGTAGGAGAATTTGATCCAGCCTAGATCCTTCTGCTGGTACGTCGCCGGCACGGGCGGCACCTTGAGCGACTCCGCGCGAAGGACGAGCGGCACATCGCGCGGCGGCGCGAGCACGGGCTCGTCGGCGCGCGCGAGCCCGGGCAGCGCGATCGCGCAGATCGTGATCACGAGCGCGAAAAATCTCGCGAGGCGCGTCTTCATGGCCGCGATCACTTTGGGACCTGCAACTGAAGATGGATCTGCGAGGGCGCGTTGTCGCGCGTCGCGAAATAGAGTGCCGTCGCGCCGAGGGCGGCTGCCCCCACGGCGCCCCAGAACCACGGCGACGCGTAAAACGGTCGCGATGTCGCGTCCTTCTCCTTGTTCTCGGCCAGCGCGTGGGTCGCCAAGGACGGGGCGGGGCCTGCAACTGGGGTCGGTGCGGGTGCGAGCGAAATGCCGTAAGCGCGGTCAAGCGAAGCCACGGCGCCCGACCAATCCGCTTCCGCCGTGTCGCCCACCTTGCCCTCGTCAGGGGCGTAGCGCGCGGCGTCGAACGAGGCGGAGTCCGCCACGAAGACGCGGGCTTGTGTCGGCAGGTCGACCGCGGGCATCACCACTACGATGCCGCGGACGTGGAACTGGGTTGCGATCGACGCGAGGAGCTGGCGCGATGGCGCGTCGTCACCTCGGATGGCCGCGCGCGTCTCGGCCAGATCGGTCAGATCCTTGGCGGCACCGGTGACGGGAGGCTCGCCCGCCAGGACGCGCGCGTGGGCTTCGTCGATCTCGACGGGGCGGAGCCCGGCCTTGCCGTAGAGCGCGCGCGCGAGGGGCCACGCGACGAAGACTCCGTCTCCGACCGCGAGCACGGCGAGGCCACGGGCCTGCGTGCGGGGGGCAGGCGCGACCGGTGCAGCGGAGGCCGCGGGTGGGGCCACGGGCGCAGCGGTCCCCGAGGAGGGCACGGGTTCGGCGGCAGCTGCAGCGACGGGCGCAAGTACGACGCGCGCGAAAAAGGCGCCCGCGAGCGCGATGGAGACGAACGCCCGCATCGTCTCAGCGATCGCGTTGCGAAGACAGGATGCGGACGAGGAACACGAAGAGGTTCACGACGTCGAGGAACAAGCGCAGCGCCGCGCCCACCGGATCGTCGTCCCGCTCGTGGAGGATGCGCGACGTGTCGTAGAGGATGTACCCGCAGAAGAGGAGCACGCCGACGCTGGCGATCGCGAGCTGCAGCGCCGCCGAGTGGACGAAGATCGCGAGCAGCATCGCGCCGAGGATCACCCAGATGCCCATCGACAGCGCAGCGCCGAGGAACGAGAAGTCCTTGCGCGTGATGAGCACGTAGCCGGAGAGGCCGGTGAACGCCGCACCCGTGAGGAGGAACGCGTCACGCACCGGGCTGGCGTCGAGCGTCTGCCCTTGCGACGCCATGAGCTGCGCGAAAAAGAGCATGGGCGCGAGGTAGAGACCCATCACGAACGTGTACGCGCCGAGCGCCGCGACGTTGAGGCCTGGTCGATGCCGCAACGCGGAGGCGGCCATGAACGCACCGAAGTACACGATGAGACCGATCACCCAGTGCTCGATCGCGAACGCAACGACCGGAGGGACGCTGACGCCTTCGCCCGCCGCGACCGGCGCGCCTGAATACAAGGCGACGAGGGCGCCCGCGATGGCCGCGGCGATACCGCCCGCGAAGTAGAGGTAGACGCGCCGCAGGTACCCGAGCGTGGACGCCGGCACGGCCGTGCGGCCGCGACCTGCCGCGGAGGGGGACATGTTGTACATGGTCGCTGACGAAGATAAGGACGGACGCGCGCCCGTCAACGTTTACGCACGAGCTGAGCCGTGCATTCGACGGGCGCGACCATGAGCGGGGCGCGCGTGCGCACGACGGCGGGGAGCTTGGGGGCCGCGCGCAGCCCGCCGACGCCGAGCAGGAGCACGATCGCCGCCAGCGGCGGCCCGAGCGCGGCGAAGATGCGGGAGCCGCCGAGGACAGGCCCCGACGCCAGCCCGGCCGCGAGGAAGCACGCGAGCACATCGACGAGCAGCGCGACCGCCGCTGGCGACGTGCGGGAGACCTTGAACGAGAGGAAGGAGAGCACAAGGACGAGCAAGAGGACGGCTCCGCCCAGGAAGAGCCGCTGGGCGATCGGACCCCACCCCGCCGCGAGGTCGACGAGGCGAGAGGCTCCGGCGGCGAGGCCCACCGTCGCGACGAGCCCGACGAGCGCGTAGGTCGCGCCGGCGAGAGCATGATGGTGGGTCGTCGCGCGCAGCGCGGCACCGAAGAAGAGCAGCGCGACGGTGGAGGCGAGCAACCAGACGACGAACCCGAGTGCGCGCGGCGTCACATGCGGAGCGTCGAAGAGCCCGGCGCCGCGTCGCGCGCCGCGAAGGACGCCAACGGCGATGATCATCGGCAAGAGCGTCGCCGCCGCCAGCGCAAGCCAGGCGCCCGTGACGCCGAAGCGACCCTCCGCCTCTCTGGCGACGCGCGTGGCAGCCGGGACCGACGCCGCGAGCGACGCGAGCGCGCCCGCGCCCAGGAGCGTCCCGAGCCGGGTGACGGGCGAGGTCGTGGCGTCGTGCTCGGGCCCGCGCTGCATCTCAGAAGGGATCGACGGCAAAATAGGGGGGAAGCGCGAAGAGCGCGTCGGCGGAGCGCAAGGTACCGGGATCGGGGGCGCGCAGCCAGCCGAGGCGCGCGGCGTCGCTCGGCGAGAGGGCGCCGAAGGCGATGGCGGCGAGCGTCGGCCGATCCATGACGAGGGCGGACGCGGCCCGTGACGGCGAGACGTGCGCTTGCCCCGTATGGATCTCGACGCGCAAGCAGTCGCCCTCGACCTCGATGTCGATGGCGCCGTCGCTCGGGTAGCCGCGCATCGCGAGCGCGCGCGCCGGCTCCTGCACGCGCACCAGTGGGCCGCCGGCGATGACGCCCAGCCCATGCTCGACGGCCGCCGAGCCGAAGAGGTGCTCGTCCGCGTCGACGAGCGCGCGGTCTACGGGATCGTCTTGATCGACGTCCAGCTCCACCTCGTGGACCTGATCGCGCTGCGCGCCGATGAGGCCGAGGAGCGCGCGGCGGGTCTCGTCGTCGTCGGCCACGAGATCGAGCACTGTGAGCGAGATGGCGCCGTGCGCGGCGGCCTGCGCGAGCGACCACGAGACGAAGCCGGTGACGGCGGCTCCGCGCGTCGCGATGAACCAGCGGCGCCTTTCGTCGAGCAGGCGCGCGTCCCACAGGCGCGGAGGACGAGAAATCCAGCCAGTCGTGCGCGCGGCGGCGCGGAGGTACGCGCGCTCGATGGCCTCGCGGTCGCCGCCCTCGATTGTGCGCAGGACGAGATCCGAGGGAGGCAGCCCCCAGGCCTTGGGGAGCGCGCGGGGTGAGAAGGTGAGCCGGCGCGACGGCGTTACCGGCGCGTAGCCGTGCTTCAGGTAGAAGCCCTGGCGGAACGGATAGAGGAGCACCAGGCCGTCGCCGCGCGCGTGGGAGACGTCGTGAAGGTGGGAGAGGAGGCGGCTCGCGATGCGGCGCCCGCGCGCCTCGGGGGCCACGCCGACGCTGGCAATGCCGGCGGCGGGGACGGGTCGGCCTCCCACCCACACCTCCAACGGGAAGAGGAACGCGTGGGCGAGCAGGCGCCCTTCGTGCTCGACGACGTGGAGGTCCGCGAGGCTGCCGAGAGTGTTGTGGTGAAAGTTGCGCCGGCGCTCCTCGGCGCGGCGCGGGTCCGGGAAGACGCTGGCGTGGATCTCGAGGAGGCGCTCGGTGTCCTCGTCCTTGGCGGGCCGCAGGGTGAGATCGGTCATCGTTTCGTTCCTGGAGGCGCAGCCGCGAGGCGAGGCGGCTCGCTACCGCAAACTAGCCCCAAGGGAGCGGACCATGCTAGGGCCGAGACTGGAGTGGCCATGACGACCGACCGTCGCGACGCGAAAGATCAGGGGGAAACCCGGAACGGCCACCTGGGAGGCGCGCGGGCAGATTTCGTCGCGTCGCTCGGGCGGAAGGTCGAGCAGGCCCGCGAGCTGCTTGGCACCGTGGAGGCGCGCGCCGCCGAAGCGGAGCCTCGGGAGGAGCTGCGGCGCCGGCTGCACGCCCTCGCCGTCGCCGCCAAGATGATGCACTTCGACGTGATGGCACGGACCCTGGCGGAGGCCGACGCCCTCCTCGAGCGCGTCTCCAAGTCCGAGGGCGGGATGATCGGCGCCGCCGACGTCGCCGAGCTCGCGCAGGCGCTCGACGATCTGCCCGCGCTCGCGTGGGGCGAGACTCCGAAGGACACCTCCGTTTCGAAGGTCGGGGCCGCCGCCGTGGCTGCCGTCGCCGCCACGGCGCCCACGACGACGACCGGCAGCGAGCCCCCGTCGATGTCGGCCCTGCAGGCCCTCACCCGCTCGTGCCTCCTCTTCGGCAGCGAGATGCTCGCCGAGGCGCTCACCGACGAGGCGTACGACGGCGCGACGTTCGAGTGCGAGCGCACCGAGCACGTGCAGGCCGCGCTCGGCCTCGCGCGGTCGCTCGCCCCCGACGTGGTGGTGGTGGACGCGGACGTCCCGGCCGCGCTCGACCTCGTCGAGGCGCTCCTCGACGATGCGCTCACCGAGGCCGTTCCGATCCTCGTCATCGGCACGTTCGCGGCCTCGGAGCAGGCGGCGCGCTTCTTCGCGCTCGGCGTCACCAGGACGATCCCCAAGCCCATCTCGCCCGAGTCGCTGCGCGCTTCGTGCGACGAGGCGATCGCGTCGCGCGAAGGCCGCACGGTTCGCCTCTCGCTCGGCGAGCCGACGCTCGAGCAGCTCGGCGACCGCCTCGCCAACGAAGTTCGCCAGGCTCTCGTCGACAGCGTTGATCGCGCTGGCCGCACCGTGCGCGTCCCGCTCGGCGAGGGCACCGAGGTGCTCGGCGCCATCTGGGGAGCGATCGCCCGCGTGCGCGAGGTCATCGCTAGCCGCACCGACGGCGCGGTGCGCTTCGGCAGCCGCGGCCCCGAGGGCGCCCACACGATGGCGCCGCTGCTCGGCGGTGACGTCGCGCGCGGCGATCGCTTGGCGGCACGCGCCCGCGGCCCCGCCGCCGACGTGCGCCTCACTGGCCGCAAGGTCGTGGTGGCCGACGACGATCCCGGCGTCACCTGGTTCATCGCCGACCTCCTCCGCACCGCCGGCTGCCAGGTGTTCGAGGCCCTCGACGGCGCGCGCGCGCTGGAGCTCTGCTACGAGCACTCGCCGGAGCTCGTCGTGAGCGACATTCTCATGCCCGGGCTCGACGGCTTCGCGCTCTGCCGCGCGCTCAAGCGCGATCTCGCGCTCCGCGACACGCCGGTGATCCTGCTCTCGTGGAAGGAAGACCTCCTGCAGCGGGTGCGCGAGCTCGGCGCCAGCGCCGCCGCGTACCTGCGCAAGGAGAGCGACTCGCGCGCGATCGTCGCCCGCGTCCGCGAGGTGCTCCGCCCGCGAGCGCGCGTCGAGGCGCGCATCAAGTCCAACGGCGAGGTGCGCGGCCGCATGGACGGCCTCACGATCACCTCGCTCTTGTCGCTCGTCTGCACGATCCGCCCGAACGCGCGGCTCAGCGTGCGCGACGCGACGTTCCTCTACGAGGTGGAGATCCGCGGCGGCGCGCCGAGGCGCGTGACCCGCACCGCCGGCGACGGCAGCTTCCAGCGCGGCGCCGGCGTCCTCGCCGCGATGCTCGGCATCGGCGCCGGGCGCTTCACGGTCGCCGACAGCGGCGCGCAGATCGCCGGGGACCTGCAGGGGACGCTCCTCGAGCAGCTCGCCCCCGCCATCGCGCTCGCGCGCGGCGCGGCGCACGCCACGACCGGCGCGCGCGTCACCGCGGTCGAGCGCGTCGTCCTCGACGAAGGGGTGGTCGATGCGTACCTGCGCGCGACGCCGGAGCCGGCGCGCGAGCTCGTTCGCCAGCTCGCCGCGGGCGCCTCGCCGCGCGCGCTTCTGGTCGGTGGGGCGATCGAGCCGGCGCTCCTCGACGACGTGCTCTGCGATCTCGCCGCGCGCGGCGCCGTTGTGGGCGCCCTCGACGCGCGGGGCGCCGACTTGCTGGCGCCGGCCGTCGCCCGCGCACGCGCGCACCTCCAGACGCTGGCGAGCGCCGCGGAGCCGCCGGCGTCGACACCGCTGCCCGCTCCCAGGCCGCCGCGCCCGACCGCGAGCGCGACTCCGCCGCCGGCGGCACCGGAGATGAGCGCGAGTCCTCCGCCCGCGCCGGCGCGCGGTCCGTCGTCCCTCGCCGACGCCGTGATGCGCGAGATCAGCCATCGCTCGCCGGAGCCCGGCGCGTCGCGGCCCGTCTCGTCGACGCCTCCCCCCCTCGTCGAGCCCGCGAACCTGAAGCCCCGGTCCAATCCGCCGGACGAGATGGCCGGCGGCGAGGTGGTGCCTGACGAGGTGCCCCGGCTGAAGCCGACCCTCACGCTCGCCGAGCTCGGTGATCACACGGACGTCGATCACACGACGGTCGAGGCAAAGGAGATGTCGATCCCCGTGCTCCTCGAAACCTCCGAGCCCCCGGCGGTGCAAGACGCGCCCCCGGACCCGGCGGAGAAGCTGGTCGAGCGCAGCGAGCGCACGCCTCTCGCCTCCGTCGTCGCCGAGCCGCCGCTGCCTGTGACGCGCGCGCGCTGGACGTACGCCGCGATCGCCGCGGGCGCCGTGCTCCTCGTGTGGGCTGGGCTTCAGGCGCGCTCGCCGGCGCCCCCCGAGCCGGTCAGCGGGCACGCGGCGGTCACGAACGCCACGTCCCTGCCGCCGCGCACGGTGGAGCCGCTCTTCGTCGATCCCCCCGCGGGCAGCGTGCTCGCGCCCGGCGAGGGCCTCCTCGTGATCTCGATGCCGGAAGAGGCGCCCATCAAGGTCGACGGCGTGCCACGCGGCCGCGGGCCGAAGCTGAGCCTCGCGCTCAAGGCTGGCAGCCACGACGTGCTCATGGGCGGCGCCGAGCGCTCGCGCTCGCTCGAGGTGCGCGCCGGTCGCGCGACCAAGCTCGAGCTGCCCGAGACCCCGTGAACGCACGAGGGGCGCTGCTGGCGCTCGCGCTCCTCGTCTGCGCGGGCTGCCCGAAGAAACCGGACCCCACCGCCACGAGGGGCGGCGCGCCGACGGCGACGAGCGCGCCCGCGGCGCCGACCGATGTGCAGCCGGTCGTCACCATGGATCTCCTCGCCGGCTTCGACGATTGCGTGACGGGTCACCACGGACCGCTCGTCGACCTCGGCGATCGCACCGCGCGCGCGAGCGTCGGCCCGCGGCTGCGCGGCGCGATGCCCCAGCCGATCGAGCGCGACGGCGCCACCTGGGCGCGCGTAACGGGAAGATCGCTCGCCCTGTCGTTCATCCTGGACGCGCTCCCCGACCCCGCCGCCGATGCCGTCGTCGTCGCGCGCCTGCGCGGCGGCAGCGCGCGCAGCATCACAGTGCACGTGAACGACAAGCCCATCGGCACCATGCCTCTCACGAAGGGCGAGGTGAAGATCGAGACCGTGCGGCTCGACGCGAGCATGCTCACACTCGGGACCAACCAGCTCGCGCTCTACTTCAACGGCGTCGGGCGCGGCAGCACCGACGAGGTCGCCGAGATCGACTGGGTTCACGTCGGCGCCGCGCCTGCCGAAGGGGCGTACGCCGCGCCAACCCGCCAGAGCGCGATCGTCAGCGCCACGGTGGGCGCCGTGCCCAAGCGAGCCCTGTCCCTTCGCGCGCCTGGCTACGCGCGCTGCACGGGTGTCTTGCCGAGCGGCGGGACGGTGGAGACGAGCGTGGCGCTCGCGGGCGCGACCGACGGCGAGCTCGAGGTGCGCCTCCTCCGCGATCGGATGCCGCCGGCGACGCTGGGAACGGTGCGGCTCGGTCCGGCCGACGCGGGCGCGTGGAAGACCGTGCGTCTCCCGCTCGGCGATCTCGGAGGGAAGGGCTCGCTCGCTGCGATCTCGCTCGTCGCGAAGAGCGTGACGAAGGGGGGCCGCGTGCTCTTCGCCGAGCCGCGCGTCCTCGGGGCCGCGCCGCCCAGCGCGCCGGCGGCCGCTATCCCGGCCGGTCGCGGCGTCGTGCTGGTCGTCCTGGGAGCGGTGTCGCCGCGGGGCCTTTCGCTGTACGGCGGCCCGCGCGCGCTGCCGGAGCTCGCTGCGCTCGCCGCCAAAGGCGTCACGTTCGAGGCCCAGCGCGCGACGACGACGGTGCCTGCCGGCGCGATGGCGTCGATGCTCACCGGCCTCGAGGCGCTCGCGCACGGGGTCTCCGACTACGATCGCAAGCTCGCCGCCAGCGTCACCACCGTGGCCGACGCCGCGCGACAGGGCGGGGTCGTCGCGGCGATGTTCACGGCGAACCCGCTCACGGGCGCGGCGTTCGGCTTCGATCGCTCGTGGGAGACGTTCGAGATGCGCCCGCCCGAGGGGGACGCGAGCGCGATGGCGGTCTTCGATCGCGCGATCGCGTGGCTCGAGGCCCACAAGTCCGAGCGATTTCTCGTCGTCGTCCACGCGCGGGGCGGCCATCCGCCGTGGGACGCCACCGCCGACGAGCTGAAGGCGCTCGCGCCGCCGGGGTACACCGGCAACATCGATCCGAAGCACGCCGCCGAGCTGCTCGCCAAGGCACGGCGGGTGCCGCCCGTGCTGCGCTTCGGCGATCAGGATCGGGCGCGCACGTGGGCCCTCTACGACACGGCGCTTCAGGCCCACGACGCGGCGCTCGGGCGGCTCATGGCGCAGCTGAAGGCCTCGGGCCGCGACGCGGACACGTCGGTCATCGTCACGAGCGACGTGTCGGTCGACGAGGCCGCGCACGTCCCGTTCGGCGACGGCGAGACGCTGGACGAGGGCCCGCTGCGGGTGCCGCTCGTGGTGCGACCTACCGCGGAGGCGCGCGAAGGCGCAGGGTCCGGGCGGCGCGTGGGCGCGGCGACCTCCGGCCTCGACGTGGCCCGCACGATGCTCGGCGCGTTGGGCCTCGCGCCGCCGAGCGCGTTCGGTGGGATCGATCTGGTGCAGGCGCTCCCGCGCGGCGCCGACGACGCGCGCCCGCTGCTCGCGACGCTCGGTGAACGCTACTCGCTCCTCTGGGGCAGCTTCATCCTGACGGGCACCCCGGGCAAGGATCCGAGGCTGTGCAACCTCTCGCTCGAGCCCGTCTGCACCACAGACGTCCGCGCGACCCACCCTCTGGCGACGGAGGCGACGACGCGCGAGGTCTGGGACGCCCTCGAGAAGCTCCCGCCCCGCCCCCCGCGTGAGGTGCCGACCCTCGACGCCGCCGCCGCCGCGGCGCTCAAGGCATGGGGGCGCTGAGCGGTCACGCTGCACTGTCGTCGGACCCGGCGAGCGTGCTAAGAGGGGCAACCTCTGGAGAGATGACCGAGTGGCCGAAGGTGCATGATTGGAAATCATGTGTAGGTGCAAGCCTACCGAGGGTTCGAATCCCTCTCTCTCCGCTGATACCACTCATGATTTTGGCCGGCGGGGGTGAAGGTCGGGCCGTAGCATCTTGAACGCGGCGACGTCCCGGGATCGGGCCGGTCCGTTCCGATGCGTTGGACCGTGCAGACCTCACCGTGACGCCGCCTGGCCCGAGGCGCGCTCGCGCCCCGTCGGCTTCGGCGGCCGGCGCTCCTCTTGATGGCACGCAAGGAAACCATTCGACCTGGCGCGCGGGCCTCCCGATCCGGCGGAGCATCCGGCATACATCGAGACGGGTACGAACCACATCGTGCCGCCGCGAAGCCGATGCCCATGCAGAACGCGTCGCAGTTCGCCGCGGTACGGTCGTCGGCGGCGTCCGATGCGATATCCACGGCGTCGACGTGGGCGGCGAGGACGCCGCCGAGCTCGTGCTGGATGCGCGTGAGCCAGCCCTGGCGGGGGCCTCGTTCGGCATGCTCAACATCCCGCGCGTCGGCCACGAGGTGCTCGAGATCAGCTTCGAGGACGCGGACGGCCGCGAGGAGATCCACGTGTGTCGCTCGGGCGCTACTTGAAGGCGCCCGCAAGGTGTTCTGCACGACGCTCACCCACAGCGAGTGGTGCTCGCAGCCAGGCGGCAATAGCTGCACCGCCACGTCTTCGTGCCAGGCATAGTAGGAACGAAACAATGATAGTCTCCACGTGCAGCAACGGAGCATTCATGACGACATCGATGACGACCTGGGTCCTTCGCCTCGCCTCCACTGCGGCGCTCACCGCGCTCGGGCTTATCGCCGCCTGCAGCAGCAGCTCCACGAGCTCGGGCGGGTCCAGCTCGGGCGGGTCCAGCGGCGCCCCCGCCGACTGCGTCGCGAAGTGCACGGCGCAGGCGAACGGGTGCGGCCAGGACGCCAGCCAGTGCTCGCAGACGTGTGCGAAGGCGACGGCCGACCAGTTCGCCTGTATCCAGGCCGCGGGGTGCAACCTGACGGCGGCCGGTGCTTGCCTGAAGGGCGGCTCGAGCAGCAGCTCCAGCGGGTCCACGAGCTCCAGCGGCACGAGCGGAAGCTCCAGCGGCTCCACTTGCGTCGCGCTCGGCCAGAGCTGCAGCGGCGGCAAGAGTTGCTGCACCAACTCGAATCCTGCCGCGCTTTGCGACAACGGCAGCGGGAGCGTGTGCTGCGTCTTCGCCAACAAGACGTGCTCGCAAAACAGCGACTGTTGCGGAAGCGGCGCCTACAAGTGCTGCCTCGGCGCGACCGACGCGGGCAACGCGAAAGTCTGCCAAGCGGCTGCGCTCTGCCCTTGAGCGCGCGCGAGCGAGCTACGCAGCTCGCGCACGGCCTGGGGCGACATGATGTCCGCCTACCTGGGCACACCTAGGTGAGACCGGCGCCCAGCCCCGCACGAAGCGGCCGCGCCCGATTGCCCTGCGAGGGTCGCTTCGGTACCGTCATGATTGGGGTGACTCCCTCTCCGGGTCCCATGTCGCTCAAACCAGGCGATCGAATCGAACGCTATGTCATCGACGGGCTACTCGGAGTGGGCGGCATGGGCGAGGTGTACCGCGCGCACGACAGCCGGCTCCAGCGCTCGGTCGCGCTGAAGCTCCTGCGCGAGGAGCCTTCGCCACCTGGTGCCGCGTCGGATCGCCCGTCGGGCAAGAGCGGCAATCTCGGTTCGCGCCTACTTCGTGAGGCGCGCGCGGCCGCCGCACTGAGCCACCCGAATGTCATCGCGATCTACGACGTCGGTCAGATCGAGTCGCCGGAGGAGCTGCGCGGGACGACGTACCTCGCGATGGAGCTCGTCGAGGGCGTCTCGCTGCGCAAAGAGGTCGGCGGGACGGCGTCGATTGCCGACCGGCAGCGGTGGCTCGCGGACATCGCCAGCGCGCTCGCGGCCGCCCACGACCACGGGCTCATCCATCGGGACATCAAGCCCGAGAACGTGATGATTCGCGACGACGGCCGCGTCACGGTGCTCGACTTCGGTATCGCGAAGAAGGCGGGCGGCGCGAGCGGCATCGCCGAGACCGCGCAGGCCTACGAGCTCTCCACCGAGACGGCCGCGGGCGTCGCCGTCGGCACGCCGCTGTACATGGCGCCAGAGCAGCTCCTCGCCGAAGAGCTCGACGGTCGCGCCGACCAGTTCGCGTGGGGTGTCCTTGCATACGAGCTGCTCTCCGGGGAGCTGCCGTGGAACGCCGAGGAGGGCGCGCTCTTGCTCGTCACGCAGATCCTCCACAAAAGTCCCAAGCCGCTCTCGAGCTTCGCGCAGGTCCCGCCGGCGCTCGCGGCGGTCGTGATGCGCGCACTCTCGAAGAGTCGCGAGGCGCGATTCCGCTCGATGCGCGAGATCGCCGCAGAGCTGGGCGCGACGTCCCAGCAATTCTCGCGCGGCCTTGCGCCCGCGGCGCCGCGCGTCAATCCGGATCTCGTGGTGACGCACGACGCGACGGTCGCGCCTGCCCGGCAGCTCGCGCCTGTGCCTGCGCCCGAACCTGCACCGCCTAGCACGACGACGACCCGCAGGACGCGACGGTGGATGGCCGCGGCCGCGCTCGCAGTCGCCGTGCTCCTTCCCGCGGCGTGGCTCGTTTCCGCGAGAGGCGGGCACATCGCGCCTCGCGCCGCGTCTCCGCCGCAGGCGCCCTCGAGCCTGGGCGGGACGAATAGTCCTCGCGCGCGGGCGGCCTACGACGAGGCGATGCGGAGGTTCCGTGAGGGGCTGTACAACGAGGCGTTCGGAGAGCTGCAAGCCGCGCTCGACGCCGATCCCGGCTTCGCCGCGGCCCACCTGCGGATGGGGCTCCTCACCATCTTCCTCCCCACGACGAACCACGGCATGCGCTTGGAGCTCGGGCTCGCGGCCGCGAGCCCGAGTGGCCTCGACAGCCGCGACCGCGACCTGCTCGAGGCCTTTCAGCTCGTCGCCCAGAAGGAACCCGATTTCCGCGCCGCCGAAGAGCGCCTGGCGCGGCTGGTCGAGCGCGCTCCCGACGACGCGGAGGCCGCGCTCTGGTTGGGCGTCGTGCGCCGCTATGCGTACCGATTCCGCGAGGCGCTCGAGGCGCTCGAGCGCGCGCAGGCGCTCGACAGGGACAACGCGGTGCCGCTCTGGCTGGGCGCCGCGTCGCTCGCGTTTCTGGGGCGAATGGACGAGGCGACCTCGATGCTGGAAGAGTGTGCGCGCCGCTTTCCGAGGGCCACGCTGTGCGTCATGCTTCGCGCGCGCCTCGCAGCAGAGCGAGGCGACTGCGCGTCCGCAGACCGCGTCCTCGGCGAGTTCTTGGAGCGCGCGCCGAACTCCACCATGCCGCGCGTCCTCCGCGCGGACGCGCTCTACGCGCTCGGGCGCAAGGCGGACGCGGTGCGTGCGCTCAACGAAGCCTTCCCCACCGTGGCCGCGCCGTCGAAGGGAATCGAACCGCTCTACCGCGCGGGCCTCGCCGTTCTCCAGGGGCGCCTCGATCTTGCGGCGGCGGGCTTCGAGCAGCTCGTCCCCACCTTCACCGCCGACGACGCCGAGATGTTCCGCTACGTGACCAACGACCAGGCGCACATCTACTTGGAGATGGGCCGCCCCGAGGACGCCGGCAGGGCGACACGCACCTTGCTCGATCGCGGCGACGACGCCGACGCGCACTTCGACATCGTGGGCGACCAGTCGATCAACACCGCGCACCTCGCCCTGCTCGGCGGCGCGATCTCGCGTGAGGACTACGTCGGGCGGCGGTCCCGCTGGGTCGAGGTGTGGCGGAAGCGAATGCCGCGCGCCTTCGACGGGATGCTGTGGCAGCGTGCGTACGGCGGACTCGCGGCTACTCCGGAGGAAGCGAACGAGGCGGTGGCGGCGCGGGCGCGGTTCTCTCCGCCGCCGTCGCGCCGTCCGACGGGCGACTTCACGGGCGCACCGGCGTTGCTGATGGCCGGCCTCGTCGACGAGGCCCTCCCCGAGCTCGAGCTGGCGGCGAGCAGCTGCACGCCGATCACCGACCCGTGGGGCGACACGCGCGCGCACGAGCTTCTCGGGCAGGCGCGCGCTGCCAAGCTCGACAAGGCGCGCGCGTGCGCGGAGTACGGGATCGTCCTGGATCGCTGGGGCGCCGCCAAACCGCAGAGCGTCACCGCGACGCGCGTGCGCGAACGGGCTCGCGCGCTGGGCTGCCGCCCCTGACCGCACGGCGCGCCCTCCGGCTCGCCTGCGCGCGCGTCACCCGCCGCGCGTCGACGAAGACGTCCGTGTACCGATCGACGTACGCGTCGAACCAGCGCCGCGCGACGTCTTCACCGAGCTCGTCGTAAACGAACGCGATCTTGCGCCGGAGCTCGGCGTGCTCACGCGCGCCGTCGGCGCCGCGCACCCGTTCGGGCGGCGCCGTCGGATCGTGATGGATCGTGCGTCCGAAGAAGCGGCGGCAGAATCGCTCGTACTCGCGCGTGTGCAGGATAAACGTGTGCCACATCTCGTCCATCAGAGCATGCGGCTCGAGGACGCCGAGGAGCGGCGTGCCGCGCGGACCGGTCAGCGAGCGCGACGCGAGCCAGAGGAAAAGAAGCATGTCCTCGAAGAGCTGCTCGGCTTCGCGGCGCTCGAGGCGGTACTGCTCGAGGAACTTGTCGATCACGCGCTGATTGCGATACCGGAGGAGCCGCGCCTTCGGCGGGCAAACCAGGGGCGGTTTCGCGCGGTGGGGCGACATCGTCCGTTCGCAGCTTAGCCGCGCGCGCGGGGAACGCTCAGCGCTGCGGGATGCAGCGCGATCCGCTACCGGCGCGTAGGCCGCTCTTGATCACCAGCTTCGCGATGGCGGCCTCACGGCTCGGCAGCGTCTCCGTGCTCTTCTTCGCGGTGCTGGGGCAGAGGGGGCGCGGGCTCGACTTCTTCATGGGCCCCATCATAGCGAAGACTGTGCCACTCACAAGTCCGCGGGTGCTCGTTCGACATTGCGCAAGTTGCGCAGCGGCAGGAGCTCCGTTGTACAAGGCCGCTGAACAGTTTGTTCAGCCTGTACAGCGGGCCGGGCGGCGCTGAGCGCCTCACATCGCGAGCATGTTGAGCGCGTCGAGGAGTACGGCTAGGTGGTCGACGGTCGCGTCTTCATCGTCATGGAGAGCGACCACTGCTTGTCGACCTACTTCGCCGACGACGCGCGCTTTCCGCGCGCGAGCGTCGAGCCGGACTGCGCGCTGCTCATGCGCGACATCGAGCACGAGTGGCACGAGGAGAGCGACCGCTGCTCGTGCCCCCGGTGCTTGGAGAGCTGGAGCTGCTCGAGCAGCCTGCGACGAGGCTCAGCGTGAGGAGAGCGGCGGGGACGAGCGAGATCGTGGCGCAGGCGAAGCGGTTCATGGAGTCTCCGAATGAAAGTGGAGCCCGGCTCTTCACCTCGGGCGCGCAGGACCATCGGCGCACACGAGGAGTCCGGCTCTCACCCCCACAGACGGGGCATTCATCCCGAGGTCGCACCCACGCGAGCCTTTTTCGTCGAAAGCGCCTCCTAGAGGGAGAGGCTGCCGTCGGAGTTCGGCGTCGTCGGCGGCGGCGGCGGTGTCGGCAGGTCCTGCGGCGCCGGCGCGGGCGGCGCCACCGGCGCGATCGGGTGAGCCGACGGGGGCGGCGTGCCCGGCGTGGGCGGCGTCGGAGAAAGATCGGACGGCGCGGGGACCGGTGCCGAGTCGGCGTCCGCGTCCGTGGCCTTCGCGGCGGCGGCGCCACGGGTCACCCGCTCGAGCAACGCCTCCTCGAAGCGGACGAGCTCCACGATCGGCATGGCGACGGTGGTGCCGGGCGCGCAGCTCCCCTTCTTCGAGGCCGCGACGAGCACATCTGCGCTCGATTGGCCGCTCGGGACCGGTGACGACGTGCGCACGAGATCGGCCGCCGTGACGTTGCAGCTCCCGCCGTGTGTGCGATCGACCACCGCGACCGGATTCGAGACGACGAAGACGTGGTGCGGCGCTGCGAGCGCACCCGCCACTCGGGGATCGCTCACGACGAGCGTGTTGCCGTCGGACTGGGTCGAGGTCGACCCGGAGGGAGGAGGCATCGCGAGGTAGTCCGCGACCTGCGCGCGGAGCTCTTCGCGCACGTTGACGTCGAGCGGGGTGCTCTCGACCGGCACGGCCACGCCGGACGGGCTGTGCACCATCATCCGCGCCTCTTCGGCCGCGAGATAGTCGAGCATGATCCAGTCGGTCACCCAGTAACCAACGCCCCAGTACGCGGGGTATGGGCGGTAGTAGCCGCCCCAGTAGAGCGGCACGCGCCAGCCGTAACGCGCGCCCCACCACACGCCGCCGCGCGGGCCGCCGTAGAACGCAGGAACGCGACCGCCCGCGACATAGGGACCGCGGCCGCCGCCGACGAACCCGTGGCCGCCGTAGTAGGCGGGGGCGCGCATCGGGGAGGCGCCGTGCACACCGACCGAGCCGCCGTACGCATGGGGCGCGGCATAGTGCGGCGCGGCGGACACGTGAGGGGCCGAATAGTGAGGGGCCGAATAGGACTGCCCGCCGCTGAAGTGCCCGCCGCCGCTCGAATGACCGCCGCCGCCACGCCCGCCGCCGCGCGCGAACGCCGGCGTAGCAAGGAGCGAGAGCGCGCCGGACGCGAGGAGCGTCAGGACCGTCGACCGGGTCGTGCTGCGGAGCGCCATGGCAGGTATCTCCCTACTCCCAGGAACATAGGCCTCGGAGGGGCGCCGCGCCGGTCAAATGACGACCGACCGAGAGGATCTCGTGCAGCAGCTCGTCGGCGCGGGTCGGCGTAGAACCTCAGTTTTCCGCGCGCCGCGTCTTGCCGTTTGACGTTGAGCGCGCCTAGGCCGATCCTTCGCGGATGCGTCCAGGGAGTGGACTCGTGGCCGTCATCGCGGTCATCGCGGCGGTCGCGGGGTGCGCCAGACTCCTCGCGATCGACGAGGTCGGCTACCTCACCAATTCGTCCGATGGAGGGGGCGCTGCGGGCGTCGAGGATTGCGAGAACGGCATCGACGACGACGGCGACGGCCTCGTGGACTGCGCCGACCTCGACTGCCTCCACGCGGGGTACTCGTGCGAGAGCCTGGGTCGGGACTGGGCGAGCCCCGCGGTGATCGTGAAGGGCGACGCGGGCGGCCTCGCCTGCCCGTCGGGTCAACCGCGAACGGCGCTCCACGGGCTGACCGAGCCCACGCCGGCGGCGGCGACGTGTGGCTGCACCTGCGCGCCACCCGACGCTGGCTGCGCGGGCGCCGGTTTCGCAGCAGCCGACCTGAAGTGCGCTGTCTACTGCGGAACGCCGATCGCGAACGTCCCGAACGGCTGCTTGACCCTCCCGTCCTCCTTCGCCGCCGGATGCGGCGGCTCGCCGTATTACGCGCCCTTCTTCCCCGTGGTCGACGCGGGCTGTGAAGCGCGTGCGACGTCGCGCGTGCCCCCTGCGTTCGCGGGCGCGGCGCTCGTGTGCACCTCCGACGGCCCCCGCGGCTGCGCGGGCGGCGCCGTTTGCATGCGGCGCGTCCCTCCCGCCGGGTCGTGCCTTGCCGCGGTGAGCGACGTCGCGTGCCCCGCGACGCATCCGCTCCGGACGATCGTGTACGACACGGGCAGCGTCGACACGCGCGACTGCACGCCGTGCACGTGCGGACCACGCCAAGGGGCCGTGTGCGACGGCAACGTCGTGCTCTACGCCGACGGGAGCTGCACGGCCTCCCCCCAAAACCTCGGCGCGCATAGCTGCGTGCCGCCCTCGGTGAGCGCGGGCTCGATCAAGCTGATCGGTGCCCCCGCCCTCGTCGACGGCGGCGCGTGCACCCCCTCGGGAGGGCAAGCGATCGGTCGCGTCGATCCGATCGTGGCCGGCACGGTCTGCTGCGCGCGCTGACTCTTGGTCGCGTCGCGCAACTCCGGTAAGAACCCGAGTTGCCGGCTGGGATTCGCGAGCCTGAGGCGGCCGGTGGAGTGACGACGGCGGCGGAGCGGCGCGATCACGCCGCGCGCGACAGATCTCCGCTCACGAGCGCCACCTTCATGGCGTCGAGGACGGCGCGGGCGCAAGGTGCGCTGGGAAGGCCCAGCTCGGCGACGCCGCACGACGAGCCGGCGAGCTCGGCCCGGAGCGCGGCGACGGTCGTTCGTCGCGCCTGGACCACCGCCGCGCGCGATCGTGCGTCGAGGCGAGCGTCGAGCCACGCTGCGAGGCGCCACGACAGGGCGGCGTGGCGGAGCTCGTCTGCGGCGATGCGGCGCATCATGCGGCGGACGCCGGCGTCGGCGGCGATCTCCGCTTGCATCGCCGCCAGCGCCGCACCGAACGTCTCCTTCACGCAGCCCTCCTCGGCGTTCTCGATCGCCAGCTGCCGGGCGGAGCGCACCGGTTGCGCCGGGATGCGCGCGCGGGGCACGCGAGCGCCGAAGCGCGCGGCCGCACGCCGCGTCGCGCGCGCGTGACGGACTTCGTCCTCGCCCGCCGCGCGCACGGCGCGGAGCAGGCTGCGCGGCGCGCCGAGCCGCGCGAGATCTCGATGGAGCGCGCGGAACGCATGCACACTCGCCGCTTCGAGCTGGGACATCTCGGCGAGGCGCGAGGCCACGACGCTTTGCGAGGGCGTCGCCAGGGCGACGAAGCCGCGAGGAGGTCGCCCCGCGCCGCACCCACCGCAGTACGCGGTCACGCTCGGGCCGCCGTCTTGGTTGACGGTCTGGCAGAAGCTGACCGGCGTCCTCCCGGGCGGCAGCGCGCTGTTGCACAGCGCGAGGCACGGCATCTGTGGGCCGGCGTCGGCGCCGCCCTCGGCTCCGGCGTCGAACGTGCCGCCATCGGGTGCGCACGGCTGCACAACCGTCCAGCTGCACACGAACCCGTTGCAGCTCGTCGAGCTCGCGAGCTGCGGCACGCAGAGATTCGGATCGACCGGGTGCTGTTGCGAGCCCCCCCCACTGCAACTGGTGCCGGATGTGCCGGAGCTCCCCGTGCCCGACGTCCCGGAGCTCCCGGTGCCGGATGTGCCGGACGTTCCAGACGCTCCGGACGTTCCGGACGTCCCCGAGGTCCCGGAGGTTCCCGACGCGCCGGAGCTGCCCGACGCGCCGGAGCTGCCCGCGGTCCCGTCGTCCGCCCGTCCGCCGCAAGCGGCGGCGAGGACCGGCGCGACGGCGCCCGCGATGAGGACGGACAGGACCCGCGCATAGCCGTTCGTGTGCATGGGGAACGGCTAAACGCACCTCCCGTGCCATCGCTCTTTCGCGCAGTTGGACTCTGCCGCCGTGCCACCGTGTGCCGCGGGCTGGCAGCATGACCTGCTTCTTCGCGACGCGGCGATGGGGTATGCGGTCACCGGGCCCATGAGCGCACCCCTGCCGCGGGAACATTCCTCGTTCGTGGGCCGTGTCGCTGAGCTCGCGTGGCTCGCCGAGCTGGTCGCGGGACGGCACGTGGTGTCGGTGCTCGGCCCCCCAGGCATCGGAAAATCGCGCCTGGCGCTGCGCTATGCACACCAGTGCGCTCGTGGGCGAAAGTTCCCGGGCGGCGTGTGGCACGTCGACGCGCACGCGGTGACCCGCGCGTCCGATCTCGCGACGGCAGTCGCAGGGAGGCTGGGGCTCGACCTACGGGCGACCGATCGGCGACCCGACGAGCTCGTGGGCCTGCGCCTCGCGGAGCGTCCGCCGCTGCTGCTGGTCTTGGACGACCTCGATCGTGCGGTGAAGCGAGCCGCGCCCGCCATTCGAGGGTGGGCCGACGCGGCGCCGAACGTGCGCTTCCTCGTGACATCGCGCGAACCGCTGCGCCTCGTCGAGGAGCAGCGCATGCGACTGGGGCCGCTGGCCGGGCGCACGCACCGGGATGCGGTGCGGCTCTTCTGCGAGCGCGCCGCGGCGATTTGCGCGGGATACCGCGCGCCGCGCAGGGCGGGAGACGTCGTTCGCGAGCTCGTTCTTCGCTTGCAGGGAAATCCTCTCGCGATCGAGCTCGCCGCGTCGCAGCTCTCGGTGCTCTCCGAGCGGGAGATCCTCGAGCAGCTGCCGCGCCTCCTCGCGCGCCGCGAGGGGGTGGGCGCGCAACGCAATGCGCTGCACGACGCCATCGCCCGTTCGTGGGCGCTCCTCGACGGGCTCGAGAGGAGGACGCTGGCCGCGTTCTGCGTCTTCTCCGGCGGATTTACCCAGGAGGCCGCCGACGCGGTGGCGGGATCCATCACTCGCCATCGGCCAGGTCACGCCGCGGTGCATGCGCTGTGCGAGAAGTCACTCGTCTTCGCAGAGACAGACGCGAACTCGGGGACGACGCGCTACGGCGTGTCGCCCAGCGTCGGCGAGTTTGCGCGCGCGCGGCTGAAGAGCCTCGGCCTCGCCGAGGACGCGGAGCGGCGTCACGCGGCGCACTACGTCGCGGCTGCAGAGCGCTGGGCGGCGGCGATAGACGACTCCGCGACGGTCAGGTCCGAGGCCTTCGCGTCGCTCACCCGCGAGCGCCAGAACCTCGAAGCCGTCGCGGCGCGTGGCGCACGCAGCGACGCGCCCGCCGAGACGCGCACACATGCGCTCCGCGCGCTCGTCGCCCTTGGCCCCGTGATCCTGGCAACCGGTCCCCTCGCGCCCTACGTGACCGCCATCACGCTCGCGATCGGGCGGGTACCGGCGCGCGGGAGCGGCCCGATCGTCGCGCGCGCGACGTTGGTGCGCGGCAAGGCGCGCGTGCTCGCTGGCGATGCGGAGGGCACCCTCGACCTCGAGCGGGCCCGCGCCCTCGCGCGCCGTGTGCAGGATCGAAGGGTCGAGGGGATCGCGCTCGTCGCCCTCTCCGGAGCCTATCGCCGCGCCGGGCGGCTCGACCTCGCATGGCGATGCGGCGAAGAAGCGGCGAAGGTGCTCGGGCGCGCGGGGGCACGCGATCTCGTTGGCGTGGCGCTCGGCGAGCTCGGGCTCATTCGCTACATAGAAGGGCGTTTCGACGAGGCGCTCACTCAGTACGATGCGCAGCGGGCATTCTTGTCGAACGATCCCGAGGTGCTCGCCGCGTACCACGCGCGGATCGGCGGGATCTACCACGATCGCGGCGCTCTCCTCGCCGCGCGAGCCCAGTACCGCCGCTCGCTGACGTTCGCGCGCAGCGCGAAGTCGAGGCGCCGCGAGACGATCGCACTGTCCGCGCTGGGGATCGCGCGCTGGGAAGAGGGCGATCTCGTTCGGGCGCGCCAGCTGCATCGGCGCGCCCTCGCGTTGGCTCATGCGCACGGCGACGACCCCTACGAAGGGATATGCCTCGCTACGCTGGGAGGCATCGAAGCGTCGAGCGGGCGCCTCGCACGGGCCGAGCACCTTCTCGAACGGGCGCGACGCGTCCTCTCGCCGCGAACCGACGGCCTTGCCATTCGCGCCATCGATCTCTACGAGGCGATGCTTCTCTTCGCGCGCAGCGAGCGCCTGGCAAAGGCGGATCCGACGAGCAGCGCCGAGCTACGCACGCGCGCCCGTGCTCGGATCGTCCCCTTCGCCGGCACCGATCGCGTCGGCGACGACGTCCGGGTAGCGCTCCGCATCCTCCGCGCCCGTTTCGGCGAGGATCTCGAGACGTCGCGCGGGCGGGGGCGCCTCGTCGTCCACGCGCGCGGCGACTGGTTCGTCGCGCCTGGCAGCGGTGTGGTTCGGCTGGCAGGCAAGCCCTTGCTCGCCAGCCTCCTCGCGGTCCTCGCCGGCCAGCGCGTGACGGCCCCCGGGAAGGCGCTCGACACGTTCGCGCTCGTCGAGGCCGGCTGGCCCGGCGAGGACGTACGCGCCTTGGCCGGCGCCAACCGCGTCTACGTCGCCATCGCGACCCTGCGGAGACTGGGCCTTCGCGCGATGCTCACGCGCACGCGGGATGGCTATTTGGTCGATCCGTCCGCCGATCTGACCATCTCGAGTGACGCGATCCCGCGGGACGTCGGCTGACCCATGCCAACCGTCCCCCGGATGGAACGGTTGCCATCGGCCGTCGGGTCGTCTTGCGCGTTCACTCCGCCGTCGCGTCGGTTTCAGTGGCCGCGTCCGTCTCGGGCGCAGCGTCGGTCCCCGTCGCCGCGTCGGACGCCGTGGACGCGTCCCCTCCGCTCGCCGCGCAGTGCGTCTGGACCGCAGTCGCCGCTGCCGCCTGATCGTTGCACGACGCCCAGTTGAAGATCTTCCCGTCGGGCGCCTTGTAATACCCGCTTGCGCACGCGCCGCTCGAATCAGAGACGGCGCAACTCTGGAGCTTTCCACTGCCGCACGCGCTGCCGTCGACGCAAGCGGTCTTGCCGGAGCTCGAGCACGCAGGCGACGCGGCGAGGAGAACGAAGAGGACGAGTGAAAGGGCCGAAGCCAGAAGGGTCTTCATGCCGAGGACACTAGTCATGCCGCCTCGTCGTTCCAGGCGGCTGATCTTAATTCATATTAAGCGGGCGGTCAGAACATCATGGCCCGTCGCCGTCACGAGGACCCTGTGCTCGAACTGGGCGGAGGGGTCGGGGTCGGAGCCGTGGCGGACGCGGTCGCGGCCGTGAAAGCTTGACGGCGACGGCGGAGAGGGCGACGCGACGAACGCGCCGTGCCATCATCCGCGCGGCGGATGCAGCACCTGGCCGAGACCACCGTGCTTCAACTCCTGCGCGGCGCGCTGGCTGCGCAGGAGCGCGCACGGGTCGACGTTCACATGGACGAGTGCCCCGAGTGCCGGGAGCTGGTCTCGGCGCTCGCGGCTTCGCGTGACACGCTGGGGGTCTCGATCTCCGAGTCGGTGCCGTCGCAGTCGCCACCCGGGCAGGCTTGGCAAAAGGGGACGCTCCTCGGAAACCGCTTCGAGATCGAGGAACGCTGCGGACAGGGCGGAATGGGGACGATCTTCCGCGGGCGCGACTTGCACACGGGCGCGCTCGTCGCGATCAAGGCGCTCTTCGTGTTCGACGATCAGGCTGATTTTGCGCGGTTCGAGCGCGAGGCGGACATCCTGGCGTCGCTCGATCACCCGGCGATCGTGCGCTACGTCGCGCACGGAACGACGTCCCACGGCGACGCGTACCTCGTCATGGAGTGGCTCGCCGGCGAAGATCTCGCGGCGCGCATCGCGCGCGGGCCGATGCCCGTACCGGAAACGTTGCGGCTGACCAAGCGGGTCGCGCAAGGCCTCTGGCTGGCCCACGCCCGCGGCATCGTGCACCGCGACGTGAAGCCGAGCAACGTCATGCTCCCGGGCGGCAGCGCCGACGACGCCAAGCTCGTCGACTTCGGAATCGCGCGCGCCACGACAGGCGCGACGACGCGCACCCAGAAGGGCATGCTCCTCGGCACGCCGAGCTACATGGCGCCCGAGCAAGCGCGCGGTCGCGCTCTCGACGCGCGCGCCGACGTCTTCGCGCTCGGCTGCGTCGTCTACGAGTGCCTCACCGGCCGGCGCGCGTTCAGTGGAGAAGACGTGCTCGAAGTGCTCGCGCGCGTCCTCCTCGACACGCCGACCGCGCCGAGCCGGGTGGTCCCAAGCGTGCCGCCCGCCCTCGACGATCTCGTCCTCGCCATGCTCGCAAAAGATCCCATGCAACGCGTGCCGACGTGCCGCGAGATCATCGCGGCGGTTGCGCCGCTGCTGGGCGAAGGCGCCGGCTCCTCCGCGCCGTTGGCGCTTGGCGGCCGTCCGAGCGCGCAGCCAGGCGCGGCGCGCAGCCAGGCCCCCGCGCCGCGCCGCCCCGCCCCGACGAGCGCGATCGTGGCGCTGATCGCGAGCGTCGCGGCGCTCCTCGGGATCGCGGTGATCGGCTTGTCGTTCGCGTGGTCGCGAAGCCGCGGGGCGCCTGCCGACACGGGCCGCGCGGCCGAGCCGGCGGCGAGCGGCGCGCTGCAGATCGCATCGCTCACGACGCTCTCCCTCGCGAGGACCCCGGAGTCGATGGCGACCAGCACCGGCCAGGCGGCCACGAAAGACGCGGTCGGCGACCTGACCATGACTGTCCCGCTCGCCGGCGATTCCTTCTCGCGCCTGAAGCTCACCTGGGATCCGGCGGATCCGACCCACGTTGCGGAGGTCGACCTCTACGGCGACGCCGCTCCGCCCCACGACGTCGCGATCCGCCAGAAGCTCGCCGGTATGCTCGGCCGACGCCTCGACAAGGACGGCCACATGGTGTGGAACGGCGCCACCTTCGTCTACGACGGGACCCACGCGCGCGGGGCCGCCGATCGGAAGGTCGACGGCGCGCCGAACCCGAGCTGGAAGGTGCAGGTCGACGCGACGTGGAACCTCTTGCGCGGCGCCGTGCTGGAGCTCCCGGTCCACGTCACCGAGGCCGAACAGCGCGACTGGCTAGGGCGCGGCCACCCGCTCACCGCGATCGCGGCGATCGACGCGACCGCGGACGAAGCTCACGCCGACGCCATGATGCGAAGGACCTTTCCCGGGGTCGCGGTGCGCGTCCTCGTCGGCGTGGAGCACACCCTGGCGCTCGATCACCCCTGGTACGGCGCCGCGACGCTCATGTGGAAAAACGAGAAGGCCGGCCCCCTCCAGGAGCTCTTGCTTCGCCCGCCTTCCGACACCGACGGCAACTTTCACGAAGTCGCGGCGATCGAGGCGTGCGTGCAAGCGCTCCTGGGTGTCGCGCCGCACGACGGCGCCGGCGATCGCACGGACCCGAACCACGACACGTGGTGGTGGACCGCCCACGGCGGCACGGTCCGTGTGTACCGCCACATGGTCGTCGTGGCGCTCGTTAGCCCCTTCGTGCCGAGGAAGATGGAGCCGGGCGAGTTCGCGCGCATCGTCCGCGGCCTCGACGCGTGCGGACGCAAGACGTGATGATCCTGGGGCAGATCGTGCTGGCGCTCCCTCAAGGCATCGCGGTGATCCACGCGTTCAGGTTCGCCACGTCGGCGACGTCCACCGTGTGCGAGTCGATCGGCGGCATCTGACCGTTGATCTCGTTTCCCGTGCGGCGACCGACGAGATAGCGGAGGAGGCTCTTCGACGGATTGCCGTGCGTGATCCGGTTGTACGGCTTGAAGGCCGGATCGCCGAGGGCGGTGGACGCGGGCACGTCGTGCGTCGTCGTGTAGAGCTGCATGGCTTGCAGGGTCGGCGTGCCGCCGTCGGGCAGGACGAGCTCCTCGACCCCGACGCGCAGGCGCATGCTGATGAAGTTGCACGCGGCGGACGGGTTCGCGTTGTGGCAGACGACGCCGCAGTTCGAGTGGAGCCACCCGGCGGCGTCCTTGCCCTTGCCGGTGCCGTCGTCGGGGATCGTGAGCGTGGCGGGGAGCGGTGACGCGCCGCCGTCGGCGACGACGAGGAGGCCCTCGCTCTTGAGGACCGTCAGCGTCACGCCGGTCGCCGCGGCGCCGCCAAGGTTCACGGCGTCGAAACCGAGCACCTTGTCGAGCCGCCCGTTGTGGCAGTTGTCGCACTTCTGCACGCTCGGGATCTCGTAGTACGTCGAGGCGTCGGCGCCGCCGCCGTCGTCGATGACGCCCGCGTCGGCGGGAGGGCCGCCAAAGCCGGTGTCGAGGCGCGTCGCCGCGGACTCGTCGGTCGACCACTGGTACGTCGTCCGCGCCCAGTCGCCGTCGCCGTTCTTCTGGTAGAGGCGCGTCTCGATCCGCTTGCCGGCGACGACGAACTCCTTCCAGAGCTTCGTGCCCACCGGGAACGTCCACTCGTTGGGATCCGTCGCGTCGATCTTCGTGCCGGTCGGAAGGTGGATCCAGCGCGACTTGATCGCGCCGTCACTCCAGAGCGGATAGGCCGGCGCATACGGGCGCGCGTCGGCGGCGACCGTCTTGGATGCCCAGTCGGAGTAGAGGCCCGTGCAGCGCAGATCGGTCGGGAGCTGGAAGGGGCCACCGTCACCGGCGTCGGGCGTGTCCTTGGTGCAGTCGAACGGCGGGCCGCTGTCTTTCCCAGCATCGCTCGCGTCGGTGCCCGGGCTGGTGTCGGGCGTGCTGGTGTCCGAGCCCGAGTCGCCGCCGCCTTCGGTCGTCGCGTCTTGATCCGCGCCGCCGTCCGTGGGGCCTCCGCCGTTCGTGTCGTCGCCGCTGCAACCGACGACCGCGCCGCCGCCTACCGCCAGGACCGCGACGATCCAAACACCGAGCCGACGCGAGCTCAACGAGTCACTGAGCATGGGGAACACTCTCCTCAGTGTGGGAGGCTAGCCAAACGCGCCTGACGGTGGAACAGCGACGCGCAGGAACGCAGGGTGTGCGCATGTCCCGTCATGTGCGAGGACGTCCCCCCCGATCTTCACCTTCCACGGGACCCGCATGCTGCTGCTACGCTCGATTGGCCATGATCAGAACCCAGACGCGTGCCCTGCTTACGGTCCTGCTCCTCGCCGGCGGGACGTCTGTCTTCGCCTGCGGCGGCTCGGATGCCGGCGTAGGCCCCGGCTCGGACGACGGCGGCGCCGACACCACAGCTTCCTCTAGCGGAGCGAGCGGAACGAGCGGCACCAGCGGCTCCAGCGGAACGAGCGGAACGAGCGGCACCAGCGGCACCAGCGGTGCCAGCGGCTCCAGCGGGGGCGATGGCGGCGGCGACGCGGCCAAGGACACCGGTGTGGACGTCAACGTGCCGTGCACGGGCGCTGCCCCCGTCTTCCCCGGGCTCAAGCTCGTGCCGATCACGGCGTCGACCATCCCCAGCGCCATCTACGCGGCTCAGCCGCCGGGCTCCACCGACTGGTTCGTCGTCTCCCAGGCCGGTCGCATCCGCATCGTGCGGGCCGGCGCGCTCCTGGCCACGCCATTCTTGGACATCTCCGCCGGCATCGGAAATAATCCGGGCGAGCGCGGCCTCCTCAGCCTCGCATTCCACCCCGACTACGCCACCAACGGTCGCTTCTTCGTGATGGGCAGCCCCGCCGACGGCGCCGACGGGAGCTACTCGGCCGCGGGAACCGACGCCGTCGTCGAGTTCAAGCGCTCCGCCGCGAACGCCGACGTGGCGGATCCCGCGAAGGTCCAGGACATCGTGGTCATGCCGCCGTCGGAGACGAACCATAACGGCGGAACGATCATGTTCGGGCCCGACAAGCTCCTCTACGTCGGCACCGGCGATGGCGGCGGCGGCTGCGAGAGCTCGCTCCCCGGCGTCGTCCAGGACACGACCAAGCTGAACGGCAAGGTGCTCCGCCTCGACGTGAACGCCGCCGCTCCCTTCGGCGCCGCGGGCAACCCGTTCGCGAACGACGTGCGCGTCCTGCACTACGGCGTGCGCAATCCGTTCCGCTACGGCTTCGATCCGCTCACCGGCGACTTCTACCTGGGTGACGTCGGACAGGACACCCACGAGGAGGTCGACTTTCTCGCGGCGGGCACCAAGGGCGCGAACTTCGGCTGGCCGGCGTTCGAGGGGACGCAGGCGAACACGTGCGGGGGCAAGCCGCTCGGCGGCCCGTCTCCGCACACACCGCCGGTGCTCTCGGTCGATCGAGGCAGCGGCCTGTTCCCCGACTACCGCGCGATCATCGGCGGCACCGTGTACCGCGGCGCGGCGATCCCGGCGCTCGCCGGCGTCTACCTCTTCGCCGACAACCAGGGAAACGAGCTCGGCGCGCTCAAGCGCTGCCAGGGTCAGTTCTATGGCCCGGTCGCGAAACCGCTCGCCCAGATCACCCCGAGCAGCGGGGGAGGCCTCTCGCAAATCACGGCCATCGTGCAGGGCAACGACGGCGAGGTCTACTTCGTCTACGGCTTCAACCGCGTCGCCAAGCTCGCGCTTCAGTAACGACGGCGACGCCCTGCCCCCGTGAACGCGCTCACCTCGCTGCTCGGTTTCACGGCGTGGACGCTGCTCCTCGTGGGCGGCGTCTTCCTCTACCGCGCCCTCCGCTTCCTGCAGGGCACCCCCATCAACAGCTGGCCGCGCGCCGCCAAGCCGAAGGACGACGCCCCGGTCGTCCGGCGCCTCGAGGACGCGCACGCCAACTGCCTCGAGAACCTGCCGCTGTTCGCGGTGGTCGTCCTCGCCGCGGCCGCGATGGGAAAGCTCGGCGCGATCGACGCGGTCGCGCCGTTCGTCCTGTACGCGCGCGTCGGACAGACGGCCGCGCACCTGAGCGGCACCGGCAAGCCGAACGTCTTGGTGCGGGCGACGTTCTTCACCGCACAGCTCGGGCTCTTCGGGTGGATGCTCGTGAAGCTAGCGGGCGCCTGACGCGCCTCGACGTCAGCGGCGGTGGTAGCCGCGGCCGTAGCCGTAGCCGTAGATGGACGAGCGGCCCTGGAAGTGGAAGGGCTCCTGCACGTAAGGCCAGTGCGGCCCGGTCGGCTCGGAGCCGGCGAGCGGCCAGTCGCCGATGTAGCCGAGCGAGACGCTGCGCGGGCGCTCGCGCGGAACGGGCGCCGGGTCGAAGACCGCGGGAACGGGCGCCATCGCGTAGAGCGACTCCACACCGCTCCCAGGGCGATCGACCTCCCAAACCTGGTCGGGTGTCTGCGGCTCGAGCTCGGATGTGTGGCAACCGGCGAGCGGGAACGCGACGGCGGCGAGCACGAAGAGCGTCGGGATGGGCAGGGTCGAGGGACGCATCGGGAGGGCTCCGGGCTCGGGTCGATTTCGCGCGGCCACGTGCATGACCTTTTGCAAATCGCCGTCCAACGAGAATCCCCTGCGTTTTCCCGAGCGCTCCGGCTCGGGCGGGGCGCGCCGCCCACGTGCCGAGCCGCTCGCCGTCGCGGTCGCCCCGCTCGGGTTCAAACCCTGATCGACCGGTGGTAAGGAGACGCATGCGCACCGTCGCCCCCTTCATCGCCCTCACGGCGCTCGTCCTCGCCTGCTCGCCTTCCGCGCCTCCCCCCGCCACCATGCCGACGAGCCCGACGAGCCCGACGAGCCCAGCAGGGCCCCCACCCGTCACGTCGGCCAACGCCCCCGCCGACGTGACGACCCGCGCCGCGGCCAACGCCGATCTTGCAGCCGTGACGGCGCGGTTCCTGAGCGGCTACCTGAAGCGATCGCCCACGGTCGCGACGGGCGCCGGCAACCACGCGTATGACGCCGCGTGGCCGGACGTCAGCGCCTCCGGCGACACCGAGGTCCTCGCCTTCGTCGAAACGACGCGGGCGGAGCTCGCGCGCATCCCGCGTGCGGCGCTCGGCGAGCAGGAGCAGATCGACGCGAAGATTCTCGAGAGCCAGCTCGATCACATGAAGTTCGCCCTCCTGGAGCAGCGCGCGGCCGACAAGAACCCGCTCTTTTACACGGGGCTCATCGGCGACGGCTTCGACGCGCTCCTCGAGCGAGAGTTCGCTCCGCATGCCGAACGCATGAAGAGCGTGCGCGCGCGGCTCGGCGGCGTCGCCGGCATCGTCGAGATCGCCAAGAAACGCCTGGCCCATGCGCCGCGCCTCCACACCGAGACCGCGATCAAGCAGAACAAGGGGCTCCTCGATCTCTGCGAGAAGGGCCTCGCCGCGGACGCGGCGAAGGAGCCCGACCAGAAGGCCGCGCTCGAGGCTGCCGCGAAGACCGCGGCGATGGCGCTGCGCGATTTTCAGACCTTCCTCGAGAAGGATCTCCTGCCGCGCAGCGATGGGGACTTCCGCGTAGGTCGCGAGATGCTCGCCAAGACGATGCGGTTCGAGCTCGACGACGAGATCGCGATCGACGAGCTCGCCCGCGGCGCGCGCGAGCTGCTCCTGCGCACGCAGGAAGAGATGGTCGACACCGCGATGGAGCTCGCGCCCACGCTCCTCAAGACGACGCCGGCCGCGCGCCCCGGCACCCCCGAAGGCAAGAAGAAGCTCGTACGCGCCGTGCTCGACGCCCTCGCGGCCGAGCGCCCGACGAACAAGACCATCCTCACGGACGCCAAGCGCGAGCTCGAGAAGGCGACCGCCTTCGTACGCGAGCACGATCTAGTGCGCCTGCCGGAGGAGCCGTGCCAGGTCATCGAGATGCCCGAGTACCGCCGCGGCGTGAGCGTCGCGTACTGCGACTCGAGCGGACCGCTCGAGCAGAAGCCGTGGTCCGTCTACGCGATCTCCCCGACGCCCCGCGACTGGACCGACAAGCGCGCGCAATCCTTCTACCGCGAATACAACGCCAGCATGCTGGCGGACCTCACCGTCCACGAGGCGATGCCCGGCCACTACCTGCAGGCGATGGCCTCGAACAAGGCCAAGAACGACCTTCGTGCGCTCTTCGCGAGCGGACCGTTCGTCGAAGGATGGGCCGTCTACGGCGAGTGGCTGATGGCCAAGTACGGCTTCGGCGGCGCGCGCGTGCGCATGCAGCGCCAGAAAATGGCCCTCCGCCTCGCCGCGAACGCCATCCTCGACCACGACATCCACGCCGGTCAGATGACCGAGAAGGAGGCGCTCGCGCTCATGACCGACGAGGCCTTCCAGGAGGAGGGCGAGGCCGTCGGCAAGTGGAACCGCGCGCGCCTCTCGAGCGCGCAGCTCACGACGTACTACTACGGCTTCACCGAGCTCTTGAAGCTCCGCACGCAGCTCGAGAAGGCCCCCGGCTTCACCGAGCGCGCGTACCACGACACGCTGCTCGGCTTCGGCTCCCCGTCGCTCCGGCACATCCGGACGCTGATGACGAAGGCGAGCTCTTCGCCGCCGACGGTGAAGTGACGAGGAGCTTCTGCAGCGCGCGCTCCGCGAGGACCCACGCCACCACGGCGACCGCGAGGAGCGCGCCGGCCTTGCGGAGGAGGAGCTGCTCGGCGAACCGGTCGCGCGCCGAAAGGAGCCCCCCCAGGTCCGTGTCCGCTGCCACGAGCCCGCATGCGAGCGCGAAGATCGCTGCAATCCCTGCTGCCGCGATCTCGCGCGCCGTCGGACGCGCATCGCGGAGCGCCAGCACGGCGCCGAGCACGAGCCCGAAGAGCACGATCGCGACGCCGAAGACCTGCGCGACCGGGTGGGTTCCGGCGTAGCGCAGTGCCAGCGACGGGACGAAGAACAGGAACGTGAACGCCGCGAGCGCGCTCGTCGCGACGCGTACACCGAGCGGAGCCGGCGGCGCGGCCTCGTGGGAGCCCGTCACCACACGGTGCACGAAGCCGTCGAACCGGCCATCCCCGACGTGCGCCAGCGTCGCCGCTGCCCACGCCGCCACGAGCGGCCCCTTCGCGGCCGACAGGTGCCCCAGGTTGTAGAGGAGCGTGACGTCGTACATGACGAGGACGAGGTACGACGTCGCGAGCGCGCCGGTCACGAACGTCACCAGCCCGACGAGCCCCGTTGGACGCGATTCGCTCGCAGGAAAGCACGGGCCGCCTCGCTCGCCCCGCGCCAGCCACGCGATCCACGCCGGCGTCACGACGCAGGCGACGGCGCGCACGACGAGATCGTCCTTCGTCCACGGGTTGGGGAGCGAGAGCTCGACGAGATCGAACGGCACCGTGAACGCGACGGCGGCGGCGAAGAGGACGCCGGGCTGCACGAGCGCGCGGTAGACAGCGCGATCGAGCAGCCGCGCGATCGACAGGTATGCGAAGAGCACGAGCGGGAGCTCGAGGAACGCCTGCACGCGTAGGACGCTCGGTGAGAGCCAGCCGACATCCCTCCCCAGCGCATGGGCGATCCCGACGACGACGGGATGATCGGGCACGACGTCGAACCACCCGCCCCGGATGTACCGCGCGATGAACTCCGGATCTCCGTGGTGCGCGACGCGCACGAACACGTTGAACGCGAGCTGGTTCAAAAAGACGAGGCCGCACACCAGCGTCAGGTGCGTGAAGGGGTGCGTGGCCCATCGCGTCGGTCGCGCTGGCCCGAACGGCGTGGCGGCGCGCAGTCGGAGGGCCATGAGCGCGGCAGACGCCGTCGACGCGAGGAGGACGGTGACTTCGAGGACGGCGCCGAGCGACGAGGGGCTCACCCTGTCAGCGTACGGTCCCGTCCGCCCTTTCGCCGGCCGCTCGGCCGCTCGCTGCGACCGCTCGGCATCGCCTTCCGACGGAGGGCGCCGGGCTCCTCCAGCCGTCAGGCGTAGTGGACCTGGATCGTCTCGATCACCGTCCGCATCGCCGCCTTCACGAACTCCGTGTCGGGGTGGCGCACGATCACGTACCCGTCCCCCTCGTAGCTGTCCGATCGCGACGCGCCGACCTGTGGCAGGCGCGACTCGACGACGTGGCGGCCGAGCAGCTCGTTCGCCTTGTCGACGCCGAGGACGCGCTGGACCTGCCCTCGACCGACGCCGCGCAAGAACGCGCAGCCGACCGCGTATTTGCGCTCGAAGGGGCCGTCGAACGCGTCGTCCACCACCGCACGGGCCCACGCCCGGTACATGTCCACGTCGTGCGCGAAGCCGTTCATCCGGACCATGTTGGCGCCGGGCGGCCGCGCGGCGATCTCCCCGATGGCGAGCGATCCGTCGTGCTTGCGGAACCACTCCATGTGCGTGAAGCCCGTCTCGAGGCCGAGGGAGGTCACGACGCGGGTGCCGAGCTCGCGGATGTCGGCGAACTCGGGGGAGTCGATGACCCGCGGCAGCATGCAGACCCACTGGATCCACGGCGTCTCCATCACCTCGAGGGGCGTGGGGAAGTACCGCGAGATCGAGTGAAACCGGACCTTGCCGCCGATCGTGATCGTCTCGAAGCTGTGCTCGGCGCCGCGGAGGAACTCCTCGGCGAGCGCGGGCCGCTCGGCGCTCGGGTGAAGCGCGCCCATCGCGCCGCGCATGTCATCGACCGAGCCGATGCGCCACGTCGCCTTGCAGCCCATGCCCGCCGGCGGTTTCACGACGATCGGAAAGCCGACCTCGTTCACGAACGCCTCTGCGTCGGACCAGGCGCGGATCAAGCGATGGCGCGCGCACGGCAGGCCGTGGCGCCGCAGCTCGTCCTTCATGGCGGACTTGTCACGAAAGAGCTCGGCCGTTTCGGGGCTGGGTCCGGGCACGCCGAGCGCGCGGCGCACCTCGGCGATCTGCACCTGCAGCGCCTCGAGGATGCCGATGACGCGATGCACGTCGCCGTGGCGGCGGCGCAGCAAGTGCGCGCCCTCGATCAGCTGCCGCGTGTCGAGCCCGTCCTTGACGAGCACCAGATCGGAGAAGAGCTTTGCGTCGTCCCCCTTCGGTGGCTCCTGCATGACGCCGAGGAAGCGCACGCCATGCATGGCCGCCGCCGCGCGGGCGAAGCGCATGGTGATCTCGAGGGGGAACGGAGCAACGAAGAGGACGTTGCGCATGACCACGTTGTAGCATGCGGCGAATGAAGGCTGTGTTCCTCGCGCCGAGCTACCCGCCGGAAATGCAAGAGTACACGCGGGGCCTCGCAGAAATCGGGGTCGACGTGTACGGCGTCGGCGACACCCCCCGGGGGGCGCTTCCCGAGAAGGTACGCGGGCACCTCGCCGACTACTTGCAGGTTCCACGCATCCTGGAGGAGGACGACGTCGTCGCGCGGGTCACCGCGTGGCTCAAGGGCCGCGCGGTGGACCGCGTCCTCGCGAACTGGGAGGTGCTCGTCCTCACCGCCGCCCGCCTCCGCGAGCGGTTCGGCGTGCCGGGGATGACGGTCGACACGGTCAACGGCTTCCGCGACAAGCAGCTCATGAAGGAGCGCGTCGCCGCCGCCGGGCTGCGTGTGCCCCACGCGTTCCGCGTGAAGACGGTGACCGAGGCGCGCGCCGCCGCCGAGCGCATCGGCTACCCCCTCATCCTCAAGCCCATCTCGGGGGCCGGAAGCGCCGACACCTACAAGGTCGAGGACGACGCGGCGCTCGAGCCGACGCTCGCGAAGATGCTGCACGTCGGCGAGGCGAGCTGCGAGGAGTTCATCGACGGCGAGGAGTTCACGTTCGACACGGTGTGCATCGACGGGCGCCCCGCGTTCGCCAACGTCTGCCAGTACCTGCCCAAGCCCCTCGTCGCGCGCACCAACGAGTGGATAAGCCCCGTCATCGTCACGGTGAGAAACCTCGACCAGGCCAAGCTGGCCGGCGGCATCGGCCTGGGGCGCAAGGTGCTCACGGCGCTGGGCATGGGGGACGGATTCACCCACATGGAGTGGTTCCGCAAGCCGAACGGGGAGGTCGTCTTCGGCGAGATCGGCTGCCGCCCCGGCGGCGCGCACCTCGTCGACCAGATGAACTACACCTGCGACATCGATCTGTTCCGGGAGTGGGCCCGCGCGGTCTGCTTCGGCGAGTTCCGCGCGCCCACGGTCCGCAAGTACAACGCGGCGATCATCTTCAAGCGCGCCATCGGCCAGGGCCGCATCACCCGCGTGGACGGGCTGCGCGAGTTCTTGCGTCGCTACCGCGACTACGTCGTGGAAGAGAAGCTCCTGCCGATCGGCGCGCCGCGGAGAAACTGGAAGCACACGCTCGTCTCCGACGGGTACATCCTGCTCCGCCACCCCGACTGGGACCGCGCCTGCGAGCTCGCGATGGAGGCGGCCACCGACATCACCATGTACGCGGAATGAGAAAAGGCGGCGACGCATCTCGCGCCGCCGCCTCATCGACTCCGTTCAGCTGAAGCGAGGGCCGCTCAGAAGGTCGCGACTGCGCTCAGGTGGAACGTGAGCTCCTTGTCGTGGCCGCGCGAGTCCTCGTCCGAGAACGCCCAGAACTCGGTGGAGGCCTTGAAGCGCAGGTTCTGCTCGACCGCGTAGGCCGCGCCGATGGTGGCGCGGGTGATCGAGCTCTTCTGCGACAGCGGCGTTCCGTTCTGAACGTTGCCGAAGCGGAAGAGGACGTCGCCGCGCGCGATGACGTCGAACTTCGGCGTCAGCGGTTGCTCGATCTCGAGGTAAGCGCCGTGCTTCGTGAAGTAGTCGTACTGCGCGCCGGGCGGGATCAGGTATCTGAACTTCGCCTGCGCGGTCGTGTCGAACGACTGACGTCTCACGAGGTACTCGGCGCGGAACGCGGTCCGGACGATCCGCAGCGTCGCGTCGGCGCCGAGGATCTCGTACCAGACGTCGTTGCCGGCGTCGTAAGTGCCGTACATCGCGCTGCCGCCGAAGGTGAAGTCGCTCGTGGGCGAGAGCTTCGTGGTGAGCGCCGCGCGTCCGCCGACCGTCGGGCGGCCGTTGTTGTCGACGTAGTACGCGTTGCCCGAGCGCGACGTGATCCAGTCGAGCTCCGGCGCGTCCTTCGAGGCCTTGAAGCCGCTGACCGCGTAGGTCGCGTAGTCGAGCTGCACGTTGTCGCCGAACCAGTGGGTTCCGTTGATCTCGACGCCGTTGTCGGGGAAGGGAGAGGGCAGGACGCCCATCTTCCAGTCGACGCGCCGGAGCATGCGACCCATGTCGTAAGCCAGCGGCTTGTCGCTGAGCTTGTGGTTCGCCGGATCGTGGCGGATGTTGAACGAGCCGAAGCTCGGGCTGAATCGACCGGCGCGCAGGTTGAGCTCGTCGGCGGCGCGGAAGTCGAAGTACGCCATGTCCGTCTCGAACCCGTGGCAGCCGAAGCAGACCTTCACGTTGGCCGTGATGTGGTCGCTGACGTCCACGGCGACCTTGAGCGCGGTCTCGATCGTGAACGAGTCGAACGTGTACGACCCCTGACCGGTCGGCACGACGTTGGAGTTGGCGTTCTTCATCGTCGGGACGAAGTGGTAGTCGATCTGCGCCGAGCCGGCGAACGTGCGATCGACCGCGAGGGCGTCGCTGCTTCCAGCGACGAGAGCGATGAACATCGCGCTGAGGAGAACCAGGAGATAGCGCGCGTGGCTCACTTGGACTTCTCCGCGTTTTTTGCACGCTCTTGCTCGACGAGCACGTGCAGGAATCGAAGGATCGCCTCGCCATCGCGTTCGGATATTCCGCTCGCGGGCTGTCTGCGCATCTTGGCCACGTAGCGAATCCACACGTCGTCGTCGTCGACGTGGCTATTCAGCGGCTTGGCCAGCGAGTGGCACTTGGAGCATCTCTGGGCGAACACGTCGTAGTCCGCGCGAAGCTCCGGGGTGAGCTGCGCTTCGGACACCGGTGTGATCGACTCCGGAGGAGGCCGTCCGCTGCAGGCCGCGAGGCCGAGCGCCCATCCCATCCCCAGGAGTACTCGGAACACCGTCCGCCCTACTTCCCGTCGTCGACTTCGGGACTTGTTCATTCGTTGTCCGCTCCCTGCGCGCCCTCGAGGATCCAGCGCTCGACCAGCTGTATTTCACTTTCGGACCAGTAAGGCGGGCCGTCCTTCGGCATCTTGGCGCCAATCGAGAACTGCCCGCGCAGTTTCTGGATCAGCCCCGAGGCCTTGGGATCGCCCGGAACGATGATGTTCGGTGTATGAAACCCACCTTTTCGTAAAGCACCCAACGTGGACAAATCCAAGTTCGTTGAGTCGGTTCCTTTGTCACCCCAGAACGAAGGGTAATGGCAAACCTTGCATCCATGACCCGTCGGGTCGGAGTTGCTTCTGTTCATCAGAGGACGGATATCCAACTTGAAGTTGACCTTGCGGGCCGAGGCATCCGGGGGGACCCGGGCCGGCGGCGGGAAGGGGCCGTCGAGATTCGATTCGGTCCACGACGAGCAGCTACTGACGGAGACGCAGGTCACCGCCGTCGCTACTGCCATGCAGAGCGCAAACGCACTTCGCATATTGTCTGCCCAATTATTGTGAGGAGAACGTGAGAGGGATACTAGCCGTTGCGGATCCAGTGTCCGCACTCGGAACTCGAGCACCGACCAGCCTCGACTCGAGGCACCTGCGCAGCGACGGAGACGATGGTGCGCCCGATGAACGGACGCGGGTCACGCGCATGTCCTCGACCTCGAGGTTCAGCGTGACGGAGCCGGGAGAGGCGGGCTCGCCGCCCTTCACCGACGCGACGTAGCAGCTCACGAGATCCCCGCGTCCGAGGACGGCGCTCGCGTCGCGCGGGCTCATGCGATCGGTGTTGATGCCGCCGACGTTCATGCGGGCACGCGACGGATCGAACGGCGGCGGCGTGGGCGCCGCCGGAGGGGGCGCGGGCGTCGGCGGCGGGTCGGCGGTCACCGCCACGGGCGCCGGCGGCGGGGCCACGGGCGTCGGCGTGGGGGCAGGCGTCGGCGCAACCGCGGTCGGCGGAGGCGGAACCGGATCTGGAGCCGCGTTGCCTGCGAGCGCTCCACCGTTGGTCTTGCGGCCGCCGCGAAGAGTCGTGGGGAGCGGTGGTGTCTGGCCGCGCGGCGCCGGGACGGCGGCGCTGGCGAGCGTCGGCAGTACGGCGGGATCGCGCTGCACCACACCGACGTCCACTGGCGGCTCGGGCTTGTTGGGGTTCGGGTTGGCGGCGGCGCCTGGCGACCCGGCCGCAGCCAGCGGGTCGGTCTTCTGGGGCCCGTCGACGTGCGCGAGCACGGGCGGCGGCGCAGCCGCGTGGCTCGGCTGGCGCGCGAACAGCGCGACGCCGAGCCCGAGCGCCAGGAGCACGCTCGCGCCGATGAAGATCCCGGCGCGGCGCTTCTTGGGGCGATCGCTGTTGCGGGCCGGGCGCGTGAGCTCTCCCATCTGGGGAAGGGTCGGCGTGTCGAACGACATGCGCGGCGAGCTGCCCGTCTCGAGCAGCATGCGAGGCACGCTCGGCAGCGGAAGGGGACCGGACGGCGCGATACCGAAGTCGTGGAGCATGACGCCGCGAATGTCGGCGCGCATGTCGCGCGCCGTGGAGTAGCGGTCCGCCGGCGCCTTCGACATTGCCTTCAAACAAATGCGCGTGAGCTCGGGGCTCGCGATCGGATTGAGATCGAGCGGGTTCGGCGGCTCCGAGGACAGGTGCATGTTCGCCGTGTCTTCCGGCGTCCCGCCCTCGAACGGCACGCGTCCGGTGAGCAGCTCGAACAAGATGACGCCGATCGCGTAGATGTCGGCGCGGGCGTCGGCTTGCTCGCCGCACGCTTGCTCCGGGGACATGTAGGCGGGCGTCCCGATGATGAGGCCCATGCGCGTGAGGCGCTGGTGGTTGCCGCTCGTGGGATGCTGCGAGGTGGAGCCCGTCGGCTGTGCCTGCTGCGGCAGCTCGGCGAAGCCACTGAGCTTCGCGATGCCGAAGTCGCAGACCTTCACGAGATCGGTCGCACGCCCCTCGTCGTCGACGCTCGGCAGGAGCATGACGTTCTCGGGCTTGAGGTCACGGTGCAGGATTCCGAGCTCGTGGGCGACAGCGATCCCCGCGAGCGCCTGCGCGATCACGTTCGCGATGCGCTCCGAGGAGAACGGACCTTCGTCGCGCATCGCCTCGTAGAGGTCACGCCCTTCGAGGTACTCCATCGCGATGTAGAGCAGGCCGTCGGCCTCGCGCCCGAAGTCCATCACGCGCGTCGAGTTCGGGTGATCGAGCTTCGACGCCGCGCGCGCTTCGACGCTGAATCGCCCGACGAACTCGGCGTTCTGCTCGAACTCGCGGCGCAGCACCTTGAGCGCGACGATCTTGTCGAGCGCGACCTGGCGCGCGCGGTAGACGGTTCCCATCGCACCGCTGCCGACGCTCGACTCGATGAAGTACTTACCCGCAATGGTTCGCCCGAGCACCGAATCTTGCTGCGGGAGGGAAGCGGTCACCACGATGACAGAATACCGGAAGAGATTTTGAAACGAGACAATTCCAGCGAACGATTCCCAGGTTTGTGAGCTGACCGCGCACCTGAACGTTCGCCGGGGGAGGGGGAAGACCCACCAGACCCACCAGACCCACCGCGCCAACCCGCGGCACCGCGCCCACCCCACCCGCCGCAGATGCCACCCCAGTTGCGCAGGCTGCGCACCGTGTGCGCAAGCCTCTCGGTCGTCGCTCGCATCAGACCCCCCTCTCGACTCGTGGACGTGATTTACAGCGAGCGCAGGAAGTTGAGGATGTCCTGCTGGCTGCCCGCCGGAAGGTGGGCGAAGTTGCGAATGACCTGGTTGGCCTCCGACGCCGGGTACGCGGGGTGGTTGCCGTGCGCGTGCGACGCGGGGGAGTAGTGGGCGAGGATCGCCTCGGTGAGCGTGTTCGCGCGGCCGTCGTGGAGAAAGAAGATGCGCTGACCGACGCCCCAGAGCGGCGAGCTGCGGAACTGGTCGGGACCGGCGCCGCCCTGGTTGACGTTGTCGGCAAGGCCCACGCCCATGTGGTGGACGAGGAGGTCCGAGTACAGGTGGGCGGTAACGCCCTTGAGCGCGTTCGACTGCGGGCCCGTCGGCCCCGACCGCGTGGTCATCGACGGAACGTGGCACTCGCCGCAGCCGATCTGGTTGAATGCGTCGAGGCCGCGCTGCGCGCTCGCGTCGAACGGGGCGGGCGTCGGCTGATCGGTGAACCGCATGAAGAGCGAGAACATCATCCAGTCCGACATGATCTCGAGCGGCTTATCGAAGTCCGTGCTGCTGGTTCGCGTGACGTCGTTCGGCTCGGCGCCGAGGTTGCAGCTGTAGTCCTCGATCTTCGAGATCGGGAAGAGCTCGTTCGTGACGCCCATCTCGACGGTGTACGCCTCGCCGGCGAACATCGTGATCGACGCGTTCTGTGCCTTCCAGCCGAAGCGCGAGATCTGTCCGGTGTTGCCGTTGTTGTTCGTTTCGCCGTGGATGCCGAGTGCCGCTTTGCGACCGAGGTTCGCGTTCTTGTACTTGAGGATCTCGACGTCGGGGAGCGAGTCGATGATTCCGAGGCCGAACATCGGCGTCGGAATACGGAACGACATGTTGCCGCGCTGCGCCTCGAAGTCGGGCTGGCCCAGCGTGCAGAGCGGCGCATCGGAGCGGCCGCGGACGCTGAACTTCTGGTGGACGCCGCCGTCGCGCGTGCCGTCGGGGTTGAACTGGAAGCGCACTTCGCGGGTCGGGCCGTCGATCTTCTCGAAGAAGGGCACGATGTTGAGCGCGCCCTTCGCCGCGGCTGCCTTGAACGACGGGTTCACGAACGGAGACGTGCCGCCGAGCGCGGGCTGCGAATGGCAACCGGGCGTGCAGGTGTTGCTGTTGAAGCGCGCGCCCAGGCCAGCCGAGTTCGTCGCGTCGTCCCCTGCCCCCGGCGGCTTCGGCTGGCCCGGCTCGAAGTCGGCGCACGTGTCGCACGTCGCCTCGACCTCGGTAGAGCGGAACCGCCCCTCGCCCCAGAGCGCGGCCTCGTTCGCGTTGGTGCCGGCGATGACGCCGCCCGCGCCGGGGACGCCGCCGCGCACGCCGGGATCGGTGACGCCGTGGGCAGCACGGGGCCGATCGTCGCGATCCCAGTCCGCCGTGTAGGCCGCGGTGGTGGTAGCGGAGCCGGGGTCGCCGTCATTGCCGCCATTGCCGCTGCAGCCGGACATCGCCCCGACGAGCGCCGAGGAGACCGCCACTCCAAGAACCGCATGCGCTGCGAGCTTTTTTGACATCGCGACTTCCTCCAAAAGAGAACGAGCAAGGCCGAAAGACAGCAACGACCTCTCGCGCCGGGGTCACTGGGACCCACCCGGTACGACACTCGACTGAATGCCTGCTTCGCGGAATCGACATCCGCGCGCGGCTCGCGCCCCACTTTAGTAACTACGTTAGTGAGGACCCGTTTTCAAAGAAACGTCGACGCGTTCGAGACGTTTTGGGGGGAAGCGTCACACGTTCGCCACCGCCGCCCGCAGGGGGTGGCAAGATAGGCGACCACCGGCGCGAGCCCGCGGAAACCGCTCAATTTTCGGCGCGTCCGTCGCGGCGCGTCCGTCAGTCGCGGAGCGCGCGCCCGTAGAAGAAGCCGTCGTTTCCTTGAGCCTGGTAGAGCGGCAGGAGCACGAGGCCGTCGAACGGCGCCCGGATATCGCCGCTTCCGTCCTTGGCAAGGAGGGTTCCGCTGGTCGTGCGCTGGATGTTCGCGAAGCCAGGCTCCATCCGGAAGCCGAGCTCCGGCTCGACGGCGTAGCGCGTGAGAACCGCGATGAGCTGCGGCAGATCCCCACGCGCGCGGGTCAGGTGCGCCTCGGCGTCCGCGAGCTCCGGGAGATCGGCGGCGTCGGCGATGCCAACGACTGCCAGCGCGACGGTGATGACGGCGGCCAGGCTCTCGGCGGCGTCGGGGCTCTTGTGCTGGCCGCCCTCGACGGCCATCGTCACGCAGCCCTTCGTGGCCAGGTAGCTGGTGAGCACTCCCTCGAGCGCCTCCTCGAGGCCGACGAGCCCGGGGATGTGAAAGTGTCGGGCGAATTCGCGACGGGCGTCGCTGGCGCCGATCACGCTGAACGGGACGCCGGCGGCCGACGTCGTGTGCAAGTCGAGCGCGTAGACCTGGCCGCGCGCGCGCGCGATGACCGCGTTCAGCGCGTCGTCGAGCTCGACGGTCTCGGCGATCTCCGCCTGCGGCTCCTTCGTGGCGCGGGCGGCCGCGACCTTCTCGGCGGTCCACATCCGGTTCAGATCGCGCGACAGGTAGCGGGTGTTCGCGGCCAACGCGCGGACGTTGCCCGCGAACGCGACGACCTCGCCCCGGATCGGCGTCTCGAACGCGCGCAAAGCGCCGAGGACGGAGCGCGCTTCGTCCACGCCCGCCGGCTCGTTGCCGTGCATTCCCCCCACGATGATGAGCGTGGGGCCGGGTTCGTCTCCGAGCAGCCGATCGATGACGCGCGCGCTTTCCATCGTCTCTACCCTCGCCATGTCACGTTCCTTCGCCCGGCGCAGCCAACTTCTGCTCGATGAGCTTCATCGCGAGGGTCATGAAGTCCTCGTCCGTGAGGAGCCCGACCAGGCGCTCGTCCTGGAGGACCGGGAGGCACCCGATGCGCTGGCGTCGCATGAGGCGCATCGCGTCCAGCGTGGGCGTCTCGAGCGAGACGGTGGTGACCGCCGTCTTCATGATTTTGCTGACCGGCGTGTCCTTCAGCGAATGGCCGCTGGCCAGGAAGCGCAGCACCGAGCGGTACGAGATGAGGCCGAGGAGGCGGTGCTCCTTGTCCTCCACCGGCACGTGACGGATGCGCTCCCAGGTCATGAGGTTGACGACCATCTCGATAGGGTCGTCCTCCTGGACCGTGAAGAGGTCGGTCGCCATGTACTGGTCGACGCGCAGGTAATTGTAGGCCGATTCGTCGCCCGCCTCGTCGAGGCGCGCGCGCTCCCACTCGGCGACGGGGCGCCGCGTCGCCTGGCGATCGACCGTCGCCGCCACGAGGGCGCTGGCGCGCTGGGCGGGCGTCGCCTTCTCCTTCAGCGCATTCCACGACGACATCTGCCACCGGGTGCCGGTGCGCCCGGAGCGCACGCGCGCGTCGACACAGCCGAGGTAGCGCTTCACGTCCTCCTCGGCGACCTTCTGGCGGCGCAGGCCCGCCTCGGCGAGCGGCATGAGCTGATCGAGGACGAGGCGCTCGGCCGAGAGCTCCTGGTGATCGAGCCAGGTGAAGTGCGCGCCGAGCCCCTCGCGGGCGGCGGTGTAGAAATTCGCGCCGGCCTGATCGAAGTCCATCTTGCCGGTGATGTCCTCCTCGCGCGCGCCCAGCTCGGCCATCACGCCGAACCAGAACGCCCCGTTGGCCACTTCGTCGAGCACGCTCGGCCCCGCGGGCATGACGCGGTTCTCGATGCGCAGGTGCGCCTTGCCGTCCATGATGCCGTAGCAGGCGCGGTTCCAGCGGTAGACGGTGCCGTTGTGCAGACGCAGCGCCTTGAGGAGCGGGGCCTCGCCGCGATCGAGCTTCGCCATCGGATCTTCGTCGAGATCGGTGCCGACGAGCGTGCGGAAGCGCGCGACGTCCTCCTGGTAAATCTCGAGGATCGAGTCCTTGACCCAGCGCGTGCCGAAGTTCACCCGCGCCTCGCTCTCGCGGAGGTGGTGGGTGTGGCTGCGCGTGTCGACGGCCTGCTTGAAGAGCGCGATGCGCGTCTCGCTCCACAGGCGCTTGCCGAAGAGGAGCGGCGAGTTGCACGAGATCGCGACCATCGGCGCGGCGAGGAGCTGCGCCAGGTTGTACATGCGGGCGAACTCGTCGGCGTCTACCTGGAGGTGGACCTGGAAGCTCGAGTTGCACGCCTCGACCATGACCGAGTCGTGCTGGATGATGAGCTCGTCGAGGCCCTTGATCGAAAAGTCGAAGGCGCCGCCGCGCAGATCGAACATCGCCTTGTTGATCGCGAGGTAGCGCGGGCTCGGAACCATCGCCTCGAGGCTCAGGTCCTCTTTGCGGATGGTAGGCAGCATGCCCATGAGCACTGTGCGCATGCCGAGCTCGGCGGCGGCGGCGCGGGCCTTGTCGACGAGCTCGTCCAGCTGCTTCTCCATCATGGAGAGGCCGTTTCCGCTGAACGGCTGGGGATCGGCGTTCGCTTCGAGCTGGAATTGCCCCAGCTCGGTGGTGAAATGCGGGTCCTTGAGCTTCTCGAGCATCGGGAGCACGCCGCGCGCGGGGTGCCAGCTCTTGTCGAGGAGGAAGATCTCCTGCTCGGCGCCGATGCGCCTCACGCCACTCTCGAACCGCTTTTCTACGAGCATCCGCTCGAGCGCGCGCAAGTCCGCCAGGATGGCGTGCATGAACTCGCGTCGCTTCTGCGCGTCCTGCTCTTGATCGACCTGCTTGTGCGAGCGCGTCGTGGTCATGTCACTTCGTCCATTCCCCGAGGTATTGCGGGAGCATTTTGCGCCACGTCTCCCAGTCGTGCGGTACGTGCGCGCCCCACGGATCGACACGGTTCGGCACGCCCTGCTTGCCGAGCGCCTTCGCCATTCGCCACGACTCGCCGATGTCCTCGGCCCTTCCCTCCCCCGACGGCAGCAGCACGTACCGCGTGCGCAGCTTGTCGAGGTGGGGGCCGCTCAGCGTCGGCACGAAGTGCACGGGCGACGAGACCCAGAAGTCGTCCGTGAAGTCCGTCGCGTCGTAGAAGCGGCGGATGTCGTACGTGCCGGACATCGCGCACGCGCGGGCGAAGACGTCGGGGAAGCGGCACACCATCGCCACGGCGTGGAAGGCCCCTATCGACGCGCCGGCCGTCCACACCTCGATTTCCTGCGACTCGCAGTCCTTGCGGATCGCGGGGACCACCTCGTGGCGGACGTACTGGTGGAACTGGTTTTGCAGCCACATTTGATGGCGTGGGTTCTTCTCGCGCGCGATGAGCGCCGCGCCGGCGACGCTGTCGCACGAGTAGATCTTGATCTTGCCGGCCTCGATGAGCGGCCTGAGGACCGTGATCATGTGGAAGCGCTCGATCTCCTCGGCGTCGCCGCCCGCCGTCGGGAAGAGGAGGACCGGCTGGCCGAGCGTCCCCCAGCGCACCATCGTCACCTCGCGCTGGACGCGCTCGGAGTGCCACTTGGCCTTGAGCTTCTCGGTCACTTGGCGCCCGCCTTCAGATCGCTCCGCCACGCGCCAATTCGGTTCCAGAAGAGCTCGGTGAACTGCTCCACCTCGGCCGCCGGAAAGAGCGCGGTCACCTTCTTGCGCACGGCGTCCTTCGCCGTCTGCGTGCCGAAGAACTCCCAGGCGATCTCGTCGAGGTTCGCAAGGTGGGTGGCGCAAAACTCCTCGAAGCGCGCCGTCTCGAAGCGCGCGTCGGCGATCTTGGCGTACGCGCGGAGCTTCTCCCGGTACGGGAGATCCGTCTTCGCGATTTCGTAGAACGGGTCCCAGTCCAGCGTGCGGCGCATCTTGCGCTTGGTGACGGCGCAGAAGAGCGACCAGCGCACGTTCGCCATCACCATCCAGGGGAAGTGGTAGTGGAGCGAGGTCACCTGCGAGTCGGGGCACGGGTTGGCGAAATCGATCGGGTACCAGACGCCGTCTTTGCTGAGCGACTCGCACGAGTTGAAGTCCCAGCCGAAGAACGCGTTGATCGTGAGCGTCGTGTCCCGGAGGATCGAGGCCTCCTCGGCGCTCACGAAGTCCTTGGCCATGGTGTAGCGATCGTGGAGCGGTGCGCCAGGATCGTAGCGGATGATCTTGGTCTGCGGCCCGAAGCCGATGCAGCGGACGAAGCGATCGAACGGCTCGACCGCCTTCTGCAGGTGCATGACGAGCTTGCCGCTCTCGTCGTAGCGCGCGCGCAGGGCCGCTTCGTCGGCGATGCGGCTCACGCCCTTCCACCCGCCGCCGTCGTACGGCTTCATGAACATCGGGTAGCCGAGCGATTTTCCGACGACGCCGAGATCGAAGAGCTTCGCGTAGCTCTTGAGCGTGGGCCCCAGATCGGGGAGCGCCTCGTACGACTTCGGCGGGACGAGCCAGGTCTCGGGGATCGGCATCCCCAGGTGCATCATGGCGCAGTACGTCGTCTGCTTCTCCATCGACTGCACGGACCAGGGGTTGTTGAAGACGTAGAGGTCGTCCATCAGGACGGCCTTTTTTATCCACTCGCGGCTCGTGTGGTACCAGTGCGTCAGTCGATCGACGACGACGTCGTACCTGCACGGCTGCCGCAGATCGAACGGCTCGATCGTCACGCGCTCGATCTCGACCTTGACCGTGTCCCCCTTGTGCGGGACCGACAGGTCGAGCTTGTTGACGATTTCTTCGTAGCAGATGGGCCAGCAGATATCGGCGCCGAGAGAGAGTCCGATCCTGCGTGTCACGTGGGCCATGTCAGCCTCCACTCATTCGTATACCAGCAGGAGCGGGCCCGGAAACAGCCACGACAGGCCCTCCCGGAGACGATCCCGCCAATTTTCCCAGTTGTGACCGTCTCGCGACTCGACGTAACGCACGTCCATGCCCGTCCCCTCGAGCACGGGGGCGAGCGAGCGGTTCTCGTAGATGAGCGACTCGTAGGTGCCGCAGCTGATGAAGACCTTCTCGCTGACGGCGATGGGGTCGGCGCGGAGATCGTTCACGAAGCGGACGATCGGGTCGAACAGCGGCCCGCGGTGGTTACGCGCGCCGATGTCGGCGAACGCGAACGAGCCGGATTGCAGGAGGAGGCGACCGTAGAAGCCGGGCCGCCGCCACGCCGCCGCGAGCGCAGCGACGGCGCCGAAGCTCGCGCCCATGAGGCAGCGGCCTTGCGGGCGCGCCTCGAGGGGGAGCGTCTTCTCGAGGTGGGGGACGAGGTCCTCGGTCAGGAAGCGCGCGTGGCGCTCGTCGTTCGCGTACTCGACGAGGCGGTCGGGGGAGCTCGTCATGCACACGACGATGTCGGGGATTTCGAGCCGGTGGATGAGGTTGTCGAGGATGACCTGGAGGCGCGCGTACTTCTGGTAGTCGTGCCCGTCGTGAACGACGAGGAGCGGGTAGCGCCGGCTCCTCCGGTAGCGCGCGGGGAGGTACAGGCCGAAGGTGCGGCGGCCGAAGGTCTTGCTGTCCAGCATCACCTCGTCGACGAGGCCGGTGCGCGCCTCGGGGTCGCGCTCGATCCAGTCGGGCGTCTCGTAGCCCTCGCCGTGCGCGACGGAGTTGGCGCCGAACGGATCGCGGGCGCGGTTGGGGTTGAGCGGATCCTCCATCCACTCGCCCTTGCCGCCGCGGACGACCTCGAGCTTGTACTCGATGCGCGACTTCGCCGGCACGCCGAGCGTAAGGTGCCATAGATCGAGGCCGTCGACCTTCGCGAGCGTCTGCGACGAGGGGAGGCCGTACACCCAGTGCTTCAAGTGCACCGCGTCGGCGGCCCCCTTGAAGATGAAGGTGATGTGCGAGCCTTCGACGATCGGGAACGAGTGGGCCGAGAGGAAGGCGTTTTGCGCGTCCGGAGTGTGCGGACCGGCCAAAAACGTGTCGATCGCGCGCCCGCCGCTCACGGCCACCCCCGCTGGATGGTTCCATCGGGCATGAGCCTTTGCGTGACCGCGCCGGAGACGACCTTGCCGCGCTTGGCGACGAGGCGCGCGCCGTGGTCGAGCGTCACGCAGGCGAGCGGCTCGAAGCGCATCGCGAAGTTGCCCACGTTGATCGGATCGTCGAGGCGCAAGCGAAGGCGCGGGCTCGGGAGCACGGCGACGCCCTTCACGACGCCGAGGCCGCGATCGAGCAGCTCGGCGCCCCCTTGGCCGTGCGGCGGGTTCTCGTGGAAGAGGACGACGAGCTCGCACAAGGTCATGGCGCCCGCCGACCACGCGATGAGCGTGCGGTTTCCCACGAGGGCGAGGAGATCGAAGAGCTTCAGCCGGTTCAAGAGCACCGCGACGTGGCCGCCGGCGATGAGCAGCGCATCGGTGGGCTGGATGAGGGCGGCGAGCTCCTTCTTGTGGCGCGTCACGCTCTCGCGCTCGGTGAACGGCCACTTCGCCTCGAACGTCGCGTTCACCGCGGCGCAGCGCTCCAGGTGATCGCGATCGAGGTTGCGCACCGCGTCGACCGACGCCTTGCGCTCCTCGGCGAGCAGGACCGCGTCGACGTGCCGCACCGAGATGGCGCGCGCCGCGTCGCGGGCGTGGTCGAGGCGCACGCGGTAAAAGTCCTGCATCATGCGCAGGCGCGTCTGCCGCTCCTTGTAAGCGGCGCCGAAGTCCTTGTCCTTGGCGAACACGTCCTCGGCCCGCGAGTGCAGGGTGAGGTTCACCGTCGGCACGCCGAGATCGGGCACGAGGCCCGGATCGGTCTCGCGCTCCTGCCAACCGGCCGTCACGACGGCGACCGGACCGCGCACCTTCAGCTCACGAAGCACGCCCCCCACGTGCGGCAAGACATACTGTGGCCCTGTGAGGACGACGGTCATCGGACCTTATTACCTCGCGATCACTTTCACGGTCTGTCCGACGACATCGAGCATACGGCGGAGGTCGTCGTAGTTCTCGTGCTTCAAGCGTACCCACGCGTTTGCCATGAAACCTGCGGAAACCGGCTGCGTCGGCGTTCCTACGGCCGGGGTGTGGAAATCGATCAGGTTCGGACCGAACGCCTTGCCGATCTCATCGAGGCCCTCGTACCCGACGATGGTGCCGTCCTGGGTCGGCCGGAGCGCGATGATCCCCGCGCTGAGGCGCCGCGACGGACGCTGGCTCGGGCGGCCGTGGCAAACGGCCATCGCCCACTCGCGGTAGAGGTCCATGTCGTTGCCGACGTTGTAGAGGTCCCACGCGCGTACGCCCGGTGGACGGCAGCCGATTTCCGAGAATTTCAGCCCTTTGGGGCCGAAGAACCACTCCATGTGGGTCGCCGACGTCTCGATGCCGAGCAGCTCGACGACCTTCTTGCCCATCGCCTTCACCTCGACGTACGCCTCGGCGGCGTCGAGGCGGTTGGTGGCGATGAACTGCGGCGAGATCCAGCGCGTGCGCATCGCCTCGAGGACGTTGGGGTAGTAGTGGCAGGCAAAATCGTGAGTGATGTGCCCCTTGATCGACAAGGTGTCGTAGAAGCCCTCGTGCCCCTCGATGTACTCCTCGACGGCGATGCTGCGGCCGGGGCGATCGATGCTCAGGGACGCGAGGCCCGCCTCGAGATCGGACATCGAGTCGGCGCGCACGGCCCCCGACGCGCCGGCGCCGTCGCGCGGCTTCAAGATGAGCGGGAAGCCGACCTGCTCGGCGAACGCGATCGCCTCCTTGGCGCTCGACGCGCCGGTGGACTGCGCGCACGGGATGCCGCCCTGACGAAGCACCTCCTTCATCGCCGGCTTGTCGCGGCACAGGTACGCGGTGCGCACGCTGGTGCCGGGGATGCCCGCCGCCTCGCGCACCTTCGCGACCGGCATGATGTGCGCTTCGATCGTCGCCTCGAGCCGGTCGATGTGGGCGCGCCCCTGGATCCAGCGCACCGCGTCGAGCATCTGGCCCTCGTCGGTGACGTTGCGGACCTCGTGGTAGTGCGTCAGCCAGCTGCGGAGCTCGTCATCGAGCGACTCCTTGCTGCCCTCGCCTATGGCCGTGATCGTGGCGCCGACCTCGGCGAGCCCCTTGATGAAGAGCTTCTGATTGGCTGGAAAACGCGGCTCGACGAACACGATGTGCATGGCCTTCACCCTCCCCCGACGACACGCGCATAGACGCGCTCGTAGACCTTCGCCTGGGTCTCCCAGGAGAAGTCCTCGGACATTCCGTTGTGCATGAGACGACGCCACACGTTCCGGTCGGCGTAGAGCCCCAGCGCCGCCTCGATCCCCCACTGGACCGCGCGCGCGTCGTGGTTGGCGAACGACACCCCGGTCCCTTGCCCGGTGTCGGGGTCCCAGAGCTTGACCGTGTCGGCGAGGCCGCCCGTCTTGTGGACGATCGGAACGGTGCCGTACTTGAGGCTGTACATCTGGTTCAGGCCGCACGGCTCGTAGAGCGACGGCATGAGGAACATGTCGGCCCCCGCCTCGATGAGGTGCGCGAGCTCGTTGGAGAAGCCGCGGTAGAAGGCCACCTGCTTCGGGAACCCGCGGACCCACGCGGAGAACATGCGCTCGAGGCGTCGCTCGCCGCTGCCGAGGACGGTGAGCTGCACGCGGTGCCGGCGGAGGAGCGCTGGCATCACCCCCTCGAGCAGGCGGAAGCCCTTCTGCCCGACGAGCCGCGAGACGATGCCGATGACCGGAACCCCCGGCACGTTCGGCAGGCCCATCTTGGAGAGGAGCTCCTCCTTGTTCCGCGCCTTGCCCGACAGATCCTGCGCGCTGTAGCGGTGCGGGATGAGCTTGTCCTTCTCGGGGCTCCACTCGTCGTAGTCGACGCCGTTCAGGATCCCCATCACCGTGCTCGAGCGCGCGCGCAGGAACGGGTCGAGGCCGACGCCGTACTCCGGCGTCTGAATTTCCCGCGCGTAGGTGGGGCTGACGGTGGTGACGGCATCGGCGTAGAGGATGCCGTGCAGCAGGAAATTCACCCGGCCGTCTTTGAGCTGCTCCTGATGGAACAGGTTCGCCGAGTCGGCGAGGCCTGCGTCGCGGACGGCGTGCGGGCCGACGGTTCCCTGGTAGCCGATGTTGTGGATCGTGAGGACGGTGCGCGTCTTTTCGAAGAGGCGATCCCAGCGGTACCGCGTCTGGATGATCAGCGGCAGGAGCGCCGCCTGCCAGTCGTTGCAGTGGACGACGTCCGGTGAAAACCCGGTCCGCTGGCACACTTCGAGCGCCGCGCGGCAGAGCACGAGGAAGCGCAGGTGCTCGTCGGGATCGCCGGTGTAGAGGCCGGGGCGATGGTAGAGCGCGGGGCAGTCGACGAGGTGGACGGGCGCGTCGCCGGGGCGCTCGGCGACGAAGACGCCGAAGGTGTAGCGGTGGGGACCGAGGCGGAGCTCGACGTCGCGGAGGAGCGGCACGACGTTCGCGCCTTTGCCGTCCACCGTCTTGTAGAGCGGCATGAAGGTGCGGACGTCGTGGCCGGCGCGGCGGAGGTACATCGGCAGGGCGGCCGACACGTCCCCGAGGCCGCCGGTCTTGGCGTAGCGGGCGACCTCCGAAGCGACGAACAGGACGTTCAAGGGACCGACATCATGCCAGAACCGCAAAAATCAGGGGGACTTGTAGCCGATCTTGAACACGCGGCCGCCGAAGTCGTCGGAGAAGTAGACGGCCTGGTCGGGGCCCTGGCGCACGTCGACGGGGCGCGCGTCCCAGCCGCCCTCGAGGACGCCGCCGTCGCCGAGCTCGCCGAGGATCGGCTCCACCGACACGATCGCGCCATTCTGGATGCGGGCGCGGGCGATCACGCGACCGACCGCCGGCGAGCGATCCCACGAGCCGTGGGCGGCGACGAGGAGGTCCCCGCGGAAGGGCAACAGCGATCCCGTGTAGTGTACAATACCGAGCGGGGCCCAGTGCGCCTGCATCGCGAAGGCCGGCGGGTGGACGTTGGCCGTGTCCTGGCACCACGCGTCGGTCTTCATGATGCCCGGGTCCAGCGTCTTGTCGGCCCACTGGGTGCCTGGGCCCTTGCCGCCCTGGAGCGCGCGCCCCTCCGAGTAGCAGAGAGGGTAGCCGTAGAAGAGGGCTCCGGTTCCGTCGACGAGGTTGATCTCCTCGGCGGGGTTGTCGTCGTGGATGTCGCCGCCGAAGTTCGGATCGGTCAGATCGTCGCGGCCGTTCTCGACCGACCAGACGCGGTCCTGGCCGTCGACGGTGACGCCGACCTCGTTGCGCATCCCGCGCGCGATGACCTCGCCGTTCGCGTAGGCGAAGCCGCCGAGGGGGATCGGGACCGCGAGCGAGAAGCGGCGGATCTGGCCGCGAAGGTCCCAATCGGCGGGAAGATCCACGTTGGAGGCCGACCCCACGGTGACGAGGAGCTGCCCTTGCGAGTCGAACGCGAGGGTGCGCGTGTTGTGGCCGCCGGGGGGAAGGGCCGCCACGACGACTTCGGGGGCGCCCTTCGCGGTGCGCTGCCCGGAGGCGTACGCCCATCGGTACACCGTCGTGGGGCTCGACGCATAGAGGTAGCGCCCGTCGGGCGAGAACGCGACGCCGTGGTTGAGCCCGGGCGCCGTCGCGAAGAGCGACTGCTCCGCGGCCCCGGCCATGCCGTCGCCGTCCGCGTCCCAGAGCGCGACGATGGCGCCATTGTTGACGAAGAGATCGCCGTTCGGCGCGAACGAGATCTGCCGAACATGACCGAGGCCGCTCGCGAACTGCTGGAGGCACATCTTCGGATCGGCGACCCAAGCGCCGGTGACGGCGGCGAGCGGGAAGCACGTGACCGCAGGCGGAGGGGGAAGCGGCGCGCCGTCGGGGGCTATCGCGACCCCTCCGTCGGCCTTCGCCGCGTCCGCGCCGCCCGCGCCCCCGTCGTCGGAGCTGGCCGCCGCGACGACGGGGTTGATGCCGCCACCGTCTCCGCACGCGACCCCGAGAACGAGCAGAAATAGAGGGCTGACTCGCACCAAAGCGAAGCCTACACCTTCTGATTCCGGTCGCACGCGCTAGGATGAAGCGGTCACGATGGCAAGACGACGGGTGACAGCGGGGCGCGGCGTTTCGGCCGCGCCGATCTTGGCGCTCGCGCTCCTCGCCGGAGCGTGCGCCCTGGATCTGAGCGGCACCGGCGCTCTCTCCTTCGATGCTGGAGGGTCTGGCCGCGGCGACGCGACGACCGATGCAGCCTCTGCCGACGCCTCGAGCGACGCGGCCGGCGACGACGGCGGCGCGCTCGCCGACAGCACCGCCGCGGACACCGCGACCGCCGACGCACCAAAGGATACCGCCGTCGACGTCCCGACCGTGGACGCCTGCGCGGACGGCGGGTGTGGGCCGCTGGCGACGTGCAAGCGGATCCTCGATACGAGCTCGCCGCCGTTGCCGAGCGGTCTCTACACGGTCGATCCCGACGGCGCGGGCCCGAGCCCGCCCATCCAGGTCTGGTGCGACATGACGACGGATCGCGGCGGCTGGACGCTGGTCGGCCGCGAGCTCTCCAGCGGCAAGGGCCAGTTCCGCTACCTCGACGCCGACACGAACAACCCGCTGGGCATCGCCAACGGCACCCAGACGGGCCTCGTCGGCAAACGGTTCGTGGGCACCTACGGCGAGGTGTGGATCGACTGGGGCACGACCTACATCCGGTTCACGCGCCCCATCACCTTCGACATGTTCGCCAACGTGCTCGGCCTCGCCGTCGCGCTGCCGGCGGTGTCGACCAACGACGCGCGCCTGACCGGCTGGCTCGACTCCGCAGGCAGTGGCAAGCTCTGCGTCGCCTCGCGCGACAGCGATGTTCGGCCCGGCGACACGAGCTGGGGGATCGTCCCGGCCGACGACAACAACACCGGGTGCGGGTGCAACAGCAGCGGATGGATGGGCCGCGGCGCCTACTACGGCGGCGCTCCGAACGGCATGCAGACGGCGTGCAATGGCAGCGGCGGCGGATGGGCCGGCGTGAAGGACGACACGGAGCCCAAGGGAAACATCAGCCAGACCGTCGACACGAAGCTGTGGATACGGTGACGGTGCGCCCGGCATGATCGGCGTGTACGACTCCGGGTTCGGCGGCCTCACCGTGCTGCGCCAGCTGCGCGCGGTGCTGCCGGAGCGAGACTTCGTCTACCTCGGCGACTCCGGACGCGCGCCGTACGGCGGCCGCGACACGAGCACGCTGCTCGACTTCGCCGAGCAGTGCACCGAGCGCCTCTTCGAGGAGGGCTGCCGCCTCGTGGTCGTCGCGTGCAACACCGTCTCGTGCGTGGCCTTGCGGCACCTGCAGACGCGCTACGCGGGGCCCGGCTCGGAGCGGCGCGTGCTGGGCGTCACGATCCCCGCAGCCGAGGCCGCCGTCGCGATGAGCCGCGGGCACATCGGCGTCCTCGGGACGGCGCGCACCGTCGCGTCGGGCACGTTCGAGACGGAGATCCGCAAGCTCGGGCCGCACAGGGTCACGCAGCGCGCAGCTCCGCTCCTCGCGCCGCTCGTCGAGGAGGGCTGGGAAGCGACCGGCATCGCGACGCAAGCCGTCGCGAAGTACCTCGAGGGGCTCGAAGACGTCGACACGCTGCTGCTCGGCTGCACGCACTACCCGCTCCTCGCGTCGGCGTTCGAGGGTGCGACCCGCGCGAAGGTGCTCGATCCGGCCCCCTACGTCGCGACGCGGCTGCGCGAATGGCTCGTGCGGCACCCGGAGTTCGACGCCGCCGGCACGGGCGATCTGCGCGTGCTCTGCAGCGGGGATCCGGCGGTGTTCGCCGAGCACGGGCGGCGCTTCCTCGGCACGGAGCTTCCGAAGGTCGCACACGTCGCGGAGGAAGGCGGGCGGCTGCAGCACCGCGAGCGTGTCCAAGTGGTACTCGGGCAGGTGCTTCGGTAGCCTTACGGCCTGGCCAGGTCCGCGGGTGCAAGGCGCCCGCGAACGTGATGCAATGCGGAGCATGCGCGCGTGGCACATCGGGCTCGTCGGATGTTTCGCTCTCGCGCTGGCGTCGGCGGCTGGCGACGCCGCCGCTGCGCCACCTGCCCCATCCGCCCCATCGGCTGCGCCAGGCGACGAGCGCGCCGATCTGGAGCGGCAGCTCTCGGCCGACTACGCGTCGCTCTCCGCGAGCGACTGCGCGACGGCGTGCCGCGCGCTGGCGTCGATGGAGCGGGCCGCCGACCGCATCTGCGCGCTCTCGCCGGGGAGGGCGTGCGACGACGCGCGCGCCAAGGTGCAGGACGCGAAGCGCAAGGTCCACGAGCAGTGCCCCACGTGCCAGCTCGAAGCGCCGCGCGAGCACCAGGTCGCCAACGCGCCGGTGGCCCCGCCGGCGGCGAGCCCGGCCTCCGAGCGTCCGCGCGGCGGTGGTTGCGCGGGGTGTGCGACGTCCGGCAAGGGCGCCGAAGGTTCTGGTGGTGGTGGCGGTGGTGGCGATGGTGGCGGTGGTGGGGGCGCCGTCACGCTGATCGCCTTCGCCGCGCTCCTCGCCCTTCGTCGGCCTCGGCAACGACGCGCGATCGTGCACAATCGCTGAGGCAATCGCTGCACTTCGCGTGAACGGTCGGCGCCCCAAGGCGGCGGGCAATCCCTAACTGCGCGGCATTCGCTCCGGCATCCCGCTTGCTGAGTGCACTGCCAAATGGGGTATAGGCATCGGCGTCTGACGTGGCGGCATCTCTGGCTCGCATCGCTCGCAGCGGCGTGCGCAGGCGGATTCACCGTCGCGACCGACGCGCGCGCGGCCCCGGGGGACCTGCGCGTGCTCGATCCGAAGACGGGCTTGCCCAAGACCTGGGACTCGCGCGTCGGCCGTACGCCGCCGCCCGGCAACGGACGCGCGGGGGGCGGCATCGGGCCGGTCGTCAAGCCGCGCGCGCCGGGCGCCACCGTCGACCCGTGCATGAACTACGATCACAAGACCTCGTGCAGCGATCCAGGCTTCGCCGCGCGGTGCCCGAACGCGGCGGCGTCGTGCAAATCGTGGAAGGAGCTGTCGGCGTGCGTGGCGAGCTCGCCCGCGGGGGCCGATTGCGGCACGCCGTTCTACAACGCGCACAAGGCGGAGCTCGAGGCCGTGCCCAAGGCGCGCCGCATCGTGCCGTCACGCCGCTCGCTCGGCGGCGAGTCCAGGCCAATGGGGCTCGTCAAATACGATCCGTCGAAGGTGAAGGTCGGTGGCATGGACCACGCGTTCGCGACGCGCCTCGCACACCCGGCGGTCCGCACGCTCATGGCCAACGCGCCGGCGGGGCGCGCGCCCAAGCTCACGAACATGCAGGCGGCGCTGAAGAAGCTCCCGCGCGTCGCGCAGCTCTCGGCGAGCGGCGACGTCAGCGGGCTCATCGACAGCTGCGACGAGTACGCCGCGCGCAAGTACCTCTCGCTGACGCAGTTCGACGACGCCGTGAGCGCGCAGCAGCGCGACCCGCGCAAGGTCTACGACATGCTCTACAACTCGGGGAACTGGGCGGCGATCGTCCAGAACGCGCAGGTCCGCGACTCCGAGCAGCAGCCCTCGACGACGGCCCCCACCGCCTCCGAGGACGTGCTCGGCAACATCATCGTCACCCCGGGCGCGCCGCTTTCCTTTTTGCCGATCAAGGAGCCGCGCAACTCCTTCTTGCAGGTGGCGTCGGGGTTCTCGCGGACGTTCTACGATCCGAACCCCTACCAAGCCAACCGCGTCGTCCCCCGAACGTTCCCGTTTCCGTCTCTCGGACTCCCCGACTACTCGTCCTCTCCGGCGATCACGGCGGCCATCGCCGACTACCAGAAGAAGTCCGAAGTCTTCTTCAACCACGAGCTCTTCACGCGCAGGCCATTCACGGCGAAGGACAACCCCACGGTGAACGAGACGTTCGCGTGGCACCAGCAGAAGAACAACCAGCTCTGGGAGGCGGACACCGAAGACAAGCCCGGCCGTTACACCGACGAAGAGCTGCGGATCCGCTACGACAGGCAGAAGGATCTGCGGGCGCTGCTCGCGCGTCGCGGCGAGATCAGCGACTTCATCACGAACGTGGGGACCATCTGCCGCAAGCAGACCGAGCCGCCGCCCCTTCCGCCGCCCGATCTCAACACGCTCAACAAGCTCGCCGCCAACTTGACCAAGTTCGCGGCCAAGCTGAAAGCCGATCCCAACTACTCCTATTACCAGGCGCAGACCTACTACAACGAAGCGGACCCGGTGTTCGTCCAGGCGGGCATCAGCAAGGGCTGGGAGATCACCGATCCCATCGGCGGCGCCAAGACGAACATGGTGGGGCCGTCCGTCCAGAACGTGAAGTGGGCGGTCCAGTACGCCCCGAACTCGGAGTACGGGCCGTACGTCTTCTATGGCCTCTCGTGCCGCTCGCAGCTCGGCTGCCCCGCGCGGCCGGTGCTCGTCACCTCCGGCGAGGTGGAGAGCAAGGCGTCGGAGGTGCTGGCCAAGATAGCCACGCTGGCTCAGTACCTTCAGGAGCTCCCCAAGATCAACAGCGACCGCCACGCGGCGTTCCAGCGCACGGCGCACGACGCCGAGGTGAAGTGTACCGGCTTCGGCATCACGAGCCTGTTCGCGAGCACCGGCGTACCCGCCGATCCCAACGCGATCCTGATCGCTCCGCCGACGCTCTCCGCCGGCGAGGCCGCGGCCGTCGCAAAGGCGCTCCAGTCCAACGTCCTCCCCAAGCTCGAGGCCGTCGACGCGCTCGTCAGCGAGCAGCTCGGTGCCGGCATCGAGCTCGGCTGCTTCGGCTCCGGTCAAAACGGCTGCGACTGGTCACCAAACAGGCTCATCGACTTCAGCCACGCGTACCGCAAAGAGATGGACAAGGCGCGCGAGGCCGACGCCCAGCGCTGCGCGCGCTACACGACGCACGACAAGAGCGGCTTCACCTACAAGGCCAAGCTCAACGATCTGATGAAGAGCAAGGGTTACGACTGGAACAAATCGCGCAAGACGGTCAAGGGCTTCGAGGCCCTCCTGCTCGACGCCGAGCAGGAAGCCATCAAGCAGCTCAAGGACGAGATCAGCGCCATCATGGCCTTGCAGGCCTACGACGACGACGGCAAGACTCCGGCGCTCGGTCAGATCACCTCCACCGACGGCAGCTTCGGGAGCGATCTCTTCGGCGCGGAGTACGGCGCCGGCGGCGGGTTCCGCTTCGGCAGCCTGTCGACCGACAAGAACGGCAACTTCTCCCCGACCAAGGTGACGAGCGGTCCCGACTTCACGTACTGGGCGGGCAACTATGCGACTGCCGCGGTGAAGATCCTCGGCACGACGAACGAGGTCTTCAACGCGCGCATGGATATCGCGCTCACGAACGGCCGCCTCCTCGATCTCCAGCAGGGCGCGACGCCGACCGACAAGAAGTACCTGACCGGAGGTGTGTCGGGCGGACGCGACTACCTGGGCGAGAAGAACGGCATCAAGGACACGTTCAACGCCGCCCATGCGAAGGCGCAGGGAGCGGAGAAGAACCGCATCGTCCAGGGGCACCTCCACTTCCGCGTCGTGGGCGACGATCTCTTCGAGCCGATCAACCACACGGTTCAGCCGACCGTGTACGCGTCGACCGAGCCGCTCTACAAATTCGAGCCGGCCTCGTACGACAAGACGCTCTTCGACGAATCGACGACGATCACCATCGTCATCGTCCCCGTCACGATCCGCGGGTGGGCCACCTTCCACGCCGGCGTGAACTACACGATCTCGGCGGCGCTCGACCGGCCCAACGTCGACTCCGAGGATCTGCCCTCGAAGAAGCCCATCAACCGGACCCCGTTCCAGCTGAGCAACGTCATCGAGCCGTACGCGCAGATCGACGGCAACGTGTCGGTGGCGATCGGCGTCCCCGGGCTCGAGGTCGGCGTGAAGGGCAGCCTGACGCTCATTCGCATGGGGCTGCCGTACCACTCGAACGCGCAGGTGCAGTTCTTCGACGGCGGCGGCAACATCAAGAAGTCGGCGGGCAATCGCTTCGCGGCCAGCCAGGGTCTCGACTTCACGCTCTCGTCGCTCTCGGGCACGGTGTCGGGCTTCGTCGAGATCCTGCTCTGGTCGGCGGAGGCGGAGCTGTTCCACTGGGACGGCATCACCAGCGACACGCCGATCTTCGCCATCAACGAGGTCGACGCGAACGTCGCCCGCACTTCCGACGCGGTGCGCCTCATGGCGCCGGGGTTCAAGGTCGACCAGTGAGAGGCTCCATGACGAAGCACGCCAGCACGCTCCTCGTACTCGCCATGGTCGCGACGGCGTCCTTCGCGCACGGTGACAACAAACCGGGGGGATCGCCCGCGCCGACGGTGAGCCCGGGCAATAACCCCGGGATCATCGCGGCGCAGGACTACGACTTCTCGGGCAAAGCGGCGCTGTCCAACCCCGTGCTGATGAAGGAGATCGACGACACGCTCATCCGAGGCGCGCTGTGCCGCTCGATGGCGCCGATCGGCTACGGCAACGGGTACCAGTGCCCGCAAGCGGGGCTCGCCGCGTGCATGAAGATGCTGAACGCCGGAAAGATCGACGCGTGCGCGACGACGAGCTCCCGCGACTACGCGCCTGGCTGCGGCGCCAAGGAGGCGACGTCGCCGGAGCAGCGCGCCGCGAGCACATGCTCCGATCTGTCGGCCGACCTGTGGAAGTCGCTGACGATCAAAATCCCCTATGCCTACGCGAAGAAGCGCCTCGAGGCGTTCGGGTGCAAGGCCGAGGCGGGGACCACCGTGTTCTGCCCGAGCCACTTGCGCGAGTGGCTGTGCCTGCCCTTCGAGCGTGGAGGTGTCGTGACGTGCCGCCCGCCGAAGGTCGTGAAGCAGTGCGGCCACGGTGAGATCGACTACAACGTCTGCGGCCCCCTCGAGACCTGAGGCGAGCGGGAATGGACTGAGGCGACCCACGCCTCGACCCGGCGCGACAGCACCGGTAACGGCACGGCGCCGCTCTCGAGGACGCGGTCGTGGAACGCCTTCAGATCGAACTTGTCTCCCAGCGCCTTCTTGGCGTCGGCGCGCATCCGCGCGATCTCGAGGTAGCCGGTCATGTACGCGGTGGCCTGGCCAGGCCACGAAATGTAGCGATCGACCTCCTGGGCCGCCTGCGTCCGCGGCATCGCGGTGTGATCGAGGACGAACGTGATGGCGCGCTCGCGGTCCCAGCCGAACGCGTGAATCCCGGTGTCGACGACGAGCCGGCACGCGCGCCACGCGGCGTTGCTGAGCATCCCGAAGCGCGACGCGTCGTTCGAGTAGAGGCCGAGCTCGTCGGCGAGACGCTCGGCGTAGAGGGCCCAGCCCTCGCCGTACCCGCTGTTGAAGAGGAAGCGCGCGATGCGCGGGTTTCCCTCGCGCGTCGTCGCGATGTTCACCTGGAGGTGATGGCCGGGGATCGCCTCGTGAAAGGCGGTCGACTCGCCGAGGACGATCGGCTGCTCCTCCGGTTTGTAGAGCCGGATGCGGTAGGTGCCGGGCCGCGAGCCGTCGAGCGCGGCGCGCAGGTAGTGGGCAGCCGCGGTGCGCTCCTGGAACTGCGGGATCGGCTCGACGACGACGTCCGACGGCGGCTGGATGCCGAACGCGCGCGGCATGGCGGCCTTCGCGCGCGCGATCGCATCGTTCGCCTGCGCCACGATCGACCCCGCGTCCTTCTGGCGGTACTCGGGCGCTGTCGTGAACCGCTCGCGCAGCGTCTTCAGATCGGCTCCGCCGAAGCTCTTCTTCGAGAGCGCCGTCATCTCGGCTTCGAGCACCGCCACCTCGGCGAGCCCGGCGTCGTGGACCTGCTGCGGCGTGCGCGGCAGCGTCGTATAGAGGCGAATCGAGGCGCGGTAGCACTCTGCGCCGTGCGGGTTCGCCGAGACCCCGAACGCCTTGCGCGCGTTGGGGAGGTACTCGGTGCGCAGATAGTCGCGGTATCTCCCGACGGCGGGGAAGATGTGCGTCTCGATCAGCGCCTTCAGCTTCACGCGCATCTCGGGATCGGCGTCGCGCGCGGCGGGGCTGAAGAAGGGCGAGGCCTCCGGCGCCATCTGCATCACCCGCTCGATTTGCTCGAGCACCTGGCGCACGTTCACCTCGGACTGCAGGTAGCCGCGCTTCTGGCCTTCGCGCAGGTTGGCGATCTGCGCGTCCACGATGGACGGGACGAGCGCGAAACGCACGAGGGCCTGGCGCCGCAGCTCCGGCGTGCCGACGGGCTGCGCAGTCGCGACGTCACCGAGGCGTGTCATGACGCTCGACAGCGGGCGGACGTCCCAGAGCTCGCTTCTGCAGACGCGCGCCTGCGAGCGTGCATCGAGCGTCTCGGCGGCGACGTCGTACGCGAGCGTCACCGCCTCGGCGCCGAGCGACGCGCGATCGATCGCCCCGAGCTCGGCGCGCCACGCGTCCTCGCGCGCCTCGCGCTTGGCGATCGCGGGGAGCGACGCGTCTGGCCACCCGTCGTAGCGCGCCCCCGGGGGCCGCAGCATCGCGACGGCCTCGGGCGACTGCTCGAACATGTCATCGACGATCCCGTCGGCCACCGCCAGGACGCGCGACGCCGGCGTGGCGGCGGACGCGGCGGACGGCGCCGGAGGGCTCGGCGTGACGGCGTGAGGTGCAGCGCCTCCGCACGAGAGCGCATAGAAGAGGAGCAGAGGGAGCAACGGCCTCGGGTTTCGCATGGTAGGGGCCGGTACCCTAGAGCAACCGTCCTTCCCGGCGCTACCTCTCGGCACGTGAAGCCGGCCGGGCGCGAACCAAGAAATGAGCACGTCTGGAGCGTCGCCAAGCTCGAGGCGACGCCGCACGCCACGCCGAGCCGCCTCGAAGCGCGTTCGAGGTAGCTCGACGTGCGTGCCGGTTACCCGAAGACGACCTCGAGGACCACGAACGCGAGGCCCACGACGATGGCGAGGATGCCGAGGCTTCCCTGCAGAGGGGCCAGCTTACGCAGCGTCTGGTCCATCTTCTGATTGGCCTGCTCGCTCTTGATGAACGTCTTCAAGACGCCGACGCCGAGCAAGAAACCGAGGACGATCTGGAGGAGTGCGTTGGCCAGGTACATGACCCAAAGGATCAGGCCGATCGGAGGCCTCACGGCCATCATCCCCATTGCGCCGACACAACTAATGAGCTCCCACACGCCATACAGGACGCTCACCGCGCCCATCCAGCCCTGGTACGGGCTGATCTTCCCGATCAGCGCCGCCGCGTCCGGCTTCCGCGCGATGATGAGATTCGCCGCCGCGAGAACGCCGAGAATGACCAGCCACAATCCGAACGACAACACCATGGTCCAACCTCCCGTTTGAGAGCTCAGCCTATGCGAGTTGCGCACGCGGGGGGAAACCACGTGTCGCCGAGTTGCGCCGTCTCTCGACGCCCCTTCAGCGCGGCGCTCGCGCCATCTGCTCCGTTTCCCGACATCTGCGTGCGGGCTGCACCGCGATGGAGCCCGTGCGGCCGGTGCGACGCGAGCCCGCCGGAATTGCGCCAAACTCGCTCAGTCGAGCCCGGACGCTGCGCGGCGACTGCGCAGGCTTCGCGCAGTCTTCCGGCAAACCCGCGGTAACCGGGAGGTTCGGGGGCGGACTGTGCTTTGCAGAGCCTGCCTCACGTCGAAAGGGCCTCGCTACACCATGTTGAATGCCGTCTCTCTCAGGACTTGTGTGCTCGTCGTGCTCCCCACGATCGCAGGGATGGCGGCTTGCACCACCGTGGCACCGTCGGGCACGTCAGGCACATCGGGCACCTCAGGCTCCGCGGGTTCGTCGGGCACGTCCGGTTCGTCGGGCACGTCGGGTTCGTCGGGTTCGTCGGGTTCGTCCGCTTCGTCCGGCGCTTCGGGCGCGTCCGGTTCGTCCGGCGCTTCGGGGACGTCTGGCGCGTCGGGTTCGTCCGGCGCGGTGGGTTCGGCTCTACCGGCCGGCACGTTGCTCTACGTGCGCTCGGAGACCGTGGACCACGATCTCCTCATCGCCCGCGACCTCAAGAGCGGTCAGGAGCGAGTGATCACCGACCTGCGCGGCGACGGCAGCAGCGGGTGGAAGATCCACGGCTACGCGCTGTCGCCCGATCGCAAGCGGATCGTCCTCGCCTCGCTCTACGGCCCCACCAAGGCCGACGTCGACACGGGGCTGGCGACGCGCGCCATCTGGAGTCTTGCCACCGACGGGTCGGACTTTCGCCGTCTCACTCCGGTGTTTCCCAACACCAGCCAAGGCCGCTCGCAGTTCTCGATCCCGGTGGGAGAGCCGGTCTTCACCAAGGATGGCAGCGTCCTCTACGATTTCGGCAACTACTGGTACGAGGGGACGACGCTCAAGGGCGGCTCGCTCCCGTGGAGCGTGTCCGCCGGTGGCGGCACCCCGACCCTCCTGTCCACAGTGACGAGCTGCTCGGTTCTGGATCCGTCGGTCCATCCCGTGACCGGCGAGCTGCTCTTCCGCCACAGCGTGTGCATCAGCTCGCAGGACGAGGGGATCTTCCTCTACCCGAGCGCGGGCGGCACCGCGCCGAAGAAGCTCGTGGCCCAGACCTATGGCCCCGGCGGGATCGATCCTTCCCTCGAGACGGCGAGCTGGATCGGCGACGGGAGCGGATTCGTCTTCGTCGGCACGACCGAGGTGACGCGTGCCGGACAGACCGACACCGCGCGCGCGCTCTTCGTCTACGACATGGTCAAGGCGACGGCCACGCCGATCGTGGTGCCCGACGCAGGCTTCTACGTTCAGACGGGGGCGATCTCCGCTGACGGTCAGGCCCTCGTGTACTGCCTGCGGGGCGCCGGCGATACGTACAACCTGCACTTCATCGATCTCTCGGCCGCTACGCCGGTGGACAAGGCGCTGACCACCGACGGAAAGAGCTGCGCTCCGCAGTTCTGAGGCCTGGAAGACGACCAGCGATGTAGGCTGGGGGGTTGGAGGCTGCGTTAAATGAGAAACCGACGGGCGCGCGCGTGTTGGATTGCGGTGGCGGCGCTGGGTGCGGTGACGACGGCGTCGTCGCCATCGTGGGCCTGGAAGCCGTACACGCACGTGTACCTGGCGCAGCAGGCCTATCAAGACGCGGTCGATGACGGGTACATCACGATCTACGCGACGGATCGAAGCACCGGAAAGCCCGCGGTCGACGCGGCGAAAAAGCCGATCGTGCAGGGTCGCTACAAGGTCCAGGAGCGCCTCCTCGTCGCGCTGAGGGCGTCGCCCGCGAAGTACTTCGCCGGCGTCCTCGGCCCCGACGCGTATCCCGACATCCTCACCGGCCAGATGCGCATCCACCCGCCGGGCGCCGAGGGCAACGTCCCCGACACCGACGCGAACGGTCCCGGGACTGACGCGTGGCTCCAGCAGATCTGGCGCAAAGCCTGGGAAGACGGCTCCAACGACGCGATCGCCTTCGCCGCCGGCTTCCTCGCCCACGCCGCGGGCGACATCTACGCGCACACGTTCATGAACACGTTCGCCGGCGGCATCTTCGACATGTTCGATATGCGGACGCTGAACTGGTTCAAGCACATCACCGTGGAGGGCTACGTCGGTGAGCGCACGCCGGAGCTGTCGACGATCCCGCAACCCGGCAAGGGGCGGTTCCTGCCGCCGCCGCTCAACGTCTTCGACATCGTGCGCGACCACGGCATCACCGGGATCGAGGGCTTCATCGCCGACAACACCTGGGACGTCCGCGACGCCAACGGAACCGCGTTCCCCCACGAGGACGGCAAGTACAAGAGCGTCACCTACCACCTCGCGACGTTCCTCGACACCGTCACGCACGTGAACGCCGACGTGCGCAACTTCGACGCCGCCCTCTCGAGCGATCTCGCGCACGCAGCCTACAACGCGAGCCCCGTCGGCACGGGGCGCGAGGTCGACTGGGCGTGCGGCGGGAGCACGTGCCCCGACCGCGCGTTCAGCAGCGCCGATTGCCCCGACGAGTACCTTCGCGGCGCCGGCGTGTGCGTGGGCATGGGCTTCGGCGGGGCCCTCGTGTGGATGTCGGCCTGGGGCACCCTCGCCGGCGCGTACGGCATCGCCTACACCGCCGAGAACCCCATCGCGCGGGCCATCGAAGCGTGGACGGGCAACGCGATGCAGACGACGCCCTTCGCGATGCAAGACTGGGTGAGCGCCAGCCACAACACCGCCATTCACCTATTTTTCTCGCCCGATCACGCCGCGCACCTGGACGTCGGTGATGGGTACGGGGCGTTCAAAAACGACATGCTGTCGATCACCACCGGGCTCGATCGCACCACCGTGCAGGGCGTCAGCGAGATGATCGATTTCATCATGACCCCGGTAACCGCGCTCAAGGCCGCGGTCGGCGAGGCCGAGCGCTGGGTCGCCGAGCAGGTGTTCCAGTCGATGTTCCACATGACGATGGACCAGGCGCGGGAGTGCTTCGCCAAGCCGCACCTGTGGATGAACCCACTCCTGCGGAACAATGCGAAGGGGATGCCGGCGACGCTCGCGTCGATGAACCAGCTCATGCGCCTGCCCACCATCGTCCCCGCGACCTGCGCCGGGCCCACCACTCAGTGCACCATCGCGCCCGGGCTCATCGGGACGGACGTGACCGGCGCGTGCGACATCATGGCCGGCGGACCGGTCGCAAAGTTCACGGTGCGCCCCGAGGAGAGCGTCGACGTCTTCCCGGCGGCATACAACTCCGTGAACATGATCAAGCTCTCGCTCATCGATCCCGTCGACGTGAGCGCGGCGGCGACCGCCCTCGCCGGTGAGGCGCTCGTGGTCGGCATCCCCGCGGGGGGACCCGCGCCGCCCAACGCGATGCTCGGCTTCGCAGCGACGATCGACGGCAGCCACGAGTGGCGCGGACGCCGCAACGGCAACGAGTGGAACCAGACGGCCAATCAGGACATGATGGTCCTCGCGCGCAACTGCAACGCCTACTGGGGCGTATTCCTCGACCAGCGGCCCGACGTGGACGCCCTGCTCGCCCCTGTCGCCGACCGGACGCGTTTCAATCCCCCGCTTCTCCCTGGTGGACTGTGGGAGCCCGATGACATGGCGCCGTGCGGCAAGCGCACGAAGCACATCGTGCCGTTTCCGACGAACATCGTCGCGCGGTTGACCGACACGATCAACACGACGGGCACCGCGCAAGTCACCGTGAGCGAGCCGTCGCGGTTCACGCTCGCGAGCACGGGGAAGAATGCCTTCACCTCGCCGCTCACGCAGGGCTCGCTCGTCGTAGCACCGGACGGCCTGAGCGCGCGCTACGTGCCGCCGAAGTGGAACCCGACCGCCAAGGATCAGATCATCGTCACGTCGAGGGACGGAGTCCGGCGAACGCTCGTCCCCGTGAGCCTCGCGACCCCGCAGCGCGCCGCGTTCCGCCGCGACCTCGCGAAGACCGCGGTCCCCGGCAAGAGCGGCGATCTGGCCGGTCTGCGCGCAGGAGAAGCCGCGCAGCTCGTGCCCGCGGGCAAGCTGCCGATGACGTGGACCCTGGTGAGCGGACCCGGCAGCGTCGGCGACACGAAGCTCGAGGCGGCGCACGACGCCAAGCTCGCCGTGCACAAGGGGCGCCTTGCCACCAGCGACCAGCTCCTCAAGGCCCAGGCGCCGAAGCTGAACGACGTCGCGTGCAAAGGCCCGTGCAAGACGCAAGCCCTCGAGGGCGTGCGCCAGGCGGTGGGCACGCGAACGAGCGCCGCGATCGATCTCGCCCAGACCAAGCGGCAGCTCGACGAGTCACGCGCGACCTACCGCGCGCCCGACACCATCACCAAGGACGAGGTGGTCACGCTGCGCGGCGTCGACGCGCAGGGCGGCACCGCGCTCGTGAAGCTGAACATCCTCGCGCCCCCGCCGCCGCTGCAGGTGAAGCTCGCGAGCCCGACGCTCCAGAAGGGGGCGCACATGAAGCTCGACGTCGACGCCGGCCTCCCGGCCGCGGGCAAGAACCCGGCGCCCGGCGTGCCGATGACGTGGAAGGTCGTCGCCGGCCCCGGCACCGTCGGCGACACCACGTCCAAGGAGCACGCGCAGCACACCGCGCAAAAACGGGCATTTTTGGCCGATCTCGAGCCGCTCAACAAGCGCCTCGCCAACGCGCGCCCCTTCGAGATCGCCGCCGCCCGCAAGGCGTGGGTCGAGCACATGCAGGCGAACGTCCCGAAGTACGCCCCGTCGTTCGCGAAGCTCGACGAGCTCGAGCGCACCTACCACGCCCCGACCGAGGTCACGGGCAAGCAGCGCGTCACCCTGCGCGGTGTGGCGCAGGACGGCAGCGGCCGCACGGTCGACGTGAGCTTCGAGCTCACGCCGTAGACCCCGCGTAGTCCAATCGGGTGACAGCCCGCAGCACGGCTGGTCACGGCCCAGTCATCCCCCGTTCGTACTCTATTCGGTATGCATGTGAGCATCACGCGCGCCGAGCAGAGCGAGCCGCCGATCATCGTCGACGAGGAGATGCAGAGGGTCTTCCAGTTGCTCAAGCAGGTCGCGCCGACCGATCTGCCCGTGCTCATCCTCGGCGAGACGGGCTCGGGCAAGGAGGGGGCTGCGGAATGGCTCCATGCCCACTCCGGGCGCACGGGCGGCCGCTTCGTCACGGTGAACTGCGCGAGCCTGAGCGAGTCGGTCCTCGAGAGCGAGCTCTTCGGCCACGAGCGCGGTGCGTTCACCGGTGCGCTCGCAGCGCGCGAGGGGCTCTTCGAGGCGGCCGACGGCGGGACGCTGCTCCTCGACGAGATCGGCGAGTTCTCGCTGCGCGCGCAGGCCAAGCTCCTCCGCGTGCTCGAGACGGGCGAGATCGTGCGCGTCGGCAGCACGCAGCCGCGCCGCGTCGACGTGCGACTCGTGGCGGCGACGCACCGCGACCTCCCCGAGCTCGTTCGACAAGGGGCCTTTCGGGAAGACCTCTATTTTCGTCTGTCGGGAATCACGCTGACGATCGCGCCGCTCCGGGAGCGTCGCTCGGAGATTCTGCCGCTCGCGCTCCTCTTCTTGCGCCGCGTCGCGCGCGCGATGAAGAGGCCGGTCTGGACGCTCGCCGAATGCGCGGAGAGCGCGCTCGTCGCGCACGCGTGGCCGGGGAACGTGCGCGAGCTGCGAAACGCCGTCACCCGCGCGGCGGCCCTTTGCACCGGTCCGGCGCTGCGTGCCGAGCACTTTGCCCTCGGAGGGGCCAGCCTCGGTCGCTCGCGTCCACCCGCTCCGCCCGGCCCGCCCGCTACAGCCGATGCCGCGTCGACGACGGTGCGCCGCGAGCTGCAGATCTTCGAACGGGAACGCATCATGGCCGCCCTCGAGAAGACCGATGGCAACCAGACGCGCGCGGCCGAGCTCCTTGGTCTGTCGCGCCGCACCCTCACGAACAAGCTCAACGCCCACGCGATCGAGCGCCCGCGCAAGGGCTCTGGCACGCGCGCCCGCGTGCAGGGGGAGTGAACGGTGGCCTCCTCCTTCTCTCGCACGATGCGGTCGCTCGATGAACGCCGCTTTCGCCCGGTCGGTCTCTTCGTCACCCTCGCGTTCGGGGCCGTGTGGGGTGTCTGGATGTTCCGCGGAAGCGTGGACGTGTACGCGTCGTCGTCGCAAGCGCGACTGGAGGTGACCGGCCTGCCGCACCGCGTCTCGACGCGCGAAGCAGGACGCGTCGTGACGCTCAATGTCGCCCTCGGTCGCGCGGTCACCGCCGGAGAGGCCCTCGTCGAGCTCGACACGACCGTGGAGGCGCGGCAGCTCGAGGAGGCGAGCATGCGGGTCACCACGCTCGTGCCGCGCGCCGCCGCACTGCAGGCACAGATCGGCGCGGCCGAGGCGGCGCGCACCTCCCACTGGGCACTCAACGCATCGGCCATCGATCGCGCGACCGTCGACCTCACGCAGGCCGAGACGGTCTACGCGCGCCATCAGAAGCTCGCGGCGATGGCACAGCGCCTGAACGACGAGCAGCTCCTCTCTCTCACCGACCGCGTCAAGGCGGAAGGAGAGCTCGCCGACAGCAAGCTCAAGGTGGCGCAGGCGCGCGCCGAGATCTCACGCCTCGGCGCGTCGCAAAAATACGACGACCGGCAAGAAGCCTCGCGCATCGCCGATCTGGCGCAGAAGCTCGCCGAAATCGAGGCCGAACGCGGCGCCGACCTGGCCCAGGTCGAGACCGCGCGCGCCGAGATCGAGCGCCGGACGATCCGGGCGCCCGCGACCGGCAAGCTCGGCAACATCTCGCCTCTGCAGGTAGGCGATGTGCTCAAGGCGGGGGACGTCGTTGCCACGGTGATCCCCCCGGACGAGGTCCACGTCGTCGCCGAGCTCGCGCCTTCGGACGCCGTCGGCCGCGTCCTCCCCGGTCAAAACGCACGCGTTCGCGTGTCGGGGTTCGCGTGGACGCAGTACGGCATGCTCGACGCCGTCGTCACCCACGTCGCCAGCGAGCCACACGACGGCACCGCGCGCGTCGAGCTCGTTCTTCGCGAAGGCGCGGCGCACGGGATCCCGATCCAGCATGGACTCCCGGGCTCGGTCGACATCGAGGTCGAGCGCGTCACGCCGTGGACGCTCCTCTTGAGGAGCGCCGGTTCGGTCGCGACGCCGGCGCCGCCACCGGCCACCCCTCCCGCGATCGCGGTGTCGCGATGAGCCGCGGAAGGAAGCGGCTCGTCCCTGAGATCATCCAGACGTCTCTCACCGATTGCGGCCCGGCGGCGCTCAAGGCCGTGCTCGAGGGGTTCGGCATCGACGTTCCGTACGAAGCGGTGCGCGATCGGTGCCGCACCGACGTCGACGGCACGAGCATCGACGCGCTCGCCGCGCTCGCCGGCGAGCTGGGGCTCGAGGCGCACGAGATGCTCGTGCCGCGCGACGCCTTCTTGCTCCCCGAGGCCGACTGCATCCCCGCGATCGTCGTCACGCGCTCGGGCGCCGGCGCCCTTCATTTTCGCGTGGTGTGGAGCGTCGTCGGGCCGCTCGTGCAGGTGATGGACCCGTCGAGCGGGCGCACCTGGATGAGAAAGAGCGAGTTCGTCGAGCAAATGCCCGACGTCGATCTGCCCATCGAGGCGTCGACGTGGCGCGCGTGGGCCGGGTCCGAGCGCGGGCTCGCGCCGCTGCGGGCGCGCATGCGGGCGATCGGCGTCGGCGGATCGGCCGCGCAGGGCGTGATTGTCGGCGCGACCCGCGACGCCTCGTTTTGCAGACTCGCGACCCTCGACGCGGCCGTGCGGATGGTGGCGTCGCTCGTGCGCGCCGACGCGGTTTCGTCGGGCGGCGAAGCGTCGCGCCTCTTGACCACGTTGGTCGCGCGCGCGGAGACCGAGGCGGACGCCATCCCGCGCCGCTTCGTGTGGGCGGCGCCGTCGAAGGTGCCCGGCAAGCTCGTGCTCCACGGCGCGGTCGTCGTTCACTTCGCGCGACGGCGGGGAGATCCATCCCCCACCCATCTTCGCCCCCCGCCGGCTCTCTGCCGCGATGGCGCGCTCCCGGGCGAGCTCACGAGCGCGCTCTCCGGTGCGACGGTCGCGCCGCTGCGCATCCTCGCCGATCTCGTCCGCGTCGATCATCCGCGGGCGTTCGCTCTCCTGGCCGTCGCCATCGTGGCCACGGCGCTCGTCACGATTGTCGACGCCGTGCTCCTGCGTGGCGTCCTCGAGGCGAGCTACAAGCTCACGCTAGGCTACCAGCGTGCAGCGGGCGCCCTCGTCCTTCTCGCCGTCGCGGGTCTGGGCCTCTCGCTGGATCATTTCGTATCGTCGCTCGTCCACCGCGTCGGCATGGGGCTCGAGCTGAGGTTGCGCGTCGGCCTCCTGGAGAAGCTCCCGCGCCTCGAGGATCGCTATCTGCAGAGCCGGCCGACATCCGACATGGCGTCGCGCGGCCACACGATGCAGCTCCTTCGCGAGGCACCCGCTTTGGCCGCGCGCGTCGCCCGCGCCGCAGCGACGCTGGTGGCGACCACCACCGGCCTCCTCTTGATCGATCCCGGCGGGTGGCCGTGGGCGCTGTCGGCGGCGGCGGCGGCGGTGGCATTTCCGTACCTGTTCCGCCGTCCCCTCGCCGAGAGTGGCATGCGCGTCCGCACCCACGCGAGCGCGCTCGATCGGTTTTACCTGGACGCCCTCCTCGGCGTCACGCCGGTCCGGGTGCACGGGGCAGAGCGTGCAGTGCAGCGCGAGCACGAGAGCCTCCTCGTCGAATGGGGACGGTCGGCGCGGGCGCTGCATGTTCAGAGCTCGCTTTTGCAGTCCTTGCAGATGCTCGCGACCACGGTGTTCGCGGTAGCGCTCGTCGCGAGTTACTTCCTGCGCGGCGGCGCGCTGGGATCGCTTCTCCTCCTCGTGTACTGGGCGCTACGCCTGCCGGCGATAGGCACGGAGCTCACTCTGGCGCTCGTGGCGATGCGCGACCTCGGGCACGTGGCGACGCGTCTCTTTGCGCCGCTGGGCGCCCCGGAGGTCGCGGCGGCCTCCGATGCGGTGGCAACGACGACGCGCGACGCGGGCGCCCACGTGCGCTTCTGCGACGTGACGGCGCGCGTGGGCGGAACGGTCGTCCTCTCCAGCGTCTCCGCCGACCTTCTCCCGGGCACCCACGTCGGCGTCGTTGGAGCGTCGGGCGCCGGCAAGTCCTCACTGGTCGCGCTCCTCCTCGGCTTCATGCCTGTCTCGGAGGGGCGCGTACTCGTGGACGGCGCTCCTCTCACCGGCGATACGCTCGGGCGTCTTCGCCGTGAGATCGCCTGGGTCGATCCGGCCGTGCACCTCTTCAATCGCCCTCTGGTCGACAACATCGCGTTCGGACGCGACGACGCGGGCGCTGCGACGGCGCGCCTCTCCGAGGCCATGGCGTCGGCCGATCTCCTCGAGGTGCTCGAGGGCCTGCGCGATGGAATGCAGACGAGCCTCGGCGAGAACGGCGTGCGCCTGTCGGGTGGCCAGGGGCAACGCGTTCGTCTCGCGCGTGCGCTCCTCGGCGAGGGCTCGCGCTTGGTCTTGCTCGACGAGCCCTTCCGCGGTCTCGAGCGCCCGCGTCGCCGGGAGCTGCTCGCGCGTGCGCGTCGGCAATGGGCGAAGGCCACCATGCTGCTCGTGAGCCACGACGTGAGCGACACGGTCGGTCTCGACCGCGTCCTCGTGCTCGACGGCGGACGCATCGTCGAGGACGGGTCGCCGGAGGATCTCCTCCAGAAACCCAGCCGATACCGTGCGCTCGTGGACGCCGACGCGGCGCTCCGTGACGGCGCGTGGTCCAAGGAGCGATGGCGTCGCGCGACGATGAGCGACGGCCGGCTCGACGTCGGAGGTGCAGCGTGATCGCGCGAACGGACTTCTCATGGCCGCCCGAGTCGCTCGATGACGCGATCGCCACGTTGGCGCGCGCGGCTGGCCTTTCGCCGCGCGCGGACGTCGCGCCGCGCCCGCCCGAAGGCCTCGAGGGGGACGTGCGCACGCGCGATGCATGGATCGAGGCCACGGCGTCGTTTCTCGGCGTCGAGGCCGAGCCCGTGGAGTGCACTTACGCCGACCTCGAAGGGTCCCTGCGGACGATGTCCCCGTTTCTCCTTCGCGTGTCCTACCCGGCCGGGCCCCGGTACCTGGCGGTCGTCGGCGCGACGCGCGGGGAGATTGTCGTCCTCACTCCGAAGCTCGCGCGCGCGCGAATTGCGACCGCCGAGGTGCACGCGGCGCTCACCGCGCACCTCGAGCTCGATTTCGCCGCGCGCGTCGACATGTGGCTCGACGTCGCGAAGGTCACGGGCAGCCGCGAAAAACGCGCTCGGCGAGCGCTGTTCGGCCATTTTCTGGCGGAGCGGCGCGTCGGGGACATGTGGCTCCTTCGCGCCGATCCGGGGTCATCTTTCGCGCGAGGGCTCGCACACGGAGGGTCGCGCCGTCGCGCCGGTTTGATTGTCGTCGTCGCGCTCGCGCAGACCGCCATGACGATGCTGTCGTGGCTCATCGTTGGCCGCGCCGCGCTCTCGGCCGACGTGCGCGGGAGCTGGCTCGTCACGTGGATCCTCGTGTCCCTCTCCGCGGTACCGCTCCAGCTCGCCGGCGCTCACCTGGCGGGGCGCCTCACCGTCGATGTCGCCGCCGCGATGAAGCAGCGCCTCTTGTGCGGCGCGCTCCGCATGGACCCCGACGCCATCCGAAGGCGGGGCTCTGGCCTCCTCCTTGGAATGGTCTCGGAGTCTACCGCCGTCGAGACGGTCGGCCTTACGGGGGCGGTCGGCTCGCTCCTCGCCTTCGCGCAGCTCGCCGGCGCCGCGGTCGCGCTCGCGATGGGGGCCGGCGGCGCACTCCACGTCGCGATCCTGGCGGCGTGGTGCGCGCTCACCGGCTGGCTGACCGTTCGTCTCCACCGCCGCCGCGCCGCGTGGACGGCGCGCCGCCTGGGGCTCACGGGCTCGTTCGTCGAGAACGTCGTCGCCAACCGCACGCGCGTCGTCCAGCAGCCCGCGAGCGGGTGGCATCGGATCGAGGACGAGCTCACGAGTGCCTACGTCGGCGCGTCGCGCGAGGCCGACGGCGCGGGCCGCACGCTCGCGGTTCTGCCGGCGCGCGGCTGGCTCATCGTCGGCTTCCTGGGCCTGGTCCCCGCACTGCTCGTCCCCCAGACGGACACGATCCGGCTCGCGATCGCGATCGGCGGCATCCTCCAGGCGCAGGCCGCGCTCGGCGCGCTCGTCAACGTCGCCACGTCGCTCATCGGCGCGCACGTCGCGTGGCGCAGCATCCGCGATCTCTTCCGGGCCGCGGCCGATTTACCCGCCGCCGGCACCCCGCACGCCGAAGCGCTCGGCAAGCCCAGCGCCGGCGCCGTCGTCCTCGACGTCCGCGGTGTGTCGTTCCGGTATCCGGACGGCGAGCAGGTGCTCCGCTCGTGCTCGCTCACGGTGCACGCCGACGAGCGCGTCCTCGTCGAGGGGAGCTCGGGCGGCGGCAAGTCCACGCTCGCGCAGGTGCTCACGGGAATGCGGGCGGCGCAGAACGGGCACGTGCTCCTGCGGGGCCTCGACCGCGCCACCCTCGGCGACGGTCGCTGGCGCAGGCGCGTCGCCAGCGCGCCGCAGTTCCACGAGAACCACGTCCTGTCGGCGTCGTTGTCGTTCAATCTCCTCATGGGCCGGGCGTGGCCACCGGCGCCGGGCGACCGGCGTGAAGCGGAGGCCGTCTGTCGCGAGCTCGGCCTCGGCCCGCTCATCGACCGCATGCCGTCGGGCCTCGACCAGAGCGTCGGCGAGACGGGGTGGCAGCTCTCGCACGGCGAGCGCAGCCGGGTCTTCCTGGCGCGCGCCCTCCTTCAACGCTCGGAGCTCGTCGTGCTCGACGAGACCTTCGGCGCCCTCGATCCGCTGACGCTCGAGCAGTGCCTCGATGTCGTCCGCCGCCGCGCCCCCGCGCTCGTGGTGATCGCGCATCCCTAGTTGCTGATGCCCACCATCTGACCATCCGCAATCGTGTTGGAAACTCCGGACGCGCCGGAGCTGTAAATTTCGTTCAGCGCTTCGGAAGTCTGAACCTCCACGTTCACTTCCACTTGCTCGCGCTCGACGGCGTGTTCGCGCGCGATGCCCGGGGTGAGCTGGTCTTCCATCCAGCAGAGGCGCCGACCGCCGCGGACCTGGAAGCGATCGTCGCTCGGACGGCGCGCCGCTCGATCGCCTGGCTTCGCAAGCGCGGCTACATCGATGACTCCCCACTTGAAGCGCGCTCGAACGAGGAGCCGGCCCAGACGGCGCTCGACGCGTGCGCTGCCATCGCCATGGGACGCGGCAACGTTTCGACGCTGCCACGCGACGGCACGCAAGACGACGGGCACGGGGCCGCGGAAGAGCGACCCGACAAGCCCGCACTCGCCGTCGAACGTGATGGGTTCAACGTGCACGCCGGCGTCCGCATCGAAGCCGGCGACGATCTCGGGCGCGAGCGCTTGGCGAGATACGGAGCGCGTCCGCCGCTCTCGCTCGAACGGCTGCGCCGACTGCCGGGCGGGCGCGTAGCGTACAGGCTCAAGTACGTCGGCCGCGGACGGCGCGGCAAGAATCGTGTGATGACCGGGATCGAGTTCATGGGCAGGCTCGCAGCGATCATTGCACCCCCACGGTACCCCCTCGTGAGATTCGCGGGAGTGCTTGCTCCGCGCAGCGCCTGGCGGCGCGAGGTGGTACCAGAGCCGCGCGAGCAACGCGCTCCCTGCGAAGCCGCGCGTACGCAGAAGCCTGGTCCGACCGAACGCCGCCCCGAGCAACACCCGGCGGGCGATGCGCGCGGTGGGCCTGCGCCGCGAGCGCCGTCGCCGCCAGAGGCGAGCGACACTCACCGCGGGCCCGCCATGTCGGCGCACGATGTCGCGATGGTCGCTGCGGTGCGCGCGGCGCCCCTCGCCGACGACGTCATGAGGCTCGCGCCGAACATCATCTCGCAGTTTTTCGGTGGACGTCTTGGAGTGCCCGAAGTGTCACGGTCGGCTACGGATGATCGCCGTAATCACCGAGCGCGAGCCCGCGCGCCGCATCCTCGCGCACCTGGGGCTGTCGACCGATCCGCTGCCCGTCGCGCGGGCGCGTGACCCGACCGACGACGCCGACGAGGCCGGGGACGACGGCCAGCTCGCCCTGGGCCTCGCGTAGGCCGACCGGAACCCGTCGCGAGGTGGCGACGCCACGCGACGGCGCGGGACCCGTGCCGCGGCGGCGACGTGTGCCTTGGAAATGCTCAATTAGGCCGGCAGGTTGTCACGAACCGAACGGCTCGTGACAGGCGCTGGGCCCGGGGATCCCAGGGGTCCGCTTCGCCATGGGATCGGCTTTGGGCTTCCTACCCTCTCCTTGACGCCCCGGCTTCGCTTCGGTGTTACCGTGGCCCCGCACGGGGGGGGTCCGTATGACGCAGGAGACGCCTGACTTTCGGGCGCTGTTCGAATCAGCTCCAGGCTTGTACCTGGTCCTCACGCCCGATCTGACGATCGTGGCGGTGAGCGAGGCATACCTCCAAGCCACCATGACCAAGCGTGACCAGATTCTGGGGCGCAACCTGTTCGATGCCTTTCCGGACAACCCGGATGACGCTGGCGCTACTGGGGTTTCCAACCTTCGCTCTTCGCTTGAACGAGTTCTGAAGCATCGGCGTGCGGATGCAATGGCGGTTCAGAAATACGATATTCGACGCCCCGATTCCGAAGGGGGTGGGTTCGAGGAGCGACATTGGAGCCCCGTCAACTCGCCCGTCCTCAGTGACGGTGGCCAAGTCCGATACATCATCCACCGGGTCGAAGACGTGACCGAGTTCGTGCGGTTGAAGCAGCAAGGGAATGAGCTGCACAAGGTGACCGAAGAGCTGCGGACGCGTGCCGGTCAAATGGAGTCGGAGATTCACCGACGGGCACAGGAGATACAGGAAGCCAACCGGCAGCTCCGGTGTCACCAAGAGGAACTTGAGTCTCGTGTTGAGGCACGCACTGCGGATCTCAAACGCGCCAATGAGGCTCTGCGGAAGAGCGAGGAGCAACTTCGCCAGTCGCAGAAGCTCGAAGCCGTTGGACGCCTGGCAGGAGGTATCGCCCACGACTTCAACAACCTTCTGTCCGTCATCCTGAGTTACAGCGAGATCCTCAGCTCCGGACTGAAAACTGACGATCCCGCCAGGACAGACCTGGACGAGATCAAGAAGGCAGGCGGACGGGCAGCCGATCTGACTCGGCAGATGCTTGCCTTCAGCCGCCAGCAGGTGCTTGACCTTCGGATTCTCGACCTCAACGAGATCGTCACGAACGTGAACAGGATGCTCACGCGCGTCCTTGGCGAAGACATCGAGCTCAAGACGCTCTTGGCCGCCAAGCTTGTGAAGGTCAAGGCCGATCCCGGTCAGATCGAGCAAGTTCTCATGAACTTGGTGGTCAACGCTCGGGATGCCATGCCGACCGGGGGAAAGTTGACCATCGAGACCTCGAACGTGGAACTTGATGCGGCATACGCACGCGAGCATCTTGGGGTACTGCCAGGTGCCTACGTGATGATCGCTGTCAGCGACACCGGCATGGGGATGGACAAAGCCACCCAAGCTCGCATTTTCGAGCCGTTCTTCACCACCAAAGAGTTGGGCAAAGGCACGGGTCTCGGTCTCTCGACCGTCTTCGGCATCATCAAGCAGAGCGGAGGAAACATCTGGCTCTATAGCGAGCCGGGTGGCGGGACGACCTTCAAAATCTACCTGCCGCAGGCGGAGGGTAAGGTCGATTGGAGTCCCTCGCTCGTTCCAACGCCCATGGAGGTTCGGGGTACGGAGACTGTCCTCTTGGTCGAGGACGAAGATCAAGTGCGGGCTGTTGCGTCAGGGATCCTCAAGCGGACTGGCTATCACGTGCTGGAGGCGAGGAGCCCTGGTGAGGCGCTCTTGGTTAGTGAGCAACATCCGGTCAAGATCCACCTTCTCTTGACCGATGTTGTCATGCCCAAGATGAATGGTCGGCAGCTGTCGGAACGCATTGCCTTGATGCGTCCCGACATCAGAACCATCTTCATGTCGGGCTACACAGATAACGTCATCGTCCATCACGGTTTACTGGATTCCGGAGTCTCATTCCTCCAGAAGCCCTTCACGCCGGATTCGCTGGGGCGAAAGGTTCGCCAAGTGCTCGATACGGGACCGAAGTGAGGGGTGTCATTTTACCGCCGTGGCCCAATTGCTCCGCTCACGCCGTTCGATTGAGGCAGGTCTCCACCAATTACTGTAGGCCGGAAAAATTGGCTCGTTACCTGGCTCGACGAAGGCGGCGAGCGGACGGGAAACATTCTCTCCATCGTCGCCACCTGCATCGCGCACGACATCAACCCACGCGCCTACTTGCACGTCGTCACGAAGCTCATCGTCAACGGCTGGCCAAACGCTAGGCTCCGCGATCTACTTCCCGATCGCATCCTCGCCTCGCACCCCGAGCTCTACGTCGGCGAGCCCTCCGTGCTGCCGGCCTCGCTCGACGCGCCCGCGCTCGGCGACTGAGCGTTCGCGCTGGCCGCCGCGGGCAAAGCCTTCGGTGTCGTTGCCTCCGGGGCTTCGGTCACGTCC
>JANYHK010000122.1 GCA_025359105.1 Myxococcales bacterium | reverse complement strand
TAGATCGAGGACGGCCTTCCATGTCTCGATCGCGCGCTCGGGCTGACCGAGTTTGTCCGATGCGAGGTGCGCGATCTTCGCGCGGATCTCTGCCTCTGCGGTGTCGCCGGAAGCGTTCTCGAGCTCGCGCTCGTAGACCGTGTTGAGCTCCGACCAGCTCTGCTGCGCTTCGTAGATGCGCGCGAGCGCGGCGATGGCACCTTCGTGCGACTTGTCGAGCCCGTCGAAGATCGCACGGAACGCACGGATCGCGTCGGGGATGCTGACGAGGCGCGTCTCGTACACCTCGCCGAGGCGGGCGTAGAGATCCACGAGCTCGAGCGAATCGCTGGTGGCCTTCACGCGCTGCTCGAGGATCTGGGCGAGATCGCTCCACGACTCGATCGACAGGTAGATGCGATCGAGGTTCGCGAGCGCCTCGGCCTCGAGCGGCTCGACGGAGAGGACGTACTTGTACGTCTCCTCCGCCTTGCCGATGTCGCCGAGCTCGTCCTCGAACGTCTTCGCGAGTCGCTTGCCGATCGCGCGCTGCACGTTCGGATCGGTGTGCAGGCCGAGGATGTCGGCGTACGCGTTGGCGAGCGTCTCCCAGCCGCCGTCGATGCCGCCCGCGAGGCGCGGAGCCTCCTCGGCCGACTTCTCGTCGAGGGGGAGCTCCTTCATCGCCCGGATGTAGACGGCGAGCGTCTGCACCGGATCGATGAGCTTCTCCTCGAAGAGCTCGGCCAGGCGGAAGTACGCCGCGAGGCGCTCCTCCGGGCCTTGCGTGTGCGCGAGCTGCGCCTCGTAGACGCGCGAGAGCTTCTCCCACTCGCCCGCGGCGCGGTAGAGGGGCTCCAGGATCTCGGCGATCTCGAGCTGCTTCACCCCGGTGGCGAAGAGGGCCTCGAGGGCCGTGAGCGTGTTCACGTGCTCGGGCGCCGCGTCGAGGACGCTCCGGTACGCGGCGATCGCGGCGTCCAGATCGCTGAGGCGCGTCTGATGGACCTGCCCGAGCCGGAACTTCAGCTCGAGGATCTCGTCCGGCGTCTGGCCGACGTCGGCCTCCTTGACGAGGATCTGCGCGAGATCGGCCCACCGCTCCGTCTGGAGGAACAGCCGATCGAGCGACTGGATCGCGCTCAGGTTCTCCGCGTCCACGTCGGCGACGCGGCGGTAGCGCGCGATCGCGCTGTCGACGTCCTCGAGCTGGACCTCGAAGATCTGCGCGGTCCGGATGCCGAGCTCCACCAGGCGGGTCGGGTTCTCCTGGAGCTTGTCGAGCTCTGCGTCGTAGAGCGCCGCCACCTGGGGCCAGCGGTTGACGACCGACGCGAGTCGCTCGAGGTTCGTGAGCGTGTCCTCGTTCGCGTTGTCGAGGGCGAGCGCCCGCGCGTACGTGTCGAAGGCGGCGCCGTGGTTGTCGAGCGCGTCCTCGTAGAGTCGCGCGATGCGGTGGAGGAGCTCCACCTTCGTGAACGCGTCGGCGCCGTGCTGGACCTGCACCTCGTGCACGCTGATGAGGCGCGGCCAGTCGCTGGACGCCTCGTAGACAGGCTCGAGGACGGCGGCCGCTGCGAGCGGCTCGCCTTCGCGCGGCCCGCTCTTCAGCCCTTCGAGGGCGCGCAGCGTCGGCTCGTGCGTCGCCTCCTGCTGCAGGATCTCGCGGTAAAGCTCGATCGACCGCGGCACGTCCTCGAGGTGCTTCTCGTACAGATCGGCGATCCGGTACTGGAAGCTGATCGCCTCCGCCGAGTCCCCGGTCATCTCGCTCTCGCGCGTGAGGACGCTGAGGAGCTCGCGCCAGTTCTTGGCCTGCTCGTAGAGGACGTCGAGGCGCGAGAGCGCCTGCAGATCGTCGGGGTCGAGCTCGAGGATCTTCTGGTAGGTGTCGATCGCCTGCGGGACGTCGCTGAGCTCGCGCTCGTAGACGGCGCCGACCTGGTAGAAGATGCGCTTCTTCTCCTCGGCGTCGGCGACGAGCTCCGCCTTCTTCGTGTAGACGGCGAGGAGGTCCTGCCAGCGCGACAGGCCGAGGTACCGCTTGATGAGCGCGTCGAGCGCGCGCACGTCGTCCTCGTCGAGCGCGAGCACCTTCTTGTAGACGGCGATGGCCGCCTCCGGACGATCGAGTACGTCCTCTTCGATGGAGGCGGCGCGGAAGAGTGCGTCCTTCTTGTCGACCGGCTCGAGGAGGATCTCGGCCTTGGTCTGGAGGATCGCCGACAGATCCGCGTAGCGCTCGGTCGCCCCGAAGAGGCGCTCGAGAGACTCGGCCGCCGGCAGGCTCTCCGGCGTGATCTCGAGCACCTTGCGGTAGTGCGCGATCGCGGTCTCGACGTTGCCGAGGTCCTGCTCGTAGACGCGCGCGCTCATCATGTAGAGCGAGCTCGAGAGCTGGGGGTCCTCGGTCTGGGACGCGAGACTCTCGTAGACCCCGGCGAGGTCCTGGAAGCGCCCCGTGGCCCGCGCGATGCGATCGATCGCCTGCTGCGTGAGCTCGCTCGATGAGTCTTCCTTGAGCGCGCGCGCCATCGTCGTGAACGCGGAGTTCAGGTCTCCGGCGGCGTCCTCGAACAGCTGGGAGATCTGGTGGAGGAGCTCGACGCGACGGCTGGAGTCCTCGCTACGACGCACCTGCACCTCGTGGGCGCCGATGAGCTTCACGTGGTCGCCGAGGTGACGGTAGAGCGGCTCGAGCAGATCGGCGATCGTGAGCTCGTGCTTCGGGTCTTTGCCGAGGCGCTCGAGCGCGTCGAACGCCGGGAGGTTCTGGATGTCGCGCTCGAGGATCGCGCGGTAGCCCTCGATCGCGATCTCGACCTGGGCCATCTCCGTCTCGCGGAGCGCCGCGAGGCGGAGCATGAGGCCGAGCTGCGCGTCGTCGTCGGTGGCGAGACCGAGCTGCGCCTCGAGGTTGTCGGCGAGCTCCGTCCAGGTCTTCTGGCGCGTGAAGAGCGCGTCGAGCGACGCGAGCGCGCGCAGGCTGCTCGGCTCGAGCTCGAGCACCTTGCGCCAGCTGGCCACGGCGTCCTCGGGGCGGCCGAGCTTCTCGTCGTAGATCTGCGCCATTTGCCCGAAGAGCGCCTCGCGCGAGGCCGAGTCGTTGGCGAGCTCGACGCGACGCTCGACGACGCCGATGAGATCGGTCCACCGCTCGGTGCGCGTGAAGAGCGCCTCCAGCGCGGCGAGCGCCTCGTGATCGGCGGGGTCGAGGCCGAGCACCTGCGTGTAGCCCTTCGCCGCGGCCTCGATCTCGCCGAGCCGCTCGTTGATCGCGCCGAGGCGCATCCAGTAGTCGCGCGCCAGCTGCGCGTCGGTGAGCGAGGAGGCGATCTCCTCGTAGAGCAGCACGAGTCCGCGCCAGCCGTTGGACGTGCCGCTGATCGACTCGATGTCCGCGCGGGTCGTGTCGACCTGCGCCGGATCGTCCTTGAGCGCCGAGGCCAGGGCCTTGAACGCGCGGGCGTGATCGCCGAGCGACTCGCTCGAGATCTTCGCGATCTTTCGCTCGATCGTGACGCGCTTGGCGACGTCCCCTTCGGCGGCGCTCAGGATCTCGAGCGCGCCGATGAGCTTCGGCCAGTCGGCGCGCTCCTCGTAGATGGTCTCCAGGATCGACGCCGCTTCGGCGCGCAGATCCTCGTTCTTGAGCAGGTTCTCGAGCGCGAGGCGCGCTCCCTCGTGCTTGGTGTCGAGGAAGAGGATCTCGCGGTAGTTCTCGAGCGCGCCGCCCACGTCGGACAGGTGCGCCTCGAGTGTGTTCCCGAGACGGAACTTGAGATCGATGAGCTCGGCCTCGGAGACGTCGAGCTCGATCCGGCGGCGCAGGACGTCGACGTACGGCTCCCACCGCTCGAGCTGACCGTAGAGGACGTCGAGCGCGGCGAGCGCGCGCGCGTCGGTCGCTTCGTCCTCGAGGACGCCCACGTAGGTCTCGACGGCCTTCTCGACGTCCTTGACCTCGGTCTCGTAGAGCTTGGCGATCTCGTACGCGATGCGCTTCTTGTCCGCCGCGTCGACGCAGAGCTCGCGCTTCTTCTCGTAGATCCCCATGAGGTCCGCGTAGCGGGACGTCTGGCGGTAGAGGCGCTCGAGCGCGCTGAGCGCCTCGGCGTTCTCCCCGTCCACGTCGTAGACGGCGCGGTAGGCGGCGAGCGCGTCGTCGACGCGGTTTACTTCCTCGACGAGCACGCGGCCGAGCTTCAACCGCAGCGTGATCTGCAGATCGCGATCGGTGGCGTCGTCGACGGCCTTGGCGTACGCGGCGATGACGCGATCCCAGAGCCCCGTGACCTTCGCGGCGCGCTCGACGTCGGCGTGGGTCTGGTCGTCCTGCGGGGCGAGCTCGAACGCGGTGAGGTAGCGCTCGAACGCCTTCTGCGGCTCCTTGACGCGCCCTTCGTAGAGGGCGGCGACCTCGCGCAAGAGCGACAGCTTGCTGAACTCGTCCGCCTCGTGACCGAGCTTGACCTCGATCGCGTTTGCGAGCGCCTTGCTGTTGTTCGCCTGCGTGTAGATCGGGATGAGGGCCTCGGCGGCCGGCAGGTTGTTCGGCTCGAGCTCGAGGACCTTCTCGTAGGCCTTCGCGGCGCGATCGAGCTTCTGCTTTTTCTCCTGCCAGAGCTGGGCGATCTTGAAGAGGAGCCCGATCTTGGCCTCGGGCTTGGTCTCTTTCGCTTCCTGCTGCTCGAGGACGCGGATGAACTCGTCCCACTTGCCGCTCTCGGCGTAGAAGACCTCGAGATCGTCCCAGCGGCCGAGCGCGAGGTACTTCTTCTTGAGGGCCTCTTGCGCCTTGCGATCGTTCGGATCGAGCGAGAGGAGCTGGCGCCACGCGTTGACGGCGCCCTCGTCGTTGTTCAGGCGATCGCCGTAGATCGTACCGAGCTTCGTGAGGATCTGGACGCGCTGCGCGGCGTCGTAGGTGATGGCCGACTGCTTCTCGAGGACGTCGACGAGCTTGTCGAACTCTTTGCTGCGCTCGAAGAGACCCGCCAGCGCGCCGAGCGCCTCGGCGTTCGACTCGTCGTTGGCGATGACCTCGTTCCAGAGGTCGATGCAGACCTCGGGCTTCTTCACGCGCTCGGTCGCCATCTTGGCGATCTCGAGGAACTTCATCGCGCGGTCATGACCCTCGGGCAACCGCTCTGCTTCGCGACGCTGCAGCCCCAGGAGCTTCTCCCAGTCGCGACGCTTTTCGTACATCTGGCGCAGGTATTCGATGGCCATCCCGTTTTCGGGATCTATGGCGAGAACCTGCTCGTACGCTTTTACGGCCTCCGCCTGATTGGCGAACTTGTTGACGTAGAGATCCGCCGCCTTCGTGTAGAGGGCGACCTTTTCGTCCGCGTCGTACACCGCGGCCGCGAGCAGGAGCACCGTCTTGACGTACTCGTTGTAACGCTTGGCGCCCTCTTGCGTGTCGGCAAGCGCGCGAAGCTCGGCGATCTTGGCGTCGTCCATTTCGCCCGCAGGCGAAGCGGCGACCGGCCCGACGGGGGCGACG
>JANYHK010000078.1 GCA_025359105.1 Myxococcales bacterium | reverse complement strand
TCGCGCCGTGCACGCGCCGCCGGTCGACCCGGGCCTCTTCGAGGCGGGCCCGCTCGTTCCGCACGAGGACGAACCCGGCCTCGTGCGCCGCGTTTACCGCCGTCGTGCATGAGCGTACAGATCGACGCATGCCGAAGCTCGTCCTTCACCAGTGGGTGATGTCCCCCTTCTGCAACAAGATCCGTCGGGCGCTCGCGTACAAGCAGCTGGCTTACGAGGTGAAGAACTACAACGGCCTCGAGGCGCGCGCCGCGTCGAAGCTCTCGGTCGCCGGCACGTTGCCGGTCCTCGACTACGACGGCGAGCGCGTCGTCGACTCGAGCGAGATCGCCGAGCTGCTCGATCGCAAGCACCCCGAGAGGCCGCTCTACCCCAAGGAGCCGGAGGCGCTCGCCATGGCGCGCTTTTGGGAAGACTGGGCAGCCCAGTCGCTCTACTTCGTCGAGATTCATCTGCGCATGCTCGATCCGGACGCCATGGAGAAGGCGCTCGATCTCGTGTGCGAGGGCCGTCCTTCGTTCGAGCGTGCGCTCATGAAGCTCGTGCTCAAGCGTCGCTACCCGAAGAAGCTCGCGGCCCAGGGGATCGGGAAGGCCTCGCCGGCGGAGGTCGACCGTCGGCTCGTCGCGCATCTCGCGGGGCTCGACGTGATCCTGGGGCGCCGCGAATGGCTCGCCGGCGACGCGCTCAGCATCGCGGATTTCTCGGTCGTCGCGCAGCTCGACGAGATGGTGCGCACCAGCCGCATGGCCGGCAGGATTCGCAGTTACGCGAAGGTCGCGGCGTGGATGGACCGCACGCCGGGGTAGGGCGCCGAGGCGGGCCCCGTCACGTTGACGCCGGGGTTTTGGGCATGGCTGTCGAGCTCGTCGGGCTTTTTCGGGCAACGGGAGAGGCGCGGCTTGGATATCCTGACCCTTGCCCCGATGTCCGAGAAGCTTGAGGATCTCATCGACCTGCTCAAGACGGGTCTCCTCGTAAAACCCAACGACGCGTTCAAGCGATTCCAGCTCGGGCAGGCCTACCAGAAGCTCGGCAAGCTCGACGATGCCATCAAGGCGCTCACGCGCGCCGCGGACGTGAAGCCGGACTACTTCGACGCACACTACCAGCTCGGCCTCGCGCACCAGGAGAAGGGCTCCGAGCCGAGCGCGTGCGACGCCTTCGCGAAGGCCGCCGATCTCCGGCCGACCCACTTCGACGTGCAGTTCGCGCTCGCCGAGCTGGCGATGAAGCTCGAGCGGTTCGATCTCGCCGGCAAGGCCTACGACAACGTCGCGATGCTCCGGCCCGACGATCTCCTGGCCCTCGAGCGCGCGGGCGGGGCGTACCTGCGCTTCGAAAAGTGGGAGCAGGCGGCGAGCTGCTACGAGCGGGCCGTAAAGCTGGCGCCCGACAAGGCGCAGAACTATCAGGCGCTGGGCACGGCGCTCCTGAAGCTCGAGAAGTGGGACGACGCGGCGCGCGCCCTCCGCGACGCGGTGCGCCTCGAGGCGGGGGCGCCGGTGGCCGATGTCTACAAGCTCCTCGGCGAGGCGCTGGCGCGCATGAAGGAGCCGAAGGACGCGATCGCCGCGTACACGCGCGCCATCGCGCTCGAGCCGAAGTTCGCGCAAGGCCAGGTCGCCATCGCGGAGCAATACGAGGCGCTCGGCCAGGACGAGGACGCCGTCGACGCGTACAAGATCGCGCTCCGCTACCTCGCGCAAGACGCCAGTGTCCACGTCGCGCTCGGCCACCCGCAGCGGCGCCTCGGACGGCACGACGAATCCGTCGACAGCTTCACCAAGGCGGTGGAGCTCGCGCCCGGTCAGCCCGACTATACCTTCGAGCTCGGCGTCTCGCTCCTGTCCGCCAGGAGCTTCGAAGAGGCTCGGAAAAACCTCAAAGAAAGTGTGCATCATGCACCTGACCGCGCCGACGCCCACAAGGCGCTCGGGCAGGCGTGCGCCGCGCTCGGCAAGACCGACGAAGCCATCGTCGCGTACGAGAAGGCGATCGCGCTCGATCCGTCTTACCTTGCCGGTCGCGTCGCGGTGGGCACGCTGCTCGTCACGGTCGGCAAGGACCAGCAGGCCGTCGACGCGATCGAGTCGGCGATGGGTCAGTTGCCGGAGGACGCAGCCACGCTGGGCGTCCTCGGCGGCGCCCTCCTCCGGCTCGGCAAGAACGAGGAGGCGGCTGGCGCGTTCGAGCGGGCGGTGAAGCTCGTCCCCGACGACGCCGAGCTCCGGCTGCAGCTCGGCACCGCGCTCGTGCGTCGCAAGCGCTGGGAGCCCGCGCGCGCCGCACTGCTGGCGAGCGTGCGCCAGCGGCCGGGGTCAGCGGCGGCGCAGAAGCTCCTCGGTGAGGCGTCGGTCGCCGTCGGAGAAAAAGAGGAGGCGCTCGGTGCCTACGCCCGCGCGCTCGCGCTCGACTCGACGTTCCTCGAGGCGCACGCGCTCATGGGCGTCCTCTATGAAGAGGTCGGCAAGGACGAGGATGCCGTTCTCGCCTACAAGGAAGCGGCGCAGGCGTTCCCCCGGGACGCGGCGGTGTGCACGCGCCTCGGCGCGGCGATGCGACGGCTCGGTCGCCAGGCCGACGCGGCCGAGTGGTACGCCAAGGCCGCCGAGATCCGGCCCGACGATCCGGACACGCTCCTCGACCTCGGCGTCGCGTACAACGCGGTCAAGAAGTACCAGCAGGCGCGCGACGCCCTGACGGAGTCCACGCGTGTGCGGCCGCCGCCGCAGGAGGAGTCCGACGCTCGGAAGATCGGCGAGACGCAGCGCGCGCTCGGCGAGGCGTGCCTCGAGCTGGGGCGCAACGACGAGGCGACGGTGGCGTACAAGCGCGCCGTCGAGATCGATCCGAAGTTCACCGCGGGATTCCTCGCGCTCGGGCGGCTTTACGAGGCGAGCGCGCAGCCGGCCCTCGCGGCGGGCGTGCTCCGGGAGGCGGTGCGCCTCGCGCCCGACGATCCGCAGCTGCACGCGCGGCTCGGCGAGGCCCTCCTCGCGACGCAGAAGTACGAGGAGGCGGGGGACAGCTTCGCGCGCGCCTTCAAGAAGAAGGCCGACGATCCGAAGCTGGCGTACAAGCTCGGCTTCGCGCACGCCAAGGCGTCGCGCTTCGAGCTCGCCGAGCCCGCCCTGGAGCGCGCCGCCGAGCTGTCGCCCGAGAGCGTCGAGACGCTGAAGCTCCTCGGAGAGGTCGCGGCGCTGCTCGGGCACTTCGAGCGCGCGGTGACCGCGTACCAGAAGGTGCTCGCGGCCGAGCCGTCCTTCGACCGCGCGCACGCGCCGCTCGCCAGGTCGCTCGAGGCCTTGGGGCGCGACGCGGAGGCCGCGGACGCGCTTCGCCTGGCCGTCCTGGCGGCGCCCGACGATGGCGCGCTGCACGGGTCGCTCGGGGCGACGCTGCTGCGCCTCGGTCGCAACGACGAGGCGGCCGCGGCGTTCGCCGAGGCGGCCAAGCACGGCAACTCGGATCCCGACGTTCTCTTTCGCCTCGGCACGACGTACGCCAAGCTGGAGCGGTGGGCGCAGGCGAAGCAGGCGCTCGCCGAGTGCGTCGCCGCAGCGCCCAGCCACACCGCGGCGTTTCTCGGCCTCGGTGAGGCGTACGCGAAGCTGGGCGAGCACCTCGCGGCCGTCGACGCGTACAAGAAGGCGCTCGAGCTGGATCCGACCAGTCCCGCGCCCCACCGCGCGCTCGCCGCGTCGTACGCAGTCCTCGGGCGCGACAAGGAAGCGGTGGATGCGCTGCGGGCGACCATGAAGGCCTCCGGCATCACGGGCGAGCTTCTGCTGGAGGTCGCCAAGCCTCTCTTGCGGCTCGATCGCGGAGACGAAGCCCTCGAGGCGCTGGAGCGGGCCGCCGAGAAGAAGCAGGGGGATCCCGAGATCCTGATGTGGCTCGGCATCGCGTACGGCCAGACAGGGCGGGCCGAGAAGGCGATGGACGCGCTGCGGGAGAGCGTGCGCCTTCGCCCCGACGTCGCAGCGGCGCAGCGCGCGCTGGGTGAGGCGTGCGCTCGGGCGTCGAAGCTCGAAGCGGCGATCAAAGCGTACGCGCGCGCAAGCGAGCTCGCGCCGGGGGACGACGAGCTGCACGTGATCCTGGCGCGGCTCTACGAGAAGACCGAGCGCTACGCCGAGGCCGTCGAGGCGCTGCGCCGCGCCACCACGGCCTACCCGCGCAACGCCGTTCACCACGCTGCGCTCGCCGATGCGCTCCTCCGGCAGGGGCGCGTCGAGGAGGCTGCGCCCAGCCTCGAGGCAGCGGTGGCGCTCGAGCCCGACGACGCCGCGCTCGTCTTGAGGCTGGGTGGCGTCTACACGAAGACGGGCAAGCTGGCGGAAGCGCGCGAGCTGGTGAAACGGAGCCTCCGGGTGCGGCCCGACTTCGCGCCGGCGCACCGCGCGCTGGGGGAGCTCGCCGTCGCCGAAGGGAGGGACGACCAGGCGCTGGAGGCCTACAAGGCGGCGACGCGCCTCGACCCGTCATACGTCGACGCGCAGGTCGAGCTCGCGAAGCTGTACGAGCGGGCGGGCAAGGACGCCGAGGCGTGCGCGGCGTTCTCGGCGGCGCTCGCAACGGCGCCGGAACGGCTGGACGTGTGCTCGGCGCTCGGCGGCGCCCTCGTTCGCCTCGGGAAGAACGACGAGGCGGTGACCGCATTCGCGCGTGCGCGCGCCCTGTCGCCCGACGACGCCGAGGTGCTCCTCGCGCTCGGCGCGCTGCACGCCGGCGCCCGCCGGTGGGGCGACGCCAAGGAGGTCCTCGCCGAGACCGTGAAGCTCGCGCCCGAGCAGGCCGAGGCGTGGAAGCTCCTCGCCGTATCCAACGAGGCGCTCGGGCTCCCCGCCGACGCCGCCATCGCGCACGAGCACGCGCTCGCCCTCGCGCCTGAGTTCGCTGCAGGGCGGATCGCGCTCGCGCGCCTCTCGGTCGAGCTCGGGCGCGACGAAGAGGCCGTACGTCACTTCGAGGCCGCCCTCGCGTCGGCGCCCGACGACGCGTCGCTCCACGTCGGTAAAGGGACCGCGCTCTCGCGCCTGGGGCGCCACGCCGAGGCCCTCACGGCGCTGCGGCGCGCCGCCGAGCTGGCGCCACCGTCGCCGGAGACGCTCTTGGCGAAGGGAATTTCGGCCGCCCACGTCGGCGAGTGGGCGGAAGCAAAGGCGGCGCTGGTCGAAGGGCTGGCGCGCCGGCCCGACACGAAGGACGCGCATCGCCTTCTCGGTAGGGCGGCGCTCGCGCTCGGGGACGGGGCCGTGGCGCTGACTTCGTACCAGCGTGCGCTCGCGGAGGCTCCCGATCTCGTCGAGGCGCACGCGGCGGTCGGTCGCATCCTCGTGGGCGCCGGCCACGACGCCGAGGCGCTCCCGTCGCTCGAGCGCGCGGCCTCGGCGCTGCCGGAAGACGCAGCGCTCCTGGCGGCGCTCGGCGGCGTGCGGCTTCGCCTCGGGAACGCCGCCGGGGCCACAGGGCCGCTCACGAAGGCGAGCGAGCTGTCGCCCGACGCCGGAACGCTCTTCGACCTCGGCGTGGCGCTCGCGAAGACCGAGAGGTGGAAGGATGCGCGCGACGCGCTCGAGCGCGCGACGCTCCTCGCCGACCATGCCGCCGCGTTCAAGTTGCTCGGCGACGTGCGCGCAAAGCTCGGCGAGAACGGCCAGGCCGTCGCCGAGTACCGGCGCGCGCTCGACCTCGACCCCACGCTGCGCGACGTGCACGCGTCGCTCGGCGCCCTCCTCGAGGCCACCGGTCACGACGACGAAGCGGCGACGGCCTACGAAGCGGCGGTGGCGGCGGTGCCGAACGACGGCAGCTCCTGGCTTCGGCTGGGCCTCGTCGGGCGCCGCCTCGGTCGGCTCGACGGCGCCATCCTCGCGCTGCAGAAGGCCGCGCCGCTCGTGGGCACCGATCCGAGCCCGTGGCGTGAGCTCGGACGGATCTTCGCTGCGCGACGCGCGTGGCCGCAGGCGCGCGACGCGCTGAAGAGGAGCGTGGCCCACGATGCCACGTCGGCCGACGTGTGGCGGGAGCTGGGCGACGTCTGGCGTGAGCTCGAGGAGAGCGAGCACGCCGTCCACGCGTACCACCAGGCCATCACGCTTCGCCCGGATCTCGGCGAGGTGCACCTCGAGCTCGGGCGCCTCTACGCCAAGCTCGGCCGCGACGGCGCCGCCGCGAGCGCGTACGAGAGCGCGCTCGCCTCGCGCCCGACCGACCTGGGGCTCCTCGGCACGCTCGCAGAGCTCCTCCAGAAGCTAGGTCGCCACGCGGACGCCGCGGTGTTTCTCGAGCGCGCGGCCAAGCACCGCCCGGACGACGCGGCCCTTGCGTACGCGCTCGGGGCGGTGCGTGTGCGCCTCGAGCGCTGGCCGGCGGCGAGGGAGGCGCTCGACAGGAGCGTCACGCTCCAGCCCGCGCACACCGAATCCCACAAATTGCGCGCGCTCGCGCTCGCGCGGAGCGGGGACGTCGAGGGCGCGCTCGCGGCGTACGCGACGGCGACGACGCTCGAGCCGGCGTTCATGGAGGGGCACCTCGCGCGCGCCGAGCTCTTCGCCAGGAAGGGCCTCCCCGTCGAGGCCGCCGCCGCTTACCGCGCGGCGCTCGCCGCCAAGCCGGGCGACGCCGATCTGCAGCTCGCGTTCGCGCGCATGCTCCGCGCGGCGGGCAACCACAAGGAGGCTGCGACCGCGTTCGACGCCGCGACGAAGCTCCGCGAGAACTGGGCCGAGGCCTACGCCGAGGCAGGGGTCGAGTACGTCGCGCTCGCCCGCTTTGCCGACGCGGTCGAGGCGCTTGAGCACGCCCGCGGCATCGACCCGGCGAACGTGGCCGTCATCGGCCCGCTCGCGACCGCGTACGAAAAGCTCGGTCGCAAGGTCGAGGCTTCCACGATCCTGAAGCGCGCGGTGGAGAAGGATCCGAAGGACGGCGACGCATGGTTCCGTCTCGGCTCGCTCCAGGAGCAGCTCGGGAAGGTCGACGACGCGCTCGCGTCGCTCACCCGGGCGACGGAGCTCCGCCCCGCCCACGCGGCGTCGCACGTCGCGCTCGGCGCCGCCCGCGCGGCCAAGGGCATGACGACCGAGGCGACCGCGTCCTTCCGTGCCGCGCTCAAGATCCAGCCAAACCTCACGCGGGCTCACCTGGGCATCGCCGAAGCGGAGAAGGCCGCGGGTCGCCATCACGAGGCGCTCCAGTCGTACGGGGAGGTCGCGCGCGCGCAGGTCGGGCAGGTCGAGGCCACCGTGCTCCGCGCGATCGCAGAGTGCCACGCCGCGCTCGGTCAGCACGCCGACGCGCTCACGCACGCCGATCGCGCCCTCAAGGCTGCGGAAGCGGACGCGCCGATGCACGCGCTTCGCGGACGCTCGCTCCAGGCGCTCGGTCGCCACGACGAAGCCGCGGCCGCGTTCGCGAAGGCCGCCGCGCTGAAGCCCGAGGATGCCGCCGCGCAATACCAGCAAGCCGAGGCGTTCTTCGCGTCCGGCAAGCTCGAGCAGGCCAAAGCCGTCCTCGAAGCAGCGGTGAAGGGCCAGCCCGGCGACGCGAAGAGCCAGCGCCTCCTTGGCGTCACGGCCGCGCGGCTCGGTCTTCACGCGCAGGCGATCGAGGCGCTCGAGCAGGCGACGTGGCTCGCTCCCGGCGATCCCGAGGTCGATCGGACCCTCGGCATCAGCCTGGCGCGCGTAGGGCGTCGCGACGAGGCGCGCGCCGCGCTCGAGAAGGCGGTCGCGCAGGGTGGCAAGGACGTCCAGGCCCACTACGAGCTCGGCCTCGTCCTGCAGGCTGCCAAGCGCGCCGACGACGCACGCGTCCACTTCGAGAAGGCGGTCGCGCTCGACCCGTCGCTCGCCGACGGCCATCACCAGCTCGGTCTCCTCCTCGAGCAAGCGGGCAAGACGGAGGCGGCCGTGAAGGCCTTCCGCGAGGCGTCGCGCCTCCGGCCCGAGCTGACCGACGCGCTGGAGCGCGCGGCCAAGGGCTACGCGAAGCTCGGCCAGCACCACGAGGCGACGCTCGCGTACAAGCAGCTCGTCAAGACGAAGAAGGACGACGCCGACGCGCTCTACGCGCTCGGCCGGTCGTACGAGGCGCTCGGGCGCGACCACGACGCCGCGGAGGCGCTGGCCGCCGCGCAGGCGACCGGACGCGCGCCCGCCGATGTCCACAAGCGCCTCGCCGCTGCGTTCACGCGCCTCGAGCGCGTCGACGACGCCGTGCGCGCGTTCACCGCCGCGCTCGCGGAGGATCCATCCGAAGAGACGCTGGACCAGCTCACCCGGCTCACCGAGACGCACGCGCGCCCGGACGCGCTCCTCCCGGCGCTGACGGCGGCGCGCACGGCGCATCCCAAGCACGCGCAGATCGCGAAGCGCCTCGGTCTGGCCCTCCTCCAGGCTGGAAAGTCGAGAGAAGCCACCCTGCACCTCGAGGTCGCGACCGCCGCCGATCCGAAGCAAGGCGACGCCTTCCGCGCGCTCGCGCGCTTGTACGAAAAGGAGGAGCGCTGGGAGGAAGCCGCGGGTGCGCTCGAAAAGAGCTTCGCCACCGTTCCGCCGACGGCCGCCGACTACGTGTCGCTCGCGACCGCGTACCGCGCGCTCGGCCGGGTGCGCCAGGCGCGCGACGTCGTGACGAAGGGGCTCGCCCTCGCACCCGCCGACTTCGCCTCGCACCTGCTCCTCGGCGATCTCGGCGCCGAGATCGGCCGCGCCGAGGACGCTCTCGCCGCCTATCAAGCCGCCCGCAAGGCCACGCCGACCTCGCGCGAGGCGCTCTTCGGCGTGGCGCGCTCCTTGGCCAAGCTCGGCCGAAACGCCGAGGCGAAGGACGCGTTCCGCGAGATCCTGAAGGCCGCCCCTGCCGAAGCCGACGCGTGGATCGAGCTCGGCGCCGTGTGTGAGGCCGAGGGCGAGCAGGAGGACGCCATCCTCGCGTGGAAGGAGGTCGTGCGCCTCCGCCCCAAAGAGAGCCTCGGCTACTACAAGCTCGGCGTCGCCTATCAGAACGCACAGCACTGGGACGAGAGCGCCGCCGCATTGCAGCGCGCCCTGCGGATCCAGCCCGATCTCGCGAAGGCCGACTACTTTCTCGCGGTCTCCCTCCTCAAGCTCGATCGCACCGAGGAGGCCGTTCTTGCCTTCGAGACGGCGGCCACCAAGGCGCCCGACGACGCCGCGCTCCGCACCGCGCTCGCGTTCGGCTACCAGAAGCTGGACCGCCTCGAGGACGCCGCCGCCGCGTACACGTACGCCGTGAAGCTCGGCGCCGATGACCTTCAGGTGCACACGAGTCGCGCGCGCATCTTCGAGAAGTTGAAGCGCCATGAAGACACGGCCGAGGCCTATCTCGTGCTCGCCAAGCTCGAGCCCGATCGCCTCGAGCACCATCGCAAGGCCGCGGCCGCGCTCGTCGAGCTTCGTCGCTACAAGGACGCGATTCCCGCCTACCAGCAGGCGGTCATGCTCGCGCCGAAGGATCCGGCGCTTCGCTACGATCTCGGCGCCTGCTACGTCAAGCTCGGCAACCACGCCGCCGCGAAGAAGCAGCACGAGGTCCTGGCGACCCTCGACAAATCGCGCGCCGAGTTGCTCCTCTTCATCATCGGGCCCTGATCACGCGAGCCCTCCGCCGTTCCTGCGCAACTTCGCCGCCTCGGCGCCGATAGGGCCTGCAGGAGGGCGGAGCCATGACCCAGTTCGCCAAGATCGTCTTCGGCCCCGCGTGCCCGGAAGCGCTGCGTATTGCCATTCACCATGCCGAGCGTCTGGCCACCGCGACCACCGACGCCCATGCGGCTCTGCTCCGCGTCGCTGCCCCCTGTGGCGTGGAGCCCGGTGCGCGCGAGGCCTGGCTCATCGGCCGCGCGGCGGAGATCGAGGCTTTCGTGCTCGACGTCCTCTGCGACTGGCGCAAGCGGGTCATCAAGACGCACGAAGCCGTCTTCGCCCTGGAGAGCTACCTCGACGCCGTGCACGCCGGCCTGGCGTCGCGCGTCACCGGCGCAGTGCGCCCATCGTGCTGCGCGCTCGACGACTTGCTCACGCGCGAGTCACCGCCGCTCAGCGAAACCTACGGCGGCGGCTGGGACGCATCGTCCGCACGGACCATCGTGAAGGTGAAGGCCTCTTGATCGGTCACCGCATACACTGCGCGGAGATGGCGGGCGTGAACGCCTCGCTCGGCTGCGGATCCTGTACGTAGCTCTTGAGCGGCTTCTTGTCGTCGAGCAGATCGATGGTGAACTGCTTGAGATCGATCCCGAGCTGCGGAATGTCCGAGCCCTCCCACGGCTTGGAGAGCGCTTTGCCCTGGTCCGTCGGATCGAGCGGCGGGTTGCCGATCGGCGGGATGGACACGCAGTGGCTGCAGTTGTCCGAGCGGAAGAACGGCAGGTAGTACGCGAGGTTGTTCTGACCGAACGCGTTCTTGTTCCCGTCGTACGTCTTCATGAGATCGGTCATGTCCTGCCACCACTTCGTGTGGATCTGCTCCTCGGTCGAGCCGGGGAAGAACCGCTGGTAGGAGTAGAGCGAGTAGTTCAGATCCTGGTGGTACGCGACGAGGCTCAGGCGATCCTTGGGGTACTTCTGCGCGAGCGCGACGTTCATGACGCCGAAGTCGGCCTTCAGATCGGCGGCCTTCACCGGGAGCTGGCCTTCGAGGCTGTCGAGGATCGGATCGATGTTCCACGCCGCCCGGATCTTGTCGTGCAGCTGCTTGGACGGGCCGGTGCTGTGGAAGATGGGGCCGGAGTCGTCGAGCAGGTACGAACACTGGACGCCGGCGCCGAGGCCCGAGCGGATGAAGTGGTAGTTGATGAAGCCGCCCGCGCCGCCGGCGCTGCAGCCGGTGACGAGGAGCTTGGGCACCGTCACCTTCGTGGCGAACGTCTTCTTGAGCCAGTCGACGACCGCCACGGTGTTCGCGTGGCCGGCGTGGTGGAACACGATCGACGCGGCGCCGCTGTCGCCCGCGTCGGTTGCGCCTGCATCACCGCCGTCGCTCCCGGCATCGCCCGCCGTCGTGCCGGTGTACGTGATCGTGTTGTTGCCCGTATGGATGTCGCCCGTGCAGTACGGGACGAACACCATGTTGTAGGCCGCCACGGGGTTGTCGGGCGATCGACGGAGGAGGTTCAGGTATTGGTAGGTGTCCATGTGGTTGTCGGGGATGCCGTGCGGGTTCGCCGCGCCGCGCGTTCCTCCGTTGCCCGTGCAGCTGTCGTAATCCCAGCACGCGCCGCCCGGCTCGAACTCGAGCGCGAGATCGTTGCTCGTGTTCGAGTAGTTCACGAAGATCTTGTACTGGCTGCCGTCGCCGCAGACGGTTCCGGGGATCTCCACCTTCACCCAGGTGCTGCACGCGGGCAGGCTCGTGTTGCTCGGATCGGTCGTGCAGCGATCCGCCGGCACCGCCGCCGTCTCGTCCGGCGCGCACGTGGGGGACGCCGTGTTCCCATCGGGCGTCACCTGGCCGTCCGTGCCGCCGCCCGTTTCGGGTGTTCCGCCGTCGGCGGTCGTCGTCCCGTTGGGGGTGGTCGACGTGCTGCAGGCCTGGGCGGCGAAGGCGCCGGTAAGCAGCAAACCCGAGACGAGGAGACCGGTGACGCTGTGCTTCATGGATGCCGCAGGGTAGCCGACGCGAGCGGCCTTCGCCGCAAAATATCCCTTGCGTCGCCCGCTTCCGCGCTCACTCGTAGCGCAGGGCGGCCAGCGGGTTCAGGCGCGCCGACGCGGAGGGCGACCGCTGCGCTGTACGCAAGCGGTGCACGCCTGGCGCGAGGCTCGGTGTAGTCTGGGGCCCGAGATGACCGACGCGCCTGCGCCGCCCGACGCGGAGACGCCCCCCGAGGGCGAGACGCTCGCCCGAGCCTTCGCAGAGGCGCGGACCCTCGACCTTCGCAAGCTCGCCGAGATCGTCGTCCGTGCGTGCGAAGCTTTGACGCCCGTCCACGAGCTCGGGCACACGCACGGCGACCTCCGACCGGTGAACATCCTCGTCCTTCCCGATCCGGAGCGCGCGGGGCACTTCGCCGTGAAGATCGTCGGCTTCCCTGACGCGATCTCGCCGAACGAAGACCGAGGAACGAGCTCGCCCTTCTACCGTGCGCCCGAGCAGCTGGACGGCGAGGCGCCGGACGCGCGCACGGACGTGTACGCGCTCGGCGTTGTCCTGTACGAGGGCACCGCGGGCGAGCGGCCCTTCGTGGCGGACACGCTGCCGCAGATCGCGGCGCTCATCCGCGAGGGGGAGCCGACGCCTCTGCTCGTTCGTCGCGGGGACCTTCCCGTGGCATTCGTCGAGGTCGTGAAGAACACGATGGCGGTGCGGCGCGAGGATCGCTTCGCGTCGACGCGCGCACTGGCGGAGGCCCTCGCGCCGTTCGCGAAGCCGAAGGAGGAGCCGGTGCCGGAAGCGGCATCGGCGTCGGCGTCGGGGTCGGGGTCGGCGTCGGCGTCGGCGTCGGGGTCGGCGTCGGGGTCTGCGCAGCCCGCTGCCGTCGAGGCAGAGCTCACACCCGCCGCCGCACCTGCCTCTGTCCGCTCGCCGGAGCCCGCCTCCGCGCCGGAGCCCGCGCCCATCCCTGCCGCGGCCGAGTCGACCGAGCCTCTCCTTCTCGTCGCCCCGCCTCCCCCTGCGCCGTCGCCGCAGGCCACGCCATCTCCTCCTCCTCCGCCGGACCTTCCGCCTCCGCCTCCGCCGGACCTTCCGCCGCCGCCTCCGCCGGACCTTCCGCCTCCTCCTCCGCCGGACCTTCCGCCTCCTCCTCCGCTGGATCTTCCGCCTCCTCCGCCACCGTCCGCACCTACTCCCTCGCCTGCGATCACGATGCCCCGCGTAGCTGTCTCGCGGCCGGCGCTGCCGTCGCGTCCACCGCCGCTCCCTGCGAGAGCGCGGTCGAAGGAGGGGATCGCCGCGTGGCAGGTTCTTCTCTTCATCGCTGCGGCATCGGGCCTCCTCGTGTATTTGCTCGGCTCCGAGGGATCGGGCACCGCGGGGTCCACTCCTTCGACGATTCGCGCCGAGCCCGGCGCAGCGACCGCGATTCCCTCCGCGGCTTCGAGCGCGCTCGCGCCGGTGTCGGCCGTTACGCCTGCGCCGTCGAGCGCGTCCCCGCCGAGCGCGGCCCCACCGAGCGCGCCAACCGCGCCGGCGATGGCCTCTCTGCCCAGCGCGTCCGGCTCCGCGGCGCCGCCGGCGTGGCTGACGGCGTTGCCCAGCGCGTCGGCGCCCGCGAAGCCCAAGCCCAAGCCCAAGCCGAAACCTGCGCCGCCCGCTGCGACGGAGGACGCCGGCGCCAAGCCCTGACGCGCGGCGCACGGCTGGCCGCGTCGTGCTTCGCCGATCAACCGGCGCGCAAGAGCGCGACGACGTGGGCGCCGACGGTGGCGGCGATCAGCACGGCGGTGATCTGGTGCGTGCGTCGCTTGTCCTTGCGGCCGCGCAGGCGCGTGTTTCGAAGCTGCAGCCCGATGCCGACGTGCGCGACGATCACGAAGAACGCGAGCCCCCCGGCGGCGAGCGCGGTCATCCCACCCCCGAGCGCACGCGACGAGCCGAGGACCGGGACGGCGGTCAGGGTATGCCCGAACGCGAGCGCCGCCGTCGCCATGCCCAGCCCGGCGTGGAGGCGGGTCTGGGGGGAGTCGGGCGCGGCGCGGCGCTTCTGCCGCAGCCACTGGATGAGCGGCAGACTCGCCGTGAGGAGGATGAACGCGACCGCGATCCACCCGCTGATGAGCGCCATGGGACGCTCCTATAGCGCGCATCCGACGTCGTCGTCTCGTACCATGCGGGCATGCAGGGCCTCGTGGAGGACGCGCGGACGGCGCGGTGTGTCGTGACCCGCGCGCGCCTCGTCGCGGGAGCCGTCGCCGTTCTGTCGTTCGTGGCGCCCGCCCACGCACGCGCGGAGGACGACGAGCCGGAGCTCTACGGCGAGACGTCGCCCGCGCGCGCGCGCCTCCTCGTGGGCCTCGAGCGCCTGGCGGGGCTGGCCTTCGCGACGGTGCGCGACGAGCGTGTCTACGGCGCCGACCACTACTACCCGAAGCAAGCGCTCGACGTGGTCGGGCCGTGGGGCCTGGGCCGTGAGCCGGGCGTCCACGCCTTCCAGGCGCCGCGCGTCGCCGTCGACTGGGTCACGCGCATGACGACGCTCGGCGCCTCTGCGACGATCTGGCCGTCCTCCACGTCCCGCTCCGGCGGCGGCGACATCCGCGCGCTCGACACGCGGACGCTGGTCGTTGTGATCGCGCCGCGCTTCGGCTGGCTATGGTGCGATCGCGCTCGGCTCTGTTTTTGGGCCAAAGCGGGCATGACACTCGCCTACGCGCACGCGACCCACACGCTCGTTGGCGTGGACGCGGCTTCGGCGGCGGTCACGTCGCGCGGCACCGCACAGGACTCGCTCGTGGCGATCGACCTCGAGCCGACGCTGCTCTTGGGCCTCGCTCCGCACGTCGCCCTCGCCGCCCAGGGGGTGCTCGACGTTCCGCTCGTCGCCTCGAGGCAGCTTAGCGGGACCTCGGCCCCGACGACGGATCCCTCGCCGTGGAACCTGGGTGCGTGGCTGGCCGTGCACGTCTGGTTCTGACGCTCGCGCCGGGCGCCGGCGCTCCCATCCCATGCGAGGACGAGGCAGGTCTGGCTCCGGCGTGATCCGCCAGGTTCGTCCGGTTACCGCCTGACAAGCCTGAGACTTAACGGCAACTTGGAGCGTCAGATTGCTCCACGGCTGGAATACTCCACCGCGACTACACTGAACTACAGTGGCACACGATGTGCGTATATCGGCTCGAATGCTGAAGAGGATCCTCGCCGTCGTCGCCGTTCCGCTCGCCGTCTCCGCAGCCGCCGCCTGCGGGGGCGCCACGTCCTCGTCGGATCCGACGAGCCAGGACGACGCCCTCAGCGTCTGCGCGTCCGGCAGCACGTTGAAAGGGATCGACGTCTCGTACTACCAGCAGAAGATCGACTGGGCGCAGGTGAAGAGCAGCGGCCACGCGTTCGCGTTCATCCGCGTGAGCGACGGGACCAAGTTCGAGGATCCGCGCTTCGACGCGAACTGGTCCGGCGCGAAGGAGGCGGGCGTCGTGCGCGGCGCGTACCAGTACTTCCGCCCGTCGCAGGATCCCGTGGCGCAGGCCAACGTCCTGCTGGACAAGATGGGGACGCTCGAGCCGGGCGATCTGCCACCGGTCCTCGACGTCGAGGTCACCGAAGGGGTCGGGGCGCTACGCCTGCAGGCGAAGGTGCACAGCTGGCTACAGACGGTCGAGGCGGCGACCGGTCGCAAGCCGCTCGTCTACACGATGGCGGGCATGAGCGGGAGCATCGGCGCGCAGTTCGTCGACTACCCCCTGTGGGTCGCCAACTGGGGCGTGAAATGCCCTCGGATGCCGTCGAAGTGGACGGGCTGGAAGTTCTGGCAAGGCTCCGATCACGGGGCGGTGCCCGGCATCCACGAGAAGGTCGATCTCGACGTGTTCAACGGAACGATGAGCGATCTGCAAGCCTTCATCATCGCCACCGGCGGCGGCGTCGCCGATCCGGCGCACGGAGACGGCGGCACCGACGCCGCCTTCGACCCAGACACCGGCGACGCGGGCGGCCCCTAGACCCGTGCGATCACGCAGCGTCACCGCCAACTATCTGGATAGGTGGCGAGTCACCTAAACGCGCTCGACGATCGTCGCGATGCCCTGCCCGCCGCCGATGCACAAGGTGACGAGGCCGGTAGTCAGGTTGCGACGCTCGAGCTCGTCGATCACCGTGCCGAGGAGCATCGCGCCGGTCGCGCCGAGGGGATGACCCAGCGCGATCGCGCCGCCGTTCACGTTGATGCGCGCCGGATCGATGCCGAGGCTCCGCGTGGTCTGCAGGACGACGGCCGCGAACGCCTCGTTGATCTCCCAGAGATCGATGTCTTTCACCGTCATCCCCGCGCGCTTCAGCGCCTTCTGCGACACAGGGCCCGGCGCCGTCAGCATGATGACCGGCTCGCTTCCGAGTGTGGCCATTGCCCGGATGCGCGCGCGGGGCTTGAGCCCGCGCTCCTTCACGAACGCCTCCGACGCGAGCGCGACGACCGCGGCGCCGTCGGCAATCCCGCTCGAATTGCCTGCCGTATGCACGTGCGTGATCGCGGTGGCCTGCGGGTAGCCGAGGAGCGCGAGCTGGTCGAACGTGCGCCCGGCTTCGTCGGCCGGCGACGCGCCGAACGTGGCGAACGAGGCCTCCAGCTTGGCGAGCCCCTCCGGCGTCGTGGCGCGGGGGAGCTCGTCGGCGGCGAGGAGCGTCTTGCCGTCGTCGTCCGTCACCGGAACGAGGCTGCCCGCGAAGGCGCCCGCCGCGATCGCCTTGGCGGCGCGTTCCTGCGAACCGAGCGCGAAGGCGTCGATCTCCGCGCGCGAAAAGCCCTCGAGCGTCGCGATGAGATCGGCGCTGATGCCTTGCGGCACCTGGAAGACGCGCCTTCGTAGCGCCATGTTGTTGCCGTCGAGGCCGCCGCCGTCGGAGCCCATCGGCGCGCGCGACATGCTCTCGACGCCGCCCGCGACGACGAGATCCTGGGCGCCCGACGCGACGCCCATCGCTGCAAAGTTCACCGCCTGCAGCCCCGAGCCGCAGAAGCGGTTCAGCGTGGTGCCGCCGACCTCCTGCGGCCAGCCCGCCGCGAGCACCGCGTTGCGGGCGAGGTTCGAGCCTTGCTCACCGGCCTGCGAGACGCATCCGAGGACCACGTCGTCGACGTCCTTTTCGGAGATCTTGCCGCGCGCCGCGAGCGCCTTCAGCGCTCGGACGACGAGCTCTTGCGGGTGAACGCCGGAGAGGGAACGCTTGCCAGCGCGGCCGCGGCCCCGTGGCGTGCGGACGGCGTCGAGGACGTAGGCGGCTGACAGCTTCATAGGTCCTCCAGCCCGTAGAGCGCGGCGCTCGTCGTGAGCGGCGCGGCTCCCCAGTGTGCACCGCGATCGCCGCTCGTCAGCAGCGTGCCCGATTCGCCGGCCACGTAGAGGCGCGTGGCGTCGCCGTCCACGAGCGCCGCATGAAGATCCGAGGTGGTCCCGGTGGCGAGGCGCGTCCAGGCGCCGGCGGCGTCGCGTGTGAGCGCGGTCCCGGCCCGCCCGACCGCGAGCGCCCGCGCGCCGTCGTCGGAGAGCGCGATCGCGTCGAGGCCAGCCGGAGCCAGCGCTTCTCGCGCGAAGGAGAGGCCGCGATCGGTGCTCGACCAGATCGCGCCGAGCGCGTCGACCGCGAGGACCACGTGCGCGGTCCCGTCCGTCGCGACGCCCCGCAGATCGCCGGCGCCGGGCACGTCGACACGCGCCCACGACCCGCCGCCGTTGCCCGAGCGAAGGACGGTGCCGCCGTCGCCGACGACGAACAGGATCGACGCCGCGCCGGCGACGGTCGCGCCGCGCAGGCTCGTCGTGACGCCGCTCACGGCCTTGGTCCAGTGCGCGCCGCCGTCGCTCGTCACTGCGAGCGCGCCGCCCGCGCCGGCGACGACGCCCAGCGACGGTGAGCCGAAGCGGATCGCGTACAGGTCCCCGCCGAGGCCCGCGTCTTGAGGCGACCACGCCGCGCCGCCGTTCTCGGTGTGCGCGACGAACCCGCCGGCGCCCGAGACCCAGCCGTTCTGGTTGCCCCAGCACGTGACGGCGAAGAGGGTGCGATCGGCGACTGTGCGCCCGGCCCACGTCGCGTCGTCGAACGTCTGCCCGAAGAAGCCGCCGGAGCCGACGACCGAGCGCCACGCGACGCCGCCGCCGCCGCTGCCGTCTGCCGGCGGCGGTGCCGTGTCCTTTCCGGCGTCGGCGCTCGTCGCTGCCTCGGCAGCGCTGCCCGCGTCGCCCGACGGCGTCGACGGCGGCGAGCTCGAGCTCGAGCACGCCGCCAGCCCCCACGCACCAGCCAGCCCCACCACACCCAGCGAAAGGATCCCCTTGGTCATGTCCGCTATCGTAACGGCATCTCCGGCCCCTCGGTAGACCCGCCGCGCGCGTTGACCGCCCCGCGCAGGTGCGGATACCGTTTGGCCATGCATTTGAAGAGCCTCGCCTCGTTGGTCGCGCTGAGTCTCCTCGTCGCGTGCGGTAGCAAGCCCGCGCCGGTCACCGCGGAGAACACGGGCGCGCCGACGCCGACCACCCCGACCACCCCGACCACGCCGACCACCCCGGCCACCGACACGCCGGCCACCTCGGCGACCGCGGCGACCAAAGATCCGCCGGCGACGAAGCCGAAGGACTACGACGATCCGCACGAGACCGAGCACGGCGCGACGGTCACCATGACCCCCCTCCTCAAGAAGGGCGCGCCCAAGTCGACGTTCCCCAAGAAGACCGTCGGCGACAAGGAGTGCTGGCAGGGCACGTCGCTCCAGGGCGAAGCCAAGGCGGACTTCGAGACGCTCATCAAGAAGTGTGGCGGTCCGACGGGCCTCGCCGAGTACGCAAAGCCGGTCCTCGGCAAGCTCCACCACGTGCACGACAAGCGCGACACCTACAAGATCAAGCTCGCCGGCGGCATGTGCTACCGCTACTTCGCCGTCGCCGACGCCGGGATCAAGGATCTCGACATCCTCGTCACCAAGCCGGGCGGCGCGCTCATCGCCGACGACAAGACGTCGCACCCCGTCGCGATCATCGAGTTCGACAAGAGCTGGTGCATGGACGACGACGCCGAGTACGACTTCCACATCGAGGTCGACGGCGACGGCACCGGCCACTACATGTTCGGCGTGTGGGCGAAGCCGAAGGGCACCTGAGGATCACCTGAAGAGCAGGCGAGGGTCGCCCGTGCCTGGTCTATTCGATGGTCTCGGTGACCACGGCGAGCGACGACGTCGGGACGTCGGCTCCGACCGATGCGAACGTGCCGCCCTGCGCCTGCCGGACGCAGGCGCCGTTCGCGTCGTTCGTATAGTAGGCGCGCAGCTTCTGGAGCTCCGCGCCGAGCCTGACGAGCCGCGACGCCGCGACCTCGGTCGCGCACGCGCTCCCGGAAACGCGCACGCCGTACGACGGGACGGTGGTCTCCGCGCAGCCGGGGGCTTCCGGGACGCCGACGATCTCGCTCGTGCAGGCCTCGTCGGAGTAGCTGGGTGACGCGATGGGCAGGGCGTCGCTCGGAATGCACCGCTTCGCGCCGTCGGGGAAGATGTACGCGCGGCACGGCGCGCCGAGCGTCGTGTCGAAGAACGTGTCGGTGCGCGGCGGGGCGAGCTCGGTGCCGTCACCGGCCGCGAGGACCGGGACGGCGAGACGGCCCAGGCCGGTCGTCTGCGCGCGCAGCGGCGCGAAGGTCGCCGCCGCGAGCGGCGCGCCGACCTGGAAGAAGACGTGGTCGCGCTCGAGCGTGGTGTACAGCGCCGGCTGCTGGCGCAGCGACGTACATACCGGCGCCGAGCCGGAAAAGACCTGGTTGATGTCGACCGTTGCGCCCGGCGTGAAGTAGCTCGCGCGCACGTCGCACCCGTCGTAGCCGTACGCGACGACGACGCTCGGTGCCGGGCAGCTCGTCGTCGGATGAACCTGGTAGGCCACCTTCGAGGCGCACTTGGCGTCGGCGGCGTACGTCGCCCACGCTACGGCGTCGGGGATGCAGCGGTCCTCGCCTCCGCCGATGGCACCGGCGATCGAGAAGCAGCGCCGCCGGGTCCCGACGTCGTAGAGACCGCTCACCTGGCGGGCGCCGTCGTCGGCGACGAGCACCTCGAGGCCTAGCCGATCGGTCTTGGGCGTGTGCGTGAGCGTGCCCTTCACGAGCGCTTCGGGCGCGACGGGCTCGAGACCGTAGGCGACCGCCGCCGGATCGAGCTGCGTGGCGCGCAAGCAGGCGCCGCTCGCGCCGCCGCCGATGTAGACGTGCCGGCTGCGCAGCGTGACCTCGTCGCCGAGCCGGTACGCGCGGACGACGCCCGAGCACGTCGCATCGGACAGAAAAGTCGCGCTGGCGAAGCGCGGCGGCCCGTTGGCGGCGCAATCCGGGTTCACGACGCCGACCGGCGATGCGCAGAGCGGGTCGAGGAAGACGATCTGGGCGCCCGCCGGCACGCACCGCGTCTCGCCGTCCTCGGCCGTGACGAAGGAGCAGTCCACCCCCAGCGTCGTGTCGCGCCAGCCGGCGAGCAGGCGCGCGCCAGGCACGCTCGAGCGAACGCGCGCGCGGAGGCGGCTCCCCGACAGGTACCCCACCGGGGCGCCGGGGACAGGGTTGATTCCCTCGTCTTTGCAGCAGATCAGCGCCACCGGCAGCACGATCCCGACGGACGCCCAGCGCATCGTCCAAGCCTAGAGCACCCGTCCTCTTCATGGAACGGTTGCTCGAGCCTTCATTTCTGGGCCCATGCGCGGTCGAATGGCGGTTCCGGAGGGGGCGAGGCTTGACTCAGGCCTGAGTTACGGTCATTTCCATGCGCCGATGCGCTTCCCCATCCTTTGCGTGTTCCTTGGCGCGCTCGCGGCGTGCGCCGCGCCGCAGTCGGCGGGCAACCTCCCCGCGACCGGCACGCCGCCCGACGGCGGCAGCAGCAGCAGCAGCAGCGGTGCACCCTCGAACGGCAACGACGCAGGCTTGCCCGCGGACGGTGGCGCTGCGGACGCCGACCCGACCCCCCCCGCTGCCGACGCGGGCCCTGCCCTCACGACGGTCCGCGTCCACTACCCGGCCGGCACTCACGCGGTCGCGCTCCGCGGATCGGGCGGCTCCCTCTCCTGGGACAAGGGCGTGGCCGCGACCGCAGGAGCCGACGACACCTGGCTCCTGACGCTTCCGGCCCTGTCCGCCCCCATCGAGCTCAAGCCGCTCCTCGACGACGCGACCTGGTCGCGCGGCCCCAACTACAAGCTCGCCCCCGGTCAGGTCCTCGACGTTTATCCGCACTTCACAGTGAAGCAGGGCACGTATGCCGTGCACTGGGCGCAGTTCACCTCGAAGATCCTGCCCAGCACGCGCGGCATCTGGCTGTACCTGCCGCCCACCTACCTCGAGAACACGCGCGCCCGTCTCCCCGTCCTCTACATGCACGACGGGCAGAACCTCTTCGACGCAAGCGCCGCGTTCGGCGGCAACGAGTGGAAGGTCGACGAGACCATGGACGCTGCGGCCGAGGACGGCAGCGCCCGCGAGGCGATCGTCGTCGGCATCGAGAACACCGCCGACCGCATGAACGAATACACGATGCCGCCGTCGGGCAAGGGCGACCTTTACGTCAAGATGATCACCGACGAGATCAAGCCGATGGTCGACGCCGAGCTGCGCACGCTGACGACGCGCGATCAGACCGCGCTCTGCGGCTCGTCCCTCGGCGGCCTCATCTCCACGTACGCCGGCGTCTACCACTCCGACGTCTTCGGCCTCGTCGGCGCGATGAGCCCGTCGACGTGGTGGAATGGTACCCAGATCCTCGGCGACGTCGCCAAAGTCCCCCAGCAGGCGCAGCGCCCGCTCAAGGTCTACGTCGACAGCGGCGACTCCGGTCCGAGCAACGACGACGTCACGAACACCGCCAAGCTCGCCCAAGCGTACAAGACCGACGGCTACGCCGAAGGGACGACGCTGCATTACGTGGTACAGCCCGGCGGCCAGCACAGCGAGGTCTACTGGGCCGAGCGGTTGCCCGGGGGCCTCGCGTTCTTGCTCGGACCCGGGCGCTGATTGGCGACGAGAGCCGAGACCCGCCGGGCCGCCGTAAGCAGCGGTCCGATTACTGTGTAGTGAAGCAGTCCGGCACCTGCGTGCCGCCGTCGCCAGGCGGCGCGAGGACGGCCGTGTCCTTCGGGTTTGGCCCGGTCTTGTGACAGTACTTCTGCGTCGGCTGGCTCTGGCACTGATACCCGATGACGATCTGCTGCTTGTCGTCGCACTGGTAGCTCGAGCCGACCTGCAGCGTGCTGCAGTACCAGCCGGCCTTCTTGAACTGGCAGGTGTCGGGATCCGCGCACGACTTGGTGGTGCAGTACTCGTCGACCTCGCGCTTGCAGAGCGCGTCCCAGAGTCCGTTCTTCGCGTCGCAGCAGTACTGGTCGTGCGCGCACACGTCGGCCGTGCACTGCTCGCACTGCGTTCCGAGGGGGCCGCCCGCCGTGCAGATGTCGTGATCGCACGGCGCGCCGGCGGAGGGCGGTGGCTCGCCGCCGCACGCCCGCAGGATGTTCGAGCACGGCGCGCAGACGCCGTACCCGTCGACCACCGGCTCGCAGTACATGTGCACCTTGTGGTCGTTGGGGCCGAACACCTTGTCGAGGAGGATCGCCGCGGCCACGCTGCCGAGCGGCCCGAACGCGTCCCCGGCGAACTTGGCGATGTCGATGTCCGTGCAGTCTGCATCTTGTTTGCACGGAACGCAGACGCCGCAGTCCTTCTTGATGAGCGGGATGGTCACGCTTGCGCACGCGTGCATCGGGTAGGCGATGCTCGCGTCGTGGATGGCGCCGATGCCCGTCAGGTCGCGGAGCATCTTGCCGACGTTGATGTTGGCGTTGACGCTCGAACAGTCGTTGTCGTTCGAGCACAAGTTGGTCACGCTGCTGAACGGCTCGGGCAGCGTGATGACGCCCTTGCCGAGATCGCTGCACCCCGGCGCCGCGAGGGCGCACTTGCCGTTGCCGCCGTTGACGGGCACGTTGCAGTGCGTCGCGCCGCCCTTGCATCCGGCGCACTCGGCGTCGTTGGCGCAGACCTGGGGCTGGCCAGGCTGGCCACAGAGCGCCACGCAGGCACCGTGCTTGACGTCGCACTCCAAGCCGTTCGGGCACTTCTTGGTCGCCGAGCACTGCGCGCAGCGGTGGTTGTTGCACGCGTGCGCCTCCTTGCCGGGCGCGCCGCACTGGCCGCAGTCGGCGTCGGCCGTGCACTGGGCGGGGCACTTGGGGGTGCAGGTGTCGTTCACGCACGTGTCGGTCGACTGGCAGTTGGTCACGTTCGATCCGAGGCAGCCGACGCACTTGTGGGCGGCCGCGTCGCAGACCTTGTGGTGCGGATCGCACGCCGCGCAGTCGGTGTCGGCGTTGCAGCTGATCGTGGGGGTTCCCTTCGCGTCGGCCGCGCACGTGGTCCCGTTCGGCACGCAGTCGCCGTACTTGGTGCAGTACTGGCCTTGCTTGCACGTCCCCGCCGACCCCGGCTGACACGCGATGCAGCGGTGCTCGGCCTGCAGGCACTTGGTGCGCCCGCCGGTGCAGTCCCCGCAGTCGCGATCGACGTCACAGTTGTTGAGCAGGCAGATCTTGTCGCCTCCACCGGTGCCGACGTCCTTGCCCCCGTCGATGCCATCCGTCGGGTCGAAGCCTGGTCCGTCCCCGTTGCTCGAGCACGCCGAGAGCGAGGAGACGAGGATGGCGGTGAAGAAGAGAACAGTGAGAGCACACTTTTTGAGCGTCACCCGATGAGAGTGGCAACAAACCGGCAGGTCGGCCAGTCTCCGGAGCGATTCATTTCGCCGTGACGGTGGTGTCTCCGCGATCCAGACGACGCTTCCAAGTCGAGACCGCCGGGAGACCGGACCGCCTCCGCGGACGCGTCGTATCGTAAGGAATTCGTGCTGTTTCGTACGGCAATATTTCGCACGAGAAAGAATAGGGCCTCACCCGAAAACGGGTAGAGTGTTCGCCCTTCGGAGGTCTTCATGGTCAAGCGAAGCAGCTCGCTCGTCTCGCTCGTCTCGCTCCTCGCGGCCTGTATGGGCTGTAGCAGCAGCAAGAGCAGCTCCCCGCCTTCCGCCCCCGCGGACGGGATCGAACGCTTGCCCGAGCTCAAGCCCACCGCGCCCTCGGCGAACGGCTTCCAGGTCGTGGCGCCGATCTACCGCGGCATCGCGCCGGGCTCGAGCCACGAGGTCTGCACGTGGACCGACAAGGTTCTCACCGCCGACATCGACGTGAAGTCCGCCGAGGCCTTCCAGACCAAGACCGGCCACCACGTCGTCGTCTACTACACGACCAAGCTCCAGGAGCCCGGCACGACGCGCGACTGCACCGACGACGACATGACGAGCTTCCGCTTCGTCCTCGGCGCCGGCGGCGAGGGGCAAGCGGCGAAGAACGTGCTCCCCGGCGATCTCGCCGTGCACATCCCCAAGGGCGCGCAGATCGTGGTCAACCACCACTACTTGAACGCCGGCGCCGCGACGGTCGACGCCCAGTCGGCGATCAACGTCGACTTCGCGGACGCCTCGCACAAGATGACCCGCTCGAGCGCCGTCGCGTTTCTCGATACGTCGATCCGTCTCCCCTCCGGCAAGTCGAGCGTCGACGTCAGCTGCACGATGAAGGACGATCTGAAGCTCTGGTACCTCATCCCGCACATGCACCGCTGGGGGCAGCACATCCGGGTCGTGCACCAGCCCAGCGGGGATGCCAAGCCGAACGGCCTCTTCGATGTCGAATGGGATCCCGAATTCACGTTCCACCCGCCGGAGATCAAGCACGACCCCACCCAGGCGTACGCGATGAAGAAGGGCGACAAGCTCACGATCCACTGCGACTGGGCCAACGACACCGGTCACGATCTGACGTTCGGCCTCGAGATGTGCGTCGTCTTCGGGCAGACGGTCGACCTCGCCGACATCGGCAACATCTCGTGCGACAAGGGCGAGTGGGGCGGGTTCTGATGAGCAGGCTTCGCACCGCAGGGGGGATCGCGTTCGTTGCATTGCTGGTTTCGAGCGCCGCGTGCTCGTCGTCGTCGAGCAGCTCGTCGTCGTCGAGCGGCGGGACGAAGGACTCCGGCGTCAAAGACACGGGCGTGGACGCCGTCTCGCTCTCCGAGTGCGGTCACCCCGGCGACAAGGGCAACGAGCTCGGCGTCGGCAAGTTCTGCCAGACGCTCTCGGACTGCCTGGGCAACACCAAGGCCACGCTCTGCACGACCATCGGCGACAACGTGAACTTCTACTGCCTCATGTCGTGCACCGAGGGGGGCCCGGCCGACCAGTGCGGCACCGCGGCCTCCTGCGCGTGCCAGGGCGGCCAGTGCGGCTGCCACCCGGACGCATGCGGCGGTCCCATCAAGACCGACGCCGGCCACGACTGAACCTTTCCTCGACTGAACCTTTCCTGTTGCCGCGCCTGCCGCCGCAGCGGACGCGGCCGTTGGACCTCACGTGGCCCCTGGCGTCCCTCTACACTTTTTACGAGGCGATGCTACATGCGGGGGTCCCATGACGGCTCCCCAGGCTCGCCTCTCTCGCCTCGCCCGCTTCAGCTGGGGCGTGCTCGTGTACAACCTCGGCGTCATCGCCTGGGGGGCGTACGTGCGCGCGAGCGGCTCGGGCGCGGGGTGCGGCAGTCACTGGCCGCTGTGCGACGGGCAGGTCCTGCCGCGCGCGAAGACGACCCAGCTCGTCGTCGAGCTTTCGCACCGGCTGACGAGCGGCGTGGCGCTGCTCCTCACGGTCGCGCTCCTCGTGGCGGCGTTCCGTAGCACCCCGCGCGGGAGCCTCGTCCGGCGTGGCGCCGTGGCGACCATGGGCTTCATGCTCGCCGAGGCGCTCGTCGGCGCCGGCCTGGTTCTCTTCGAGCTCGTCGCCCACGACGCGTCGCTCAAGCGCGCGCTGTCGATGTCCATCCACCTCACCAACACCTTCCTGCTCCTCGCCGCTATGACGCTCACGGCGTACTGGGCGTCGGGCGGCGCGCGCGTGCGCGTGCGGGGGCAGGGGCTCGTGGCGTGGGTGCTGGGAGCCGCGATGCTGTCGATGTTCGTGCTGGGCACCAGCGGCGCGATCGCCGCGCTCGGGGACACTCTGTTTCCTTCGCGCTCCCTCGCCGAGGGGCTCGCCCAAGATCTGTCGGGCGCCGGGCACCTCTTCGTGCGCCTGCGTGTCTGGCATCCGTTCATCGCGACGTTGACGGCGGCGCTGGTCACAGGTGCGGCCCAGGCTACGCGCGTCCTGCGGCCGGGGCCGCGCGTGCGGACGGCGTCGCGCGCGGTCATGATCGCGTTCGGGGCGCAGTACGCCGTCGGCCTCGCGAACGTGATGCTCCTCGCGCCGATCCCGATGCAGCTCGTGCACCTGGTGATGGCGGATCTCGTGTGGATTTCGCTCGTGCTCCTCGCGGCGACGACGCTCGCCGAGGCGCCCGATCAGCCGCCCATCATGTCGAGGAACGGCCCGGGGCCGAGCAGCGACGTGCCGCCGTCGAGCAGCAGCGTCGCGCCCGTCATGTAGGCGCCGGCGGGCGAGACGAGAAAGATCACCGCCTCGCACACCTCGTCGATGGTCCCCCAGCGCGAGAGCGGCACCATCTTGCGGAGCGTCTCGTCGCTGGCGCCCGGCGGCGCGAGGCGGCTCATCCCCTCGGTGCCCGCGATGGGCCCGGGCGCGACGGCGTTCACCCGAATGCCCATGCGCGCCCACTCGAGCGCGAGATCGCGCGTGAGCTTCTCGATGCCGGCCTTCGCCGCGCCCGCGTGGCATTGCAGCGGCGTCGCTACGAACGCCTGCGTCGCCGTGATGCTGACGATCGTGCCGCCCTGCTTGGCGAGGTGCTGGAACGCCGCGCGCGACGCGTTGAAGGTGCCGCAGAGATCGATGTCGATGACCGACTTGAAACCGTTCGCGCTGAGCGCGGCGGCCGGCGCGAGGAAGTTCCCGGCGGCGCTGTTGACGAGGATGTCGAGTCGCCCGAACGCGGCGGCGGCGTCGTTCACCGCTTTTTCGAGCGCGGGGTAGTCGCGTACGTCGGCGGCGAGGGCGAGCGCGGTGCCGCCGGCAAGTGTGATCTCCTTGGCGACGGCTTCGAGCTTCTCGAGCTTGCGCCCGAGCACCGCGACCTTCGCCCCTTGCTTGGCGAGTCGCTTCGCGATTCCCGCGCCGATGCCGCTACCGCCGCCGGTCACGAACGCGGCCTTGCCCTCGAGGAGATTCGACACGAACACGCTCATGCGCGGTCTTCTACGCCGACCGCCGCGGGAGCGAAAGGCGTGGCGAAGACGCGCCGCCAGAGCGGGAAGCTCCAGCAGAGGAAGACGAGGTGGCTCGTGACGAGGCGCACCGCCCAGTACGCGTTCGCCGTGACCGGCGCGCTGCGAAGGACGATGTCGTAGGCGAGCCCGTTCAAGATGAGCGCGACCACCTCGACGACCGTGTACCCGACGGCCTGCCGCGCGAGCGAGCCGCGCGCCGCGCGAAACGCGAAGTGGCGATTGCCGACGAAGTTCGCCACGCCACCGGCGAGGAGCGCCGGGACGCTCGCAGCGCGCGGGTCCCAGTGCAGCACGGAGACGAGGAGCGCGAGCACCCCGAGATCCGTGAGCGTGGCGGCGATCCCTGCGGCGCCGGCACGGAGGAGCTCGAGGACTCGGGGAAGGCTGGGCCGCATGCCAGGGAGGGTGCAAGGCCGAGGCCAAGTTGTTGAGTGGTTGAACCACTTGTGGGGCGGCTGAATTTTCAGGGGTTTGGCGGCGAGCTCGTTGCTTGGGCAACGAATTTCGCGAACCTGTGTTCGCCCAGCATCGCGAACGCCCGTTCGCAGCGGGGCCGCGCTCCTCGCCCCCACCTTGGTCCCGGGGCTCCATTGCCGCCGCGCCCGCCTGCCTAACCTCGCCGTCGCCGCGCCCGCCCCCTCGCCGGTCGCCCCGCCTACCTCGGCGGTCGACCCGCCCGCGTGTCCTCTTCGGCGACCTCCGCAAGCCCCGCCAGGTCGGCGAGGCGCAACGGATGAAACGGCGGCCGCGGCGTGATCGGCATCGTCGCCGAGCCTCCCTTCTCCGTCAGGAGCCGGGCGCACAACGCCACGCACGATTTCCCCTGGCACCAGCCCGTGCCGAACCCCGTGTAGCGCTTGAGCGACTCGAGATCGTCGTGCCCGCGCTCGATCGCGTGCTCGAGCTCCTGCAGGGTCACGTCCTCGCAACGGCAAACGAGCGTCTTGCTCATCCTGGCCTCTCGCTCACCGCGTCACTCGCCGCGACTCGCCGCGACGTCTTCTCAGTCGCCACGGTACTCGCAGCGCGCGTCCGCCGTCTCGAACAGAGTCACCTGCTCGAGGCTCGGGAGCTTCGGCTTCATCTTGTCCCAGATCCACTTCACGAGGACCTCGCTCGTCGGGTTCTCGAGGCCTGGGATCTCGTTGAGGAAATGGTGGTCGAGCTGGTCGTGGAGCGGCGCCCAGAGCTCGTAGAGCTCACCGAAATCGATGAACCAGCCGGTCTCCGGGTTCACGGGGCCGCTTATCGCCAGCTCCACCTTGAACGAATGCCCGTGGAGACGCGCGCACTTATGGCCGGGCGGGACCTTCGGGAGCTGATGGGCGGCTTCGAACTTGAACTCGTGGACAAGGCGAACGTTCATGGGACTTTCCGGACCACAGCTTGCACAAAGCCGCGCAGTCGGCTACCAATTCCGCCCCTCGAGCGCGCAAGCGTTCCAACGCCAGGAAATCGTCAATGTACCTCACGCTCTCGAAGAAGCCGCGCAAGGCGAACCGGACCAAGACCAACCGCTTCCGCGCGAAGCTCAAGGCCAAGGACCGCAACCGCCGCAACCGGGTCTACCAGAAGAGCAAGGCCTGACGCTCCCGGCGAGGCGCGCCACGTTGCGCGTCTCGCCGTTGTTCGACGAAGAGCGAGCCGTCGTAGAGAGCTGGCCACGTCTTGCGCGCGCTAGCGGGCCCGCCAGTGCCGAAGGATTCGCCTCCGGCGCGCCGCCCTCAGCCGCTGCCGCCTTTGCGTAGCTCCGTGAGGACCAGCTTGGCGACGGCCTTGAGCGTGTCGAAGACGCCGACGCCGGTGCGCGCGACGGCCTCGAACTCGGGCACGGCCGTGGGATTCAGCATCTGTCGGAGCTCTTCCATGCTCGCGACGTTCGGCAAATCGCGCTTGTTGTACTGGACGACGTACGGGAGCTTGTCGAGCGAGTAGCCCTGCTCGGCGAGGTTCGTGCGCAGGTTCTCGACGCTCTCGAGGTTCGCCTCGGTGCGCTCGATCTGCGAGTCGGCCACGAAGATGACGCCGTCGACGCCCTTCAGGATCAGCTTGCGCGAAGCGTCGTAGAAGACCTGCCCGGGGACCGTGTAGAGGTGAAAGCGCGTCTTGAAGCCGCGGATTTCACCGAGTGAGAGCGGGAGAAAATCGAAGAAGAGGGTTCGCTCCGTCTCCGTCGCGAGGCTGATCATCTTGCCCTTCGCTTCGGGGTTCGTGCGCTCGTAAATGTACTGCAGGTTCGTCGTCTTCCCGCAGAGGCCAGGCCCGTAGTAGACCAACTTGCAGTTGATCTCGCGCGCCATGTAGTTGATGAAGCTCATCGATTCGGCCCTACCACTTATCCACGTCCTCAGTCGTTGAAGAGGTTGTCGATGTCTTCGTCGGTGATCTCGGCGAACGGCGAGTCCGCACCGGGCTCGGCGACCTTCTTCAGAAGCGACTCGAAGATGTGATTCAGCTCCTCGCTCGCCTTCTTCACGCGCAGGCGGACGAGCCCGAGGCTCGAGCGCGAGTCGAAGATGACGACGAGGATGACGCGGTTTCCCACGAGCTGGATGTGGATGTTGGCCTTCTCGCCCTCGTGGAACTGAGTCGCAAACTCGTTCTCTTTCAGGAGCTTCGCCATGCCGCCCGTCGCGGCGATGTTGCCGGCGGTGAGTGACGCGAGGCTCGTCGTATCGACGTGGTCGATGTCACCGCTCGCGGCGATGAGCTGACCATTCTTGTCGACGATGAAGACGACCTTGGCGTTCGCGTCCTTCACCAGACGGTCTACGACCGCTTGGATCTGGTTGAACTCCTCCTCGTACATCACCATCTGCGGATTGACCATTCGACCCTCGCCTAGTGCGCATGACCGGGGCGCGACGGCAGCACTTCATTTCCCTCGAACCCCGGCAACGCCGGGAACCCGAGAGCTTGTGCACGGTTTTATCCGATCGGAGGCCTGATCAGCAAGGAGACCGCAACGAAGCGGAAAATGGGGCGAAAATGCAGGCTCCAAATCGCGCGTCATGCACAGAAGCGCGTCACGGCGTCGTAGAGCACCCGGACCCCCCATTTCAGGCCATCCACGTGCACCCGCTCGTCGTCCCCGTGGTACATGCGCGTGAAGCTCACGCCGTCGTCCGGCAGCCGAACGGGGCTGTAGCCGTAGCACTTGGTCCCCAGCCGGCTGTACGCCTTGGAGTCGGTGAAGCCGGGGATCATGTAGGGGAGGGGGTACCCGGTCGGGTCGTGGGCGCGCAGCGTCCGGGCGAGCTCCTCGAAGAGGGGCGTGGCGCTGGTCGTCACGGTGGGGTCCGCGGAGCGGAGCACCTCGAGCTTCACGTCCTCGCCGAGGACGTGGCGCAGCTCTTCGAGGAACCCGCTCTCGGTCTGGCCAGGGAGGATACGCCCGTCGATCTCCACCGACGCGCGCCCCGGGATCACGTTCACCTTGTTCCCCGCGCGCACGACCGTCGGGGACGCGGTGTTCGAGAGCATCGCGCCGAAGCTCCGCTTCTGGCCGTCGTCCTTGATGAGCCAGTCGAGGATGTGCGGGGCGATCTGGGGCACGGCGAGGCGCCTCAGCACGCTGCGTTGTGGCTGGGGCAGGTTGTCGGCGAGCTCGTGGATGAAGCGCGTGACCACCTCGGTCGGGTGCATCGGCAGGCGCGTGGCGCCCAGGCGGGCGATCGCCTTGGAGAGCCGGACGACGGCGCTGTTCGGATCGGGGAGCGAGCCGTGGCCGGGCGAGCCCGTCGTCGTCGCGCGCACCCAGCAGATGCCCTTCTCGGCGACCTGGATCGGGTAGAACGTGCGCCCGAACATGTGGAGCGAGAACGCGCCAATCTCGCCGAGCATGTACTCTGCACGCACGAGATCCGGGTGATCGTCGACGAGGAAGAGACTGCCGTTCTCGCAGCCGGCCTCCTCGTCCGCGACCGCGGCGAAGATGACGTCACGCGAGAGCTTCTTCCCGCTCCGCGCGACGAGCGCGAGGACGCACGCGCTCATCGCCGCCATGTGCTTCATGTCGATCGCGCCGCGGCCCCAGAGGTAGCCGTCGTGGATCTCGCCGGAGAACGGGCCGTGCTTCCAGCGCGCCGCGTCGGCCTCGACGACGTCGATGTGCGCGTTCAAGAGGAGCGGCGGCTTCTCTCCGGTGCCGGGGACGCGGGCCACCATGCACGAGCGGTTCTTCTTCTTCGCGACGAGGAGTGGCTCGACCTTCGCGCCACGGAGAAAATCGGCGAGCGCCTCGGCGGCGGGCTTCTCGTTGCCGTCGTCCTCCGCGCCGTTGCCGCGGTTCACGGTGGGGATACGGATGATTTCCGAGAGGAGCTTCACGCAGGTGTCGCCCTCCACCTGCCAGTCGAAGTCGGTCATCACTCGATCCGGATCTGGACGCCGGCGCCGAACCCGAACTCTCGCCTGCCGTCGTCCTGGTTGATTTGCGGGAACACGAACTGCGTCTTGAAGTCGACGAAGCTCGCGAGCTGGTAGCCGAGGCCGAACCCCGCGCGGAGATCGGTGCCGTTCTTGCGGAATCGGAGGCCGGTGAGCGGGCCGAGCCAGAGCTTGCGGGTCGGCTGGAACCAGACGTCGACGGGGACGAGGATGCCGCCCTGCACCGGGTTCGTGGTGACGAGCAGGGCATAGCCGCCCATGTCGAGGCGCGCCAGTCCGCCCAGGTGGATGAGCACCGGCACGCCGAAGAGGATGCCGGGGCGTGTGCCAGGCTCCACCGGGAGCCAGGTGCGGCCGTCCAGCGCGAGTTCGACCACCTCCGTCCGCACGATCGCGCCGCGGAGCGAGATCTCGGGGTTCGCGAGGGTGTCTCTGCCGACGCCGTACGTCAGCGAGTCGAAGAGGCGACCGTACGCGTCGGCGCCCAGCGCCTTGCCGTCGGCTCCGGCACGGATTCCCGTCCGCACGCCGAGCTGGATGTGCGACGTGATCCCGACGGCGCCTTCGAGGTTGGCGCCGGCCCCGGTGATCGACACGTCGTTGCCTAGGCCGAGGTGCGAGACGCCGAGGCCGGCGTCGAAGGCGAACGTCGCCCTCGGCAGCGTGATGGGGCGCGACACCCACTGGTCCGCGGCGCTCGCCGCATGCGTGCAGAAGATCGAGCCGGCGAAGGCCCCCGCGGCGAGGAGTCGGCGCGTCACGGCGCGAACCTCACGGCGACCTCGAGCTCGCCGTCCGGATCCTTGCCGCGCGACACCGGGACCGCGACGAACGCGGGATCGGCGCGCAGCGCGTTCATGACCGCGGTCATGAGGCGCGGCCGTACGCTCGTCTTCCACGCCTCGAGCCACGCGAAGCCGTCGGCGTCGCCCTCGTAGTCCTCGGCGAACTCGGCGGCGAGGTCGACCGAGATCACGAAGCGTCCCTCTTCGCGGTGAGCTGGCATGTGCTACGAACCGTACCATGGGTGCGGCGGCCGTCGCGTGTCCGGGAGCGCTGCCGCCGGCGGAGATCGCGGCGCGCTCACGCGGCGCGCTCGACCGACCCCTCACCCGAGACGTCGAGCTCACGATCGCGCATGCGAGCGCGGAGGCGGTGCTCCTCGGCGCGTTCGGTCGTGCCGCGCCCGGTGAAATAGGTGCAGAACGCACGCTTCTTCGTCGCGGCTCGGGTGGCGCGGCGGTGCGCATCGGGCCTGGCACGCTATGGGTCTCGCTCACGCTGGCGAACCTGGACGCGCTCGTGCCGTGCGCGCCGGACAAGATCCTGAACCGCCACGTCCGGCCGCTCCTTCGCGCGCTCGGTCGCGTGGGCGCGCTCGCGCACTACTTCGGCCGCGACTGGCTGAGCGTCGCGCATCGGCCGGCGGCGGCCGTCGGCTTCGCGCACGATCGCGCGTCGGGGCGCCTCCACGTCGAGGCGTTCGTCGCCGTGTCGACGCCGTTCGCCCTCGGCCCGCGCGCGTCGTTCCTCGGCAAGGAGTCGGGCACGCTGGACGCGCTCGTGGGCAGGCCCATCAGCATGGACCGGCTCGCGCGCGAGATCGTGGAGGCGTACGCGCCGGAGGCAGCGGCGCTCGCGCTCCTCACCATCGTGGCCGACGCCGCGGACCCGCGCCCCGATCCGCCGTGGGCGGCGACTGCGGAAGAGGCGATCGGCGAAGTAGGCGCGGGCGCCGACGCTTCTGGAAGGCTGCGCGTCGGCGGTGAGCTCATGGTGTCACGCGACGCGTTGGCCGCGCTCGAAGCACGCCTCGCCGCCGGCGAGGAGGTCCACGCGGCGATCGACGCGTCGCTCGCCGCCCCCGGCGTCGCGCTCGAAGGCGTTCGCAGCCTCCGGTCGCTCGCCGATGTCGTGACACGCGCGCAAGCATTGCGCGACCGCGTCGACCGGGCCTGAACGGGCGTCCACGACGTGACGACGACGACGCGACCTATGGGTTCGACGTCGACCTTCCGACACCCCTCTGAATGTCTCCAAATTTGAGCCGGCCCGATCGCGACATGCGACCGCTTGCGCGCCTGTCTTCGTTTGGCTACTTGTTGTTGATTGTGAAAATGAAAATCGCATTCATTATGACGGTGACGCTCGCCGCCGCGGGCGCGTGCGTCGACGACGACGTCGCGAATCCGGTTGGCGCCGCGGCGCCCGACGGTGGCACCGACGCCACGACGCAGCACGACGCAGGCACCGAGGCCTCCCCGCCGGACGCCTCGCCGCCGGATGCCCCTGCGGGTGACGCGTCCCTCGGCGATCCTTCAAATGCCCGGTCGATTCCGAAGTACGTGACGGCGCTGCCCCTGCCGCCGGTCTACGTCCCCAAGGTCATGACCGGTGACGGCGGCGCTCTCCGACACGAGTACGTGGTCGCCGTACGCGAGGCCCGGCAGCAGGTCTTGCCGGCCGGCTTTCCAGACACCAAGGTGTGGGCTTACGGCGCCGCCGCGAAGGACGCGGGCGGCACGATCGACCCCAACTTCCGAGGATGGCCCGGCGCGACGTTCGAGGCCATGCGCGGCGTTCCCGTCCACGTCACCTGGACCAACGAGCTCACTGGCGTCCACATGTTCGCTGTGGATCCCACGCTGCACTGGGCCGACCCGAACGACGCCGGCATGCCGATGCCACCGTTCCCGCCGTTTCCTCCGGGCATCGTGGGCGCAGAGTCCTCGGTTCCCCTCGTCACGCACATGCACGGAGCCCAGGTCGCCTCGAGCAGTGACGGATTTCCGCTCGCCTTCTTCACCGCGGACGGCAAGCACGGCCCCGCCTACGACTCGATGGTGGGCGGCCTCACGAACGCGGCGATGTTCGTCTATCCGAACACCCAGCCCGCGACGACGCTCTGGTACCACGACCACGCGCTCGGGATCACACGCCTCAACGTGCTCGCCGGCCTCGCCGGCTTTTACCTGCTCCGTGATCCCGCGGACGCCGTCGCCGCGCAGCTCCCGTCGGGGGCGTTCGAGATTCCGATCGTGATCCAGGACCGCTCGTTCGCTCGCGATGGCTCGCTCGCTTTCCCCAGCGACGGCGTCAATGCCGGCATCCATCCATACTGGCAGCCGGAGTTCTTCGGCGACGCCATCGTCGTCAACGGGCGGACGTGGCCCAACCTCGACGTGGAGCCGCGTCAGTACCGGCTGCGCCTCCTCAACGGGTCCAACGCGCGATTTTACGATCTGCGCCTCGTCGATGGGGCAGCGAACGTCGTCAGCTTCACCCAGATCGGAGTCGACGGCGGATACCTGCCCAATCCGGTGCCGCTCGATCGTCTCTTGCTCGCTCCGGGGGAGCGCGCGGACCTGCTCGTCGACCTCTCCGCCTACGCCGGCGACCACCTCCGGTTCGTCAACGCCGCGCGCGCGCCGTTTCCCGACGGCGACGCGCCCGATCCCGAGACGACCGGGCAGATCATGCAGCTCTCGGTGAAGAACGTCACGCCCACGCCGCCACCGCCGCCGCTCGGATCGATCGCACAGATTCCGGCCCTCACGCCCGACCAGCCGGGTCGCGTGCTCACGCTCATCGAGGTGGAGGGGAAAGACGGGCCGCTCGTCTCGACCCTGAACGGGCAGCACTGGGACGCACCGACCTCCGAGACTCCGCGCGTCGGCGCCACCGAGGACTGGCAGATCGTGAACCTCACCGAGGACGCGCACCCGATCCATCTCCACCTCGTGCCGTTCCAGCTCGTGAGTCGCAGGCCGCTCGACGCCGATCGGTACGAGGCGGACTGGCGTACGCTGAACGGCTCGCCCGAGCTCCCGGTGATGACGAGCATCAAGCCGCTCGCCCCCGCGGCCTACCTGCAGGGCGTCGCTCGGGGACCGCAGCCGAACGAGCTCGGGTGGAAGGACACGCTCGTCGTGATGCCGAAGGAGGTGACCATCCTCCGCATCCGGATGGCCCCGAGCGACACGCCGGCGACCGGAGCAGGCGCGGCCTCACCTGGCGTCAACCGCTTCCTCTTCGATCCGGCGAGCGGGCCCGGCTACGTCTGGCACTGCCACATCCTCGATCACGAGGACAACGAGATGATGCGCCCGTTCACGGTGGCGCCGTGACCTCCTTCAGAAGCGCGCCTGCAGGACCGACGAGACCGTCTCGAGCTGCTTGGACGTCGGCGTCTTTCCCGGCGCGTGCACGTTGTCGATCGCGTGATCGATCTCGGTCATGAGCTGGAGCCCGCGCGTGAAGTGTACGACGGCCACGAACGAGTAGGTGTCGCGCGCGTTGTTCGCCTGCGCGGTGTCCGGCGAGTAGAAGTCGTACCGCGCGCCGAAGGTCACCCAGCGCGACAGGTCCTGCTCGACGCGCAGAGACAGGCTCCGCTCGTCCTTGCCGTTCACGTCGTCGCCGATGTTCGCCGGCATCGCGGGGAGGCCGATCCCGGCGCCGTATTTCGTCCCGCGGTCCATGTTGTGGCCGAGGATGATCTCGCCGAACGCCTTGGTCGCGCCGAGGCTCTTCACGAAGGTGTGGTGGAGCGCCGCCTCGAGCTGCCCGGCCGCGCGCGGAAACTGCTTGAATTTGAGCGCGGTGGTGTCGGTGATCTGCCCCTGCCCGTAGTAGAGGCCGAGGCCGACGTCGGCCGCGCCGAAGTCGTAGTTGATGCGGCCGAGCACGTCCTTGCCGCGGTTGAGATCGGGGATCACCGCGAACGTCTTCTCGCCGATGGCCTGTCCGTTCACGATCGCGAACTGGCCGCTCAGCTTTCCGTGAAGCGCCTTGGCCGATGCGCGGGCGCCGGTGTCGAACTCGCCGGGGAAGAGGTTCTGGACGCCCCAGCTGCGCTCGATGAACGGGCGGTCGGCGTCGCTCTGCAGGATCTCGTAGCTGAACGGCACCTTGAAGATGCCGACGCCGTACTCGGCGACGAAGTCACGCGTCCACTCGACGATGCCGACGGCCTCGACGTTGCGCGCGATCGTGCCGGTGCCGCTCGTGGGGCCGCCCGCCGGAGTCGGATCGATCTCGAACACGAAGCGCGCGTGCTTCGACGGCATGAACTCCGTCTTGAGGCGAGCGCGGCGCAGGCGGAAGAACGTGCCGTTGGTGGTCGTGCCGTCGGTCTTGGCGGTGATGTCGTTCGCCGAGATGCCGTTCGGCAACGTGCCGCCGTTCGAGTTCGGCGACGACGCGGCGTTGTACACCTGCCACAGGAACTGCGGCTGGACGAAGCCGGTGACCTTGAAGTGGCGCAGCCAGCGGATGCTCTCGGCCTGCTCCTTCTCGAGCTCCTCGTCCTTCGCGAGGCGCGCCTCGAGCATCTTGAAGCGGTTGTCGATCGTGATGTCGCGGTTCGGATCGGTCACGCTCGGGACCGCCGTCGGAGCCGCCGTCGGCTCCGCGGGCGGCGGGGTCAGCGGCATCAGCGCGCTCCCCGACGTGGACGTGGGCGTCTGCGGCGTCGCTGCGCTCGTGGCGCCCGCGGCCGTCGCAGCGCCCGGGAGCGGCGCCGGATCGGCGGCCGCGCGAGGGGAGGGCCACGGCGGAGGCGCCGGGGCGGGCTGCTGCGCGCCCGCTCGGCCGGCGGCGAGCGAGAGGAGGGACAGCGGGAGGAGCGCGAGGAGGAGGCGGTTTCGCATGGGGGGCTATTTGCTGGCGGCGAACGTACCACCGTTTCCCGCGCGACAATCAGCTCGACGCAGGCACTTCCCAGACCCGCGCCTCGCGGAAGATCCGAACGAGCTCGGCGTCGACGTGGCCGTCTTTCACGCTGAAATCGAGGATGTCGAGCGCGCGCTCCACCGGGACCGCCTTCTTGTAGGGACGATCGCTGGCGGTGAGCGCGTCGTAGATGTCGGCGACCGACATCATCTTGCTCTGCACCGGGATCTCCTCGGCGCGCCAGCGGTTGGGGTAGCCGGTCCCGTTCAGCCGCTCGTGGTGCGCGCCTGCGATGATCGGGACGCGTCGAAACGCTTTGCCCCAAGGGATCTGCGAGAGAAATCGATACGTGTGGGATACATGCGACCTTATCTCGTCGAACTCTTGCGGCGTGAGCGACCCTTGCTTGATCTTGAGGCAGATGACGTCCTCGTCGTCGAGCAGCGTGCGCATCTCGCCGCGCAAATCCGTGTACGTCTCCTTCGCAATCACTTCGATCTTCGCGAAGTCGCCGCTCGAAAGGACCGTGGGCTCGTTCGCGACCGTGACCGCATCGAACATCCCGTCGAGATCCGCGCGACGCTGCGCCATCTCGGCGTCGAGCGCGTCGAGCACGTCTCTCGGCGCGCCGCGTTCGAGCGCTTCGAGCTTGCGACGAAGGACGTCGGCCTCGATTGAGCGCGCGACGAAGTCGAAGCGCGATCGGACGAGCGTGAGGCGCTCGTCGTAGAGCTTCTTGGCTTTGACGAGCACCTTCTCGCGCACGCCGATCTTTCCGAAGTCGTGGAGGAGGCTCGCGTACTCGAGCTCGCGCAAATCCTCTTTCGAGAACGTGGCGTCGCGGTATGCGCCGGTCGTCTCGCCGTCGACGATCTTGGCGAGCTCGACGGTGAGGCCTGCGACGCGCTGCGAGTGACCGCTCGTCGTCGGGTCGCGCGACGCGATCGCCTGCACGCTCGCGTGGACGAACCCTTCGAAGAGCTGGCGGATCTCGTCGTAGAGCATCGCCGTCTCGAGGGAGACGCCGGCCTGCGCCGCGACCATCCCGAGCAGCTCTTCGCTCCGCTCGTCGAACGGGATCACCTGCGCAGCAATGTCTTCCTTGGTGAGAAGCTTCGCGTGCGGATCCTTCTTCTTGTTGATGAGCTGGATGACGCCGATGACCTCGTCGCGCTGCGAGATGAGCGGTGCGACGAGCATCGACTTGGTGCGATAGAGCGTGCGCTCGTCGAAGCGGCGATCGAACGCGAACGTCGATCCCGGCGGCATCTCGTAGACGTCGGCGATGTTGATCGTCTTCTTGTCGAGCGCGGCGCTTCCCGCGATCGAGCGATGCGAGATCGGCATCACGAACTCGCGTGAGTCGAACGTCACCGATTCGTTCTGCGTCAGCTTGAAGCGAAGGTGCGGATCCTTCTTCTCGTCGGTCGTGCGCGGAC
>JANYHK010000105.1 GCA_025359105.1 Myxococcales bacterium | reverse complement strand
CTCGGCGGGCAGGCCGCGGGCGGCAAGCTCGCGCCGCAGCACGGGCATCCACCTCGCCATCCGCTCGCGCGCGGCCGGCAGGTCCTTGCCGCGGACGATCAGCTCGATGTGGCGGCGCAGCGTCTCGCGGAAGAGCGGCGGCACCGCGTAGGTCTCGGCCCCGAACTTCTTCAGCAGCTCGGCGATGTGGACGTCGAGCCGATCCGCGGGCGTAGGCTTGGGCTCGCCGCCTTTCCGCCGCAGCTCGGCCAAGGCCCGCTTGGCGTCGTCCGTCAGCGAGCCAAGATCTCGCTCGAGCGCCACCAGCCTGCCCGGCGGCTTCTCGCCGTCCATCGCCGCGAGCGTGGCCGCGATCCGCGTGTCGAGCTGGCCCTTGCGCTCCACCAGGGCGCCGCGCTGCTGCCGTTCGTGGACGAGCAGGGCCGAAAGCACCGCCACCAGCACGAACGCCGAGGTCGCGGCCGCGAGCACGAGCCGCCGCCGCGGGGCCGACCGGAGCCGCTCGAGCTCGGACCGCAGCGCCAGCATCGAGGGTTGTCGCGCCGCCGGCGTCGCCGAGAGCCCGCGCGCGAGCGAGGCCCGCAGCGCCTTCGGGACGCGCGCCGAGACGAGCCCGTCCTTGGGCCGCTCGCCGGCCAGTCCCTCGTGAAGCGCGACGCAGAAGCTGTAGACGTCGGCCCGCGCGTCAGCCGGCTCGCCGCGGCGCTGCTCCGGCGCCATGTACGGCGGGCTGCCCGACGCGGGCTCCCTGGCAGAGGAGGGCAGGGCGAGCCCGAAGTCGGTGACGCGGACGCGGCCGTCCTGGCCGACGAGCACGTTGTCGGGCTTGAAGTCGCGGTGGACGAGGCCGGCCGCGTGCGCCGCCTCGAGCCCGCGCGCGGCCGCGAGGAAGGCGTCGAGCACCTCGGTCCAGGGCCGCGGCCGCTCGCGCAGCCAGGCCGCGAGGGTGCCGCCCTCGACCAGCTCCATCGCGACGAAGAGCGTGTCGCCGAGCTCGCCCACGTCGTGGACGGCGAGCACGTTCGGGTGCGCGAGCTTCGCCATCGCCCGCGCCTCGCGGAGCACGAGCGCCCGCGCCTCGGGCAGGCCGCGGAAGATGGCGGTGCGCAGGATCTTGATGGCGATCGGCCGGTCGAGCTTGGGGTCCCGCGCCGCGTAGACGACGCCCATGCCGCCGGTCCCCAGGACCGAACGAAGCTCGTAGCGCCCGCTGGGCGCCGGCGGGAAGGATGACGAGGGCGCTCTGCCGCCTGCCGTGCCCGGCTCGCTCCGCGCAACCGTCGCGACGAGGCGCCGGCAGGCGTCGCACGTGTCGACGTGGGCCTCGAGAGCGTCGCGCTCCTTCGAGGTGAGCTGTTTGTCGAACAAGGCGACGAGGACGTTGTCGTCCGGGCAGTCCATCCTCCCTCCAGTGGCGGCGGCGCGCGCGCGCGCGGCGCGTCACCAGGCCAGTCATGCTAGCTTGCTTCTGCACAAAGGTGCCCGACGACGACGACGACGCTCTCCGTGCGTTTTTCGCAGCGCTCCCGCCCGTGCATCGTACCCAGCTCGAGGCAGACGTCGACGCGTCGATGCGCGCCCAGATCGGGCTCTGCCTCGCGGAGGCCGCGCGCGCGTGGCCGGCCGTGGCGGTGACGCTCACCCCCGACGATCGCGCGGCGTTCGCCGCTTACGCGGCCGAGCGCTTGGACGCCGCCAAGACCCTGGTGCAGGCCGCTACGGACCAGCGCACCGACGAGCTCCTGGTGGCGTGGGCCTGCCTCATGAGGAAGCCCTCGGCGGTCGCCGGGTTCGAGCGGACGTACATGGGCGAGGTCGACGCGGCATGGCGGGTGATCACCCCGCCGGGAATGGCCATGGACGAAGCGCAGCAGCGTTTCCGTGAGAAGTTGTTCGTCGCCGCTGCTGGCGCGGCGCCGGCCATCGCGCAGTACCGCGGCCACGGGAGCCTGAAGGCATGGACCCGCGTAGCCGCGACGCGCATGCTGCTCGATCTGGCTCGTAGCTCGCGGCGCGACCGCACCCTCGGAAGCGAGTTCCTGGAGGACCTGGCCTTGCCTGGGGATCCTCAGAACGACCTCGAGAAGAGCTCCTACCGCGCGGCGTTCAAGGAGTCGCTCGATGCCGCCGCGCAGGCGCTGACCACGCGCGAGCGCAATCTCCTGCGCTACGTGGTGCTCGACGGGCTCACCATCGATCAGATCGCGGCCATCTACGGCGTGCACCGCGCCACAGCGGCGCGACGCCTCGCCGACGCGCGCGCCTCGCTTGGCGCGCAGGTGCGGGCCATTCTGCGGCGTCGCCTGGCCACCAACGACGCCGATCTGGACGAGATGCTCGCCCTCCTCGAGAGTCAGGTCGACCTCTCACTGGAGCGCGTGCTCGGCCCCGTTCGAACGTAGACGACCCACCGCGGGTCGACTCCAGCTAGAACTTGCCGTAGACGCCGAGAGTCCCCGGACCGGTCGGGCCGACCTTCACGCTCGGGGCTGCGTCGCCCGACGCCCGAGCGCGAAAGTTTGCGCCGATCGACCACCCGATGGCCTGGCCGATGAGCGCGCCGGCGACGACGTCGCTTGCCCAGTGGCGATCGCCGACGACCATGCCGAAGCCGATCGCCGCAGCCAGCGGGTAGCCGACGAGTGGAATCGCCAGATGGTCGGGCGCGTAGGCGGTCAGGGCTGCGACGAGCCCGACGGTCGCCGAGGTGTGACCGGAAGGCCAGGCGAGCAGCGGCCCCTGAAAGGGCGTGAACGTGCGGGCAAAGCCCGGGTGGTCGAGGCGATCGGGCGCTGCGGGATCGCCGCCGTTGAGCGGGTAGGCGCGTCCGGTCGACCACTTGAGCAGTCCTGTCGTCACGAGCGTCACCGCGACGGCCTGCAGCGCCGCGCTGCCCGCGCCCGTCGTCCGGTCGTCGCCCAGGGCGAGGCCGACGACGTAGAGCGCCGGCGCGACGACGGCGGGAACGAGGTAGCCGCCGTAAAGCGCGGCGTCCCCGTAGACGGGGGAAGCGAGGTGGTTCTGGACCGCGACGCGCGCCGAGTGATCGAGCCCCGACTGGGCCATCGCGCCCGTCGTCAGCACGGCGCCGGCAAAGAAAAAGACGTTGGTCCCGCTGAAGGCGTCCACGACACCGTCGCCCAGGCCATCCACGGGGGTCGGTGCCCTGGCGTCCGCGCGCGTCGGGGCCGCGAGGAGCGACGCCGCGGCGACGGCCGAAAGGGCGAGCGAGCGCGCCAAATCAGTGAGCGTGATCATGCTCACTGATTAAAAGCGACCGCCGAGACCCAGGCGTCCGGGCTCGACGACGACGCCGACGGCCGCGGACGAGGAGGGCGGGCGGCCGAACAGCCACACTGCGAGCGCGCCGCCCGCGAACGCGCCGGCAAGCGCCAGCGACACGTTCGCCACCACGCCCATCGTGCTGACGGAGTCGACCTCGGACTGCGCGCACCGCGGCGCGCACGTCGACTTGAGGTGCGAAGCCTCGGTGGACGACTTCACCTCGAAGACCACGAAGCTCCCCAGCGAGACCGTCGCCAGCGTGCCCAGCACCCACACGAACGGCGAGGTCTGCGGCGGCGCCGGCGGGGCGGGCATCATGACGACCTGCGGCGGCGGGGGCGGCGGCGGCGGCGGCTTCACGGGGCGAACCTTCGCGAGCAGCGTGATCGTCACCGGGCGCGCGCGCTCGCCTTCATGGACGACGACCGGCTGATCGCCCGGGATCTTCCCCGGGCTCTCGAAGTGGAGCGTGTGCTTGCCCGGATCGAGCGGCACCGCGCGGCCCGAAGAGGTGTCGACCGCCGCGCCGTCGAGCGTCACCTTGACGTCGACCAGATCGTGACCGTCCTCGTCGCGCACCGCGACCACGAGGGACGGGATCATCGCCTCGAGCGACGGGAGCCAGGCCTCGCAGTCCTGGCGAACGACCGCCGGGCACACGCTCCGCGTGCAGACGAGGAGCTGCTTCTGGGCGTCGACGAGCTTGCCGGCCTTTTGCAGGCGCTGCGCTTCTTCCGAGGCCGCCGCGCACTCCGCCTTCTCCCCGGCCGCCGCGGCGGGCGCCGAGCACGAGATCGCGACGGCGAGCGCCGCGAGCGCGAGAGCGAGTGCCGGACGTGTACTTCGCATTTCCAGGCGCGGGGCCTCAAAGGCACTCGCGCTTGTAGATCTTACGACCTTCGCTGTCCCGCGTGTAGGGCGGCTTGCAGGCGTCGCTCGCGCTCTTGGCGGGCCGCGGTCGAAAGGGCGGCCCCGCCTTTTGCGTGCCGGTCGCGGTGGGCGGGGGCTCGGCAGACGGGTCCGAGAGGGGCGGCGCCTGGAGATCCCCCCACGAGGACGACGGCGGGGGCACGTCCGCCTCGGGCCCTGCGCGTCGCGCGCGCGCCCAGACGACGCCGCCGCCGACGACGCACGCGGCCAGGATCAACGCCGCCACGAAGGGCCACGCGCGGACCGGCCGCTGCTGGGTGGGAACAGGTGGCGCCGTCGAGTGTCCGGGCGCGGGTTCCGGCGTCCAGCGTGGTCCCGAGCCCGGCGGCGTCGCTCCCGGCGGCGTCGGCGCGGCCGGCGGCGTAGGCATGGCCGGTGGGGTAGGAATCACGAGCTCCGGCGCCCGGTCCAGCGCCTCGATCGCCGCCGCCCGCCGCGCGAGCTTCACGCGCGCGCGGGCGGCGACCCATTCGCCGACGACCGACGCCGGGGGCAGCGCGACGCTCTTCTCGAGCGCGAGGGCCATGTCGCGCGCCGTGGGAAAGCGCTTGTGCGGGCGCATCGAGAGGCCACGCATGACGACGTCATCGAGCGCGAGCGGGACGTCCGGCGCGTACGAGCTCGGCGCACGCGTCGCACCGACCAGGACGCGCTCGATGATTCGTCCCTCGTGCTCGCCGGAGAAGAGCGGGCGCCCCGTGAGCGCCTCCCACAGCGAGACGGACGCGGAGTACACGTCCGTAGTGCGCCCGATCGCGGCGCCCAGAAGCTGCTCCGGCGCGACGTAGCAGAGCTTGCCCTTCAGCTGCCCCTCCTGCGTCTTCTGCGCGCGCTGGGTCGCCATCGCGATACCGAAGTCGGCGATCCGCGACGCGCCGTCGGTGCCCACGAGCACGTTGTGCGGCGTCACGTCACGGTGCACGATCCCGAGCGCCTCGCCGGCCGCCGTCGTCGCCTCGTGCGCTGCGTGCAGGCCGTGCAAGACATCGACGAAGATCGCCGCTGCGATGCCGGGCGGCGCAGGCTCGCCGTCGCCGTCGCCGCTGGTGAGGACCAGCGCCGCGAGCGACTCCCCGTGCACGTATTCCATGACGAGGAAGAGCTCGTTCTGGTCGGCGACGACGTCGAGGACGGGGACGACGTTGGGATGCCGGATCCGCGCCACGAGACGCGCCTCGTCCATGAACATGGCGACGAAGTGAGGGTCGGTCGCGTACTGCGGGTGCAGGCGCTTGATCGCCACGGTGCGCTCGAAGCCGGCCGCGCCGCGCACGCGCCCCAGGTGGATGCTGGCCATCCCCCCCGTCGCGATGGGCGCGTGCAGCTCGTAGCGTCCGAGAACCGTGGGGGCTGCCACGCCCCGAACCTTATAGCAACCGTCCTTTGGACGGAAACGGCTGCTACGTTCAGCGGGCGAGCTTGAAGAGAGCGGAGGCGCCCGGCGTTCCGCCCTGGACGCCGTTCAGGTCGGTCCAGTAGATGGCGGTCGCGTCGACGGCGATGTCCCACGGCGAGCTCCCGCGGGACTGGTAAACCGTGCGTTCGGAGGCCGCAGGACCGGCGCGCGGGAGGCTCTTGATGGTGCCGTCGGCGTTCGTCCAGTAGAGCGTAGTCCCGTCGGTGGCGACGAAGCGTGGGGTGAACTGAAACGAGTCCAGGCGCTGCGCGTCGGCACTGCACCCGGCGAGGGGGCACGATCCGATGAAGCCGCCGCCGGTCGTGAAGTAGACGGTGGTCTTGTCGACGGCGAGCGCGAACGGATTGCTCGGGGACGGCGGCGAGGTCGTCAGCGGGAAGAGGGTCGCCGCGCAGCTGCCGGGCGTGCACTTCGTGACGGCGCTCTCCGGGTTGTTCGGCGGCGTTCCCGCGTTGGCCCACAGGAGGTTGTTCGCGTCGGCCATGATCGCGAAGATGCGGCCGCTCTGTGGTGCGACCTCCGTGGTCCCCCCGCCGCCGCACGGCAGCTTGCAGCGCTTCACGCTCGTCGTGAACGGCGGGCCGCTGGGGTTGCCCTCGGACCAGTAGACGTGCGCCTGGGTGGCGTCGATCGCGAAGGGTTGATTGGCGGTGGTCAGGACCTGCGGCTTGCCCCCGTCGAGCGGCGCGGCGGACACCGTCCCTTGCGCCGCCGCGTCCGCTCCCGCGTCGCCGCCGAACGACGTGTAGTAGAGCGTCCCGTTCGCCAGGGCGAGGTGTGGGGCCGGCGACTGCGGTGTCGTGTCGCCGTTGGCGAGCTGCGTGAGCGCGCCCCCGGCCTTGGGGATGCGGATGACCGCTCCGAACGCGTTGATGCCGTACACGTTGGTCTCGTCGAGGACGATGTGGACCGGCGCGTTGATGACGGACGTGAGCGTGACGGGCTGGCAGTTGCCCCCCTGGCAATTGCCCCCCTGACAGTCGTGGCCGCAGCGCCCGCAGCTCGTTTTCGTGTTCTGGAGGTTGGTCTCGCAGCCGGTTGCAACGCCCGCGTCGTCGCAGTCGCCGAAGCCGGCGGCGCACGAGGCGACGCACCCGCCGTCGACGCACGCCGCGAACGCGTTCGCGCCCGGTGCGCACGCGTGCCCGCACGCGCCGCAGTTGTCGATCGCGCGCGTGAGGTCGGCGTCGCACCCCAGGTCCGGCCCGGCGTCGGCGCCCGCGTCGAGCGCCTCGCCTCCGGTCAGCCCGCCCGTGAACCGACACGCCGCGGCCGCCAACGTGGCCAGGACCGCGCATCCGAAGGTCGTGGCGAGGAGGCGCGCGCGGGTCACGGCTTGTCTTGTTTGTCCTGTCGGGACTTGATGACGTAAAAGTAGCGGCGCGCGATGCCCGATGCGGCCGCCGCACGGACGACGTTGCCGTTGTGCTTCGCGAGCACCCGCTCGACGTAGGCCCGCTCGAACGCGCTGGTGACGCGCTGCCGCGCGGCGGGGAAGGTGAGGTCCATCGCGAGGGTCTCCCGGATGACGTCACCCACCGGCGCGGCCTCTGCTTCGTCGGCGGCGGCCTGCGCGCGCCCCGTCTCGAGGAGCGCGAGATCGCCGAGCGCGATGCGCCGCGCGATCGCGTTGTGCAGCTCGCGCACGTTGCCGGGCCACGCGTACTCCTCGAACCGGCGCAGGAGGTCTTCGGGGAGCGGGACGCCGGCGCCTCCCAGCTGTTCCCAAAAGAAGCGGCCGAGGACGTGCACATCGCCGCGGCGCTGGCGCAACGGAGGTAGCTCGATCCGGGCGACGGCGAGGCGATAGAAGAGGTCGTCGCGGAAGCGCCCGGCCTGCACCTCCTTGTCGAGGTCACGCCGCGTGGCTGCCATCACGCGCACGTCGACGCGCAAGAACTTCTCGGCGCCGACGCGCTGAACCTCGCTCCGCTCGATGGCGCGGAGGAGCTTTGCCTGGAGCGCCGCGTCGAGCTCGCCGATCTCGTCGATGAGGAGCGTGCCGCCGTGGGCGAGCTCGAAGACGCCGCGCCGCGCCGCGACGGCGCCGGTGAACGCGCCGCGCTCGTGGCCGAAGAGCGTGGACTCGAGGAGGTTGGCGGCCACCGTCGTGCAGTCGAAGACGATGAACGGCCCTTCGGCGCGGCGGCTCTCCTCGTGGATGGACTCCGCGAGCAGCTCCTTGCCGGTGCCGGTCTCGCCTTCGATGACGACGGGCACGTCGCTCGACGAGAGGCGCTCGCACAGCGGGTAGAGCCGGCGCATCTCTGGGCTCGCGCCGATGATCCGCCCGAAGCGCATCGCCATCGGGACAGGGTGCGGGGTGGGGGCGCCGATGACCTCGACCCGCAGGATGTTGTCGCCGACGCGCACGCTGTCGCCGCCGAACAGCCGGACGTCGAAGACGCACATGCCGTTGGCCCACGTTCCGTTCGTCGAGCCCAGATCGGTCAGGCGCATCCCCTCGGGCGTCACGTCGATCGCCGCATGGCGGCGAGAAATCTGGCGGTCGGTGAGGCGGAACTCGCACGCCGGGCTCGTCCCGATCAGGACCCTCGAGGGCTGGGTCCCATCCAGACGGAACTCCTTGCCGACGTCCGGGCCCTGCTCGACGAACAGGCGAAACGTGGCGGTAGCGTTCTCGGCAGCGCTCGGCCGCGACTGCAGCAGGGTGGAGGCGGCCTCCTCGTTCGGCATCGTCAGGAACGTATCATGCGCCGGTCAGGCGCGCTTGGCGGCGAGGGCCTCGTCGGCGAGGGCATCGAAGGACATGGCGCACGCGCGGGCGAGCTCCTCGTCGGTCGCCAGCTGGCTGAGGAACTGAGGCTCGGCGCCGGCGATCCGGGCGATGACCGCGCGCGCCCGAGGGCCCGCGAAGCGGCTGTTGTGGGCGTCCTGGAGCGCCTGCATGAACCTCACGAACGGGAGCTCGGCGACCGTCGGCCTCGCGGTGAGCAGCTGAATCCGCTTGAAGGCCTCGCGCAGGCGCGTGCCCGTCGGATCGATGCGCTCCATCGGGAAGAAGAAGACGTCGCGGAAGAACGGGCGCGCGTACATGAGGAGGCGCGCGAAGGCGCTCCACGCCCGAGCTTCGTCGCGCCAGGGCCGACGCGTTCGCTGGCGGCGCGCCTTGTACTCGCCCGACGCGTAGTACTCCACCATGTGGTAGTCGATCGCGATGTGCCGCGACTCGTCGCGGTTGATGAGCGCCATCGCCTGCGCGCTCATCGGATCGCGGACGTAGTCGTCGACCGAGCGAAGGAGCGCCACGTCGAGGATGAGCTCGCCTGCGGTGATGTACGCGTTGGCGACGTCGTCGGCGAGGTACTGGATGGCGTCGACGAACGCAGGGAAGGCGCGCTCGAGGGTGCGGCTCGTGCGGTAGGAGCGGTAGTGGTGGACGTCGTAGTAGTCGGCGAGGAGCTGGGCGGTCTGGGCGTGGCGGACCTCGTCCTTCACGAACGTCCCGAAGATCTCCCTGAGGACCGGCGTCGTCGCGCGGCGCTCTTGCTCGACGAACAGCGCGCCAGCGAGCCGCTCGATGCCGGCCATGTCGGTGAAGAGCTGGACGATCGCGATCTCGTCGTCCTTCGAGATCGCGCGCGGGGGCTGCGACCAGTCCAGATCGCTCGTCTTCCACTGCCCCTCGTGGCACTTGCGGAGCATTCGCTCGAGGTCCATCCGTGGCCTTCCCCCCTCATCCTACCCTGGGCGCCGCCCGCTGGCCGGGACTTTGCTCTGGCAGGTCCGCCATGGTGCTCGTCCCGTCGGCCGCGCTTCCGGTGTCGCAGCTCGCCTCGCTCGGGCCCCTCGCCCCCGCGTGCACCCGCGAGCGGGCGGTCCGGTTTCCGGGCGTCGTGGGCGAAGCGACCTGCCGCGCCCTGGTGGACGGCGTCTACCGGGCCAGGGCCGCGTGGACTGCGAATTTCTCGGGGGTTCAGTTCACGCTCGGCCGCGCTTGGTACACGCATTTCGAGGAAGATCGCGAGGACGAGTACTTCGAAGGGGCCGCCGCCTCCGACGCCTGCGTCGAAGCCGCGGCGCCGGGGCTGCAGGAGCTCGTGCTGAGTGTGGTCGGCCAGCACCTCGGCGCCCCCGTGGCACGGCGCCCCGGTTGGTGCGGTCCGGGGGTGCATATTTTCCCAGCGGGCTCGCAGGTCGCGCGTCGCGGAGGCGAGGTCCACTTCGACACCGAGGGGATGAGCGACGCGCAGCTCGAGGCCCGCACGCCGTCCCTGTCGTTCGTCCTGATGCTCCAGACGCCCGAGCTCGGCGGCGGCCTCCGCGTATGGGACGAGCTCTACGACGGCGAGGACTTCCCCGACCACCCCGGCCCGCGCGTCGGCTCCACGACGGTCGTGTACACGCCAGGCGAGCTCGTCGCCTTCGACGCGTACCGCCTGCACCAGATCTTGAGCTTCCGCGGCGCGCGCGACCGCGTCTCTGCCACCGTGCACGTGCTCCTCGAAGACGGTGTATGGCAGGCGTGGTTCTGATGACCATGCCGGTCTGGGGAATCGCCGGGCACCCGTTCATCGACCTCGAGCGCTACCTCGACGTCGCCGCGCTCGAGGCGCTGCACGACGAGATCTCTCTCGGCCTCGCGCTCGTTCCGACGGAGTACACGGGTGGCAGCCACAAGACGATGGGCATCGTTCCGCCGTCGCTCGTGGACGCGCCGTACGTCGACTACGGCCAGGTCCTGTCGCGCATGACCGAGGCCGAGCTGGCCACGTTCGTATCGCTCGCCGACGAGCCGCGGCGCTTCGATCGCGCGCGCCTTCGCGAGTACGCCTTCGGGGAGGAGAAGGACCACCCGCTCAGTCGCAAGCAGATGCTCCTCCTCAAGTACCGGTACGGCGTCTACTTCCCGTGGCAGGTCTTCTACGAAATGATCCCGACGCTCAACTGGGAGGACAAGGCGAACGGGGAGGGAAAAGACTTCACGCAGCAAGCGAAGCTTCACTTCCCGCGTCTCGTCGCCTTCGTCCGCAGCCTTCCGTTCACGGTCGTCGGTCGCTGCAACATCCTCGGCCTCGACGCGGACCACCACGGCACCGTCCACTACGACGGCAACCCAGAGGAGCCGGAGGCGGAGCATTTCATCACGCTGTGCCCGAAGAAGAACAAGCGCCTGTTCCTGTGGGACGAAGCGAAGAAGAAAAAGACGTTCGTGGCGTCGCGCGCGTACTGGTTCAACGACCACGGCTACCACGGCGTGGAGCCCGATCCGTATTTCCGCTACTCCGTCCGCGTCGACGGCGTCTTCGAGCCCGAGTTCCTCGCACGCGTGCGGCGCGACTGGCGAATCTGAGGCGACCTGCGGTAGATCGCCGGCATGGCGTTCTTTCCTCGACCCGTCCGTATTGCCCTCCTCGCCACGCCCATGGCGCTGCTCGCCGCATGCCGTGCCGCTCCCTCCGGCGGCCCCGCGATCACCAAGTCCGCCGAGCCGGGCGCTCCGCCAGCCCCGTCGGCAGCTCCGACCGTGCCGCCGCTCTCGGCGGGGGCCCGCACCGAGGACGAGCGCAACACGATCGCCGTCTTCCGCGACGCCGCCGCGTCCACCGTCTTCGTCACGCAGACGCGCGTCGTCGTCGACTACTGGGCGGGCGTCGCGCAGGAGGTCCCCGCCGGCTCCGGCTCCGGCTTCGTCTGGGACGAGCAAGGGCACGTCATCACCAATTTTCACGTCGTCGAGAACGCGCGCTCGCTGACGGTGACGTTCCAGGACCAGCAGACCTTCGACGCCGAGCTCGTCGGGGTCGAGCCGCGTAAGGACGTCGCCGTCCTCCGGGTGAAGGCGCCGGTCGCTCTGCTGAAACCGGTCCGTGCGGCGAAGGGCGCGCCGGGATCGGATTCGCGGTGCCGGTAAGCACGATCGCCCGCGTCGTGCCGCAGATCATCAAGGGCGGAAGGGCCGAGCAGCTCGGGCTCGGCGTCCAGATCGATCCGCAGCAGCGCATCGAGCGGCGCGTCGGCATCCGCGGCGTCGTCGTCCTGGGCGTACCGGCCGGCAGTGGCGCGGCCAAGGCGGGCCTCCGAGGCATCACGCAGACCGCGCGCGGCATCGCGCTCGGCGACGTCATCGTCGGCATCGACGCGCAGAAGGTCGAGAGCTTCGACGACTTCTACAACGCCCTCGACACCCACAAGGCGGGCGACATGGTCGACGTGAAGGTGCTGCGCGGCGAGGACGTCGTCACCGTCAAGCTCGACGTGGTCCTCTTGCCGTGAAGCGCCTCAAGGGATGAGGCCGAAGAACTTCGCCGAGTAGTACGGGCCGTAGATGCCGGCGGTGTTCGTCCAGTCCTGATCGGTGTTCGTGTCCGTCGAGGCGGTCTTGCTGGGGGTAGGGTCCCAGCCGCCCTGGTCCTCGGCGGGGCCGGGATCGACGGGCGTGCCGTGGCCGATGCCAGGCATGAGCACCGTGGCGAGCATCACCTGGCCGCCCTTGGCGTACTCGGTGTACTGCGTGCCCTTCAGCGCCTTGATCGCGCCCGGCGTGCCGGTCATGCCGAGCGCGCCCAGCCACTGCTGGGTGACGTCGGCGAGGTTCTCCGGCGTGACGGCGCCATCGGCGTCGCCTTGAAAGACCATCAGTCGCGGCTTCTTCGCCGTCGCGCTCTGCCACACCGTCGGGTAGGCGCCGGTCACGAGCGACGCGGCGTGGTTGCCCGGCCAGTTCCACCCTTGGCCCTTCTTGCCGAGCGCGGCGCACGACGTCGAGCAGCCGTAGGCGCCGCCCTCGAACATCGAGCCGGCCGAGAAGAGGTCCGGGTAGGTCGCGAGCATCACCGTCGTCATGAAGGCGCCGGCGGACAGGCCGTTCGCGAAGATCTTCGCGGGGTCGATGTTGTGCTTGGCCTGCGTGTCCTTGACCATCTGCGCAATCTGCGTCGGCTCGAGATCCGAGCGCCCGATGCCGCTCGTGCCGAAGTACGCGTACCACTGGAAGGCCGACGTGCCCTTGTCCGGGTAGATGACGTAGAACTTGTGCTTCTCCGCCAGGACCGCCCACTCGGTGGTCGGCTTGAAGCCCCACGACTTGCTCGGCGAGCTCGGATCCTCGACGCCCTGGGTGTAGCCGTGCATCGCGACGACGAGCCCGGCCGCCTGCGCGGTCTTGCCCTCCATGCCGCTCGGCACGCACTCCCACATCTTCATGGATCCGTACGCGGTCGTGTTGAGCGTGCACTTCGCCCCGGCTGCCGTGCCGCCGTCGCCGCCCGCGCCCGAGCTGCCGCTCGCACCGCTCGACGCGCCGCCGGAGCTGCCCGATGCGCCGCTGCTCGCCCCGCCGTGCCCTCCGCTGCCGCCGCTTGCGCCGCTCGCGCCGCTCGCGCCGGCGCTGCCCGAGCTCGCGCCCGACGACGCCCCTTCGCCAGGCAGCGCGTTGCCGAGGCACCCCGATGCGCTGGCGACCGCGATCAAGAGGAGGAGGAGCAGGCTGCGGCGTGCGGGGTTCTCGCTCATGGGCCGCCCTACAGCAGGGGCCGTGCCGGGCCAAGGTCGCGGTTTTCTCGAAGAATGCGAGGCCACTGCGACGCGGCCGTCGCACGCCCGGGAGCCCGGCGCGCGTCGACGGCGTCGCACGGGTGGCGTGGCCAAGGTGGCGGTCTCGTGTTAGAGCCTTTGCTCTAAAGCGTTGGTCCGGGGTCGCACATGAAAAGCACTTTGATTCCGCGTCGTTCATCCCTCTCGCGCCTAGGTCTTGGCCTGCCGGCCTGCATCCTCCTCGCGGCTTGCGCGGTCGACACGGCGCCCGAGGGGCTGAGGCGCACACCGTCCGGACCTGGCGCCCACGTCGTCTTCGACACCGCGCGCCGTCCGCTGCCGGAGGTGCCGCTCCCCAACGACATCGCCACGTTCCCCGATCCGACGAGCCGCACCGGGCTCCGCGTGAACGTGAGCCTCGTGGCGCCGACGGCCATGGAGAGGATCGCGCGCGACGGCCTGAACGATCTCGAAGGGTGGGGGACCTACGCGCCGATCTGGGCGTCGTTCGACAAGAGCCCCGACGCCGATCCGCGCGAGCCCGCGCTCGATCTCGCCGCGCTACGTACGCGGATGCCGCGCGGCGACTTCGACTTCGCCGACGATCCCGTCTACCTCGTGAACCTGACCACCGGCGTCCCGGTCGTCCTCGACATGGGCTCGGGGAGCCTGCAGACCGTCCTGCGTGAGCCGGGCCTCTACTGGCCCAACGATCCGCACGCGGAGGACTCGACGCTCCTCTTCGAGACGCGCGAGGAGGGCGCAGGGCTCACGCAGGCCGACTACCGCCCCGAGCTCGACACCGACTTCGACGGCGTCCTCGATCACCCGAACACGCTCGGCAGGGCTGGCATCGACACGTACGACAACCTGCTCACCTGGTACGAGCGCGAGACCGACTCGCTCATCCTCCGGCCGCTGGTGCCGATGGAGGAGAAGACCGAGTACGCCGTCGTCTTCACCGATCGCCTCGTGGGATCCGATCACCGGCCGGTCGTCTCGCCGTTCGACTACGTCCACCACCCGCAGCAGCGCGCCGGCGCCCAGCGCCTGAGGAGCGCGCTCAACGACGCGCGGCACGCCGCCTACTACGGGGACCTCGCGGGCACCGGGCTCGATCACGTCGCGTTCACCTGGACGTTCACGACGCAGCCCACGCAGGAGGATCTGCGGCTCCTCCGTGACGGGCTCTACGGCAAGGGCCCGTTCGCGCGCTGGCAATCCGAGTTCCCGGCGAAGATCGTCGTGTCGAACGCGGCAGGCAAGATCGCCGGCGGCGAGGCGCAGCCCGCGGGCTGGCAGTCGGATCCGAAGTGCGTGGTGCCGGCGACGAAGCCCTATGTGTTCAACCTCGGCGATCCCGGCGTCCTGAAGCAGTTCACTGACATCCTCGGCAAGGTGGGCGGTGGAAGCCCTCGCGACAACGCGGCGCTCGTCGAGAGCCTCTCGCACATCAGCCACGTGATCATCGGGGACTACGAGTCGCCGTACCTCATCGGCGATCCGCAGCACGAGGGCGCCGACGATCGCTTCCACCTGAACTTCACCACCGGCCAGGGGGAGATCGGCCACGACAAGGTCCACTTCTGGATGGTCGTGCCGAAGGAGACGCCGCAGCACCGGCAGCCCTTCCCGATCACGATTGAGGGCCACGGCTACGGGGGGCAGGCGGAGAACGTCATCTCGTTCGGCGGCGAGCTGGCGCGGCAGGGCGTCGCGTCGGTGACGCTCGACATGCCGCACCATGGGATGGCGCTCCCCGCGGGGCAGGACGCCATCGTGCGCGGCGCGCTCACCGGCATGTGTTACGGCCCGTTCTCCGAGGCGGTCATGGCCGGTCGCGCGCAGGATCTCAACGGCGACGGCGTGAAAGACTCGGGCTGGTGGTGGTGGACGCCGCACCTCTTCCACGTTCGCGACAACGTGCGTCAGGGCATCCTCGACTCGATGCAGCTCTCGCGCATCCTCGCGTCGTTCGACGGTAAGGCGCTCGGCGATCAGGACTTCAACGGCGACGGCGCGGCCGAGCTCGCCGGCGACTTCGACTCCAACGGCACGCCCGACGTGGGGGGGCCGATCAGCGCGCTGGGCGGCTCGCTCGGCGGCATCGTGACGCAGGTGCTCGGCGGCGTCGATCACCAGCTGCAGGCGCTCGTCCCGGTCGTCGGCGGCGGCGGCCTCACCGACATCGCGCTGCGGTCCTACGGCGTGGCGAACGCGGTCATGGAGCAGGCGCTGACGCCGATCCTCGTCGCGGTTCCCGCTTCGGAGCGGCCGCTCAGCGGCACGAACAAGCAGACCAACTGCGGCGGCGACGATCGCTCCGTGCGCTTCGTGCTCAACGACGGGCGCGATAGCCCCGAGGTCGAGGTGGCGTGCCTGCACCCGGGCGAGCTCGATCCCGGCATGACCGTTCGCCTCGTCAACGTCCGTACGAGGGAGGTGCGCTGCGCGGGCACGACCGCGGGCGGACGCTTCCGCGTGCCCATCCCTGCGAGCAACGGCGATCCGCTCGACGTGCAGATCTACACGCAGGCGCACGCCGTCACGTCGTACGGCACCTGCGAGCTCCGCCCAGGCGCGCCCGCGGGTCGCCGCATCGCGACGTTCGAGCAGCGCGCGCCTCACCCGACCCAGGTAGCTGGCGACGCCACGTGCAACGCCGACGACGGGTGCGCGCAGTTCATGGACCGGTTCTTCGCGGTCGGCAGCCACCTCGTGGCGCCGCAGGAGGGGCTCGGCCTCGCGCGCCAGACGCCGCTCTTCCGCCGCTTCTTCTCGCTCGGCCAGATGGTCCTCGACCCCGCCGACCCGATCAATTTCGCGCCGTACGCCGCGCTCAAGCCGCTCGTCGCGCCCGACGGATCGCTGCGCCCGCCGCGCCCGGTGCTCAACATGCCGAGCGTCGGCGACAACTACGTCGCGGCGCACAGCGAGATCGCCTACGGGCGCGCGGCCGGCATCGTGCCGTTCTTGCCGCCGGACTTCGCGTTCCGTTACCCCGAGTACCGAGAGTACTGCACGCCGCCCGCGATGTACCGGGAGCTGGGCAACAAGACGCCCAACCAGGTGCTCGTCGGGACGTACATGACCGAGGGCATCGGGCGCCTCAACCGAACGCCGGCCGGCCCCGGGTGCAAGGCCAACGTGATCGACGCGCCCGATTGCAAGGCCACGCTCGAGCCGGGGGTGTGCAAGGGCGCGCTCTACGACGTCGACTGGGTGAGCGAGGGGAAGCTGCCCTTCGATCAGCAGCACCTCGCGACGCCGCTACGCCTCGCGCGGCGCGCCGACGCGGCGGTGAGCGGAGCGGACGCGCTCGACAACGTGTGGGCGCCTCGCGTCACCGCGCCGGCGTTCGCGGCCAAAGGCTGGACCGCCGGACCGCCGCTCCTTGCCCAGCTCCACATGTATTCCGATCCGCGCGGCGTCCACGGCTGGTCGGGCGGACCGTGCTCGGTCTGGGACCCGCAGCAATACGCGCTCGGCCTCATCACGCGCTTCATCGCGACGAACGGCACCGATCTCCTGTACCTGACGCGGCCGGTCGGTCACCAGTGCCTCGTCGATCACTCCTGCGACTTCATGGCGCCCGTGGCGAGCGCGCTCCCGAAGTGAACGGTCGTCCGCCGGTCAGTCGGTCGCGCTGAACAGCCCGCTCTTGCCGCCGGCGCCGGCGCGGAGGACGACGTCCCAGTCACCGGCCTTGAACGGCGCCTCGTTCTGTGGCGCGACGACGATCGAGCCGTATATGCTGGAGCCGTCGGCCTTGCCCAGCTGACCCATGATCGCCGCGGGCACCGCTCCTCCGCCGGCGGCCGCGGAGAACGTGCACGCCGCGGAGACGGAGCGCACGCCGAGCTGCGACGTCGAGACGGTCACCTGGACGTTGCCGACGCTGCCCCCCGTCCACGCGACGGCGAGATCGGCTGCGCGCGAGACGGACGTGTGGGCGCTCGAATCGAAGACGGGCGCGGTGACCATGACGTCGGACGGAGCGGTGACGGTCTTGCCCGAGAAGGCCGGCACGTCGGCGCCCGCCGCCGTGGCGGTGACGGTGTCCCCGGCGTTCCAGATCTGGGTCTGTGTCGTCGGCGTGTTGTAGGTGCCGTTCGCGCCGGTGGGGTTGAGGGCGAAAGTCGCCGGGGCGGGCGTCGTGAACGTGATCGCGCCGGCGTTGGGGTAGGTGACGACGCCCGCGTCCGATGGGCTGCTCAGGTTGCACGCCGTCACAGTGCAGGCGCCGCTCGTCGTGGTCGTGCAGGCGCCGCCGCCGCCGGACCTCGGATCGTACTGGTAGAAGGACGCGAAGCCGTAGGCGCTGTAGTACGTCTTGCCTGCGATCACCTGGATCGTCTGGTTGACGATGAGGGTGCCCTTCTTGACGACGCCCCCCGCCGCGTCGGCCCCCGCGTCGGTGCTGCCGGAGCTGCCGCTGGTTCCGCTGGTGCCGCTGGTCCCGCTGCTGCCGGAGGTGCCGCTGGCGCCGCTGGTCCCGCTGGTCCCTGACGAGCCGCCGGTCCCACTGGTCCCCGACGACCCGCTCGCCCCGCTCGTGCCTGACGCGCCGCTCGTTCCGCCGGAGCTCGCGCCGCCGTTCGTCGTCGTGGACGTGACCGCGCATGCGGCCGCGAAGAGGAGCGTGATAGCGATCGCGAACGGTACTCGTGTGCTCACGACCGGGTCGTACGCCCCGGCCGCGGCGAAGCTTCCCTCACGGAGTGAGCACGCGGCATAGACCCGGCGTCGCATGCGACCGTCCTCATCCGCCTCACCTCACTTGAGCACGAGCACGAGAAGGACGAAGGACAGTACCGCGAGGCCGATGCCGCCGTACATGACGCGGATGCCCGTGGCCATGGCCTTCTCGTCGAACGCATTGGAGGCGGCGTCGTGGAGGAGGACCTTCTTCTCCTCCGCGTCGACGGCGTTGCGAAGTCGGGCGATGCGCGCGCGCGGCTCCTCGTAGTCGTCGCTGAAGTTCGCCCGGTCATCCAGGACGAACTGCGCGAAGTCGGCGCACGTGGCGCGGAACTCACGACGGACACGCTCGACCTCGGGGTCGAGGGATTTGGTCGGCATCTTCATCGCGCGTTCGGTGGCGTCGCGCTCTTGCTGGAGCGCGGCGAGGTCGGCGGTGAGGTCCTTTCCCTTGCTGGCCGCGAGCTTCGTCTTGGTCGCCTCGATGCGCTCGAAGAGGGTGCGCATGGTGTCGCGGTGCTTCTCCGATTCCTCGTAGACGGCGGTGTCGATGGCCTTCAATTCGGTCTCGCGCTTGGCGAGGCGATCGAGGGTCTTCAGGTACGAGCCGCGCGAGCCCTTCACGGTGTTACGCACCTCCGCGATGGCGCGCTGGCCGATCGAAACGAGCGCGTCATCGAGGGCGGCCTTGGCGGCGACGTAGTGCTGCTCGGCGATCGTGAGCTCCTTCGCGAGCTCCACCTGGCGAGCCCGCACGAGCCGCACGTACGAAGGCGTCGCCCACCAGGAGTCGGGCGTGGCGCCGAATCTCGCGACCATGCGGATCTCGATGGGATCGAGCTGGGGCGTCGCCGGCGCGGGCCCGCGCGCGAGCGGCGCGGCGGCGGCGGCGGCCACGCGGATCGAGGCCGGTTCGGGGCTCGCGCGCTCGCTGCTTCCCATGTCGAGCTCGAGGGCGATGCCCGCGTCGAGATCACCGCCGTCGAGGATCTGCTCGCGCGTCTGACGCAGGCCTCCCGTGGGCTCGACCGGCTTCGTCGCCACCGGCGCCGTCGTCACCGCGGGTGCCGGTGCCGGTGTCGCGAGGGGGCGGGCGGGAGTTGCTGCGGGAGTCGGGAAGCGCGGCGCGGGTGCCGGCGCGGGCGTCGCGAGCCGCGCGGGCGGCGCGTTCGGCGGGGCGGGTCGCGCGAACGGAGCGGGCGGCGTGACGTGATCGAACGTTGACGGGGCTGCCTGCGGCTCGGAGGGGGGCGAGAGCGCAGGGGCCGGTGGGGGTGCCGTGACGGCCTCTTGCGGTTTCGCCGTCGCCTGGCGCATCGCGTCGGGCCGCGGGCGCGGTGCCGTGGGCGGCGGCGCGGGCGCCGTGAGCTGCGAAGGCTCGCTCGTCGGGACACCGACCGGCTCCGCCTGCGCACGTTCGGCGTAGTTCGGCGGCGGAGGCGCGGTGTCCACCTCTGCTGGCGGCTCCGCCGCGGCCGCGCCGGGAGGAGGGTGCCCGCACCATTCGCAGGGCGCGCTCGGATCCTCGAGCGTTGCCTTGCACTCCGGGCATTGGACCGGCATCGAGCCATCATCATACAGATCTGGGCGCCCCCTAGAAGGGTTCTCCCAGGCACACCGGCCTCCGGACCGTGCGGCGAGGGGCAAATTTACCGTGCGCCGGCCTCTGATGCCCCCTTGACGACGGGCCAAACCAACCGTACGGTCGGCACCATGAAACCGGGGCCTACGGCGACGGTGGCGTCCGCTCTGGCAGCGGTCTTTCTCGGGTGCGGCAGCGACGCGAAAACTCCCTCGGTCGATCCGGGCGGTCAGAGCGGCGCTGACGCCGGCGGAGTGGCTCGCGACGGCGGGGGCGGCGCCGACGCTGCAGCGGCGCGCGACACCGGAGCCGGCGACGGCGCGAGCGGCGGGGGCGACGGCGGCGCGGGCGACGGGGCGGCGTCGGGCATCTCCGATCCGAACGCCGACGGTCCGTTCGCCTACGCGGAGAAGGACGCGACGACGACGATCGCCGCGACGGGCGACAGCGTCGCGATCCACGTCGCGTACCCGACCGCGGCGGGCACCTATCCGGTCGTCGTGGTGGCGCACGGCTTCCAACTCTCGCCGTCGCTCTACAAGAGCTATGTGCAGCGCCTGGCGACCTTTGGCTACGTGGCGATGACCGTCGACTTTCCGACGAGCCTCCTCGGCAACGACAACCCGGCCGAGGCGAAGGATCTGCTGGGTGGCCTCGATTGGGCCAAAGCCGACGCGACGCTCGGTCCCCTCGTCGACGTGACGACCGTGGGAATGACCGGGCACTCCCTGGGGGGCAAGCTCGCGCTCCTCGCGGCGTCTACGGACGCGCGTGTGAAGGCGGTCATCGTCCTCGATCCGGTCGATGGCGGCGCGAACGGGTGCAGCGCGCCGAAGTGCGTCACCGTGGCGGATCTGATGCCCGGCCTCCATATCCCTACGGGCTTCCTCGGCGAGACGACAGACGCTTCCGGCGGCTTTCAGTCGTGCGCGCCCGCGGCGTCGAACTTCACGACGTTCTACGCCAAGACCAACACGCCGAGCTTCCAGGTCACGGTGCTCGGCGCCAACCACATGAGCTTCCTCGACGACGTGAGCGCGTGCGGCTTCACGTGCACCTTGTGCAACGCGGCGACGGCCCCGAACGCGCAGGTCAACGGCCTGGCCAAGGCGTACGTCGTGGCGTTCTACGAGCGGTGGCTCCGCGGCAAGACGGCGTACGACGCCTACCTCACCGGCGCGCAGGCCCAGGCGCGGTACGTGGCGACCAACCAGATCTCGCTCGTCTCCAAGTAGACCCCGCGCTCAGCGCGAGATCGCCGCGGCCGTGCGGACGTCGCCCCAGTCGGTGCCGGGCGCGGGCGTCACCACGTCGCCGATGGTCGTCACGTCGGCCGCCGCGGGCGCGTCGGGATCGTCGGGGGCGGCGGCGAGGCCGAGGAAGCCCGCGGACAGCGCTGCCAGCGTCCAGAACAGCATCGCGATCGACGCGCCGACGCGCGATCGCACAGGCCCGGCCGATGAAAGCCGCGCCCGGAGCGCACGGTTCTCGTCGGCCAGCCGCTCGGCGCGCACGCGGGCGGCCTCCAAATCGTCTCGATACGCCATGCGCACCGGTACGCCCCCGCGCCCGCCTGTATTCCTGAGGCCGCGAGATCGCCACGAGGACGTACCGCCCCGAAGACTCCTGGTATCGTGTGGGCGATTTGCGGTCCCCGACGGAAAATCGCGCCCGCATGGCGCACATGCCGGCGCTCGACGGCCTGCGCGGCCTCGCGCTCCTGGGGGTCCTCTTCTTCCACGCGAACGGCGCGCTGAAGGGCGGCTACCTCGGCGTCGATCTTTTCTTCGTACTGTCGGGGTACCTCATCACGTCGCTCCTCCTCGTCGAGCACGCGCAGAACGGCCGCATCGCGCTGGGTGCGTTCTGGGTTCGCCGCGCGCGGAGGCTTTTCCCCGCGCTGCTTTCGCTGATGCCGGCGATCGCGCTGTACAGCCGTTTCCTGGCGAAGCCGGGTGAGCTCGCGGGGATCCGCGCCGACGCGCTGGCGACGCTCGGGTACGTCGCCAACTGGCGCGCCGTCCTGTCGCACAAGAGCTACTGGCAACTCTTCGCGGCGCCGTCGCCGCTCGAGCACACATGGAGCCTGGCGATCGAAGAGCAGTTCTACGTCGTGTGGCCGCTGGCCGTGGTGCTCCTCCTGCGGCGCGGCAGCAGGCGCACGGTGCTGGTCGTCACGCTCGCGCTCGTCGCGCTCTCGGTGGCGGCCATGCTCCTCCTCTTCGATCCGGAGACCGTTTCGCGCGTGTACCTCGGCACCGACACTCGCGCGTCCGGCATCCTCGCGGGCGCTGCGCTCGCGGCCGTGATGCCGAAGCCGGCGGCGTTCACCAAGAACGTGGTGCGCGCGCTCGACGTCGGCGGCGTCCTCGCGCTCACCGTCCTCGGCTACGCGTGGTGGACGCTCGACGGTCAGGACCCGCTCCTCTACCACGGCGGCTTCTGGGCGACGGAGCTCTGCGGGCTCGTCCTCATCGGGTGCGCGGTGGCGGGGAAGGGGAGCCTCGTCGGGCGCGTGCTCGCGCTGCGGCCGCTGGCCCTCGTGGGGACAATCAGCTACGGACTGTACCTTTGGCACTGGCCGATCGACGTGGTCCTAACGGCCGAGCGCATCCGCGTGCACGGCGTCGCGCTCCACGTGCTGCGGCTCGCCGTCACGTTCGCGATTGCGATCGCGTCGTACGTCTGGCTCGAGCGCCCCATCCGAACGCGCGGCGTCCCCTTCGGGCGCCCGCTGCTGATCGTGCCGGCGGCGGTGGCGCTCACCGTTTTTCTCGTCGTCCGAGCCACGCATGCTCGAACGGGGCCACCGCCGTCGTTGCCGCCAGAGCTGGTGAGCCTCCTGCCTGCGCCCGAGCCCGTGACGTTCCAGATCATGCTCCTCGGGGACTCCACCGCGAACTCGCTGGGCTGGGGGCTTCGCGGCTTGCACGAACGCGGCGTCGCCGTCGAGCTGCGCGGCCAGGACGGCTGCACGATGCTCGCGGACATGTGCGGCGGCGAGGCGTGGGCCCAGCAGGTGCGCGACGTCCGGCCCAATGCTGTCATCGTCTTCCTGGGCGGCGCCTTCCTCCACGGCGTGACGGTCGACGGCCGCTGGCGCAAATCCTGCCATCCGGGCTGGGACGACAAGTTCAAGGGCTACCTCACCCAGCGCCTCGCCGAGCTGCCCTCGCCGAACGGCCGCGTGTTCGCGTCGACGATCCCGTACCCGCTCGGCCCCTACGACAACGCCGAGTTCCGCGCGGAGACCGACTGCATCAACGCCGACATCCGCGCGTCCGCGGCGGCCGTGCCGGGGATCGAGGTGCTCGATTTCGCCGAGATCCTCTGCCCGAAGGGCGAGTGTCAGCGCGAGCTACACCGCGTGGTCATCCGCGCGGACGGCGTCCACTACTCCATCGAGGGCGTGTCGGAGGCGGCGCGGGCCGTGATGCAGGAGATCCGGCGCCCCAAACGGTGAGCGGGAGCGTAGTTTCTGGCTGCGCGTGGCGCCTCGCTGAAGACCTGGACCACGGGCTCGTCTAGGATGGCGGTCCCATGGCCACCTTCGCGCAGGAAGTCGACGAGACGCGCCGCTATTTCGAGAGTCCGCGGTTCCTTGGGATCAAGCGGCTCTACACCGCGCGTGAGGTCGCGGAGCAACGGGGCGCGATCCGCGCCGATTACGCGGTCGCGCGCGATGCGGCGGTGGCGTTTCACGCGCGGCTCCGCGAGCTCTTCGTTGCGAAGAAGTGCGTCACGACGTTCGGGCCGTACTCGCCGGGGCAGGCGGTCGCGATGAAGCGCGCCGGCATCGAGGCGATCTACCTGGGCGGGTGGGCGACGAGCGCCAAGGGCTCGGTTCAGGAGGATCCGGGGCCCGACCTCGCGAGTTACCCGCTGAGTCAGGTCCCCGACGAGGCAGCGCCGATCGTCCGCGCGCTCCTCACCGCCGACAAGAACCAGTTCCACGCGCGCGCGCGCATGAGCGAAGAGCAGCGCAAGGTGGCGGCCGAGGTCGACTACCGCCCGTTCATCATCGCCGACGCCGACACCGGCCACGGCGGCGACGCGCACGTGCGAAACCTCGTGCGTCGCTTCGTCGAGGTCGGCGTGCCCGGCTACCACATCGAGGACCAGAAGCCCGGCGTGAAGAAGTGCGGACACCAGGGCGGCAAGGTGCTCGTCTCCGAGGACGAGCAGATCAAGCGCCTCAGCGCCGCGCGCTTCCAGCTCGACATCATGCAGGTGCCTGGCATCGTCGTCGCGCGGACCGACGCCGAGTCGGCCACGCTGCTCGACGGGCGCAGCGACGAGCGCGATCAGCCCTTCATCCTCGGCGCGACCAACGTGGAGCTCCCGAGCTTCAAGGTCGCGTTCCTCGCGATCTTGCGGCGCTTCCACGGGCTCGGCATCGAGGAGCTCAGCGGCCACCAGCTCTACGCGACGAGCGAGGAGGAGCTCGCGGCGGCCGACGCGTGGATCGACGGCGCGGAGCTCGGCGGGCTCATCTCCGCGGCGGTCGCCGACTACGTGAAGGGCGGGCGCGTCGCCGTCGACGCGGCGCTCGACAAGGTCTTCGATCGCTTCGTCGACGTCTGGCAGACCGAGGCCAACGTGAAGACGTACGGCGAGGCCGTCGCCGAGGTCATGCGCTTCCTCGCCGGCGAGGGCGTGCAGTTCGCCATGAGCGAGGAGGAGTGGCTCCTCTTCGCCGCGCGCGCGTCCTTCTACACGATCAACGAGAAGGCCAAGGGGATGGGCGTCCACGTCGTGTGGGACTGCGAGCACGCGAAGACGCCGGACGGCTACTACCAGGTCCGTGGCGGCATCGACTACGCGATCGCCAAGTCGCTCACCGTCGCGCCCTACGCCGACATCTTGTGGATGGAGACGAAGACGGCGGACCTGCACGACGCGAAAATTTTCGCCGACGCGATCCACGCGCAATACCCGGACTGCATGCTCGCGTACAACCTGTCGCCGTCGTTCAACTGGGACACCACCGGCCTCAACGACGAGCAGATGCGACGCTTTCCCGAGGAGCTCGGGAAGATGGGCTTCGTGTTCAACTTCATCACCTACGGCGGCCACCAGATCGACGGCCTCGCCGGCGAGGAGTTCGCCCTCGCGCTACGCGAGGACGGCATGCTCGCGCTCGCGCGCTTGCAGCGTAAATTCCGGCTCCTCGAGTCGCCGTACCGCACGCCGCAGACGCTCGTCGGCGGACCGCGCGCCGACGCGGGCCTGATGTCGCTCTCCGGGCGCACGTCGACGACCAAGGCGATGGGCAAGGGCTCGACGCAGTTCCAGCACGCGGTGCTCACCGAGGTGCCGCCCAAGCTGCTCGAGGAGTGGCTGACGCTATGGCGCGAGCACCACGCGATCGCGGGCAAGCTCCGTGTCGGGCTCAAGCCGCACAGCGCGGGCTCCGAGCTCCTCGAGCTCTCCGTCTTCTCCGAAGACGGGAAGAAGGCCGCCAACGTCGTCTTCGACAAGATCCAGGATCGCCGCGAGCGCAACATCCTGTCGATCCGCGACCAGAACACCGTCGAGGTCGGCCTCCGGCGAAAGCGCCTGATGATGCTCTGCCAGCTCTTCCTCATCCACCGCTACAAGATCGACTCGGTGCACTACCTGACGCCGACCGAGGACAACCAGCGGCAGACCGAGAGCATGCGCAAGCGCGGGCTCTTCAGCGCGGTCAACAACGAGGTGGGCGACATCATCGTCGCCGACGTGAACAAGGACCGCGTGAAGGACCTGGTGGCCGCCGACCGCGTCGCGCTTCGAGGGTTGATCGTGGAAAGATAGGCGCGGGGCCTCGGCAGATTGGTTTTGAGACGGCCGGCCGCGGGCTGAGCGTCGGGTCCGAGCGCCGCGAAACGGCCGGGCAGCGTTCGATGTAACGTCAGGGCTCGGCGCCCGGGCGCCGCGCGGCGCCGCGCAGCTGCTCGAGGAGCGGGCCCGTGTCGCGGAGCCCGTGCACGTGACCGACGCCGGGCTTCGGAAAGAGCGCGATGCGGCCTCCGAGAGCGCGGTACCGCTCGGCAACGAGGAGCGTATTCTCGGCGGGCGGCACGACCGTGTCCGCCTCGCCGTACACGTGGACGAGCAAGACGTGCGCGCGGGCGAGAGGCGCTAGGCGATCCACCGGGTTGTCCGCGAACCGGAGGGCCTCCTCTTCGCTGGCGAATCCGTACTCCTTTTTGAGCGCGCTCCAGTCGGCGGGGCTGCCTGCGCCGCTTCGTCCCTTCGGCCAGCTACGGAAATCGCACACCGGCGCGTCGCCGAGGATCGCCGACACCTGCTCGGGATGCGCCTCGGCCCAGCGGTACGCGTAGAGGCCGCCGCGGCTTGTCCCTTCGAGGATCGGCTTCTTCGAAAGCCCGTGCGCACCCGTTGCGACGAGGTAGAACTCGTCCCAGATCGCGAGCGCGCGAGGGCTGCCGTACATGTCCTCCGTCTCGACGTACCCGACGTGAAATCCCTCGGAGAGGAGGGCGACGTCGACCTCCGGGGAAAATCCCCAGAACGTCGCGCGCCATATCCAGGGCGCGCCCTCTGCCGTGGAGTCCGGATCGACGACGAACGCCAGCCGACCAGATACGCTCAGATGATGGCGGCGGAAGCCATGCCACAACGAAATATTGGTCCGTTGCGCGGGCGGCGGCGCCGTTCGACCAGGAGCTACCGTCGGCGCGGGCTGCACGTCGGCCGGTGGTGCCGCGCGATCAGGAGCGACCGCCAGCGCGAGCGCCAGACCCGCGAGCCTCGCGAAGAACGACCGCGCCATGCGCCGCCGGAAGATAGCATGAGATGACGGCGCGCAAGATTCCCCCCTTCCGCCGAGCGATGGGCGGTGCGCCGCGCGTCACGTACCGCGCGGACATCGACGGTCTTCGTGCGATCGCCGTCCTGTCCGTGGTCACGTTCCACGCCGCGCCGTCGGCCCTTCGCGGCGGCTTCGTCGGCGTCGACGTGTTCTTCGTCATCTCGGGCTTTCTGATCACGGCCATCCTCCTCGACGACGGCGACGGCCCGTCCGCCCTGCGCGCGTTCTATGCCCGCCGCGTCAAGCGCATTTTCCCGGCGCTCGCGCTCGTCCTTTCGACCACCGCTGTCCTCGCGTGGTTCATCCTCCTCGCGGGCGAGTATGCGGCGTTCGGCAAGCACCTCATCGGCGGCGCGAGCTTCTCCTCGAACTTCGTGCTGCAGGGCGAGGCCGGCTATTTCGACGTCACCGCCGAACGTAAGCCGCTCCTTCACCTGTGGTCGCTGGCCGTCGAAGAGCAGTTCTACCTGCTCTTTCCGCTCGCCCTCGTCGCGGCCCGACGGCGACGGTTCGACGTGGGCGTGCTCGTCGCGGTCATCGCCGCCGCCTCGTTCGTGACGAGTCTCCTCGCGAACGGCCCGGGCGCGTTCTACTCGCCGCTCACGCGTTTTTGGGAGCTGATGATCGGCGCGCTGCTCGCGCACCGCGCGAAGACGCGGCGCTATCCGTTCGGAGAGACGCCGCGCCCTGCGCGCGAGCGAACGCTGCTCGCGAGCTTCGGCCTCCTCGTCCTGGGCACGTCGATGGTCGTCCTCACCTCGAAGCAGCCGCTGCCGGCGGGCTGGGCCCTCGCGCCGACGTTGGGCACGGCGGCCCTCATCGCGGCAGGCCACGATGCTTGGCCGAACCAGCGGCTCCTCGCGCTGCCGCTCCTGGCGTGGATCGGGAGGATCAGCTTCCCCCTCTACTTATGGCACTGGCCGCTCCTCAGCCTCTTGCGCGTCGCGGCGAGCGGGCCGCCGTCGCCGTACGGGCGCCTCGTCGCCGTGGGGGCGAGCGTCGCCCTGGCCTGGCTCACGCACGCAGCGATCGAGCGGCCTCTCCGCGCGAGCCGTCGCGTGACGCTCGAGACGAGCGTCCTCTGCGCGGCGCTCGTGGGCATCGGCGTCTTCGGCTTCGTCGCGTTTCGGAGCGGCGGCTTTCCCGGGCGCGCGGTCGTGGCTCTGAACCCGTTCCAGCTCCCGGAGCGCGAGCCCGACTTCGATCCGGCCACGAAGCCAGGGTGCCTCGTCCCCGACGACCAGCGACGTCTCTTCGAGTCCTGCCGGACGGACGCTCGCGAGCGGCCGACCGTGGCGCTGGTCGGCGACAGCAAGGCGCGGGCCTTGTTCAACGCGTTCGTCAAGGAATCCGATGCGAGCACGCGCGTCGTGATGATCAGCGGAGGCGGCTTCCGAGGGATCGTTCCGGTGCTCAGCGAAGCGCCGGGATACCGTCACTACAGCGCCCTCGCCACCATCGCGTCGGACGCCGTCGACGCGGATACGGGGGTACGCGTCGTCGTCCTCGTGGCCGCGATACGGCTCCTGTTCGGCCTCGAGCACGACGACACGTTGGAGGAGCTGCCGGGCAGCGCCAACGCCGGCATCGCGTTCGCTGGGCTCGATCGGATGATCACGAAGCTGATCGCGGCGGGCAAGGTGGTGCTCGTCGTCGTCGACAACCCGACGCTCCCCGACCCCGCGGACTGCGTGTCCCGTGCGACGGCCCTCCCTTTCTTGAACGATGCCCTCGCGCTCAGGCCGCGTCGCATCGACTGCACGATCTCGTACGCGCGCCAGATGCAGTTGTCGAAGCCCTACCGCGATGTGATCGACGCTCTGAAGGCGAAGCACGCAGGGCTGCTCGTCTTCGACACGCTGGACGTGCTGTGCGAGGGGCGACGCAGCTGTTCCGCGGCGGACGCCCAGGGCAGGGTCCTCTACAGCTACAGCGATCATGTGTCGGAGCTCGGCGGCTCGCTCATCGCGCACGCACTCTGGCCGATGCTGCGCGAGGCCGTGCGACCGCCGGGCCGCTGAGCGCGATGTCGGACTCGCGGTAGGCGATGAACGCATCGCCGGCACCCCTTGGCGGGAAGGGGCGTAGGCGACTTGGAGCGCGCGGGTGTCCTCCTGGGGGTGCTCCGTGGGGCCTCCACCGCAGCTACGGGCAGATCGGCGGCTTCGCGTGGCACTTCGCCGCGCCGAGTTCGCAGTAGTAGCCGCCGTAACATCCGTTCGGCTGGCAGGCGTGGGTGCCGCAGCCACGGCACGGGGCTGCGGTGTCGGGCGCGGCGAAGCCCGGGCACGTCGCTCCGGCATCGGTCGCGGGCTGGGCGTCGGGTCCGGTTTGCGCCGCGTCGCCTCCGCCCGCGTCGTCTGCGACCTCGGAGCCCGCGTCGCCGGATGCGCCGCCTTCTCCGGGGGCGTCGTCGCACTGACTCGCGGGCAGCTTGTGACGGACGGGCGGGAGCCCGCGCAGGTACGCGACGATGTCCGATGCCTGCGCGTAGCTCAGGTCCGCAAAGCGCGGCATCACGGAGCAGAGATCGCTCATCTGATCGTCCTTGCCTTCGCGGATGGCGCGCACGATTTCTTCCTCGGTCCAATCGCCGAGGCCCGTCTCCTTGTCCGGCGTCAGGTTCGGCGGGTACACCGTCCCGCGCAGCGGCTTCGCGCGACCGGAGAGCGCGCCGTCCTTCGGATCACCCGACTGATGGCAGCTCGCGCATCCGTTCGACTGCACGAGGGCCAGGCCTCGCTCCATGGCGTTCAGCGGTCCTCGGGGGGCGCCGGGCGCGACTCCGCCTGCGTCCGCGTCGGGTGCCTTCGGGGGGGCGGCGCCGCCCGGGTCCGTGGAGGACGGCCCCGCGAAGCAGGCGGCGAGGGCAACGCAAAGGAGCGTGAGGCCGAGGGGCCGTGTGGCGCGCGTGAACATGATGGTCGCTCTCTCCCATAGCGGGGAGCGCTTGAGACCGTCGAGTTTGCACAAGGGTCATGTCGAATACGGAAATTTGCGCGGACGCGCGCCGCGACCGAGATGCGGCCGGGCCTCTGGGAAGGGCGCTGGAACGACGCGTACGCGGCCGAGCGGATGCTTCTGCCTGAGCGCTGCGACGAGCTACGTGTGGCGGGAGACCTGGTCGCCTTCCTCCCGGGAACGGAGGTCGTCTACTTCGTCGCCTCCGCGGACGACGAGGCGATGGAGCGAGCGCTGGCCCTCGTCGACGAGCGGCTCACGGAGCCCCGCGCCCTCCTCGACTTGGCGTTCGTGCGCCGCTCGCGGAGAAGGTCGCCATCGAGGGGCACGACGGGTTCGTCACGGTGAGCTGGGCCGACGCGCTCGACGTGGCCGGACATTGCCTCGAGCAGGTGCAGGGTCTCTACCCTCCGCGGTGGAAGACGACGTCGACCCCCGACGCTCGCCAAGCTCGCGGCGCGTGCGGACTCCGCCCTCTCGCCGAAGCGCGCGGCGGTCGAAAGCGTTCCGGCCGCGCCTCGACGCGTGGGGCGCGCCGGCGCGGCGGACCGCGAGCTTGCTTGTGGCCCTGGTGGTCGTCGCCTAGCTGGCCTTTTTCGTCCTAGGCCGCAGCTGAGCCGGCGCCCTCGTCGTCGGGCACTTCGGAAATCGTTGTGCGAAGGAAGGGACTTGAACCTCGACGTTCGGGCACGGAGAGCGAGGAACGGCGAACGGAGAGCAACGAAGCGACCCCCGACAACGACTCGCCGCGTGACCCTAAGTTCCCGTCACCAGGTGGCCGGACGAATCAGGACGAATCGAATCCGGCGCTCGACATCGAGCGCGTTCGCGCCCTCGCCACCGCGATCGAGGCGCTCGCCGGTATCGGAGAGCTTGCCCGCGTGCGCGACCTCGCGCGCGAGCTGGTCGACGTGACGAGCGAGATGCGCGGCGAGGGTGCGGAGGTCGTCAGCCTGGCGAGTCGACGCGCGCGATAGCTTCACTAGCCGCGCCGGACGATCGCCTCGTTCATCGCGTTGACGACGGTTTGCGTCCAGCTCGGATCGTGCGACCAGATCGCATTCGCCTCCGCGCCCGCGGTACCGATGCGAACCCAGTGCTTCGGTTTGCTCAAGAAATACCCCAGAATTAGGGGCCCCCCGAGCATCAGGCCGATAGTTCCCACCGATGAACTGTCGTCGACTTTGACGCAAAAGAGTCCGGCGCCGACAAGCATGAACCCGAACACCAAGAGTGAGGGCGGGCGCGGCTCGATGAAGGCGCGCACGCTCGTGACATTCGACATGGCGTACGTCGTGTTGGTCGCGCTGATGACTGCCCGGACGTTGGTGACAGTGACCGTGGCGTCTTGAAATAAGAGTCGTTCGACGACGGCCGGCTGCGCGTAGCCAGGCGCTGGCCCTTGCGGTGGTGGCGCGTGTTGCTGCGGCGCCATCAACGTTGCCGGGCGACCACAACGCGGGCAGGCCGGTGCTGCGTCTGAGATCTGGTTTCCACAGTCCGGGCAGGTGACGAGCGCCATGCGGTTTAGAGTATCAGGACTCAACTGGGGCCGCGGCGCGACGATGGGCGCCGTCGCACGTGGAATCGTTTCACACCAAGCTTCGGGGTGCGCGCGCTCGTTCGCCAAAACGATGAGGCGATCCGACAGTTCGGGGCGCGCCGCGAGTTTGAAAGCATCGGGGTCCTGCTGCCGGCTCTACGCAATGAGGACCCTCGCTTGACGAACGGCGCGCGGTAGGTACAGTTCGTGGTGCAGGCGTGCCGTGTTCGGCAC
>JANYHK010000051.1 GCA_025359105.1 Myxococcales bacterium | reverse complement strand
ACGAGTACCGGCGCGACCGTGAGTGTGACTCGCATCATTTGGCTAGCTGCAACCATCGGGGCAACCGAGGATCGCTACCGCGATGCCGCCGTCCCTACTTCACCAGATAGTCCTGGCTCACCGGCACCGCCGGCGCGGGGGCCGACGGGCTCGCCTTGCGGAAGGCCTTCGAGCCGTACGCCTTCGGGGACTCCCGATACTCGTTCGCGTTCGAGCCCGCCGTGTCGCGGCGCTCGGTGACGGCCGACTTGTCCACGTCGTCGACGAACTGAACGACGGACTCCTGCTTCACCGGCGCGGTCACCGGCGGCGGCGCGCCTCCCCGCTCCGCCTGCGCCGTCAGCGCGTCCACGGCGGCGCCGTTCACGAGCTGCGTGCGAAAGAGCTCGAACACCGTGTGGCTCGCGAACCAGCGCGCGCCCTTCACCTGCCCGTCGATCGCGTACGCGAAGCCCACGACCTTCTCGGTCGGCGGCACCGTCGCCAGGTATCCGTTCACCTTCTCGACGAGCGCGGCGCGCTTCTTCTGCACGTCCGGCGCGTCGAGCGTGGCCATGAGCGTCCCGCTCGTCGCGCTCTTGTGGTGCGCCTCGTTGACCTTCTCGACCTTGGCCCAGACCTCGCCCTGGTCCTTCTTGTACTGCGCCGCCGCGCGCACGGTGCTCGTGACGAGCTGCTGCGCGGTGCCGAACTTTCCGCCGGTCGCGCGGCCGTCGCGCGCGTCGGTCCAGCGTCCGTGCTCGACGCAGAAGGCGTCGATGGGGGTCTTCTGCTTCGGCTCGATGATGAAGTCCTGGCCGATCTGGCGGTCCTGGTTGCCGCCCTTCACGACGGTGCCGGCGAGGACGTAGATGGCGACGTCGCCCTTGTTCTCGATGACGAGGGTGTTCACCTGCGCGCCGCCGCCCCGGCCACGGCTGTGGCCCTGACTCTGCGGTTGGTCGTCGCCGCCGCCGCCGACCTCGCGCACCTCGGCCTTGCCCTTCGCCATCGCCGCGTCGAGGGTCGTGAACGCGCCGACGTCGACCTGCGTCTTGGCGAAGATCGGCAAGACCGTGAGGTTGTCGTACGTCTTCGGCTCGCCGACCGTCTGGTCCTTCATCGGGGCGCCAGGCTTGGGAGCAGCCGGCGCGTCGCCCGCCGCGACCGCGACCTCGGGCGCCGAGGCGCCGGCGACCGGGCTCGGCTGCGAACGAACACACGCTGGCCCTGCCCACGCCGCGGCGACGAGGACTGTGGCCAGCACCCACGAGCGGCGCTGGAGCTTCATGTGCCCTCAGACGCGCCGGGTTCCCAAAAGTTTTGAATAAACGTACGCCGCCACGCCCTTAGAGCGATGTTGGTTCACCGGAACGGGCAACCGACGGCAGCGACCCACAAGAAGGCTCGCTACTTCCCCTTGCCGAGGAACTCCTTGATGCTGCCGACGATCGCGTCCTTGTCGCGGATCTCGCTGGTCACGACGCGCTCGTCCTTGCCGAAGTGGTCGCGGAGATCCTTGATGAACTGCCCCGAGCCGTACGGGCTCTCGACCTGGCCGTACGCGAACATGTTCGCGCGCGGGAGGAGCTTCTGCTTCAGGATGTCCACGCATGCGAGCGTGTCGTCCATCGACCAGTTGTCGCCGTCGGAGAAGTGGAACGGGTAGATGTTCCACTCCTCGGGCGGGTAGTGGTCGTCGATGAGCTGCGAGCAGAGCTTGTAGGCGCTCGAGATCATCGTGCCGCCGCTCTCGCGCGTGTGGAAGAACGTCTCGCGATCGACCTCGCGCGCGACGGCGTCGTGGATGATGAAGCGGCTCTCGAGGCCCTTGTATTGCTTCTGCAGCCACGCATCGAGCCAGAAGCTCTCGATGCGGACGATCTCCTTCTGCTCGTCGCCCATCGAGCCGGAGACGTCCATCATGTAGATGATGACGGCGTTGGCGACGGGCTCGGCCTCGGTCTTCCAGGACCGGTAGCGCTTGTCGTCGGGGATGGGGACGATGACCGGCTTGTCCGGCGAGTAGGCGCCCATCGAGATCTGGCGCTTCAGCGCCTCGCGGTACGTGCGGCGGAAGTGGCGGAGAGACTCGGGGCCGACGCGGCGGACGCCGGTGTAGCGATCCTTCGCGTTGATGATCTTGCTCTTGCCCTTGTCGCGGATGTCCGGGAGCTCGAGCTCCTCGCCGAGGATCGCGGCGAGCTCGTCCATCGTGACGTCGACCTCGAGGACGTGCTCGCCCGCGCCTTCGCCGGCCTGCTTGCCGCCCTCGCCTTGCTCGTCCCCCTGCTGGCCGCTGACCGGATCGCCGGCGTCGCCGTCGCCCTGCCCCGCGCCGCCCTGCTGCTTGTCCCCGAAGCGGAAGCGCGGGATGTCGATCTGCGGGATGGGGATCGAGACGAGGTCCTTGCCCTTCCGCCCGATCATCTCTCCTTGCGAGATGTACTTGCGGAGGTTCTGGCGGATCTTGCCCCGGACGATCGCGCGAAAGCGGGAGTGGTCCTGGTCGATCTTCAGCGACATCGCTCGAGGATCGTACCACGGAGGGCGGGCGCGAGTTCTGGTAGTCTGGACCTGCCCCCATGGCTCTTTCGGTCGGCGAAAAAATAGACCGCTACGAGATCCAGGGGGTTCTCGGCGAGGGCGGGATGGGCGAGGTTTACCGCGCCTACGACGAGCGTCTCCACCGCTCCGTCGCCCTTAAGGTGCTCAAGCCCCCCGTCGCCCGAAGACGTATTCCGTGCGAAGGGCTCGACGCCCGAGACCGACGGCGCGGCGCGCATGCTCCGCGAGGCGCGCGCGGCGGCAGCGCTCGAGCACCCGAACGTGGTCGCGATCTACGACGTCGGAGAGATTTCGTCGCCGGAGGCTCTGCGAGGAACGACGTACATCGCGATGGAGCTCGTCAGGGGGACGTCGCTCCGCCCGGTCATTCGGGCCGGCGCGACGACGCTCGCGACCAGGGTCCGCTGGCTCGTCGAAATCGCCATGGCGCTCGCCGCGGCGCACAAAAGCGGGCTCGTGCATCGCGACGTCAAGCCCGAGAACGTGATGATCCGTGAGGACGGCGTCGCCAAGGTCCTCGACTTCGGCATCGCGAAGAAGTCGCACACTCCGGCCGATCCCAGCGCCGCGACCGAAGCGCTGGTGCCCACCATCACGACGCAAGGGGTCATCTTGGGGACGCCCTACTACATGTCCCCTGAGCAAGCGCCGGAGAGAGAGCGGCGCAGTTGATGCACAGCATGGGCCCGCCGGCACGCGGTGAGCGCGCGTGGATCATCTGGGCCAGCACCTCTTTGCCTACGCCCGTCTCGCCGAGGATGAGCACGTTGATGTACCCGGCGGCGACGCGCGCGATGATCGGCTCGAGGCGCTTCATCGCGCCGCCTTCGGGCGGTGCCGGCGCCTCCGTCAGCTTGCCGCCCGCCTCGCGCGCGCTGGCGGCGGTTTCGCGCGGATAACACGCGACGCTCACGTCCGCGTGCAGCCCGTCGGCCTCCAGGCGCTTGCGGATCTGCGCGGCAAGCGCGTCCGCGACGTCGTCCCGCGTGGCGGGGAGCAAGACCTCGTAGGCGCCCGTGGCGTACGAGGCGATGACGTCGGCGGGTCGCAGGGTCTGCCGGAGCGCCGTTTCCAGGGCTTCGGCGAGCGCGACGTCGCCGCCGGCGGCCTTGCGGGACGTCGAGCGCGTAGGGTCGGCGATGGCGCCGCCGTCGATGCGGACCTGCACGACAGCAAAGCGCGTTCCGTCCCGCGCCGCGCGACGCCGTTCATCTTCCAGCTTCTGGAGGAACGTGTCCTGGCTCCACAGGCGCGCGGGCGGCGCTTCCGGCTTGGCGGACTGGAGGACGAGCACGGTGCTACCGATGGTCACCATGTCGCCCAGCGCGATGGTCACCGGGTCCCCGGGAGCGAGCTTTCGATCGGCCACCAGCGTGCCGTTGGTGCTCCCGAAGTCCTCGATGAGCACGTGATCTTCGTTGAAATGCAGCACGGCGTGGCGCCGCGAGGCCTTCGTGTCGTCGAGCCGAAGCTCGCAGTCTTCGCCTCGCCCGATGACGAAATCCCCGGTATCGGGCAGCGGCGCAGTAAAGACGCCGGCTCGGCTCATCACCAGGAGCGAACGACTACTGGCCACGGGCCACGAGGATAGGGAGCGGTTTCACGCGACGCAACGCCTCGCCGGCCTACCGGGGGCCGAGCCCTCCGGTGAGCCACGCGACGGCCGCGACGGCGACGGCGATCGCGACGGCGGCGGCGACCACCACCGGCCAAGAGACACCGGTCGGCGCGCGGCGTGTCGGAAACGTCGCCGTGGCCGCGGGCTTGTTGGCGGGCCCCACGACCGGCGGGCGTTGCCCGGAGCGCGGCGGCTCTTGCGCAGCGACCTGCGCGACATGCGCAACCGCCGGCGCCTGTTGCGCAGGCTTCGGGGGAACGACCATCCTCGCCGTCGAGAAGATAGGGTCCGGGGGCGCCGCCTTGCGCGGGACGCTCAATATGCTCGGCGCGAACTCCGTCGGGTCCGTCTCCAGCCCCGCGTCCTCGACCATCACGTGGACCGCGGACTTCAGTGGCTCGCCGGTGGCCGCCGCGCGCACAGCGTTGGCCGAGCGCAGCGCCTTCTGCATCGACGGCGCGTCCTGCCACCGTTGGGCCTTGTCGATGACGAGCGCGCGCGCGAGGACGGCCGAGAGCTGCGGCGGCGCGTCGGGCGCCACGGAGAGCAGCGTGCGCGCGGGGCGTGTAGTGACTTGCAGGATGAAGTCGGGCACCGACGCGCATACGTGGACGGGCTCCCCGACGGCGAGCGTGAACAGCGTGGCCCCAACCGCCCACAGATCGGTCCGGGCGTCGACGTGCTCCGTACCCTTCGTCTGCTCGGGGGCCATGAAATCCGGCGTCCCCAGCAGGAGGCCCTTCCTGGTCCGAAGCGCTCCGGCTGTCCGCATCTGCGCGATACCGAAGTCGAGGATCTTGAGCGTCCCGTCCTTCGTCATGAAGAGATTGTCGGGCTTGATGTCGCGGTGAACGATTCCCTTGCCGTGCGCGGCGGCGAGGATGTCGAGCAGCTGGTCGCCGACCGCGCAAACCTCCGCGTAGGGCAGCCTTCCACCGAGCCGCTCCTGCCGCGCGTCGAGCGTCTCGCCTTCGAGCAGCTCCATGACGAGGAACGTGTCTCCGGTCGTGGTGGTGTCGTCGTCGAGGACCTTGACGGCGCCGGCGTGACCGACGGCGTTGGCGAGGTACCCCTCGCGAAGAAACCGCTCACGGACCTCGGCGTTCTGCGCGTGGGACGGGTGCAGGAGCTTTATGGCCACCCGCAGCCCGTTGCGGTGGGTCGCGGCGTACACCGCCGCCATCCCACCGCTCCCGAGGGGGGCGTCGATGCGCCACTTGTCGTTCAGAACGGTGCCGACGTCGACCGTTCGTTGGACCTCCTCGTCCCGCGCGCTCATCCCCATGGTTCTATCACTGCAACGCGTGTGCCTTGTGGCTCGTCTGCGCGCTGCGTGACGTCGCGCAGGCTATGCGTTCTTCTGGTCGAGGCACATCTGGCCGAGCCACAAGCAGACGGCCACGTTTGCGACCATCCAGAGCCGAAGGGCGAACGTGCCGAGCCCAAAGGCGACATCGCCCGACAAGGCGATCTGCGCGAGGAGCGCCGCGGTGCCGATCGCGAAGCCGCCGACGCCGGGGCGCAGGCGCTTGCTACCGAACACGAACGCGACCGCTGCCATCGCAGGCAGCGCGTTCGCGAGCGGCAGCCAGCGGTGCAGGCCCGCTCCGAAGAGCAGATCCCACTCGCCGAACGGGCGCATGAGCAACTCGACGACCGGGCGCGCGAAGCCGAACGAGCCAAGGTGGAGGAGCGGAGCGACGGGGAGCAGCCCCACCGCGCCGGTGAGCGCGCCGGCGATCGTCAGCGGCGTCAGGGCGAGCTTGCCGCGGTTCTTCTTGATGCGCGCCGCGATGAGCCCGAACAGGGCGACGAGAGCAGCGAGCCGGAGCCCGACGTGCAGCCAATGGGCGCGAGCGACCGCGGGGCCGACGTCGAGGATGCCTGCACCATACAAATTCTTCTCTTCCTTGGGGCGCGCCGTCGCTTCGAGGGCGCTGCGGAGGGCGCCCGGATCGGTGACGCCCATGCTCATCACCATCGCGGCCGCGCCGGCGACGTGGGGAGCGGCCATGCTCGTCCCGTTGAACGTGCCGAAGATCTCGCACTTGTTCGCGCCGCCGTCGCAAATGGTCTGCTGGGTGACGTTCACGCCCGGCGCGCCGATGCCGACCTCGGGGCCGCGCGACGAGAACCACGCGATCTTGTCGTTCGAATCGGTGGCGCTCACGGCGAGCACGCCGTCGTACGCGGCGGGGTAACCGACGCTGCGACCGGAGTTGCCGGCGGCCGCGACGACGAGCACGCCCTTGGCGATGGCGTGCTTGACGGCGTCCTCGATGATCTTGCTCCGGGTCGGGCCGCCCAGGCTCATGTTGATGATCTGGGCGCCGTTGTCGGCGGCGAAGCGGATGCCCTCGGCCACGTTCGTGACGGTGCCGTAGCCCTGCTTGCTGAGCACCTTGACCGGCATGAGCGTCGCGCAGAACGCGAGGCCCGCGGTGCCGACGCCGTTGTTCGTGGTCTGCGCGATCGTGCCGGCGACGTGGGTGCCGTGACCGTGATCGTCGGCGGCCTCGGGGCCGTTGTTCACGAAGTCGAAGCCGCCAAGGCAGCGCGTGCCTTCGAGATCGGTGCCCTTGGAGAACGGTCCCTTCGTGAAGCACGCGACGCCGGTGTCGATGACCGCGACGGTGACGCCGCGCCCGCACGTGTAGTTCCAGCCGTCCTCGGCGTGGACGTTCGACATGTGCCACTGCTTGCTGGCGAAGAGCGGATCGTTCGGGACGAACAGCGCCCGGTAGAGCGCCATCGGCTCGGCGTGCTCGACGAGGGGATCGTGCTCGATGCGGTCGAGGATCGATCGTTCCTGGGCGGGATCGACGTCGGCGACCTCGAACTTGTCGTGCGTGCTCCACGCGCTGTTCGGGTGCATCGTCAGGCCGTAGCGGCCCGCGAACGCCTGGATGTCGGCCTCCGACGCGTCGTCCCGGAGGTCGATCGCGATCTCGCCTTCGATCTCCGTCGGCAGCGTGTCGTCGAACGCCACATCGGCAGGCGCGGCGGGCCCGACGGGTGGGGCGGCCCCGCCCGGCACCATGCCCTGCGGCACCGGATCCGCGCCGCGGACCTGCCAGGCATGCGCCGGTACGGCGGCGAGCGCGACGAGGGCTGCCGCGCAACCGGCGGTGACGAGGGGAGAAAGGACGGTTCGCATGCGCATGGTCTCCTGAAGGTAGCCGACTGGGGGCGTCGCGCGCCTCCTCTTGGTACGCCCGCGAGGCGTCATCGATCTAGGGTGAAGGGGAGGCGGGTGGGGGACCGGGAGACCGGCGCGACACGGCTCCCCTTAACGCTAGATCCTCGCGGCGACCGGCGCCGCCTGGCATGTTTCGTGTCAAGTCAGGGGTGCAACGCGCGCCGCCTCGACTTTACTCCGCCGACGCCTTGGGTCATGTAGGGGGCATGCGCACCGGGCTCATCCTCTCGGTTTTGTTGGCGGCGCTCGGTTGCAAGGGTAAAGCCGCGCCCGGCGAGGACGCCGCGGTAGGAGCGAATGCGTCGCCCGGCGCGAGCGCGAGCGCAGGGTCGGGAGGCCGCCCGCACCTCGTCCGTGACCAGGAAGGTCACCTCGTGCCAAACCGGCCGCGGCCGGAGGACGATTCCGCCCTGGTTCCCGCGTCGCCGAAAGGCGTGCCGACCTGGGACCTCGACAGGAAGGAGCCGGCCCGCGACTACGTCGAGCGGTACGTGCGCGCGACCAAGCGCTACGGCGACCGTGCCGCGTGCGTGACGATCCGGGCCGCGGGGAGCCGTGAGGGAAAGGCACTGGTCGAGGTGCGTGATCGAGAGAGCCCGCCGCCCGGATGCCCCGCGGCCGGCGGTGCGCCGCGCGACGTGTTCCTCGTCGACGTGGACGGCGATCGGCTCGAGCTCGCGAAACCCGGCGGTGGCGGTGGCGCCGCCCTGGCGAAGTGGCCGGACGGCACAGAGCCCGGCGGCCCGGCGGGCGCTGCAATCGAAGGCGACGCGCCACCGGCCAAGCTCGGCGCCGCGCTCATCGCCGCGAAGCTCACCCCGGTTCGGACCCAGCTCTACGGACGGGGGTCGTACGTGGTGATCACGCTCGCCGGGTGGCGCGAGCCGATCGCGCGGAACACGCCTCCGGAATCGCTGGGCGGCCTGGTCGAGGCGATGTGCGCGGCGAGCGACGGTCTCCCCTTCGGGCTCTTCGCGGGCATCGAGCGCGCCACGATCCTCCGCATCCGGTGCGGCGACTCGGCCGGCGCGCGGTGGGAGCAGCTCTAGATGCGGCCGGTGAGCTCGCTCCGGGCGCGCGGCGTCGTCTTCGTGAGCGCGCTCGCCGCCGTCGCCGCGTGCGGCTCGCGCTCGTCCCTCGACGTCCCGACCGCTTCCGGGCTCGGCCCCGCCGCCCCCGCGCCTTGCGGCAACGGCGTGCTCGACGCCGGCGAAGCCTGCGACGACGGGAACACCGACGACACCGACGCGTGCCGGCGCGACTGCACCAAGGCGCGCTGCGGCGACGGCGTCCTCTGGGCGGGCGTCGAGACGTGCGACGACGGCAACACGAAGGACGGCGACGCGTGCCCCGGCGGCTGCGGGCCGAAGACCTGCGGCGACGGCGTCGTGCAGCCGCCGGAGCAATGCGACGACGCCAACCGTGACGACACCGACGCGTGCCTCTCGAGCTGCGTCCTCGCCCGCTGCGGCGACGGCTTCCTCGAGACCGGCGTAGAGGCGTGCGACGACGCGAACGCGCTCACGACCGACGCGTGCCCCGGCTGCGTCCTCGCGCGTTGCGGCGACGGCTTCGTGTGGGCCGGTCGCGAAGCATGCGACGACGGAAACGTCGTCGACGACGACGACTGTGACGGCCGGTGCGCGCTACCGGTGTGCGGCGATGGAAAACGCGCCGGCCACGAAGAGTGCGACGACGGCGCCGGCAACGCGGATCGCCCGGCGTTCGAGGTCTCGCAGCCAGCGGCGCCCGCGTTCGGGACGAACGCGCTCGTTCGCAAGCAGAGCGCCGCGTCCTTCTACGACTACTTCTCGGCGAGCTCGCACACCGGCTTCGAGGCGCCGCGCGAGAGTCGCCTCTACATGTACGTCGACGGCGCGACGGGGCGCCTCTCGATGTTCGTCACGCACGGCGAGGACGACAACCAGCCCCCCGCGCGCGTCGACATGGACATCACGGGGATCCCGCCGGGCTTCGCGATCGATCTGGCGGACGACAACCCGGGCGAGTTCTTCGCGAACGGACCTTCCTCGGCGGCGGGGCGATGGACCTTCAACCAGAACAGCGACGGCGGCGTCCTCGGCGGCCTCCCGTTCCCGGGGAACTGGACGATCACGGTTCGCGCGAGCTTTCTGCAAGGGATCACCGCGTGGGGCTTCGTCCATGCCGATCTCACGCGGAGCGCCCTCGTCCTCGCGCAGCCGGTCACGATCCGCGCCTTCGACGCCCGCTCGACCTGCCGTAAAAATTGCACGATCCCGCGCTGCGGCGACGGCGTCCTCGACGGCGGCGAGGTCTGCGACGACGGCAACACGCGAAGCGGCGACGGCTGCGCCGCGAACTGCGCCAGGCTGGACTAGCGGGCGCGAGCTTCGGGGTGCTTCGAGGTGAACCCGGCGACGGCGAAGTAGGCAAGCATGGCGAGCTCGGCGTAGGCGTGGAAGGAGGCGAGCGCGAGGTAGGTGTCACGCGCGCCTCGCGCGGAGGCGAGCGCGCCGCCGATGACGGCGAGCCACGCGAGGGCGATGGCGGCGATGCCGAGCGGACGGAAGTCGCGGACGAGGGCGCGCGCGGTCATGGCGAAGGTGAGGGTCCCCTCCCCGCGCACGTCGTCTTGCGGGATCCAGCCGAGCCAGACTGCGTAGTGCACGCCCTGGAGCAGGACGTACGACGCGACGAGGCCCATCCCGACCGCGACCGGGAGGCCGGGGGCGAGCATTGCCGCGGCATCGGTCGCGGTCATGCCGAACGCGTGATCGGTACCGAGCGCGTGGGCCACGCGAAGCGGCGCGCCGCTCGCGGCGACGAGCGTGGCGAGGACGAGCGCGATCGCGACGGGGACGATCGGACGACGCGCGCGGCGGAAGAGCAGCACCCAGAGGCCGACGCCGACCAGGTTGTGCCCGTGGGCAAGCACCAGGCGAGCGAGCTCCGTGTCGCGCAACGCGGCGACCGACGCGAGGGCGACGGCGAGGGCGACGATCGCCACGCGCGCCCATCTCCCCGACGCGACGCCGCCGAGGAGCGCGAGCAGAACGGCCCACGCGGCTCCGACGACGATCTCGCACGACGCGAGTGACGGGGGCGACGGGAGTGACGCGAAGGACGGGAGCGACGAGAACTCCGCGACGCGGAGCGCGAGCATCGCGACGCAGCCCAGCGCCGCGGCAGCCACGACGCCTCGCGGCAACCCGCGGCGGAGCACGAGGTACCGCGCGTCGCTCGCCACGTGCGGCACACCGAGCACGATCGGCGCGAGGACCAGCGCCGCCGCGGGCAAGAGGCACGTCGTCGCGAGCGCGGCGGCGACGCCTGCGATGGCGAACGCCACGAGACGCGCGTCGCGGCGCGTGAGCCAAACCCCGAGCCGAGGGCGCGCCAGCACGGCGGCCATCGCGTCGCGACGGAGCGCGTCGAGCGGCGCGAGGAGCTGCACGACGCTACGTCCCTCCGTCCGGCAGCGCCTGCGTGGCTGGCAATGGGGCTGGCGATGTGGCTGGCGGTGCCGGCGACGCGGCGAGCGCGCGGAAGCGTTGTTCGGGGCCTGGCGGGACGTACACCTGCACGGCGTCGAGGCTCGTACCGGGATCGGGCGTCCACTGGTGCTTCTCGCCGGGCGGGACGGCGACGCAGCGTCCCGCTGTGAGTCGCGCGTCCTGGCCACTCAGCCGGAACGTGCCGGACGCCTCGATCGCGCAAATCAGCTCCCAAGAATCGGGGTGCGTGTGCTCGGCGACGGGCGCCGATCCGCTGAGCCGCCCGAGGTAAGCGAACGGCGAGACCGCCTTCTCCACGTCGAGGTGCGCGTGCATCTTGCCGCCGGCCCACGTGAGCTCCGGCGCCGCGGTGGCGCGCACGACGTGCCTGGCGAGCGGCCCCGCCGAGCCGCACGGCCCCGTCGGCACGACGCGCGCGACCGCGACCGTCGCGGACGGCAAGCTCGTCGTGATCTCCAGCGTGCCAGTGCCCAGCGCCACCAGCGCGTCTCCTGGCGCGAGCTCCTCCCCGAGGACAGTGACCTTTGCGGCGACGCCGGCGACGAGCACCTCCTCGCAAGGCCGCAGCGTGATGGTCTCGTTGCGGCTCTTCCCGCGCACCTCGACGAGGTCGAGCGTCGCCGGCCGGCTGGTCGCGGGAGGCGGGGACGCGAGGAGCGGCGGCCCGGCGACCGTCCCCACGCGCTCCTGCTCGCACGCGCTGCCCGCGACGCCGACGACGAGCAGCGCGAGCGCCGCCGGCGCGGCCGTCCACGCCCTCCGCGCCGCGGCGACCGGCATCAGTGATGCTCCAGGTGCTTCGTGTCGCCGATCCGCACGAGCATCGGCCCGCGGTCACCGAACTCGAACGTCGTGAGCGACGCCGTCGGGCACGCGATGCGATCGCGGAAGCGCCCGATGTGCAGGTTGAGCAGCGCGCACGTGATGACGCGGACAGTCGCCTTGTGGCTCACGATGAGGACGTGCCCATTGGGGTGGGCCTTGCGAATGCGCTCGACGACGGGCACCGCGCGTGCGGCGATCGCGTAGCCACTCTCGCCTCCCGGCGGCGCGTGGACGGCGGGATCCAGCACCCAGCTCTTGTAGTTCTCGGGATCGCTCTCCCTGATCTCCGACTCCTTGCGCCCCTCCCAGGCCCCGTAGCCGATCTCGCGGAGGCCCTCCTCGAACGTGGGCGTCAGCCGCGTGGCGTCGAGCGTCGGCTGCGCGGTGAGGCGCGCACGCAGCTTGGGGCTCACGTACGCCGCGGTGATGCTCAGCTTCGCCAGCGCGTGGGCGAGCTTGTCGGCCTGCGCGAGCCCCTTGTCGGTGAGCGGAGGATCGAGGTCCCCGCAGAAGACACCGTCGGCGCTCTGCGCCGTATCCCCGTGACGCACGAGATGAAGGACCAGCATGGTCCTCGGATGCTAGCGAGCTTCAGGCTTCCGTACGAGGCTCGTGGCAGGGAGCAGATCCTTCGCCGGGGCGAGCTGCGCCGCCGCGCGGGCCTTCGCGTCCTCGAGGCGCGTCGCGAGGTGCGCGGCCGGGTCGGCCGGGCGCAGCACGCCGCGCACGAACACCTCGGCCGCCTTGTACGAGCTGCGGACGAGCGGTCCGCTCGCGACGTACAGGAACCCCATCCTGTTCGCCTCGTCCCGGAAGCGCTCGAACGTCGACGGATCGACGTAGCGGTCGACCTTCGCGTGCTTCGGCGTGGGCCGCAGGTACTGCCCGAGCGTCACGAGATCGACACCGGCCGCGCGCAGATCTCCCAGCGTCTCGAGCACCTCGTCGTCCGTCTCACCGATCCCGACCATGACGCTGGACTTGGTGATCCGCGTCGGTGCGCGCTCCTTCGCGCGGCGCAGGACCGCGAGCGAGCGCTCGTACGAGCAGCGCACGTCGCGGATGGCGCGCTGCAGGCGCTTCACCACCTCGATGTTGTGGGCCCACACGTCGGCCTTCGCGTCGACCGTGGTGTCGACGTAGTCGAGGTGCCCGCCGAAATCGCCGAGCAGCGTCTCGACGAGGATGTCGGGGCGCAGCTCCTTCAGGCGCGAGACCGTGCGCGCAACATGGCTCGCGCCGCCGTCGAGGAGATCGTCCCTGTCGACCATCGTGAGGACGACGTACTGGAGCTCGAGCTTGGCGATGGCGCGCGCAACGTGCTCGGGCTCGCGCACGTCGACGGCGCCGCGGGGATCACCGGTCGTGACCGCGCAGAAGCGGCACCCGCGCGTGCAGGTGTCGCCGAGGAGCATGACCGTCGCGGTCCCTTCGCTCCAGCACTCACCCACGTTCGGACAGCGCGCCTCCTCGCAGACCGTGTGGAGATCGAGCGCGCGGAACGTCTCCTTCAGGCGGCCGTAGGTCTCGCCGCCGGGCGCGCGGACCTTGAGCCATGCGGGCTTCGGCGCGAAGCGCGGGGGGATGGCGGACGGATCGGAGCTGGACACGGACTTCACGTAGCGCCGCGGGGAGGAACGGTCAACCGGGGCTCGTTCACCGCTATTTCGGGGCGGTCGTGGGCGCGCAGGTCGACACGCCTGCGCCGACGATGCGAAAGCCGATGTTCTGCTTGAGGACGGTGACGCTCTTGTCCGCGGGGCGGTAGCGCGTGATGTCCGACGTCGTCGCGTTCTGCGGCAAGCCGCCCGCGTTTGGCTGGGCCGTGTAGAGGTAAAAGTCGCCGCCCCAGAACGAGAACGCCCACTCGGAGCCGGTGTTGACCGTCTGGAGGACCTGCGAGGACAGGACCGCGCCCGTCGCCTTGTTGATCTCGGCGACCTGGGCGGGGAGGGTCGTGAAAAATCCGAAGAGGCGCCCGTCGCCGGTCCCGGTGAGCTCGCAGTTCTTGCCCTTGAGCGGCGCTCCGAACGGGGCGATGAGGGTCGCCTTGCCGCTGCCGTCGACCTTCGCGAGCCCGCGCCCGTCGTGGTCGTCGATGTAGAGCGTGTCGGTGAGCGGATCGGCCTCGTTCGACGCGTAGCCCATGCCGAACGTGTGGAATCCGAGCTGCTCGGCCGGATACGGCGACGTCGCGCACGACGCGTCCTTCGTGCTGACGCGCCAGACGGTGCCGTCGGTGTACGAGACCCACGCGGTGCCCGTGCGGTCGATCGCCATCGAGTTGGGGGCGCCGGCGGTCGGGCAGTTGGGGTGGCCGATCGACTTGAAGGCGAGCGACGGCGGGTCGAAGCTGAAGAGCCCTCCCTCCTTCGAGACGACGTAGACGAGCTTGGAGGCGTCGCTGCAGCCGCCCTGGTTCACCGTGCTCCCGTCGTTGCCGACGAGGACGCCCGCGCCGTCGATCGCTCCGCCGCCGTCGGTCCCCGTGAAGCCGCCGCTCGACCCGTGCGAGGAGCTGCAGCCGGCGTGGAAGGCGAAGAGGAGCGGGGACGCGAGCGCGAGGTAGCCCATCGAAGAGAATCGCAACATCTGACTCCCTCAGCTCTGCAATGCGATCGGTGCGGATGCAAGCGCGGCGAGGTGCGCTTCGTCCACCGGCGAGGCGATTCCTCGCTCCGTGACGATGCCGGCGAGGAGGCGGGCGGGGGTGACGTCGAACGCCGGGTTCCGCGCCCGGACGGCCTCGGGCACGATCGCGGTGCCCTCCGGGTGCGTCACCTCGCGCTCGCTGCGCTCCTCGATGGGGATCTGCTCGCCGGACGGGCACGCGAGATCGACGGTGCTCCAGGGGGCGGCGACGTACATCGGCACGCCATGGGCGGCGGCGATGCACGCGATGCCGTACGTGCCGATCTTGTTCGCGGTGTCGCCGTTGCGCGCGATGCGATCGGCGCCGACCACGACGACGTGGATCTCGCGACGGCCCATGAAATGCGCCACCATCGAGTCGGTGATCACCTCGACCGGGATGCCGTCGCGGGCGAGCTCCCACGCGGTCAGGCGCGCGCCCTGGAAGAGCGGACGGGTCTCGGTGGCGAGCACCCGCACCTTCTTGCCGGCCTCGTGCGCGGCGCGGATGACGCCGAGCGCTGTGCCGTAGCCCCCCGTCGCGAGCGCGCCGGCATTGCAGTGCGTGAGGATCGTGGCCCCATCGGGGATGCGCGCGGCGCCGAGCGCTCCGATGGCGCGGCACGCGGCGACGTCCTCGCGGTGGAGCTTGCGGGCCGCCTCGGCGACGCGATCGGCGCGCTCGAGCGGGAGTTCGGCGGCGACGGCGAGCGCTTCTTTTCCGATGCGCTCGAGCGCCCACGCGAGGTTCACCGCGGTCGGGCGCGCGGCGCGGAGCACGGCGTCGGCGCGGTGCATGGCCTCGACGTACGAGGCGCCGTCCCCCTTCGCGGCGCTCGCGGCGACGACCAGCCCGTACGCCGCGGCGATCCCGATCGCCGGCGCGCCGCGCACGACCATCGAGCGGATCGCCTCGGCGACCTCCTCGGCGCGCGTGTACGTCTCGTACGCCTCGACGAGCGGGAGCCGCCGCTGGTCGAGCATCAGCACGCGCTGGTTGCCGGGCATGAGCTCCACCGCCGAGTAGCGCGCGCCGCTGACCGGCTCGGGGTGCGGGTGCGCGTGCCCGGTCTTCAGGGTGGGGACGCCCCCGGACGGGTACCGGACGCTCACGACGGCTTCCCCGCGGCGAGGACGCGCGCGGCCTGGATGCGCGACGTGATCTCCTCCGCCGCGGTGCCGAGCTCCTCGGCTGCCCGCTCCTTTTCGCCGTGCAGGTAGGCCCGGAGGCCGTCCGCCGCGACGATGGCCAGGCTGATGTTCACACCGTTGTCCGCCAGCGCGGCGCCGGCGTCGGGGTTCTTGAGGAGCTGGTCCAGCTCGTCGAACAGGTCGTCGAGCTCCTGCATCACGCGGCTCATGCCCTTCAAGTATCGCACGGGGCCGACTTGCGCGACCCCCGTTCGTGGCCTACAGCCACCAGAACGCCCGGTACGTGTACCCGCCGTCGGGCATGCCGGTCGCGACCGTGGAGCGCTTGCTCCGCCGCCCCCTGCCGACCGCCATCGTCGTCGCCGCCTGACCAACCGGGCCGGCGGCCGCATTTCGGCTGTTTTTTGGCCCAACGGACGCGGCGCGCTACGCTTTCCATGTGGATTCGGGGGCCCAATGATCACCTGTCCGAAGTGCCATCGGCAGGTTCAGCCGAAGCGCCTCTGCATCTATTGCGGAGAGGTGCTTTCGAGCGCCCCGGGAAGCGTCCAGGGGCGCGACGCGATGGGCTGGGTGCAGGAGGGGCTGCACCTCGAGCAAGGGATGCAGCACGACAAGGCCATCCAGTGCTTCGACAACGCGCTCAAGGTCGACCCGAAGCACGCCATCGCGTGGGGCGCCAAGGCGCGTGCGCACGCGGCGCGCGGTGAGCGTGACGAGGCCGTCCGCTGCCTCAACGAAGCGCTCGCGATCGACCCGAACGACGGGACCAACAAGTCGCTGCGCGCGCGCCTCGCGCAGATTCCACAGGGCCTGCCCCCTGGGCGACCGGCCACCACTTCGGTTTCCAGCGGGGCCGGGTGGCAAGAGCGCGAGTACGCCGCGCTCGCCGGCGCCCAGCTCTACGGCGACCTCGAGCTCGTGAAGAGCCCGGCCGAGATCCTCGCCACGAACTGGCTCTGCGCGGTGCCGCCGCACCACGGCTGGCCTGGCGCGCCGCGCGAGGTCATCGCCAACGTGTTCACGAAGGACGGGCGCGCGTTCGCCTTCTACTTCACGCCGGACGTGAAGAGCGTCCCGACGACGCGCGTGAGCGACGCGGACCTTGCGGGCTGGGGCGCGCTCCTTCAGGGCGGTCGCGCGTCGGCCGTCTACCTCGGGGCGAACGTGGTGTGGAGCCCGACCGCACGCCACCGGATCGACGTCGTCAACGAACGCCTCGCGCGCCTCGCCGCGAAGCCCGACGCGCGGATTCACCTGATCGTCGTCGCCGGCTGAGCCGCACCAGCGCGTCGCGACTCGGAAGGTGCGACCGACAGGAAGTGTGTAGCAACCGTTCCATCCACGGGACGGTTGCTATACGGTCCGCGCGATGACCGACGACGCCCTCGCCCAGGGAGAAGCGAAGAAGGACGGGACCTACAAGGGCCCGAGAAGCTACCTGCCCTTCATCCTCGTCGGGACGGCGATCGCGATTGCCACGACGCTGGTCGTGGCGCGTGGCTTTCTCTCCGGCTCGTACAAGGTCCCGTCGGGGTCGATGATCCCGACGATCGGAAACGGCGAGCACATCCTGGTGAACCGGACGGACAAGGAGGCGGGCCGCGGCAAGATGATCGTCTTCCGCTACCCCGAGCAGCCGAGCTCCGAGTTCGTGAAGCGCGTCGTCGGGATGCCTGGCGACGTCGTCGAGCTACGGGGTGGAAGCACGCTCGTCGTGAACGGCAAGGTCACGCCGTCGTGCACCGTGGGGGCATGGGCGTTCTCGGAAGAGGGCGGGCAGCGCCACGAGGGGGAGCTCGTCGTGGAGAACCTCGACGGCACGCGCTTCCTCGTCTTCCACGAGCGCGGGCTCGAAGCCGCGATGCCGGCGGGGCCGTGGACGGTGAAGCCGGGCGAGGCGTTCGTCGTCGGCGACAACCGCGCGAACAGCCACGACTCGCGCATGTGGTACCTGGGCGCCGGCGGCGGCGTGCCCTTCGCGAACATCCTCGGCACCGTGCGCCCCCAGGGCGCGATCGGCCTCCCTCTCGGCGCCGAGGCGCTGAAGGCCAAGCTGAAGGCCTGCGTGGCCAGCCTCTCCTAGTGTAGCGCTGCGCGCTGCTTCTGCACGTTCGCGCGGGGCGCGCCCAGCGCCTCGGCGTGATCGAGTGCGCGCCGCGCGTCGTCGGTGCGCCCCAGCTTCGCGAGCGCCCATGCGCGCCCGAGCTCCGCCGGTCCGAAGTCCGGACGGCGCGCGAGGATCTGCCCGTAGGCGGCGAGCGCGGCGGCGGCGTTCTCCTTCAGGACCGCCACGGTGGCGAGGCCGAGCAGGTTCTCCGTCCCCTTGGGCTCGAGCGCGAGGCCCTTCTGGTAGGCTTCCTCCGCGCCGTCGACGTCCTTCGTGTGCAGCCGCACGAGCCCGAGCGCGTGGTAGAGGGCCGCGTCGTTGGCGCCGCGATGGATCGCCTCCTCGAGACGCGGTCGCGCCTCCTCCGCCTCGCCCCAGCGCGCGCAGCGCATTCCCCCTTCGCGCGGGCCGGCCGCCGACTCTGGCGCCGCGCTCGCTGCGGTATCGTACGCGGCGAGCGCCTCCTCGAAGCGGTGCGCCAGCTCGAACGCGTGCCCGAGCTCGATCCACGGGAGCGGGTCGCCTTTGGGGAGGCGCTTCTCGAGCTCCGCCACCTCGGCGCGCGCGCCGTTCAGGTCGGAGGAGTAGGCGAGCAAGCGCACCAGCAAGCGGCGCGCCTCGACATCCTCCGGATGGGCGCGGAGCTGCTCGCGCAAGACGCGGATGCCCTCTTGCTCGCGGTGCTGCCGCGCCAGCGAGCGCGCCCGTTCGGTCGGCGTCAGCGACGCGCACCCGGCGCTCGCGATCGCGAGCGCCGCGAGCACCATCCCGACCCGAATCCAGCGCACCCGCACCACCGGTGTCTTGTGCTACACCCGCGACGACGAGGCAACGATCCATGGCAGATCTCCCCGAGATACACGCAGTTCAGATCATCGGCATTCTCGGCGCCGGGCAGATGGGGGGCGGCATCGCGCAGGTCGCGGCCACGGCGGGCTACGAAGTGCGGCTCGCCGACGCGTCACTCGAGCTCGCGCAGAAGGGCTGGGCGAAGATCGATCTCGTCCTCGGAAAGCAGGTCGACAAGGGCAAGGTCAGCGCCGACATGAGGGCGCAGATCATGGGCCGCATCACCCCCGTGGCCGGCATCCCGAGCTTCGAGGCGTGCGATCTCGTCATCGAAGCGGCGACGGAGAAGGTCGACCTCAAGCTCGAGCTCTTCAAGAAGTGCGACGCGGCCATGCGCCCCGACGCCTACCTGGCGAGCAACACGTCGTCGATCTCGCTGACGCGCCTCGCGGGCGTGACCACGCGCCCCGATCGCGTCATCGGGATGCACTTCATGAACCCCCCGCCGCTCATGAAGCTGCTCGAGATCGTGCGGGCGATGCAGACCTCGAACGAGACGCACGAGACGATCCGCGCCGTCGCCCAGAAGATGGGCAAGGTCGTCGTGACGAGCAAGGACGTGCCTGGCTTCCTCGTGAACCGCATGCTCCTGCCGATGATCGGCGAGGCGTGCTTCGCGCTGCAAGAGGGCCTGGGCACGCCCGAGGACATCGACACCGCCGCGAAGCTCGGCCTGAACCACCCGATGGGGCCGCTCGAGCTGGCCGACCTCATCGGCCTCGACACCTGCCTCTTCATCCTCGAGGTCCTCCAGCGCGATCTCGGCGACGACAAATACCGCGCGCCGACGATGCTGCGAAACCTCGTCGCCGCCGGCTGGTTCGGCAGGAAGACGAAGCGCGGCTTCTACGTGTACGACGACAAGGGCGTAAAAGTCGGGCATTCGCTCTGACGGGAGACGAGGACATGGCGAGCGACAGAACGGTCCTTGTAGAGCGCGACGGCGGCATCGTCACCCTGACGCTGCACCGCCCCGAGAAGCTCAACGCGTTGAACGCCGAGCTCGTAGGCGAGCTCCTGAAGGTCCTGCACGAGCTCGAGAAGGATCCCGACGTTCGCGTCGCGATCCTGACGGGCGCAGGCGACAAGGCCTTCGCCGCGGGCGCCGACATCGCCGCGATGAGCGAGATGACCGTCGCCAACGCCAAGACGTTCTCGAACCTCGGGCACCGCGTCGGCGCCCTCATGGAGTCTGCGCATTTTCCGATCATCGCAGCGGTGAACGGCTTCGCGCTCGGCGGCGGGTGCGAGCTCGCCCTCGCGTGCGACTTCATTTACGCCTCCGACCGCGCGAAGTTCGGGCAGCCCGAGGTCAACCTCGGCGTCATCCCCGGCTTCGGCGGTACCCAGCGCCTCGCGCGCCGCGTCGGCATCGCGCGCGCGAGAGAGCTCGTGATGACCGGGGACATCATCGACGCCGAGATGGCGCTGCGCATCGGGCTCGTGAGCGCCGTCGTCCCGCACGACGGGCTCATGGCGAAGGTGCGCGAGGTGGCGGTGAAGATCGCCTCCAAGGGCCCGCTCGCCATCGCGCAGTGCAAGCGCGTCCTCGAGCGGGGCCTCGACGTGCCGCTCCCCATCGCCAACGAGCTCGAGGCGCAAGCGTTCGCGTCGCTCTTCGGGTCGAGCGATCAGCGCGAAGGCATGAAGGCGTTCCTCGAGAAGCGGAAGGCCACGTTCGAGGGCCGGTGAAAACGGCGACGCCACCCAGCCCCGGCGCCGAGACGCTGATCACGGCGTTCCACGTGATCAGGGCCGCCGAGCGCGCGGGGATGGACGGGGCCCGCCTCGCGCGGCAACTCGGCATCCAGCGCGCCGCGCCGCCGAACCTGCACGACTACGTCGCGTCCGAGAAGGTCTACGCGCTGTGGGAGGTGGTGATGCGCGAGCTGCGTGATCCTGGCTTTCCCGTGCGGGCCGCCATGATCCCGCGCGGAGAGATGCGGAGCCTGGTCGCGCTCCTCGCCACGTCGATGCCCACGCTCGAAGGGGCGGCCCGGAGCATGACCACGTACTGGCGCGCCGTCAGCGGGACGACGCGATGGGAGTACGCGCGCACGCGCGGCGGGGCGACGCTCACGTTGACCGGCCTCGGCGCGGCACGGCTCGGCGAGCGCTGCTCGGCGGAGTACGCGGTCTCCGACGCGATCGCGACCGGGCGCGGGGGGGCCGGGCCGTCGTTCTCGCCGTCCGAGGTGCGCTTCGCCCACGCGGCGCCGACGGACACGCGGGCCCACCGGGCGGCGTTCGGGTGCGAGGTGCGCTTCGGCGCGCGTGCGACGCAGCTCGTGCTCTCGAGCGCCGCGCTTCGCACCCGCCTTGCCACGGACGTCCCCGCGCTCGCGGCCACGCTCGAGGCGCAGCTGCGGCACGCCGTCGAGGACGCGGGGAGCACGCGCACGCGTGAGGGCGCGTTGCGCGAGGCGGTCGCGGATCTGTTGCTCGCCGGCCAGCGCCCGCAGATCGCCACCGCCGCGCAGCGCCTCGCGGTCAGCCCGCGGACGCTGCAGCGGCAAATCCAGCTCGAAGGGACCACGTTTCACGCGGTCCTGGCCGGCGTCCAGCGCGCGATCGCCGTCGAGCTCCTCGCGGCGCCCGGACGCACGATGAAGGAGACCGCGCGCCTCCTGGGCTTCTCGGGGACGCGCGCCTTCGATCGCGCGTTTCGTCGCTGGACGGGACAGACGCCGTCGGACTACGCGAGCGGAGGCGTCACTTCTTCGCCAAGCTGACCGTGCAGGGGGTGCCCCCGCCTTGCGGACTGCACGTACCGGTCATCGCCGTGGCGGCAGCGTTCACCGTCGTCGTGCAGGTGCCCTGAACGCCGAGGCCGCTACGGCCGGAGAACGTGGCGGTCGTGCCCGAGACCGTCCCCGTGTACGAGACCGAGCCGCCCGAGCACGAGAAGCTCGTCGCGCACTGGTTCTGCGAGATGATGCAGGTGTCGTCACCGCATGTGCCTGTGAGGCTCCACGTCGCGGCGATGTTCGCGCACCCCGCCGAGCCGGACGACGAACCGGAGCTTCCCGACGAGGAACCCGACGAGCCCGAAGACGAACCGGAGCTACCTGACGAGGAGCTCGAGCCCCCCGTGGTGGTGGTGCTCGAGCATGCCGAGATCGAGCTAGTGAGCCCGACGAAGGCGACGACGACGATCGAGAAGGTAGGAAACTTGGAAGAGTGACGGCCCATGGGAACCTCCATGCTCCTCAACCTAGCGGCCACGAATAGACCGATCGCGCCAAAGCGTGGTCCGAAAGTGCCACCCTCCGTTTGAGCCGGTGACCCGAAGGCGATCTCCATGCTGCCGCGGCAGCGCGCAGCAGGGATCGGTTTTGTCCCGCATCGCCGCTGGTCCCGGGTTTGCTTTAGCCCAAGCGTCCGGCCTCCTTATTCACCCTGCCGGGGCTTTTTGACCGAAAAACCTAAGGATGTTGTCATGATGCTACGGGACACAATGTCGCAGTCTTTGCCGGCAGGCAGGGCGAACAGGAGCAGGTCGATGGTTCACGAAGCGCACGAAAATGGAGTCGAGCCGACGGGAGCGGGCTCTCACATCCTCTTGATCGAGGACGACGAGACGCTGGCCGGGCTCCTCGCACGCGTCCTCCGGAACGAGGGCTACCACGTCGAGCTGCTCGATCGCGCCGACGAGCTCCCGCCCGCCGCGAAGCTGATGAAGTTCGACGTCGTCCTCTCGGACATCCACCTCGCCGGCGGCACGAGCGGGCACGACGTCCTCAAGCAGGTGCGCGCGACGACCGACAAGATTCCGGTCATCCTCATGACCGCGTTCGCCGACATCGAAGGCGCGATGAGCGCCGTCAGTCAGGGCGCGTACGACTACTTGCCGAAGCCCATCGAGCCCACCGAGCTGAAGCGCATGGTGGGCGAGGCGGTCGCACGCCGCAAGATCGCCGGCTCGGCTGCACCCGTGATCGACGCCCGCGAGCAGCACGCGTCCGACGCCCAGATCGTCGGCAGCGCGCCGTCGATGATCAACGTGTACAAGACCGTCGCGCAGGTCGCGCCGACGACGGCGACGGTGCTCATCATCGGCGAGAGCGGCACGGGCAAGGAGCTCGTCGCGCGGGCCATCCACGCCAAGTCACCGCGCGCGGCCAAGCCGTTTGTCGCGGTCAACTGCGCGGCCCTGCCCGAGTCGATCCTCGAGAGCGAGCTCTTCGGCCACGAGCGCGGCGCCTTCACCGGCGCGACGGGCGTGAAGCGCGGGCTCTTCGAGGAAGCGAACGGCGGAACGCTGTTCCTCGACGAGATCGGCGAGATCAGCCCGAAGATGCAGGTTCAGCTCCTGCGCGTCCTCCAGGAGGGCGAGATCCGGCGCGTCGGCGCGAGCGAGGCGATCAAGGTCGACGTGCGCGTCGTCGCCGCCACGAACCGCGATCTCAAGAACGAGGTCGCCGCCGGGCGTTTCCGCGAGGACGTGTACTTCCGGCTCCAGGTCGTCACCGTCAAGGTCCCCGCGCTCCGCGAGCGCAAGGGGGACATCGGGCTGCTCGTGCGGCACTTCGCGCAGAAGCACGCCGAGCGCCTCGGCCGTCCCAACCCGCGCGTCGCGCCGGAGGTGCTCGAAGCGCTCGATGGCTACGACTTTCCGGGAAATGTGCGCGAGCTGTCGCACATCGTCGAGCGGGCGATGCTGCTCGCGCGCGAAGGCGTCGTGACCGCGAACGATCTCCCCCAAGAGGTGACGCGCGCGTTCCAGACGACCGCAGCGAGCGGAGGGGCGGCGCTGGCCGACGACTGGCCGACGCTCGCCGTGCTCGAGCGCCGTTACATCGACCGGGTGCTGTCGCGCACCGGCGGCAACAAGACGCGCGCCGCCGAGGTGCTCGGCATCGATCGGCGCACGCTGAACCGAATGTTCGCCCGCGAGCGCGCGGCAGCGGCCGGCGTCAACGGCGACGCGGACGTGGAAAGCGAGCTCGCGCGCATCGAGGCCGAGGACGGCCCGATGAGCGTCAAGAGCACCAGCTAGAGCAACCGTCCCCTTCACGGGACGGCTGCTCTATGCTTCTGGTGGGTCCCTCAACGGGTGAAGCGGCAAGCTGCGACCCAGGCCGCCGCGCGGGTGTCCTGGGTCGTGCAGGCCGCCCGCGAAGTGTGGACCGCCCCGCCGGCGACGCCGTCCACCGAGCAGGTGCACGACGACGTCGCGTCGTCGCAGTCCATCTGGAGCGCGTGGGCGCCGTCGTTGCGACGGCACGCGCACGAGGACGCGGCACCCCCGCACGACAACGCCGAGGCGTCGCCGGGTAACCACACGTAGCAAGCCTCCCGCGGCGAACCCGGGCGGCAGCACACGTCGACCTGATGAGGCGACTGGATGAAGCCGGGGGCGCACGTCGGCGCGCACACCGGCGCGCTCGGACAGCCCGCGCCGAAGCACGAGCCGGCGCCCTCGCAGAACGAAGAGCTCCCGTTCCCCCTGCAGCAGCCGGTCACGCCGACGCTCGTGCCCGTGAACCCGGGCGGGCAGTGCTCGCAGGCAGTCCCGAGCACCGAGGTGATCGGCGGCGGCGGGAAAACGGCGTTGTTCGAGCTGCCGCACCGCTCGACGGCCGGATCGCACGGCGTGCACGACGCCGGCGCGTCGAGCGCGCAGCAACGCTGCCCATCCGGATACGCCGTCTCTCCCGCGGCGCACGGAGCGAACGGCGCGACGTCGTGCGTGGTGCACTCCTCGCCGAGGCAGCAGACGTTGGGGTGGGCCGCGCCCGTCGGGCACGCGCGGATGGCGACGGCGACGTTGTCCGGAGCGATCTTCCGAAGCCCGGTGCCGTCGTCGCCAAGGGAGACCTTCGCCGAGCTACACGCGGCGCCCATCGCGGCCAGCGCGACGAGCCCGAGCCACGCGCGCACGCTCACGGGGACCCCTCGCCTTCAACTGCTGCTCCTGCCGCTCCTGCGCACGCGCGCTGCAGCGCGGCGGCGTGAATGCTCCGCGGGTGCGCCGCGACGAGACGCGCCGCGAGCGCCCGCGCCTCCCCGCGCCTCCCCGCGGCGCATAGCGCGCGCACGCGTTCGGCGTCGCCTTCCTCACCCAGCACCCCCGACGGAAAGCGGCGCGCGTGATCGTCCAGCAGCACGAGCGCCCGCCCCGGATCACCCGACGCAAGCGCGTCGTCGGCTGCACGAAGCAAGCGCAGCTCGTCCTCCAGGCCCACCGCAGGTTCAGCGACCGACGGCGCCCCGCTCGAAACCGGCGAGCCCACGCGCTTCGCGGGCGCGAGCGTGGGCGCGGTCGCGGGCGCGGTTGCGGTCGCGGGCGCGGTTGCGGGCGCCGTCGCGGGCGCGGTTGCGGGCGCGGTTGCGGGCGCGGTCGCGGTCGCGGTCGCGGTCGCCGTCGCCGTCGCCGTCGCGTGCGCGGTCGTGGTCGGCGACCACTCCGTCGCCTTCTGCCCGCGCGACGACGCGACCGCCCCGGCTCCGATTGCCCCCGCAAGCGCCACGGCCGCCAGCAGCTTCCCGGACAGCCCGAGGCTCGTCACCCCCAGGGCGCCGCCGAGCGCCACCTTCGACGCCACCCGCGCACGCACGCGCGCGACGTCCGCCCGGCGCGGCGCATCGGCCGCAGCCGCGCGCGCGAGAAGATCCCTGGTTCGTGGGCGAAGCTCGCTCATCGTCGCGCCTCCCCTTCCAGGCCTTCCAGCCTATCGAGCTCGGCCTCGAACTGCTGGCGCGCGGCGCGCAGGCGTGACCACGCGGTGTTCCGGTTGATGCCGAGCCCGTCGGCGATCTCCGCGAGCGTCATCTGCTCCAGCTCGGAGAGCACGAACACCTCGCGCTTGTCCGCGTCGAGCGTCCGCAGCACCCGCCCCACGAGCTCGGCGGCCTCGAGGCGCGACGCATCGTCCGACGCGCCGCGGACGTCACGGAGGCGCTCGAGATCGGCCGGCGCCGTCGCTCCCGCGGGCTTGCGACGCACCGTCCGTCGGTAATCGGCGATGACCCGCCTGAGGATCGCGAAGAGCCAGGTGCGCACCTCGGAGCGACGCTCGAACTCGTGCAGCTTGCGGTGCACGACGACGAACGTGTCCTGCACGACGTCGTCGAGCAGCCCCGGCTCGACGCCCAGGCGCTGCGCGTTTCGCCACACGAACGCAAAGTGCGCCTCGTAGACGGCCTCGAAGCCAAGGGGCTCGTCGGCGGATGGCGACAGCGGCCGGGAACAGGGGATGGGACCGAGCGGAACCACGTGGGCGCAAGGGTGGTGGCCGAAGAGGAGGCTTTTTGTCATGGAAAGCGCGCCTCGATGCCGATTGTGCCGCGCGCCGTGAGCGGCGCGGCCTGGTAGACATGGCGGACACCGTCGAGGACGAACTCCGGGCGCGCGAGAGCAATCGCCGCACCAAGATCGCCCGAGGCAGCCAGGCGCCCATCCTTCGGCCACCGGACGCGAACCGAGAAGCCTGGCGCCGCCCACAAGCTGGCCGCGGAGGTCGTGAGCGGTCCGGTGCTCGCGGCCCCGAGCGTGCCGAGATCCATCCACGCACACGGACCGACGGCCAGCGCGAGCGGGACCACGTAACAAAGACGGGCCGAGGCGGTGGCGAGGTAGAACGTCGCCGCTCCGCGATCGCCGAGGGTCGCGTGCTGGCCCGCCAGGTAGAGGAGCCCGAGCTCGGCCTCGAGGCGCGACGGCCGCCACGCGATGTGCAACGAAGGCCCAACGCCGGCGTGGGGAAGCGCGCCGAAGTCGACGGCAAGGCTGGCCCCGATCGCAAACCGCGTGCGCGCAGCGAGCGGCGCCGCGATCGCGTCGCTCGAGCCGGTGCGCGGCAGCGCGGGAGCGGACGGCTGTTCGACCGGCACCGACGACGAAGACGACGAAGACGAATCCGCCTGCGGTCGCTCGACGGGCGACGGTGAGGAAGCGGCGGACAGCGGTAGGGCGTCCGGCGCGAGGAGCGGCTCGTCGGGACGGGCGGCCGCGAGGGCGAGCGCCAGGGCGGTCGCCTTCGCGAGCAGCGCGCACGACGGCGCCCACAGCTCGCGCTCGCCGGTCTCGGCTCCGCGGGTCGTCACGAGGACGGCCTTCCACTCGCTGCCCTCGCGGCGCACCACCGCGCCCGCCGAAAGGGTCGCTCCGCGCCGGGCCGTCCCGAGCGACCTCACGATCTCGGCCTCGACGCTCGCGCGGTCGGGGCAGCCGGCAGGGGCGTCCCAGGCGAGCACGACCGGCGCCTCGGCGCCGCGTGCAAATTGTGACGAGGCCACGGTCGCCGCCGCGACCGCCACCCCTACCCACAGCTTCATGTCACAACGTCTGGAGATAGGTGATCAGATCGGACAGCTCGGGCGCCGAGAGGGCGCTCGCCTTGCCGTGCGCGTCGCCACCACCGCAGGCGCCGAAGCGATCCTGCAGCGTCGCCGCGCAGCCGTCGTGCAGGTACGGCGCGCGGTGAGCCAGGCCGATGAGCGACGGAACCTGGAACACGCCTCCGGTACCGACGTCGAGGGTCGCGTTGTTCGTGAGCTTGGCTCCGCTGTGGCACGAGGAGCAGCCGGCGGTGCCTTCGAAGAGGGCGCGTCCGCGCCCGGCGGCGCTCGCGTCGAGGGTGTCGAGCGCGACGGGCCGCGGCACCGCGAAGAGCCAGCCGCGGAGGGCATCGACCTCCTTGGTGTCCAGCGATGGACCGCCCATTCCCTCTTGATAGACCTTGTGCACGAGCGCGGGTGTATCCGAGAGGTCGCCGGACCAATGGTACGGGGCCGTTCCCTCGAGCGTGCCCTTGAGCGACGGCGTACGGCGCCGGCCCTCCTTCGTGAACGTCCACACGAGCCCGTCGTCGCCGCCCTCGGCGTGGCACGACGCGCACGCGATACCGACTCCGGTGTTCGAGTGAAAGACCGCGTGGCCCGTGTCTTCACGGGACGTCGACGACAGCGGTACTTGAACGACGTCGGCTGACGCGTCGACCGGGATGACGTACAGCGTCGCCGGCTCGCGCGAGAACGCCAGGAGCGTGTCGTCGTTCACGAAGGCAACCGAGGTGAGCTGCGCCGAGACGTTTCGGAACGACGAGTCGCTCGCGCAGCCGTCGGCGCCGCTCGGGATCTTCGCGGCGTCGATGGCGAAGAGCGAGCTCGAGGTCTCCGAGTGGCCGTTACCGGCGGACACGATGACGACGTGCTGGCTCGACGGGCTCACGGCGACGTCGACGGGAAGGACGAAGCCAGGGATCGTGATCGAGCGCGTCTTCGCCCCGAAGTCGGTGACGCTCGCGGCGACCGGATCCTTGGCCGCCGCGAAGGCGTCACATCCGCCTGCCACCGACGTGTAGCCACCCCCGCCCTGCGGCGCGGCCGGCGCCTGGTTGTCGATCGCGCGGCTCGCGCGCTGGTGCACCACCATGGGCCCGTCCCCGCCCGGGCGCGAGATCATGCGCCACGCGATGCGAGGCACCATGTACGGCGTGACGATGTCCGGTGGCGAGCGGCGCGCCTTGACCGTCCCGCCCGCGCCGATGGTCAAGAGCTCCGCCGAGCGGAAGCGGCTCACGACGAGCTCCGTGCCCTGCACGATCACGTCGCGCAGATCCATGTCGAGGTGCAACGTGCGAAGGGCGTCGCCCGCGCCGGTCGGGAACGTGACGAGCTCGCCCGTCGCGCACGCGACGTGGAGCGAATCCGTGGCGCGCTGGAAGGCGAGGCCGCGCGGCGCCGCGCAAACCGGGCGGCGCGAGACCAGCGCAGACGTGGCGAGATCGATCGTCACTACGGCGCCGCCGCCGCGCAGCGCCACGTGGGCGCGGCCGCTGCCATCCACGACGACGCGACCCGGCTCGTCGCCCGGCAGGAGCTGAATGGTGGTCGCCGCGTGCGACGCGCGCAGATCGACCAGGTACACGACGTCGCGGTCGGGATCGGCGATGATCGCGACCTGGCCGGCGACGGCCATCGTTCCGCCGCTGATAGGCGGCGGGGACGAGGAGGACACCACCGTGCTGCCGAACCTGGGCGCCGAGTGGCTCTCGAACCCACCCCCAGTCGGGCCGATGCCAGGCTCCACGCGGGCGGTCCCGTCGCTCGAGCCCCAGTGACCCACCGAGCCGCAGCCCACGATCGCGATCGCGATACCGCCTAGAAGCGAAGCCCTCATTTGCATCCTCCATCTGGTCGCCCGTCCAACGACCGGGGACGCCAAGTGAGTGGCCGGTGACACCCCGAATGTGTCGCCGCTCTCGACGAAAGATCGTCCGCCAGGACGCGCCCCCGCGCAAGGGAGGTCGGCGGGTTTCCCAGCCTTTCCGCTGGGGGCTTATTCCTCGTCCGTACGCTTTCGCGGCCGCTTCATCCCGTACTCGTCGAGTCGGTTGATGAGCGTGCGGCGCGAAATGCCCAGGATCTCCGCTGCTTTGCTCTGATTTCCGCCGGCTTGCCCGAGGGCCTGGACGATGAGCCCGCGCTCGGTGTCCGGGTCCATCCGCATCAGGCGGCCCTTGTCGCCGATCGTGCCGGCCGCGCCGCCGACGCCGCCCCCTCCCGCCCCCATCGCGTGCGCCGCCGCCGGAGGCGCGCCAGGCTGCTGGTACGCTTGCGGACCTGCGGTCGCCGCCTGCGGCTCGTCGAGTCCCTCCGGCAGCTCGGCATCGAGCATGACGTTCGCGAGCGAGAGAGACTCGTCACGGCACACGGTCAGCGCGCGCTCCATCACGTTGCGCAGCTCGCGGATGTTCCCTGGCCACGCGTGACCGACGAGCATCCGCAGCACCTCCTGCGGGATCTGCGGCACCGGCCTCCGCGCGCGCTTGGCGGCGTGCGCGAGCAGGTGCGTCGCCAGCGCCGGGATCTCGCTCGGGCGCTCGCGCAGCGGCGGAACCGGGATCGTGATGCCGTTCAGGCGGTAGTAGAGGTCTCGCCGGAAGATGCCGCGTGACACCTGAGCCGGCAGGTTCCGGTTGGTCGCGGCGATGAAGCGCACGTCGACGATCCGGGGCTTGGTCGAGCCGAGGCGCGTCAGCTCGCCGCTCTCGAGGACGCGCAGCAGCTTCGCCTGCGTGGAGAGCGGCATCTCGCCGATCTCGTCGAGGAACAGCGTCCCGCCGTCGGCCGACTCGATGAGCCCCTGCTTGGCCTGAGTGGCGCCGGTGAAGCTGCCCTTCTCGTAGCCGAACAGCTCGCTCTCGAGGAGCGTCTCCGGCAAGGCCGCGCAGTTCAGGCTGACGAGCGGTTTGTCCGCGCGCGCCGAGCGGCGGTGCAGCTCCACGCTGATGACCTCCTTGCCTACGCCCGTCTCGCCGACGACGAGCACCGGGATGCTGGAGCGCGCGACCAGCTCGACGAGCTCGTGCAGGCGCGCCATCGACGGATCGACGACGACGACGCCCGACAGCACGCCGACCGGCAGCGTCGACTCCCCCGAGCGCGGAGGCGGCGGCGATCGCAGCTCCTGCGACGAGCGGTGCCGCACCATGAAGAAGAGCCCGCCCGCTTCGACGAGCGTCCCTTCTTCGATCGGCGTCGGCGACTGCGCGGACAGACGGAGACCGGCGACCTTGGTGCCGTTGGCGCTCTTCAGGTCCTCGACGGTCACCGTCTGCGCGGAGAAGTGCACCGCGAAGTGCGCGCGCGAGAGCAGCGGCGTGTCGACGTGCAGATCGCACTCGGGCGCGCGCCCGATGATCAGCGGCCGCTCGGGGCGTAGGGGCACCGACCTCACCCCGTCCTTGTGGAACATGACGAGGTGGGGCCGCGCCGGTAGGGCGATGGCCGGGGACTCGGTCTGCGTCTCCGGCAGGATCGAGGCGAACTTCGGCGGTTCCACGAGGATGTCAGGATAGCGCACAAGCTCCTGAGGTTGCGGGAAGTGTGCCAGCCGAGTGACCGTGCACAGGAGCCCCGCGCGCAGGAAAACCCGCCGAAGCAAGCAGATGCACGGGGAAGATAGCGATCGGCGTGCGCATCGTGCGCCAGCGCTGCACGACTCATTGTGCATCGCCTGCGCAGCCTCCCCCCCCGCACGCTGCGGTGGCGGCGGGAACTGAGCTACCATTCCCGCTCTACGATGACCGACGAGTTTGTGCGCGCGGCCGATGAGCTCGCCATCGGAACGCGCATCGATCGCTACGACGTGGTGCGCCACGTCGCGCGGGGCGGGATGGGCTCGGTGTGGCTCGGCCGGCTGCAGGGCAAGCACGGCTTCGAGAAGCTCGTCGCCATCAAGACCATTCGTCAGGAGCTCGCCGCCGAGGGGCGATTCAAGGCGATGTTCCTCGACGAGGCGCGGATCACCTCACGCCTCCATCACGCCAACGTCGCGCAGGTGCTCGACGTCGGCGAGCACGCGTCGATGGTCTACATCGTCTTCGAGTGGGTGGCCGGGAAATCCCTGGAGGCCCTCTGCCGCGAGGCCGAGGCGCGCGGTCACGCGCTGGACATCGCGTTTGCGTTGCGCACGATGGCCGAGGTCTGCGCCGGCTTGCACGCCGCGCACGAGCTCAAGGACGACGAGGGCATGCCCCTGGGCGTCGTGCACCGCGACGTCTCGCCGCTGAACGTCCTCGTGGGCGACGGCTTCTCCAAGCTGATCGACTTCGGCGTCGCCAAGGCCCGTGATCGCGTCGCCCCCGAGACGCGAAGCGGTGTCGTGAAGGGGACCCCTCAGTACATGGCGCCTGAGCAAGCCATGGGCCACGACGTCGACCGGCGCGCCGACGTCTGGGCGGCCGGCGCCACGCTCTACCGCGCGCTCGCGGGTCGGCCTCCGTTTGCCGATCGCGAGGAGCTCGCGGCGTTCATCGGCGGCCGCCCCCTGAGGGAGCTCCCGCCCTCGACCGATTCCGACGTCCGCGCGATCGTCCGCAAGGCGCTGGAGCGCGAGCCCGAGGACCGTTATCCGACGACGAACGCCATGCGCGCCGCGCTCGAGCAAGTGCTGCACTCCTCCAAGGAGCGCGCGCCGGCCGCGCTGCCGACTGCGGCGCGCTCGCCGCAGTCCGTCACGGTGACCGAGGGCCGACCCCCCGCCGGCGTCGATCCGGCGTTCGCGCAGACCGAGCTGGTCCCCTCGACGCCCTCCTCGTCGTCGGCAGCCGCCAAAGACGACCAGTGGACCGACCCGAAGCCAAGAACAACGAAGAAGCGGGGCGGCGCCCTCACCGCCAACACCGGCAACCGCTACTTCGCCGTTGCGCTCGTTCTTGCCGCCGGCGTCGCCCTGGCCGCCGCCGCGTTCGCGTCCTGCGGCTAGGTCTGATCCTTCGCGGACGCGGCGCGGGCAACGATGCCCGCGCGCGACGCCGCGTCCCCCACTGTCTGCACTTTGTGCAACGTGCGCGCTGCGCGCAGGTGGTGCACAACTTCTTGTGCATGCGGTGCACAGTAAAGGTACGTGCTCTTCACGAGTTGCGCGCAGGATGCGCCGGCCGTCGCCGCCTCCGTGCTCCGGGTTGTGCATCCGACTTGGCGGCGTCGATTCTCGATTGCGCCTGACAAAATTGCTGCTTCTATGGGACTGCGAACGTTTTCATCCCGCACTCCAACTCGGAGGGGGAGCGCTCGCGGTGACGGTTGTGCGGAGTGGCGGCATGGGCGTTGCTAAAGAGCTCAGCGTCGTCCCGAACGGAGGAAGTCGGAAATGAGTGAGTCCAAGATGGTGCGCGCGTTTGGAGTGCTGGGTGCCTTGGTGGCCGCGAGCGTGCTCGCCGTTGGCTGCTCGAGCGCAGCGCCGGGCGAAGGCGGGAGCGCGCCGGAGGTGAAGGATCCTGGCCTGTCGCCGGAGATGAATCTGGGGAGCCAGATCATTCAGGTCTGGCCGACGAGTCCCCTCCCGCAGTACTGCCTTGTGGCTGGCACCTACCTGCCCGCGCACTTCGTCGAAAAGGTTCCGAACGATTGGGGCAAGCGACCTGGCGGCGTCGACTACACCGTCGTGCCGAATCGTTGGAACGGGCATGGTGCCGACAGCCGGTTTGCCGACGGCTACTCGATTCCGTTCCCGACGGCGTGGGTCGACCCGGGCAGCACGCTGCCGGACCCGCACACTTACGAGCAGAGCCTGTGGTGGGTCCCGTCGACCTTGTGGTGGCAGTACTTGGTCCACGACATGGAGCGCAACGCCGACGCGCGCACGTACTCGGAAGATGTAGGCCACGCCTTTTTCATGGTCGGCGTCCCCTCGCTCGCCGATTTCGACAAGGCGAACAACCTGGCCCTCGCCAACGCCACGGCTCCCGTCGATGCGCGCGTGAACAAGTGCGTCCGCATCGTCACACGCTCGGGCCAGCTCCTCCACGACACCGGCGAATTTTTCCTCGTCTACGACGAGCACGATCCGCGCAACCCGCCGAACTGACGCGTCACGGACACTTGAGCGTCCCGGTCAGCTTCTTCGTGCTGCCCGAGAACCGCAGGCCGCTATCCACTACCGTGGGGGCGCTGGCCGGCCCGCCGGCTCCAACGCACTCGATCGTGTAGTTCACGAACGACTCTCCCGTGGTCAGGTCGAAATCGAGCGGGCCGCCTGCGCCGCTCAGGTCGACGTTGCCGCCCTTCTGAAGGGCGGCGAGCGCGTCCAGGATCTGCGAAGGCCCCACCTCGATGTCGGTGCCTGGCGGCAAGAGCCGCGCGATGGCGCGGGCGAGACCCGGACCGCCGGCGGAGAGGTCGTCCGCCGCCGCCAGAGAAAACGCGAGAAGGTAGAGCGCATCGTAGGGAGCCGCGGGCGAGAGATCGGCGGTCACCTTGTCCGAAAACGTGTCGTTGTATCGGCTCGTGAAACGCACGTTCGCCGGGCTATTCGACGGAGGCGACGCCTGGAAGAAACGCCTGCGGAGCTCGGGCTTCTTGCCGAGCCATCGAAGCAGATCGACGTCTCCACCGAACGAATCCAGCGAGAGATAGTACGGCCGGTGTCGCTCCGCCGAGGGCCAACGGGCCTCGATCGGCTCCAGGAAGGTATGCGTGAGCTCGCCCTGACCGACGTAGATGACCACGTGCGGGCGCAGCTCGACGACGCCCGCGACCGCGTCGGCGTAGTCCTTCGCGGAAGGGCTGCTCGCCGGGTCGGGGATGGGCACGCCGCGGAAGTTGGGACCGTTTTCCAGCCCCCCCTTGCCGTTGAACCGCATCGCAGAGAAGACGGCGTCCTCGACGCCAAGGCCCCGCGTGGTCTTTGGCCTCACGAACGCGACGCGCACGTCCTCGTCGGGACGCATTCCCGACGCACGAAGCCGCGGCTCCAGCTCCTGCGAAAGGAGAAGCGCCAGAGGCACGAGCTGCTGCACGCTGCTCGCGCACGTCCGGAAAATCAGCCGCGGCTCCCCCAAGGGCTGAAGGATCTTCGTGATGAGCGGGCTGCTGTTGAACGTCGGCACCATCAGGACGTGCGCGGGAAGAAATACCTTCGGCGCGAGCTCGATGACCTCCTGGCCACTCCCGAAGCCGATCACGGCGGGAACGCCCACCGCGACGAGATGGCGGGCCGCCGCTTCACCGCCGTCTGCGTCGTCGCAGGAGAGGACCGCGAGCGGCCTGGACCCGCTCGGTCGCGGGATCCCCCGCGCGATCTGAGCGAAGTCGCGCCGTCCGAGCTCCACGGCGCGCATGTACTGAATGCCTCCGTTGTCCGCGAACTGCCCCGTCAGCGGAAACATCGAACCGATCCAGATCGTCGTGTCGTTCTCGACGTCCCCCGGCTCCGCCGATATCTTGCACCCGGCCTCCTCGAGCGCGACGCACGCGCCGCTGGCCGGATTGCACACCGAGGCTTTACCGGCGTTCTTCTTGGTGCACGCCACGTTCGTCGTGCACCAGCCCGGCGGGCGCGCGACCGCCGCGTCCCCGCTCGCCGCCGCGTTCGCCGCGTTGCCCGCCATGCGCCGTGCGCGCGAGCTGAGCACCGCCGCGCCGCTCGCGATGAGCGCCACCGCGATCGCGCCGATCGCGATCGTGCGAAGGCCGCGGATCTCGGTGCGCTGGCGGATCGTCGTCGCCACCTGCGTCACGCCGGTCTTGCCGACCTCCGCGTTGCCGGTGCCCGTGCCGCTCTGCGGCGCCGGCGATTCGCCGAGCACGGGCACGTCGACAGCGCTCATGCCCATCTGCGGCTGCTTGATCTGCGCTTCGATCTCCGCCCGCACGGCCTTGCGCTGTTCGGAGAACACCTCCTCCATCAGCGCGGCGGCCGCGCGACCGTTCGCCTTCTCGCGGCCGTCCAGCCAATGCTCGATCGCTGCGCGCATCTCTGCCGCCGACGCGAAGCGGGCCTCCCGATCGAAGCACAGCGCGCGCGTCGCGATCGCGTCGAGCTCCGCCGGCGCGCCGGGGTTGACGGTGCGCGCGCTGGGGATCGGCTCGCCGGCGCCGAGCTTGACGAAGATCTCGAAGTCGTTCGCCTCGCCCCACATGCGCTCGCCGGTGAGCGCCTGCCAGAGCATGACGCCGACCGCGAAGAGATCGGCGCGGCGATCGGTGGGCTTGCGCGTCGCCTGCTCGGGCGCCATGTAGGTGATCTTGCCTTTGACGGCGCCGGTCTGGGTCTCGCTCTGCGAGTCCGCTGCCTTTGCGATTCCGAAGTCGAGGAGCTTGACCGTGCCGTCGTAGGTCACCATCACGTTGTGCGGCGACACGTCGCGGTGGACGATATCCAGCCTCTTGCCCCCGAGATCGACGAGCTCGTGCGCGTGCTCGAGACCGGCCAACACCTCGGTGAGGATCCAGCAGCTGACCTCGAGAGGCACGCCGCTCTTTCTCTTCGCGAGGCGGATGAGCGCGTCGTACGACTGCCCTTCCAGGTACTCCATCTCGAGGTAGTAGTGCTTGCCGTCGAAGCCGACCTCGTTCGTCTGGACGATGTTGGGGTGCTGGAGGCGCGCGGCGAGGCGGGCCTCGTCGAGGAACATCTCGAGGGCCCTCTCGTCGGCGGCGAGATCGGCGCGCAGTCGCTTGACGACCTTGAGCTTCTGGAAGCCCGCCGGACCTTGCGCGAGCGCGAGGTAGACGACGCCCATGCCGCCGCGGCCTAGCTCCAGCAGGAAGCGCAGCGCGCGCTTGGTCTCTCGGCTCTCGGGCGGCGAATCCACGTGACTGTCCAGCGTACTCCACCCACCCGCGGCGCGGGTGCCCGTTGCCGCGGGCGGCCCCGTTTGATAACGCCTGAGGGATGCCTCCGACGCCGCTCCTCGACGCCGTGCTCGCGCAGGACACTGCAGTGTCCACCCTGCGCCGCGCGCTGGCGGGCGGTCGCGTCCACCACGCGTATCTGTTCGACGGGCCGGCGGGCGTCGGCAAGGAGCTCGCGGCGTTCGGGCTCGCCCAGGCGCTCGTCTGCGAGACGCGGCGCGACAACGGCGAGAGGGGCGGGAGCGGAGATCGCGCGTGCGGCACGTGCAGCTCGTGCACGCGCGCGGTGCCGCGCGAGGAGACGACGCGCCCGGTCCACCCCGACGTCGTCGTCCTCGAGCGCGGGCTGTACGAGCCCGGCCAGATCGGACGGCGCACGCCGGAGTCGCAGGACATCTCGATCGACCAGGTCCGCTCGCTCGTGCTCGCGCGCGCGGCGTACGGGCCGCACGAGGGGCGTGCCAAGGTGTTCCTCGTTCGACGCGCCGAAGAGCTCAGCGTGCCCGCGGCGAACGCACTCCTGAAGACGCTCGAAGAGCCGGGGCAACGGACCCACTTCGTCCTCTTGACGGCGCAGGCGAGCCTGCTGTTGCCGACGATCCTCTCGCGGACGCAGCGGGTGCGGTTCGGGTACCTGCCGGAGGCGACGGTCACCGCGATCCTCACCGGGCGCGGCGTGGAGCCGGGGCGGGCGGCGGAGATCGCGCGCCTCGCCGGCGGCAGCGTCGAGACCGCCCTTGGCCTCGCCGATCCCGAGGAGAGCGAGCACCGCACGGCGTTCGTGGCGGCGGCGCTCCGCGCGATCGACGCACCGGACATGGGCCCCGCCCTCGATCTGGCCGAGGACGCGAAGAAGGCGAAAGACGCGCTGCCGCTCCGCATCGCGGCGCTCGCGAGCGCGCTCGGGGCACGAGGTTCGGCGGCGGCGGCGGCGGGCCAGCCAGGCGCGGCGGGCGCGCGGGGACGGGAGGCGCGCGAGGCGGTGGCGTGTGCGGCGCGCTACTCGCTGGCGATCTCGGCGCTCGGAGAGCTCGACGGAAACGCGTCGGCGCAGCTCGTGGTCGAGGCGATGCTCGCTCGGATGCGCGCGGTATGACCGCCACGCGTCACGCACTCGCGTTCTTCCTTCTCCCCGCGCTCCTCTCAGCGGCGATGGGCTGCGCGCCGAACGTGGTAGGCCACAGCGCCGAAGGCGCGGAGATCGTGCGGATCCCGCTGCGTTTGTCGAACGCGTACCTCATCAAGACGCGGACGCCGATCCTCGTCGACACCGGCACCTACGGCGACATGCCGGAGCTCGAGCGCCAGCTCCTCGAGAACGGCGTTCCGCTGCGCGAGCTGCGCCTCGTCGTCGTGACCCACGCGCACGCCGACCACGCCGGCCTCGCCGCCGACCTTCGACAGCGCACCGGCGCCAAGGTCGTCCTCGGCGCGGGCGACGTGGAGCAGGCCGGGCGCGGGCGCAACGACGATCTCCACCCCACGAGCTTCTTTGCGGGACTCTTGAAGCCCACGATCCCGCCCAATTTCCCAGAGTTCGCGCCGGACACGCCAGTGTCCGAACCGCTCGATCTGTCGCCCTGGGGTGTGCGTGGGCAGGTCGTGCAGATGCCGGGGCACACGAAGGGCTCGGTCGTCGTCGTCCTCGCGAACCACACGGCGTTCGTCGGCGACCAGATGCTCGGCGGCGCCGTCGGCGGCATGTTCTTCGCGCACACGCCGGGCGAGCATTACTACCAGGCGGACGCCGCGCAGAACCGGCGCAACGTCGCCTCACTCGTCGGCCAGGGGATCGAAACCTTCTACCTCGGCCACGGCGGCCCGGTGCAACGCGACGACGTCGTCCGCGAGCTCGGGCTCTGAGGCTCGATAGCAACCTTTCGCTCCAAGCGCCGCTACTCGTCGAGCGTCGACTTGCCCGACGGGAGGACCTCGTACATCCCCTCTTCGAGCACGAGCCCGGCCCAGACGCGCGCCGTACCGGCTCCGGTGACGACCACGAGGCGCTCGAACCCGCTCGACGCGTACTCGGCGACGATGACCTGATCGCCGACGTCGGGGGCGCCGGAGCCCGCTCGCTTCACGTTCACCGGTAGGCGCCGGAGCCGATCGTACCGAACCGCCGCGTGCTCGAGCGACGTGGGAGGCTCGGCGCCGACGACGATGTCACCGGCGGGGACCGGGGTGAGCCAGAAGAGCTCGCGGCTCGGACGCGCGCGCGCGTAAATCGCGTGACCGGCGCCCGTGTCGGGGGCGACGAAGAGCGCGCTCACCGGGTGCTGCTCGATGAAGACGACGCCGCCGGCGAGCCACGCCTCCTCGTTGCCGCGCATGACGACGTCGCCGAGCGTGCAGGGCATATCGGCGAACGGATCGCGCTCGGGGGCGGGCGCTTTGGCGTGGCGTGGCGGCTTGGCCGGCTTCGGAGCTTCGTTCACGGGCTCCGCCCCCTCCCCGTCCTCGCTCGATGGGGCTACGTTCTCGCTCGTCGTCGTGGCGCCGCCCGCTTCGGCGGAGACGGGCGGCTTTCCGCCGCGGGCTATCCAGCGCCCCATGAGCACGCCGCCCGCGACGAGGACGGACGTGATGAGCAAGCTCACGCGTGCGCCTCGACGGCGGGAGCGCTGCTGCGGAGGGCCGCCGCGAAGGCCCGCGCGCGCTCGGCCACGCCCGCGATGTCCACGACGTCGCTCACGAGCCCGGAGATGACCGCCGCGCACGGCACGATGCGACCGACGTCGGCGACGCGAGCGAGGTCGATGCCGCCGATGGCCACGAGGGGGATCCCCGCGCGCTCGGCCGCGCGGGCCGCTTCGCGGAGGCCGGCGAGGCCGACGACGGGAGCGGCGTTCACCTTCGACGTCGTCGAGAAGATGGGGCCGTACGCGACGTACGTAGGTCGCGCGTCGAGGGCGCGCGCGAGCTGCTCCGGCGTGTGCGTCGAGATGCCGATGCCGAGGCGCGGCGCGATGCGACGCGCGAGCTCGGGCGGCACGTCGTCCTGGCCGAGGTGGACCATGTCGCAACCGGCGAGCACGGCGAGATCGGGCCGGTCGTTGGCGACGAGCGGCACACCGACGCCGCGGCACACCGGCGCGAGCGCGCGGAGGAGCGCCAGCGACTCGCGGGCGCCGAGGTCCTTGGCGCGGAGCTGGAGCGCCGCCGGACGCACCGCCAGGGCCGCTCGCGCGAACTCGACCGGATCGAGCCCCTTGGCCTGGAGAACCGACACATCGACGATCGCGTACAGGCCTCGCATGTGCGGGGTCAGTATTCCTTCGCGCGAGCCACGTCAACTCGCGTCGCGGGACCCAACTTGCCGACGCCTGCGCCGGAGGTGGCCGGGAGCTCGGGCGGGGGCGTCATGCGGACGAGGTCGCCGCGCCCCAGCTCGCTCCACGCTGCATTTTCCGGGGTTGCGTGGCGGTCGAGGCGCTGGACACGCACGCGCGTGGGCGGCGCCGACTCCCCCGCGGCCTTCCCCTCCTCCGGGCCTCCGCCCTTCTCTGCTGCGGAGCGCGCTGGCGCACCGCACAGGAAGAGCTCTCGCTTGCCCTTGGTGACGAGCGGGCCGGAGATCACACGGTAGGGAAACCCGCGCTCTGCCAGCGTCGCGCCGTCCTTGCGCAAGACGAGGTAGCTGAAGGTAAGTCCCTGCCACCGGAGCCCCGCCGCACGCGCGAGGGGCGCGAGCCACGGGGGGAGGTCGACGGGCAGGTCCTCGTGGCACCAGTCGCCTACCGCCGCGAGCGCGGGGCACGCACCCGCGTGGAGGCACGGCGCGAAGACCGTGACGGCCTCTCGCTTCCCCGCCTCGACTCCGGCCGCGGCCGCCAGGACGAGATCGCGCACGGCGTGCAGGTGGCGCGTCCGCTCACGAAGGGCGGGCTCGATCACGACGAGCGACCCGTTCGGCGCCACCCGCGACTCGAGGAGCACGCGTAGCCTCTCGGCGTGCTTCGCGACGCGCGCATCCGGCGCCAGCCCCCGGTCGAGCTCGCTCAGCACCTGCCCGAGGAGCACGAGATCGAACGGCGGCCCGCCGCGCGGCGTCTCGCTCGCGATCGTCCGTACGCGGATGCGCACCGGGGTCGGGCCGCGCGCCTCTCCGAGCTCGGTGCCGAGCGCCATGGCGGCCGCGTCGGAGTCGACCCAGACGGCGTCGAGATCGCCCCGCTGCCCCGCCGCCTCGAGCGCGCGGGCGACTCCCCACGTCGTCGCCCCGAGCCCCGCGCCGATGTCGAGGACACGGAGCGGCCGCCCCTCGGTGATCGCGAGCTTGCCGAGGAGGACGAGCTCGCGCACCGCGCCCGCGCTCTTCGGAACATCGCGCGCGAAGGAAAACGCCAGCCGCGCCGGCAAGAGATCCCGCGACGCTGTGCCCGCCGAGTTGTACGCGTCGCTCAACTTCGCGACGAGCGGCCCGAGCCGCGACGTGTCCCCGAGCGCGGGAAATCCGTGGGCCCCCAGGACCTTCGCGATCGCGGCGTGCCAGGCTTCTTCCAGCGGGGCGACGAGCATGGCGGTCTAGTACACTACCCGCGTGCCTGGGGACATCGTCGACGCGGTCGGGGCCGTGGTGCTCCGCGCGGGGAGCCCGTGGCAGGTTCTCCTGATTCGCCGCGCGAGACCGCCCGGCGAAGGGACGTGGACGCTGCCGGGAGGCCACGTCGAGCCTGGAGAGAGCGGAGAGGACGCGGTGCGCCGCGAGGTCGCCGAGGAGACCGGCCTGACCGTGCACGTACTCGCGTTCCTCGAGACTTACGAGCTTCGCGCCGCGGGCCGGACCTACGCGATTCGCGAGTACCTCTGCGCCCTGCCCGCGACGCCGGAGGGAAGTTCCCCTGCGACCTTGCGCCCCGGCGACGACGCCGCCGAGGCAATCTGGGCGGCCGAGGAAGATCTCGCGTCACGGGCTGTTTCTGCGGCAGCGCGAGGCGTCATCGCGCGCGCCGTCGCCGCCTCGCATGATAGAAAGATCCCATGAAGACCGCGAACACTTGCCCGAAGTGCGGCCATCACGAAATCTTGTTCGTTCCGCAGATCGCCGACCGCGACGACAAGAGCAACGTTCGGCCCCTCGTGGTCCACGTCGTCCATTACGACTGGCGAGACGACAACGAGATGGGCAAGATCCAGGCGTACGTGTGCCGCAGCTGCGGCTTCACCGAGCTCTACACGCACGACGCGAAGTCACTCCCCGTCGACAAGATCCCGGGCGCGAAGGTGCTGGTGGGCAGCCCCAAGCGCAAGCCGTGAGGGGGCCTCGCCTGGGAGGTCACCCCTTCCGCCGCCGTTTCGATTCGCGTGAGTGTCTGGGTCGGGCGGCGCGCAGTTACAGCGTGCCGGCGCCTTGGGTCGCGTACGTCATGGCTCCGATGCAGAGCAACCGCGGGGCCAGGCACGCCGGAGCTTTTTCATGGGGAATCGTTGCCTCGCAGTGTCACGTTTCGTTGACACCACGTTCGCTCCGACTGTCCGTATTCCGGACACTCGGCGCGCGACCCTTTCCGTCCGGGAGTCCTTCATGCGCGCGCTCACCGTCACGGCGCAATGCGCCATCCTCGTTCCACTTCTCGCCGGCTGCCCGATGCCGCCGCCCGCCTCGCCGATGCCGACGGCCGCCGCAGCGCTCGATCGCATGAAGGCGTCGGCCGCGTGCGGCAGCGGCGTTCAGGCCACCGCGAAGATCGATTTCTTCGGACCCCAAGGGCGCGTACGGGCTGATCTCTCGATGCTCGCGTCTTCGCCCGCGCGCCTGAGGATGGACGTCTTCAGCTCGTTCAACACGCAGCTCGCGACGCTCACGAGCGACGGCGCCCGGTTCGCGCTGGCCGATCTGCGCGAGAAGCGCTTCCTCTACGGGCCGGCCAGCGCGTGCAACATCGCGCGCCTCACGCAGGTCCCGATCCCGGGCCACGCGCTCGTGAGCCTGCTGCGCGGGCAAGCGCCGCTCCTCAAGCACGAAGGTGCGGCAGGCACGATCGCGTGGAGCGGCAGCGGCTACTACGTCATCACGCTCCCCAGCACCCGCGACGCGACGCAGGAGATCCAGATGACGCCGCACCCAGCCGACCTCGGGAAGCCGTGGGCCGAGCAGCGCATGCGCGTGCTCCGCGTCACGGTGCGCCAGTACGGCGACGTCCTCTACGACGCGAAGCTCGACGGGCACCGCCAGGCGGCCATGGCGAAGGAGCGCGTCGATCCCGACGGCATCGATCCGCCCCTGCAGCCGAGCGGTCCGGTTTGCGAGGCCGAGCTGCCGCGCAAGATCGAGGTGGACGTGCCGATGCAGGACGAGGAGGTCGTGTTCACCTACGACACCGTGACGTGGAACCCGCCGCTCATCGAGGGCGTCTTCTTGCAACAGCCTCCGGCAGGGTTGCCGATCATCCCCGTACGCTGCGACTAGAAGCCGTCGTCGGTGGTCGGCGGCTTGCCGGGGGACTTGGGCGGCGGCGGCCGCGGTGGGGGAGGAGGCGGTCGCACGAGGACGGGCGGCGGAGGCCTGCTCGAGAGGCTCGGCGCGAGACCCGACGCCGATGCCGACGCCGACGCCGACGCCGACGCCGACGCCGACGCCGACGCCGATACCGATGCCGATGCCGATGCCGATGCCGACGCCGACGCCGACGCCGACGCCGACGCCGTCGCCGCTCCCTCGGCCTCGGGGAGCAGGCGCGCGCGCAGCACCACCGCGAGAACTGCGCCGACGACGACAGCACCGAGGAAGAGCGCCACCGAGGCCCCGATGTTGCGCGTTGGCTCGGCGTCGATTTCGATTCGTGCGGGGAGCTTCGGCTCCGACGCGATGGCCAC
>JANYHK010000027.1 GCA_025359105.1 Myxococcales bacterium | reverse complement strand
CCATCCACTGATCGATGAGCCCGCGCAGCGCGTTCGGATCGGCGATGACCGCCTTGACCTCGGCGTCGGTTGCCGCGAGGCCGGTCATCAGGTTCTTCACCTTCGGCACATACGTCGCGGGGCCGACCGCCTCGAAGGGCGCGCCGACCGGACCGCCGCCGTCGGGATCGACGCTGCCGTCGGCGCCGGCGTCGTCCGCCGGGTTGCCGGTAGGGCCATGGCCGGTGAGGCTGTCGGTGGAGGCGTCGCCGCAGGCGCCCAGGGCCACGCCCAGGATCGCGGCGGCGATCGGAAGCACTCGTTTTGCGAAGTGTCGCTTAGAGCTCATGGTCCTCCTGGCGCTCGCGCTGCTCATCGTCCTTACCCCTACGCAACTCTCGGGCCGTCGCGCCGGAGCCCTTGCAGCGCGAGGTGGGACGACCGCATGCGCGCTCTCGGGCCCTGTAAATTTACAGGGGTTCGTCGCTGCGGTCCATTTCTGCCTTCGTTATCGCTACGAGCGCGGCGACATGTGGGTCTGTGATCGAACGGATCACATTCCGTAGGCAGGTGCGGTGACACCGAAACGATCCACGTGGGGGCTCCACCCGTCATTTCTGGCGTGATCGGAGGAGATCACTTGGTCTCGGGCGCGCCAGGGAGAAAGTCGAGATCGGGCAATGCGGTGGCCGTCCCACACGCGCCGCCGCCGACGCCGAGCACCGAGCCGTCGAGCAACGTCACCGCCGTCCACTCGGTGTTCGCGTTGGGGAGCGCGTCGAACACGCTCGACTTCCCCGCGACCGGCTCGACCTGATCGACCGTGGCCGCGAGGGAGTCGCACTTCGCGTCGACGGTGTAGCCGCCCATCACGAGGATGCTCCCGTCGCGGACGAGCGCGCTCGCGTGCCAGGTGCGGCCGATCGACAGCTTGTACGGCACCGTCGTGAACTGGCTCGTCTTCGGATCGAAAGCCTCCATCGAGTCGAGCGGCGCGTGGATGCCGCCGGCGCTGAAGCTGGCGCCGCCGATGACGAGCGCGCGTCCGTCGGGGAGCGTGTGCGCGGTGAGCATCGAGCGCCCCTGCTTGAGCGCGCCGACGGGCGTGATCGCGTTCGTGTCGGGGTCGAAGATCTCCGCCGCGGTGACCGCCGGGCTCGCGCCGCCGTCGCCGCCGCCGAAGAGGATGCGGCCGTCGCGCAGGCGGACCATGAAGCCGAACGTGTGAACGACGGTGTGTGGCACCGCGGTGAAAGCGTCGGTGTCGGGATCGTAGATCTCGAGCGAGGCCTCGCCCGCCGACGCGATGAGGACGCGTCCGTCGGGCATGAGCGCGGCGCGCGTGTAGCGGCGCTCGACGCCGAGCTTGCTCTTGCTCGGCGCGAACGTGTTGGTCGTCGGATCGAACAGATCCGCCGTCTGGGCGTCGGGGCAGGGGCTCGTCATGCACGCGGCGCCGACGACGAGCACCTTGCCGTTCATGAGCGTCACCGCCGAGTCGTGCCACCGCGCGCCGCTCATCGAGCCGACCACCGGCGTCACGACCTCGGTCGCGCGCGTGTAGATCTCCGCGGTCGTCAGCGCGTCGTTCGCGCTGCCGTCGGCGAGCGTCGGGCTGGGGTTGTCGGGCACGCGTGTGCCGCCGGCGATGAGGACGCGGCCGTCCTGAAGCACGGCGATGCCGGGGTCCTCGCCGCGAACGACGCGAAGCGGACGCTGCTTCCACGGGGTGCCGAGGCCCGCCGACTCGTACTGGAGCGCGTTCTTCAGCGTGGCGGTCTTCCCGCCGGCCTCGATGCGCACGTCGACGATGCCCGCGGGGGCCGGCGGCGTGAGGATGAGCGCGGTCTTGTCGTCGACCACGCGCGCGACGGCGCGGCCGTCGCCGACGAAGACCTTCATCCCCTTCACGAAGCCGGCGCCGCTGAGCGTGACCCACTGCGCGCCGCTCAGGTAGAGGCGGAACTGCGACACCTTCGTCACCGCGAACGAGCACGCCGCCGCCTGCACGCAGATGCCACCGCAGCACGGCGAGCCGCTGTCGCAGGTGCGCCCGCAGTCGCCGCAGTTGGCGGGATCGGAGGTGACGTCGATGCATTTACCGATGCACGTCCGGCTCGGCGACGAGCAGTTGCCCGCTTCCCCGCCTCCGCCGCCGTCGCCGCCCGCGTCAGGGTCGGTGAAGCCGGAGCCGGGGCTACTCGAGCCGCACCCGGGGGCGACCAGAAAGCCCGCGAGGAGAGACGCCCACACGACGTGTCCGCGGCGGAGAAAGCGCATGCCGTGCAGTCTACGCCGGTGCGGGGTCGTGGGCAGCGCCTGCGTGCCGGACGCGGGAACTTCCCGGATTGCCGGGGGTCCAAGGGGGCATGAGCTTGCTCGTCGCGTTGGCGCTCGCGTCGGCGGTCACCGGGCGCCTCCCGGGGACGTCGCAGACGGTGGATGGCCTGCGCGTCGTGCCGGCCGCGGTGCGCGTGGTGGAGGACGCCGGCATCGTGCGCACCGAGCGGGAGGATCTCGTCGAGAACGCGACGGCGATGCAGCTCGAGGCGCGGTACGTCGTGCACATCCCGCGCGGCGCGGCCCTGACGCGTGTGGCGCTCGACGTGGACGGGACGCTCATCGAGGGCGAGGTGCTCGGGCGCGCGCGGGCGTCGGAGGTGTTTCACGGCATCGTCGACCGCCCGGCGCCCCGCGATCCGGCGCTCGTCGAGCGCCTCGACGATGGGGCCGTCCAGGTGAAGATCTTCCCGGTTCCGGGCCACGGCGCGCGGAGGATCGTGCTGGGGTACGACGAGGCGGCGCCGGCGCCGGCGGGGGGCGACGCGCTCCTCACGCTCGGCAAGAAGGGGTTCGTGCTGCGCATTCCAGGCGTCGCCGCCGCCGACGCCGCGCCGGGGCCGACCGCGCGCGCGATCGTCGTCGACGCGAGCCGAGGGCAGACGCCGCCGCGCGCCGAGAGCGCGCGCGCGATCGCGCGGGAGCTCGCGGCGGCGTTGGCCCCGGGGGACGCGTTCGCGATCCTCGTCTGCGACAGCGCTTGCGCGTCCTTCCCGGCTGCAGGTCTCGCAAAGAAGGGGGACGGGACGTCCGAGGAGCTGACAGCCTGGCTGGCGGGCGCCGCGACGCGTGGCGGCGGCTCGCGCGACGTCGCGGGCGCCGTCGCGGAGGCGGCCGGGAGGGTCGGGCGCGGCGGGCAGATCGTGTGGCTCGGTGGCGGGCGGGCGACGTCGGGGCCGCTGCAAGCTCGCGAGGTCGCGGCGAGCGTCCGCGCGTCGCTCGGCTCAGATATCGAGCTCCGCGCTGTCGGGATCGACGACACCGGCGAGCTGGCCGCGCTCGCGAAGGCCACCGGCGCATCGTTCGAGGAGGCGGGGCCCGGTCTCGTCCGCGCGTCCGACGCTTCTGCCGTCGCGCGGCGCCTTCGCTCCTCGAGCGTGCGCGCGCCGCTCGTCGATCTCCCGAATGGCCTCTCGCTCACCGGCGCGCTGCCCGAGCGCCTCGTCGGCGGCGATTCGCTCGTCGTGATGGGCACGTTTCAGGGAGAGCCGCGTGGCGACGTCACCGTGCGCGGGACGGTGCAGGGCCGGCCGGTGGCGTGGACCCATCGCCTGCAGGTTCTCGCGCGCGACGTCCTGCGCGCCGACACGTTGCTCGCGCAGGCGCGCGTCGACGCGCTCGAAGCGCGTGGTGATCCGTTGAGCGTCGCCGCGGCGGCCGACCTTGCGCGCGCGCACCGCGTGCTCGCGAAGGGGGCCTCGTGGCTCGTCCTCGAGAACGACGAGATGTTCGAGCAAAACGGTATCGCACGGACGGGTCGCCCCAAGGCACGCTCGCCGGCTACGGTTCCGGCCGCGCCCGGCTCGCACGTCACGACGGCCCCCGTCTTGCGCCAGAGCTTCGTGCAGGTCAACGGCCGGCTCCCCGCCGAGCGCATCCAGCACGTCGTCCGCATGAACCAGCCGCGCGTGCGCTTCTGCTACGAGCAGGGGCTTCGCGCGAGCCCGACGCTCGCCGGACGGGTCAGCGTCAAATTCGTGATCGACGGTGCTGGCCTCGTCGCCGCGGCGACCGACGGCGGCTCCGACTTGCCGGACCGAGACGTGATCGCGTGCATCGTGGACGCCTTCCGCGAGATGACCTTCCCTATCCCCGAGGGGGGCCTCGTCACCGTGGTCTACCCATTCGCATTGACCCCCGCGCCGGGGACCAAGGCAGGGCCGATGGTGCTCCCGCTCCGGGTCCCGCCGTCCGCCACGCCCGATCCGCACACGCTCTGGAGGCTCCGCACGCAGGTCGAAGAGAACCCGTCCAACCACGCTGCCCACGCCGCGTACCTGGATGCGCTCTTGCGCGCGGGTCAGCGTGACGCTGCGCGCGACGCCGCCGAGAGCTTCGTACGTCAGGCCCCCGATGCCCTCGCCGCCTACCACGCGCTCATCGCGCTCGCCTCGCCGGCGCGCACGGCCACGGCCCTCGACGCGCTCACCGATCTCTCGCCGTGGGACGCGCTGCTCCACGAGCGCGCGGCCGCGGCGCTGGCGGCGGCGGGGGATCCGAGGCGAGCCGCGTCGCACCGCGCGTCCGTGCGCGCGCTCGAATCCTCGAGGTGACGACGCTAGGCAGCCCTTCCGTGGCGTTTTCGAGGACGGTGAGGCGAGGACCCACAAGCTCTACCTGCCGGAAAAGCGACGCGATTTCGACATCGCGTGCGGAATGTATCGTTTGGGCTACTCGTACGTAGGACGGGAGAGAAAGAGGACGCCATGGCGAGCGAGCGCTACGAGAGGCCCCAGATCGGGAAGTGGATGGTGCCGGCCATGTTCGGGCCGTGGCTGTCGATGTCGACCGCCGCGTCGCTCTACGCCGCGTTCGGCCCCGAGCAACGCTTCATCGGGCGCTGGGGCGTGTGGGCGATCGGCATGATCGCGGGCGCGCTGCTCGCGACGGTCTTCACGCTCATCCAGGTGCTCGTCGACGTGCTCCTCCTCGCGCTTCGCCAGCGGCGCCTGCCCACCGGCAAGGCGGCATGGCTCATGGCCTTCGGCGCGCCCTTCACGGTGGTCGGCTCGTACGCGCTGCTCTCGCCGGTCGACCTCTACAAGTACGGGCCGTGGGCGATCGTCGGTGCGCTGCTAGCGCCCATGATCCTCGCGGCGTTCGGCGTGCGCGTGGTCGTCGGACCCCGCATCGACCCGTCGCTCCGGGTTTCCTCGAAGTAACGTTCGCGCCGGCGAACGCGCAGGTTGGCACCCGGCCGCGCTTCGTGCGACAAATCCCGGCCCGTGCGCCGCGTTGCCTCCGTCCTCGTCTTCGCGCTCGCGCTCGTCGCCTCCGTGGCGCTCCCTTCCGGGCAGGCGCGGGCCGACGAGGCAGGGGCGCGCGCACGGACGTCGTCGTTGTCGTGGGTGCGGATGCCCGGCGCGGAGGGGTGCGTCGCCACCCAGGCCCTCGCGCGCGCGGTCGAAGAGCGGCTCGGCCGCGAGGTGTTCGTCTCGGCGGCGCAGGCGGACGTCTCTGTCGAGGGCCGCGTCGCTCCGAAGAAGGCGGGCGGCGGCTGGCATGCGGTCGTCACCGTGCGCGACGCGCAGGGCGCGCTCCTCGGCACGCGCGAGGTCGACCGCCCGGACGCGTCCTGCGAGTCGATGACGTCGCCGCTCGCGCTGGTCGTGGCTGTCATGATCGATCCCGACGCCGCCCTGGGGCCGAAGCCCGCGCCGCCGAAGGACGAGCCGCCGCCGCCGCCGACGGTGATCGTGAAGCGTGAGCAGGTCTTCGTACCGGTCGCCGTCCCGACGCCTCCGGATCCGCAGCCCTTCCGGTTCGAAGGCAGCGCCGCGATGACGGGCGCGCTCGGGTTTCTCCCCGGCCCGGCCGTCGGCCTCGCCGCGCTGGGGCTGCTCGAGCCTCGCAAGGCGATCCCGTTCATCGGCTTCGGTGGGTACTGGTTCGACAACGCCGCGAAGGCCGAGGGCGGCGCCTCGAACAGCTTCTCCGTGTTCCTCCTGGGCAGTGGCTTCTGCCCGCTCTGGCACCACGGCAAGGGGGCGCACCTCTACGCATGCGCCCTCGGGCACCTCGGCCTCCTCAGGAGTCACACGACCGGTTTCACCGCGTCTCGCGCCGACGAGAGCCACGTCGTGTGGAACGGCGGGCTCGACCTGCGCGCGACGATCCTCGTGGTTCGCCCCTTCGCCGTTCGCGCCGGCGCCCAGGCCATGATCCCGATTCTGCGGGACAAGTTCACCTACACGCGGGCGGATGGCGCCGAGACGGACCTCTTCCGGATGTCGCCGGTGGTCGGCATGGTCGATCTCGGAATCGGTCTCGCGCTTCCGTGATAATTCCCAGCGCCTCGCTCCACACACCGTCGTGTGGGCCGGGGCCGAACCAAGGAGCTCTTTGCGCGAGGGTGCGCTCGTCCCCCACACGCCTGCCGGCGCCGCCAACACGGCGACCGTGGCGGAGGTGTTCCGTGAGCTCGCGCCCTTCGTATGGCGCGCGCTGCGGCGCCTCGGCGTGGCCGAGCGCGACGTCGACGACGCGTGTCAGGAGGTCTTCATGGTGGTTCACCGCAAGCTCGCCGAGTTCGAGGGGCGGTCCACCGTGCGGACGTGGGTGTACGGCATCGCGGTGCGCGTCGCGTCGGACTACCGAAAGCGCGGCCACGTGCGGCGCGAGATCGTGACGGGCGATATGCCCGAGAACGCGGCGAAGGACGATCCGCACGACGACGCGGCGAGGCGCCAGGCCCGCGCGACGCTCGATCGCATCCTCGACGAGCTGGACGAGGACAAGCGCGCGGTCTTCGTCCTGTACGAGATCGAGCAAGTGACGATGGCGGAGGTCGCCGAGGCCGTGGGCTGTCCGCTGCAGACCGCGTATTCGCGTCTCCACGCGGCCCGCAAGCTCGTCGAGGGGGCCATTGCGATCGCGCGGCAAGGCACGCAAGGCAAGCAAGGCAAACCAGAGAAGGGAGGCGTGGCATGACCGACGATCCGACGCGCCTCTTCGACTCAGGCCCCGACGACCTGCGCGCCCTCCTCGGCGCGGGTCGCAGCGAGCTACCGAGCGACGCCCAGCTCGCCGCCCTGGCGCTCAAGATCGGCCTCGTTGCCGGGGGTGTCGCCGGCGGCGGCGCGGCCGCCGGCGCAGGCGGTGCCGCAGGCGCGGCCGCCAAGGCCGGCGTCGGCGGTGCGGTGAAGGTCGTCGCGACGAAGACGCTGGCCACGAGCTTCGCGGCGAAGATCACAGCCGTCGCGGTCGTCGCGACCCTTGCCACAGCCGGCACGGCGGTGGTGGTGAAGACCCCGACCCCGACCTCGACCTCGACCTCGACCCCGACCCCGACCCCGACCTCGACCCCGACCCCGACCCCGACCCCGACCCCGACTCCGACTCCGATGCCGGATCCGATTCCGACGCTGAGCGCGACGGCGACTGTACCCGGACCGCGTCCGACCGCCGAGTCCGCCGACGCGGAGGTCCAGCTCGTCGACGACGCGCTCCGAGCGGCGCGCACGTCTCCCGAGCGGACGCTCGCGCTCTGCGCGGAGCACGAGCGGCGCTTTCCGAACGGCGCGCTGTCCCAGGAGCGCGAGGTCCTCGCCATCAAGGCGCTGGTCAGCCTCGGTCGGCGCGAGGAAGCCTCGCGGCGGGCGAAGCGCTTCGCGGCGCGCTACCCGGGGTCCGCGCAGCAGCGGCGGATCGACGCGCTCCTCGGCGATTGAGGCGATCGCGCTCGCCGCTGTCATAACGCGCGCGGCCTCGCTCCACGCACGTGCACAACGATCAGAGGAGGACTCGATGCGAATCGGGCTTATGGGGCTCGTGGCGCTCGCCGCGACGCTTGGAGTTTCGACCCCCGCGCGCGCGGCTGACGCGACGAGCGACGATGCGACACGAAGAGGCGCGTTCGAACGGCCGTTCGCGCTGTCGGGCTACGGAGTCGGCTGGGCCGGCGCGTACACGGCCGGGGGGGTCGGCGGTCGCGTGCGGTGGGAGATGGCGCCAGGGAGGTTCGGGGTGGAGCTGCTCGCCGAGCACCTCATCGTCGATTCGCCGGGCGGTTTCCGTCACGATCACCCGATCGGGTTCAACCTCTACGTGCCGTTCGCGCTCTCGCGCAGCGTACGCCTCCGTGTGCTCGCGGGCGCGTGCACGGTGTTCAGCTTCGTGGAGCCGGAGCACGCGGGCGCGCCGCGCGCGGACGACATCCTGTTCGGGGTGCACGGCGGCGCGGGCGTCGAGATCGCGCTCGCCGAGCGCGTGTCGTGGTTCCTGGACGCGCAGGCGATCGGCTACCTCGCGCACGATCGGACGGGGAAGGGGTGGACGGGCTCGGTCGGGGGGAGCGAGCGGCCGATCGCGGTGCTGCAACCGACGACGGGGCTGCAGATTCATCTCGGGCGATGAGGGGCGGAGTCGGAGTCGGCGTCGGAGTCGGCGTCGGAGTCGGCGTCGGAGTCGGCGTCGGAGTCGGAGTCGGCGTCGGCGTCCGGGTCGGGGTCGGGGTCGGGGTCGGGGTCGCGGTGGTCGCGGTGATGGTGGCGGTCGGCGGGTGCGCGGAGAAGGGGCAGGGGATCGCCGGGGATACGCGCGCGGCGGCGTGTGGCAGTTGCCACGAGACGCAGCGCGAGGCGTGGAGCACGTCGCGGCACGCGTCGAGCGCGGCCTCGCCGGTGTTCGCCGCGATGCTGCCGCGTGTGGCGGCGGCGTGGGGGGACGAAGCGCGTGCCCGGTGCGTCGCGTGCCACGCGCCCCGCCATGGTGGGGACGACGGGATCGGCTGCGTCGCCTGCCACTCGGCCGTCGGCAACACCGCGGAGCGCGACGGACGGCTCGTCGTCGACACGAACGCTCCGGTGAGCGGCCCCTTCGCCGATCCGCGCGCGACACCTGCGCACGGCTCGCGCGCGTACGATCTCCTCACCTCGCCGGTGCTCTGCGGCACCTGCCACGAGGTCACGGGTCCCGGCCTCTTCGCCGAGCCGACGCTCACCGAGCACCGCGCATCGCCCGCCGCGCGCGTCGGGCTTGGCTGCGCCTCCTGTCACATGCCCGAGGTCGACCCCGGCCCCATCGCGGCCGGCGTGGACATCGTGCGCCGGCGCGTCGACCACGGCTTCGTTGGCCTCGACCCGCCGTGGGGCGCGCCCGCGGAGGAGGCCGCGCGCGCCGCCGAACGCTCGCGCAAGCTCCTCGCGTCCGCGCTCACGCTCGACGCGCACGCGCACACCGGCAGGGACGGCGACGGCATCGACATCGTGCTGCGCGCGGACCTCGCGGGCCACGCGATCCCGACCGGCGCGTCCTTTCTCCGTCGCGTGTGGATCGACGTGGACTTTTCGGGCCCCAGTGATGCCGACGGTGGCGCAGTCGCGAGCGCGCTTGGCGTCCTCGAGCTCGGCGCGCGCGCGACACGAGGCGGCGCCACCGTTCCTCTCCTCACCGACGCGGACGCCGTCGAGACGCGCGCGATCGAGCCGGGCGGCTCGCGCTCGGTCCATGTCCCGCCCCCCGCGTCGCGCTCACCGTTGGTCCGCGCCCGCGTGCACCTCCGCGCGCGCGCCGTGACCGAGGAAGCGCTCGAAGCCCTGGGCCTCGGCGCCCGCGCCGGCGAGGTCCCGATCCTGGAAATCGCCACGGTCGAGGTGACGCTCCCCTGACGCCATTGACCCTGGACATGCCGTGGAAATGGGCGTTAGCGTGGGATCCCCAATTTTCGAAAAAGGAGCACGTATCATGACGCTTCACCTCGGTTCCATCGCCCCGGACTTCACGCAGGAGTCGACCGAAGGCACCATCAAGTTCCACGAATGGCTCGGCGGCAAGTGGGCAGTGCTCTTCTCGCACCCCAAGGACTTCACGCCGGTGTGCACGACGGAGCTCGGGCGCGTCTCCAAGCTCAAGGGCGAGTTCGAGAAGCGGAACTGCAAGGTCATCGCGCTCTCGGTGGACGACGTCCAGTCCCACAAGAAGTGGATCGGCGACATCGAGGAGACCCAGAGCACGAAGATGAACTTCCCGATCCTCGGCGACGCCGATCGGAGGGTCTCGAAGCTCTACGACATGATCCACCCCGAGGCGAACGACACGCTCACCGTGCGCTCGGTCTTCGTCATCGACGGCAACAAGAAGATCCGCCTCATGCTGACGTACCCCGCCAGCACCGGCCGCAACTTCGACGAGCTCCTCCGCACGATCGACTCGCTGCAGCTCACCGACAACTACTCGGTCGCGACCCCCGCCGACTGGAAAGACGGCCAGGACTGCGTGATCGTCCCGTCGCTGCAGGATCCCGAGGTCTTGAAGGCGAAGTTCCCCAAGGGCTTCACCGTCGTCAAGCCGTACCTCCGGATGACGCCGCAGCCGAACAAGTGAACGGGTGCATGGCGTCGCGCTCTGTGAGCTCAAGGGGGCGCCGGACGTCGAGGCGCCTGCCCTCGCGCCGATCCTCGGCGTCGCGCCTTACGACGTCCGCGTCTGGCTGAGCGGTCTGCTCCCGCGCGTCGTGCTTCAGACCACCGATCACGCGGCAGCCGTGGACGCGCTGCGGAGGCTCCGCGGCCGGGGGCACGGCGCGATCCTGTTCGATCTGGCGGACGTCGTGGCCGGCACGCACATGGTGAAGGTGCATCGGTTCGTCGCCGACGAGGCGGCGCTCTGGGCGAATGACGGCGAAGGGGACTTCTTCCCGTGGGAGTCCATCGGCGCCGTCGCCATCGTCGCGCGGCGCATCGAGGTCGTCCGTACCACGCGCGAGCGCGAGGTCGTCCGCACGAGCCCCGGTCGCCCCGCGCCGACGATCACGACGCTGCAACGCTCGCGGGAGCACCTGGTCGATCACGTCGCCTACCTCTTCCCGCGCGAGCGCGGCGTACCGTGGATGCTGCGCGAGCAGGAGACGCAGTACCTGTCGCTGGGGCCTCGGATGAAGCTCACGCGCTTCGAGAACTTCCGCGAGACGGTCACGCTCCTGCGCGAGCGCGCGCCTGGCGCGATCTACGACGAGCGCTTCGCCCGGGATCCTCGCACCGGCGCGCAGCTGGTCCAGGTGCGCGGCCACGAGTCGGCGATGCCGGAGGCCGCGGACATCCACGTCGACACGCTCGTGCATGCCCTCGGCGAGTGGCTCCTTCGTGGGCAAGGCGGACCGTACCGGCAAGCCGGGCGGTTCACCTGAGCGCAGTCACGGCGGATTACGAGCGAAGACGGGAGTGTTTGCTGCGACGCCGACCCTGGATCGGCGGTCGGTGACGCACAGCGTCGGCGATTCGTGTGCGCTGGCCATGTAGGCGGGCAACCCACGACGATCGACGCGCCCGAAGCTACGTCCGTTGACGAGGTGCGCGCTTCCGTCGACGCTTGTGACGGGAAGCCATGGCGAGGAGGTCACAACCGCCCAGAACCAGGGCCCGTCCGCCCGGCGTCCCCGACGACGCCCGGTTCAATCCGGACGAGGAGCAGTGGGAGCGCGGCGCCAAGGTCCGCGGGAAGAACGTTGGCCCGTGGATCTGGTGGCGCGCCGACGGATCGCGCGCGTGCGCGACGTCGTTCGACGAGGAGGGGCGCCTGCACGGCGACTTCTCGCGGTTCCACCCCGATGGCACGGTGAGCCGCGTCGGCACCTTCTCGCACGGCCAGCACGTCGGCCGCGAGTCGTTCTACCGCGCCAGGAGCGCCTCGGTGGAGCACTTCCCGGTCGAGGCGCGGTCGGTGGCGCGCATGGTCCTCGACCACGAGGCGGAGGACGAGCAGGTCCGGTACTACGACAAGCGCGGTCGCGAGACGACGGTGGACGGCGTTCCGCTCTTGGAGTGGCGCGACGATCGCCTCTTCGTTGGCGCGCGTCCGAGCGCGTACCTGCGCCAGGGCCTGGAAGAGTACCTGCGGACCTACCACGGCCTGCCGAAGCGCCTGCCACGCGTCGCCGCGCTGGACGATCTCGAGGAGGTCTGGGGCCGCCCCCCGCCCGAGGATCTCGCCCTGCTCGTGCGCCTGACCGCCGCCGCCAAGGAGCCGCGCCTCTTCGAGCTCATCGCTGGCTTCAACTCGCCGCGTCTCCCGCCGAAGTCGAAGAACCTCTTCGAGGCGATGATTCTCAAGGATCAGAAGAGCTACGCTGGCCTCTCGCTCGTGCAGCCGCTCGCCGGCGTCGTCGGGGTGGGATCGGCGCCCAACGGCGACACGTGGCACTTCGGGCTCTTCGACGATCTGCACTCGGACGCGCGCGGGCAGGGGCAAATCTACCTCTACAGCCACGAGGAGCACTCGCTCTGCGATCCCATCACCCCCGACGCGAGCACGTTCGCGTACCTGTCGGCGCTCTGCGATGCGCGGGCGCGTGGCATCGTGTCGGCGCGGGCGTTCGCGCGCGCGTACGGGCGGCTGAAGCGCAACGTCGCGGTGACGCCGCACTTCGCCGAGCTCGAGGCGCGTGCGGTGCCCGATGCGGGCGAGGCCTTCCGGTACAAGAGCCAGGCGATCCTCCCGCGCTTCTTGTTCTTCCGCTCGCTCTGGATCAACTACCTCCTCCGCAACACCGGCACCGTGACGGTGGACGACATGCCGCGCGTGTTCGTCGACTCGGCGAACGAGCCGGTCACCGAGCAGAGCTGGAAGGGCTGGCTCGCCCGCGCGCCCCTCGAGGTGCCGACTGCGGTGTACATCCTCTTCCGCTGCTTCTTCTTCGACGACGCAGCGCGCCTCGCCGAGATGGTGGCCGCCTGCGCGGAGAGCCCCTCACGCCTGGTGCGCGACGCGGCGAAGCTCGCGAGCGAGCTGCAGGACGGGCGCAAGACGCTGGGGACGATCCGCAACGTCAAGAAGCTCAAGGCGGAGTTCCTCGCGCTCGATCTCGACCCCAACCGCCGCGAGCAGCGCGAGCGCGAGAAGGACGGCGGCGGCCGCTCTGCGCAGACGCGGGCGAAGGCGTCCCGCGTCGCGGCGGTGCGCGCCATCGACGCGGGCGTCGGGCTCGAGGACCTCGCCTGGGAGAAGCTCGACGATGCGAGCGCGCACGACGAGGTGCTCCGCGCGATGCGCGGCGAAGAGGAGATGAGGGAGACCCTCGCCATCGTCGACTACATCGACGGCGACGGGCACGCGCACGACAACCTCATCCTCGAGCACGAGCGCGAAGAGGCGCTGCTGGCGCTCGCCGAGCTCGGGAGCTCACGGATCGTACCGATCCTCGTCGGTCGCGCGCGCCGCGGCGATCGCAAGGCGGTCGAGATGCTCGCTGCGCTGAAGGATCCGCGCGCGGTGCCGCACCTCCTCGCGCTGCTCGACGGCAAGGCGGATCGCTACCACCACTTCGACACGGCCGTCGTCCACGCCCTGCGAACGCACGGCGCGCGCGGCGCGGTGCCTAAGCTGCTCGCCATCCTTGCCCGCAACCCGCTCGTCGACTGGAAGACCGGCATCGAGCGCGGCGATCTCGTGCAGGAGCTCGTCCTCGCGCTCGGCTCGCTCGGCGACCGCGGCGCCGCGCCCGCGCTCCTCAAGGTCCTGGCGCAGACGAACAAGGAATACGACGAGGTACATCCCCTGGCCGCCGGCGCGCTGGGGGCTCTCGGCGCGCTCGAGGCCGCTTCCGCGCTCGCGCAGCGGCTCGACCGGACGAGCGAGCCCGCGAGCGCAGAGGAGATCTGGGCATACGGCGAGATCTGCGCGCGGGAACCGGAGGCGCACGACGGGGCGCGGGAGCGCGTCGCGCGGCTGAGCGCGCTCGATCCGGCCGCCGAGGCGGTTAAGGCCGCCGCGCTCGCGAAGCTCGGCGCCGAGCGCGCGCCGTTCGCCGACGCCTTCGGCCATGCCCTGCGTGAGCCTGGCAATCGCAAGGCCGATACGTCGCGCCAGCACATCTGGGCGTGGCGCTGCTTCGGCGAGCTCGGCGGGCCGAGCCCCGACGTCGTCACGGTGCGCCAGTTCTTGACGACCGACGACCACGGCGTGCGGATCGCCGCGACGAAGGCGCTTGCGCGGCAAGGCGTCGAGGCGCCCGACGCGCGGTTGTATTTTTCGTTCGGCCTCGATGCGCGCGAGCGCCTCGGCGGCCTGGCGGCGCTCCACGAAGCGGTCGGCGATCCATGGGGCGTCTTCCGCTACAACGCGGCCCTTCGCCTCGCCAAGCTCGGCAACCCCGAGAGCGTAACGGTCCTCGCGGCCGCCATGCGTGGGCTCTACGACGAGCCGGTGACCTCGACCTACGACTTCGACGATCCGCCCTACCACCTCCGCTGGTTCGCGCGCGCGCTCGGCAGCTTCGCGGCGCCCGAGGCCACGGCCTGCCTCATCGAGGGGCTCGCGAGCCGTAACCACCACGTGCGGCAGGTCATCGCCAGCGATCCGCCGAAGGACGAGCGCGTCATCGCGGCGCTCGTGCGCCTCCTCGACGATCCGCGGCCGCTCCTCCGCTCGCGCGCGCAGCACGCGCTCGAGGCCTTCAAGAAGAGCCCCGCCTACGCCCGCGCGATGGAAGAACGGGACTTTCACGTCGAAGCGTGAGGCTGCGGCCGTGTAGACTGGCGTGCCATGAAGGCTCTCGTCACCGGCGGCGCCGGGTTCATCGGATCGCACATTGCCGAACGCCTTGTCCGCGAGGGACACCAAGTCGTCGTCTACGACAACTTCTCCAGCGGCCGCCGCGAGAACCTCGCCACGCTCGAGGACAAGGTCGAGGTGGTCGACGCCGACGTCCGCGACGCGCCGCAGCTCGACTACCGCATGGCGGGCTGCGACGTCGTCTTCCACGAGGCGGCCGTCGTCAGCGTGCCGTATTCCGTCGAGCACCCGCAGGAGACGCACGACGTGAACATCCAGGGCACGCTCAACGTGCTGCTCGCGGCGAAGAAGAACGCCGTGAAGCGCGTCGTCTTCGCGTGCTCGGCTGCGGTGTACGGCGAGGACCCGGAGCTCCCCAAGAAGGAGTCGATGCGCCCGCTGCCGATCTCGCCGTACGGCGTCGAGAAGATCACCGGCGAGATGTACCTGCAGACCTGGGCGAAGCTCTACGGCGTGGAGACGGTCTCGCTCCGCTACTTCAACGTGTTCGGCCCTCGCCAGGACCCGCGGTCGCCGTACTCCGGCGTCATCAGCGTCTTCGTGTCGCGCGCGCTCGAGGGGCAGACGCCGATGGTCTTCGGCGACGGCTCGCAGTCGCGCGACTTCGTGTACGTGGGCAACGTGGTGGATGCGAACCTCCGCGCGGCCACCACGCCGGGCGTCAGCGGACGCGCCTACAACGTCGGCTGCGGGCAGCGCACGACGCTGCTCGAGCTGCTCGGGATGCTCGGGAGGATCGTCGGCCGAGATCTCACGCCGACCCACGGGCCGGTGCGAGCGGGGGACATCAAGGACTCGCTCGCGGACATCTCGCTCGCGCGCGCGGAGCTGGGGTATTCGCCGGTGGTGGGCGTGGAGGAGGGTCTACGGCGGCTGATCGAGCACGTACGCTCCACGCGCTAATCCCGTTCTCACTTCTCGCTGTGAACGTGCACGTGCACGTGTACGACGTCGCCGGTAGGTGGGGTGGCCCGGATTCGGGTACGGGCACGTGCAGGTTTACGGCGGGAAAGCCGACGCGGATTCAGGCCCGGAATCTCCCGATCAGCGGCACGTGATCACTCAGCAGGTGAAACGGGCTCCCTTTGTCTCCGAACGGTGAGCTCCCGTCGAAGTCGAGCCACTCCACGCCTCGCCCGACGAAGACGTGATCGAGGTGCATCCGCAGGCGCATGAAGCCTGCCGTGGGCCAGTGGCGCAGCTCCTCCTCGTTCATCCGGTGCACGCGCGCGAAGGGATCGGTCAGCTGGCCCTCGCCGACGAGGTAGCGGTACACCGGTGAACCGGGCAGCGCGTTGAAGTCGCCGACGATGAGGAACGCGTCGCTCTTGCGCTCCTGCTCGACGAAGCGCAGCAGGTTCCGTGCCTCGCCGAGCTGGTTGGGGCCGTAGCCCATGCGCCGCTCGCGGACCCAGAACTCACGCGACATCGTCGACGGCAAGGAGAGGTGCGTGTTGAACACGTCGAGGCTCTCGCCCGACTCCGTACGCACCCGAACGTGCGCGCAGATCCGCGTCTGCTTGAGGCCCTTCACCGGGTGCAAATGCCGGTGCGTGATGTCGTGCGGCTCGCCGGCGTTGTGGTGGTTGACGCTCAGCCCCGCGCGCGCGAGCACGGCGAGGCCCGTCGTGTAGAACGGCAACGCCTTGCTCACCTTGTATTTGTGGGCCGGAAAGTAATAGGCCTCGTACGACTCGCGGACGCCTCGCGCGGCCAGCTCGCGATCGAGCATCTCGACGAAGCGTCCGAGCTGCGTCTGCCCGTGCCGATCGTGAGGGTGGGCGAGCGTGGAGCGCAGCGACTCGGTCTCGACCTCTTGCAAGCAGACGACGTCGCATGGAGGCTCGAGCGCGGCGATGGCCTCCGCGATGCGCTGCATCGCGCGCTTGGTGCTGGCCAGGCCGCGCGTCGCATGTCCGAAGTAGCGGACGTTGTAGGTGAGGATTCGCATCGTCGGATCGAGCGCGGCCGCTCGGACCTAGCTGTCGGAGTCGCCGCTGGACGAATCGTCGCTCGAGGAGTCGTCGCTGCTCGACGAGTCGTCGCTGCCGCCCGATTCGAAGAAACCACCTCCGGAGACGTCGCCGCCCACGTTGCCGATCGGCGGGCCGTTGCTCGAATCGCCGCCGTAGCTGTTGCTCGAGCTGTCCCACGACGGATGGTAATGGCCGTGGTAGCCGCCGAACGAGCTGCCTATCGCGCTCCCTGCGACCGCGCCGAGGAACGACGCGGCGACGTTGCCGACGACACCGAACGTCTGTGCCCCTTGCTGCTGGCGCGCGGCGGCCTCGCGCTGCGCCTTGCGCTCGGGCGCTCCGGCGAAGCCCTCGTTGCACGACAGGCAAGCCGACTGGTTGTACGGCGACAACGCGCCGCAGAAGACGCAGCTCACCACGAGCCAGGTCGCGCACACGCCGCACTTCTGCTTGCCCCAGCGGCAGAGCGCCCGGCAGCGCGGGCAGGGGATGGCGCTCTGCGCGATCTCCGCGGAGAAGGCGCGCTTGCAATACTTGCAGATGACGAACTCGCCGTCGTCGGGGCCGCCGCACGAGGGGCACATCGGAGACGGGCTCTGGGGGGCGCTCATGACGTCTTCATCTTTTCATTTCTCTCGCCCTTGTGCATCGCCCCCGGCTTGTGGCCGACGAGAAGCCAGGCCTTCATGGGCCCCTTGCCCTTCAGCTCGATCTCGCCGCGGTCCTCGAAGAGGTAGTAGTCGTTGCCCAGGCGATTGTAGGTCTCTTGCGAGATCTGGATGCGGCCGGGCAGGCCGTGCGACTCCAGCCGGCTCGCGGTGTTCACGGTGTCGCCCCAGATGTCGTAGATGAACTTGCGGCGCCCGATGACGCCGGCGACGACCGGGCCGGTGTGGATGCCGATGCGAATTTCCAGGGGCTCGCCGAGCGTCTTGCCGTACGCGGTGACGTGCTCCTGCATGCGCAGCGCCATCTCGGCGATGGCACGCGCCTGCTGCGTGGCGTTGCGCTCGTGCAGGCCGCCCGCCACCATGTACGCGTCGCCGATGGTCTTGATTTTCTCGAGCCGGAGATCGTCGGCGAAGTCGTCGAAGGCGCTGAAGATGTGGTTGAGCCGCCGGACGACCTCCTCGGGCGTGAGGCGCGCGCTCATCTTGGTGAAGCCGACCATGTCCGCGAACATCACGGTCGTCTCGGCGAAGGCTTCGGCCACCGCGCGCGAGTCGAGCTTGAGGCGCTTGGCGATGGGCGCCGGCAGGATGTTGAGCAAGAGCTGCTCGGCGCGCTCCCGCTCGACGTCGATCGCGGCGATCTGCTCGAGGATCACCTGGCGCTGGAGGAAGCTGCGTCGCGACTGTGTCTCCATCTGGTAAGCGACGAGCGCCCCGATGCCGCCCATCGAGAAGAAGGTCAGGTTCATCGACACCCGCACCTCGAGGCTGGAGTGGGAGAGCGCGAGGTCGAGCGCGTCGTAGAGGAGCATCGACAGGAGGGTGTAGACGATCTGCGTGGCGACGCTCATGCGCGCGATGAAGGCGCCAAGCGTCACGAACAGGATCGCGAACGACGTGTAGATGAAGAAGCCCTCCCGGGGCGCGACCGCGCCGATCCAGAGGACCACGGTGTTCAAGCTCATTCCGAAGAGGAGCATCGCCGGCTGGTGCCAGCGCACGAGGTGCCGCGAAAACACCACGCCGATCGACACGAGCGCCGCGGGCACGAAGATGCCGTAGCGCACCGCCCATGCGAGGCTGCGCACCGTCGGGACCATGACCGCGTCGTGGATGCCGTAGAGCAGGAACGCGGCGGCGGCGACGACGACGCTGAAACGCAAGAACGCGCCCGTTCCGTGCGCGATCTCGTCGCGCAGGTACATGTCCTCGAGCGCGCGGTCGGCGAACTTCGCGGTGAAGCGGCGGAGCTTCGGCTCCATGCGCTCGTGGATCGAGATCTCCGGCTCGACGTTCTGCATGAAGACGATCGACGGCCGGTGGTCGGAGCCCATGAGGTCCCCATCCTAGAGCAACCGTCCCTTTCATGGGACGGCTGCTCTAGGCTTCGGGTGGGTAGCTACCGTCGATTGACCGGAACGGGCAATCGACGTTCGCTCTAGAGGACCGTGGTATGACCTAGCCATGGGGAAGCTGATCCTGGTCGGCGCCAAGGTCACCGACGGCCGTGCTGCGCCGGAGGTAGCCACGATCGTGGTCGAGGGGGGCGGGATCACCGAGATTCGCCCGAAAGGCGCGCCCGCCACGGAGGTCGGACCGGAGGACCGCGTCGTCGATCTCGCCGGCCACCTGCTCGTGCCTGGTCTCATCGACGCGCACACGCACCTCTTCATGAGCGGGGACATCGGGAGCTACGAGAAGGAGCTCCTCAAGGACGGCGTCCCGCTGCGCACGCTCCGCGCGTCTGCCCACGCGCGGCTCGCCATCGACAACGGCATCCTCACCGTCCGCGACGTGTGCACCGAGGGGGCCGGCTACGCCGACGTCGCGCTCCGCGAGGCGGTCCGCGCCGGGGTGTGCGAAGGGCCGCGCATCTTGCCGTCGGGCCCCGGCATCAGCATCACCGGCGGGTACCTCCCGCAGGGGTTTGCGCCCGGCGTATGCGTGCCGAGCGGCTGCGCCCTCGTCGACGGCGAGGACGCCGCGCGCCGCGAGGTGCGGGAGCAGGTCTCGTTCGGTGTCGCGTGGATCAAGGTGTTCGCCGACTGGTTCGCCACCGACGCGACGACCGGTGAGGCCAGGGAGCTCCCGACGTTCACGCGGCCCGAGCTCTCCGCCATCTGCGACGAAGCCACGCGTCGCGGCGTGAAGGTCGCTGCGCACGTGACGAGCGACGCCGGCGCGCGCCAGGCCATCGCGTGCGGCGCCGCCTCGCTCGAGCACATGGGCGCGCTGTCGCGCGAGACCCTCGATCAGGCCGCGGCGCGCGGCATCGTGCTCGTCCCTACGCTGGCGGTCGTCGAGAACATGCTGGAGACGGCCACCGACGACAAGAAGCGGGACCGCGCCAAACGCCGCGTCGACGAGGCGCGCGCGGCCTTCGGGCGCGCGCTCGCGTCGGGCATCGCTATCGCCATGGGCACCGACATCGGCGCGTACCCGCACGCCAAGAGCTCGCGCGTGGAGGTCGGCTACCTCGTCGACTACGGCATGACGGAGCGCGCGGCGCTGCTCGCCGCGACGCGCGTGGCTGCGGACCTGATGCGCCTGACGCAAACGGGATCCATCGCCGTCGGCGCGACCGCGGATTTGTGTGCGTTCCGTGGCGAGACGATCGCCGCGTCGCTCACGTCGGCGCAGCCGTCGCTCGTGGTCCAGGGCGGCCGCGTCGTGCGCGATCGACTACGGCAAGCTTGCTGAGGAGAAGCCGCCAAGCACGCTAGCGCAGCGCGATGATCTTGCGCTCGACCAGCTCGCAGACGACGCGGACCACCTCGGCGGGCGGCACGGCGGCGTCGTCGATGAGCTCGGCAAGCGACGACATCGCGTCGATCTGCGCGAGCATGTGCAGCTCCCAGTAGCCGAGCGGCTCGGCGCGCAAGTCTTCCTTGGTCATCAGGAGGACGGGGACGCGCGCCATCAGCTCCTCCGCCGCGACGAGCGAGCCCTCGCGGTCGCCGCACGCGGCGCGGAAGAGGACCTCGCTCAACGCCTCGGCCGGATCGCTCTTGCGCGGCGCGTTCGAGCTGCGCTTGTCGAACGGCGCGGGCGGCGCCAGCGTCTCGCGCTCCGGGTCCGCAGCCTCGCCTTCGTCACCTGTCCGACACACGAAGGTGGCGTCGTCGCGTGCCCGGTCGTATTCGTCGTATTCCGCGAACGGCTCGTCGGCCTCGAGCCGTGTGTCGTCGTCGGTCCCTGACGCTCGGAGGCGCATACCGGAAGCGCGCTCCTTGGTCTCAGCATCGCGAAGTGGGTACATCTTGAAGCAACTCCGGTGTGGGCTGAGGTGCTCCGGAACCGACGGGAGCCGTACGAGCCACTCTATGTACGAGCAACCTTGATGCCGCTTCCCTCGCTGTCGTTCACGGCGCTCGCTTGGTGAGTGGATGCTCGCCCTCGCGATGGGTTGCGCGCGGTTTCGTGCGGTTTCGCGATTGGCTGCGAAGCGGACGCGTGGCACGAAATGGCAACCTCGCGCCCCGGTGATCATGGGTACGTTACGAACGTGACAGCATGGCGTAAGGGAACGCTCGGGGTACTGGTCGTGTTGCTTGCATCATGCAACCGACATTCCGAGTCGAAATTCGCTCCCGAGAGGGGAGCATCGGAGTCCGTCTACGTAGAACGATCGGCGGTGATCGCAGGACGCACGCGTGCATGGCACGTGAAGGTTCCCGCGGCGGCGCGCGAGGGGCGCCCGCTTCCGCTGGTGCTGGCCCTTCACGGTGGCGGCGGAACCGGCGTTCACATGCATCGGCTCACAGGGCTGGACGCGACGGCCGAGAAATACGGCTTTTTCCTCGTCTATCCGGAGGGTGTCGAGAAGAGCTGGAACGACGGACGCGCCGACATGCGCTCCGTCGCGGCGCGTGAGGAGGTCGCCGACGTCGACTTCCTCCGGGCCGTCCTGGACGAAACGAGGTCCACCTACCTCGTCGACGGGACACGCGTGTACGTCACGGGCATGTCGAACGGGGCGATGATGTCGAGCCGCGTCGCCTGCGAGCTCGCCGATCGTGTGGCCGCCGTCGCGCTCGTCGCCGGGACGATGCCCCGCTCGATCCAGCCCGAGTGCGCGCCTGCCAGGCCTGTGAGCGTGATGCTGCTCCACGGGACCGAGGATCCGATCGTCCCCTACGCGGGGGGTGAAGTGAAGCTTCGCGGGTTCGCGGCGCGCGGCATGGTCGTCTCCGCCGACGCCACGGCGTCGGAGTGGGCGCGCCTCGACGGCTGCGAAGCGGGCGCGACGGAGCGCGCCGTGCCCGACACGAACCCGTCGGACGGCTCGACCATTCGCGTTCAAGCCTGGTCGCGGTGCCGGGAGGGAGCGGCGGTCGAGCTATGGAAGATCCAGGGCGGCGGACACACCTGGCCCGGCGGCTGGCAGTACATGAACGAGAAGTTCATCGGCACGACGAACCGCGACATCGACGCGCGCGAGGAGATCTGGCGCTTCTTCGCGGCGCACTCGCGACAGGCGGCATCGCCGCCCGCCGCCGGGAGGCCCTCGCCTCAATAGACGACGATGACGCCCCTCATGCCGGTGCCGCCGTGGTTCTGGCACTGGAAGCCGTAGACGCCGGCCGTCGTCATCGTCAGCGCGTGATCTGTGGCGACGCCGCCGTTGACCGTCGGGATCACGTCGCCTGCCTGGTTGCACGGCGCGGGCAGCAGCGGATGCGCGGTGAAATCGCCGTGCCAGGTGATCTTGTTGCCGGCCTTGATCTTGACGCACGGCGGATCGTAGACCGATGGCGTGCCCGCGGTGTAGTCGCCGGTCACGAGGTTCACGACGCCGTCGGCCGCCCCGAAGTCGACGAAGGGGTGACCTCCCGCGCCGCCGGCGTCGGCCTCGACGCACTTCGCGTAGTCGATGACCGTGGGGCAGATCGGCGCGGCGTCCACGCCCGAATCGCCGCTCGACGAGCTACCGGAGGAGCCGCTGGAGCCGCTGGCTCCGCTCGAACCGCTGGCTCCGCTGGTTCCGCTCGAACCGCTGGCTCCGCTGGTTCCGCTCGAACCGCTGGAGCTGGTGGAGCCGCTGGAGGTCTTTCCGTCGGTCGAGGCGTCGCTGCCGGTGGCCGGGCTCGAGGAGCTCGACGAGCACGCGATCGCGAGGAGGGTGGGGAGGGTCGCTGAAACCAAGAGGGTCGAGAAGCGCATGACCCCAGCCTAGCGCGGTCGATTCGTGAGGCCACACTCCGTTTGCCTATGGGAGCGATAGGCCCGTTTCGATTCGGGAAAGGCAGCTCTCTGCCACCCGCAGCGGCTATGGCCTGCCGAGGTACTCCACGATCGCGGCATTCGCGGCGGCGGCCATCTTGGTCGGGAACGAGTCGAAGCCGTGCACCGACTCCGGCCATACGCGCAACACCGCGTCGTTGCCCGCCGCGCGCCAGCGCGCCTCCATGAACAGCGTGTCGTCGAGGAGCGGATCGAGCGTGCCCACCGTGAAGATCGCCGGCGGCATGCCGCGCAGGTCGGCGAAGAGCGGGGACACGTCGGGGGCGCGTCGCGCTTCTCGATCGAGGTGCGGGACGAAGCAGTCGCCGAAGTAGCTCAGGATCGGGCCGGAGAGGACCAGGTTGCGCTCCCCCCACAGCCGCTGGCTGGGGCTCATCGACAGATCGTAGCCGCCGTAGAGCAAGTTGGCGCCGCGGAACGCGCCGGTGATCCCGTGGCGATCGCGCAGGCGAAGCAGCGTGGTGACGGCGAGGTGCGCGCCGGCGGACTCGCCGCCGAGGAAGAGCCGGTTCGGCGCGCCGAGCGCGGCGGCGCCTTCGGCAACGAGCCAGCGCGCGGCGTCCTCGCAGTCGTCGGGGCCGGCGGGGTAGGGATCCTCGGGCGCGAGGCGGTACTCCACGCTCGCGGCAACGAGCCCGGTCGCGTTCGCGAGGGCGAGCAGCTCGCGATCCTGATGATCCGCGCCGCCGAGGACCCAACCGCCGCCGTGCATGTAGAGGTAGACGCCGATAGCTGCGCGCTCGGTCGGCGCGAGCACGCGCACGCGCAGGGCGCCGTTTCTCCCGGGAATGGGGACGTCGCGCGCCTCCGGCAAGAGCACGAGCGGCGCGAACACGCCGCCGCGCCCCTCGCGTCGCGCGCGCCGCACGACGGGGGCCGGCACGGTGTGCACGGAGGGCTGGCGTGCGAGCAGGCGCTCGAGCCCGTCGTTGAACGCGCGCGACTCGGCGATCTCCGCATCGAGGTCGAGCTTGGGTTCCGGCATCGTGAGCTCCGACCCAGGAGAGAACCACACACGACGTGGATCTGGCCACCACTGGTTCGAAGGCATCGCGGCAACGCGGTCCGTGTATTCTGCGCGGATGAGGAAGACCGCACTCCGTCCCGCCGCTGCGCTCGCTGCAGCCGTCGTCGCGTCGACCGTGTGCGGCGCTGCGCGAGCCGACGATCCGGCGACCGCGGCCCCCAGCGCTCCCGGCCTCGAGTACACGCTCGCGAGCGGCGGCGTACGCATCACCGACGGCGCGGGGACGCGCGACCTGCCCATCGCCGACTGCGAGCCGAAGGCCCTCGCGCGGGAGGGTGATCGCGTCTATGTGGCGTGCGGGGCGTCGGGGATCGCCATCCTCGATGCCCGGGACCCGCGAAATCCCATCGTCGCGGCGCGCGCGCCGACCGACGGCGACGCGGTGGCGCTCCACGTCGTCGACGGAAAGGTCTGGGTCGAGATCGCCCACGTCGAGGCTCGCCCGGCGTCTGCGCTGCTTCGCGCGGCGCGTCCGGTGGAGGGCCAATCGCCGCCGCGAGGGGCGTCCGGTGACGCCGGGCAACCGGACATGCCGGCGGGCCAGGCCCGGCGAAGCCTCGTGGCGCCGCCACGCCGCGGGGGGCTGTGGGAGGTCGACGTCGGGACGCGCGCCTTCTTGCCCATCGGAAACATCGGCTTCGGTCTCCTCGGCTCAGGCGCGCTCGCCTACCGGTTCCTCGCGCCCGTCGCGATCCACGCCGAGCTGGCGCCGGTCGGGATCGCGGGCGGTAAGCAGGGGACCATCGGCACCGCCGGCGCGCACGCGATCGTCGCGCTCGACACGCAGCTCTTCGAGATCGGGCTCGGCGTCGGCGCCGCGACCCTCAACAGCCCGGTGACCGAAGCGACGAGCTCGCTCTCGTTCGCGCAGGCCGCCCGCATCGGCGCGCGCGATGGGCTCGCCTTCAGCTACCGAAGCAACATCGTCGTGGACAACGACAAGTTCCAGCTCGGCGCGGTGTCGGTGAGCCTCCAGGTCGGTCTCGCGCCGAGCTGGTGGTTCCTCGTCGCCGGCGCCGGCGGCCCGGTCGGCTTCGCCCAGGGCGATCTCGGCATCCGCTACCTCGTCCACGGAGACCTCGGCCCCGGCTCGCTGCTCCTCACCGGAACCTTGGGCGGCGCGGGCGTCTTCAAGTCCGTCAAGTCGTCCACGACGACGCAGGGATCGTTCACGTACTACCGGACCGTCAAGAGCGCCGACTATGCCGGCCCCGCGCTCGGTGTCGGTATCGAGTGGCGATTGTAGAGGGAGCGTTCCGCTAGCCGCGCGGATCGCGACTACGCTCAGCGCAGCGTCGCGAGGGCCGCGGAGATCTTGGCCACGGAGACAGCCATCGCGGGCTTCAGCTCCGGCGCAAACGTCGCCACGCGCAGCTCTTCGAACGCCCACCGCAGCTCGGCCGCCGCCGCGGTGTCGCGTGCCGTGCCCCGTCGCGCGAGGAACGCGCTCCATAGAGGCAGGAGCGGCGCCGCCTTGTCGGTGTCCTTGCGCGGATCGGTGACCGCGCGGCCGAGGCGGGCTTGCGCTGCCCGCAGGTAGCGCGGGTAGTGCTCCAGGCGCGCGAGCGGAATCCACGAGATCAGATCGAGCGGGAAGAGGTGCTCGACCTGCGCAAGGATGTCGACGATCGCGGCGCGGCCGCTCGGGTGCTTGCCCGCGGTGCGGAGCGCAGCGAGCGTCTTGTCGAGCTCCGCCGCCGCGGCGTGAACGGCCGCGACCAGCAGCCGGAACGCCCCGTCGATCCGCGGCGCGCCCGCCGCGACGACCGCCTCGAATTCCGCGCGCGATCGAGGGAGCGACCGATCACCGTCGAGCGCGAACGCGTGGTCGACGATGCGCAGGAGTAGCGCTTCGCGGAACGCGTCGGTCTCGGCGCGGGACGGCAGCGCGCCGGTCGGGCGCGCGAACGCCGCGGGGAGCCGTGGCGCGACCGCCGACAGCGCGCGGCGCGCGGCGAGCATCACCAGACGACGAACGCCCGCGCGCGTCGCCTCTTCCGCCGCCGTCGCCGACTCGAGGAGCGCCAGATCCACCGAGGTGCCGCGATCGACGAGCGCCGGGTAGCTCCGCACGTCGTGCCCCGCGACGCGCCGCGTGACGTGCGGCGGCAAGGCCTCGGCGGGAAACGCCATCAGCCCGGTCTGCTCGAACGCCGGACGCGCGGTCTCCTTCCACGCCGCGCGCGCCCGGGCGCCGTGCGCCGCGAGGATCTCGTCCACCTCGCGCCCCTGCGCGACGACCGTGCCGCGTTCGTCGACGACGCGGCACGTGAGGCGCAGATGCGGCGGCACCTGATCGGTCCGGATCGCCTCCTCTGGCACGTCCACGCCCGTGAGGTCGGCGAGCGCGCGCACGAGCGCGGGCTTCATCGGGCCATCGAAGGGCGTGAGGGTTCTGGCCAGCGTCTTGGCGAGCTCGCGGAGATCGCCGAGATCGCGCCGGAGCGGGCGCGGCACCGTGCCGAGCAGCGAGTACAGCTTCTCCTCGTGCCAGCCCGGGATCGTCCAGTCGAGCGCGCTCGGCGCGAGCTGCGGCAGGAAGACGAGCGGCACGGTGAGGGTCGCGCCGTCGTCGTCGGCCGACGGGTCGAAGTGGTAGGTCACCTTGAGATCGGCGCCGTGGAGCGACACGGTGTCTGGATAGTCGGAGGGGTGAAGCTCCTGGTCGCCGACGAGCACGTCCTCGATGGTCAAGCGCAGCGCTTTGGGGTCGGCCTTCTCGGCGCGCTCCCGCCAGACCTCGAAGCTCTGGCCGTCCACGACCTCCGCGGGCACGCGCCGGTCGAAGAACGCGAGCAGAGCGTCGTCGTCCGCGAGCATGTCGCTCCGTCTCGCCTTGTCGCGGAGGCGCGCGACCTCTTCGAGGAGCGCCCGGTTGTGCTCGAGGAAGGCGCCGCGCGACGTGAACTCGCCGCGCACGAGCGCGTGCTCTAGGAACATGCGCCGCGCGGCCTCCGGTGCGACGCGCCCGTAGGCGACGCTCTTGTCGCGCGCGACGGTGAGCCCGAAGAGCGTCGAGTGCTCGCGGATCTGCGCGCGCGCGGCCTTCTCCGACCAGTGCGGGTCGGAGTAGCTCTTCTTCAAAAGGTGGGGCGCTGCCGTCTCCAGCCACTCCGGATCGAGCTTCGCGACGGAGCGCGCGAAGAGCTGCGTCGTCTCGACCAGCTCGAAGGCCATGATCCACGCCGGCGGCTTCCGCGCGAGCGCCGACGAGGGGTGGATGACGAACCGCGTCTGCCGCGCGCCCAGGTAGACCCGGTGCTCGGTGTGGTAGGTGCCGATCTTGGAGAGGAGCCCCATGAGGAGCGCGCGGTGGAGCGCGTCGTGTGCCCCCGCGTCGTCACCCCTGCCTCCGCCTCCTCCGCCGCGGCCGCCGTGCACGTCGTGCACGTCGAGATCGCGGACGATGTCCTCGAGCTGCCGGTGGATCTCCCGCCACTCCCGCACGCGTACGAACGAGAGAAAATTGTCGCGGCAAACGCGCCGGAGCTGGCCGGTCCCTTTGCGCGCCGCCTCGTCGACGAACGCCCACAGACGCAAGAGCGCGACGAAGTCCGAGCGCTCATCGCGGAAGCGCCGGTGCAGGGCGTCGGCCTTTTGCAGCGCCTCGCGGGGGCGCTCGCGCGGGTCCTGGATCGTGAGCGCGGCCGCGACGACGAGGATTTCCCGGAGGCACGAGAGCTCTGCGCCGGCGAGGATCATGCGGCCGATTCGCGGATCCACAGGCAAGCGCGCGAGATCGCGACCCAGGGCGGTGAGCTCGCGCCACGCGTCGAGCGCGCCGAGCTCCTCGAGGACGCGGTAGCCCTCGGTGATCGATTTGTTCTGCGGCGGCTCGAGGAAGGGGAAATCCTCGACGTCGCCGAGCCCGAGCGCCTTCATCCGCAAGATGACGCCGGCGAGCCCTGTCCGCATGATCTCGGGATCGGTGAACTCGGGCCGCGCGCCGAAGCTCTCTTCGTCGTACAGGCGCACGCAGATGCCGTCGCGGACGCGCCCGCACCGCCCCTTGCGCTGGTCGGCGCTCGCGCGCGAGATGGCCTCGATTTGCAGGCGCGTCGTGCCGGAGCGCGGATCGTAGCGGGAGAGGCGCGCGACGCCGGTGTCGATGACGTACACGATCCCGGGGATCGTCAGCGACGTCTCGGCCACGTTGGTCGCGAGGATGATGCGCCGCTCCGGGATGGTCGCGAAGACGCGCGCCTGCTCCCCCGCCGCCAGGCGTGCATAAAGCGGCTGCACGACGGTGTGGCGAAGGCCGAGCGCGCGGAGCTCGTCCTCGGTCTCGCGGATCTCGCGCTCGCCGGGGAGAAACACGAGGATGTCGCCGCGCGGATCGAGCGACGTCACGCTCTTCACGGCGTGCGCGACCGCCTCGTGCAGGAGCGCGTCCTCCGCCGCCGGCTCGTAGAGGACGTCGACCGGGAACGTCCGCCCTTCGACCTCGATCACCGGGGCGCCGCCGAAGAACTCGGAGAAGCGCCCGGTGTCGAGCGTCGCAGAGCTCACGATCACCTTGAGGTCGGGGCGCTGCGGCAAGATGCGCTTCACCCACCCGAGCAAGAAATCGATGTTGAGCGAGCGCTCGTGCGCCTCGTCGAGGACGAGCGTGTCGTAGCGCGACAGGAGCGGATCGCCATGGATCTCCGCGAGGAGGATCCCGTCGGTCATGAACTTGATGTACGTGCCCGGCGAGGTGCGGTCCTCGAAGCGGATCTGGTAGCCGACCTCGGCGCCGAGCGTCGTCCCCAGCTCGGTCGCGACGCGCGCCGCCACGCTCGTCGCGGCGATGCGTCGCGGCTGGGTGACGCCGATGAGCCGCTCGACGCCGCGCCCCAGCGCGAGCGCGATCTTGGGGAGCTGCGTCGTCTTGCCCGATCCCGTCGCGCCCGCGACGATCACGACCTGGTGCGCGCCGATCGCCTCCGCGATGTCCATCGCGCGCGCGGAGATCGGCAGCTCCGGCGGAAAGTGGATGGGTGAGCTCCCGACCGCCGCCTCGCGGGGCTCGGTGCCTGCGTCGTTGGTCATGCTGCGAAGTTGTCTAGTAGTTGGTGCAGCCGCTGCCGGAGCACGTTTTATCGCATGCGTCGGCGCACCGCTGGTTGCAGAGCCCGCCGGCGCAGGTCAGCGTGCATTTGGCCCCTGCCGCGCAGGCTTGCGAGCACCTGCTGCCCGCGCACGTGAAGCTGCACTTCGCGCCCGATTCACACGACTGCAGGCAGATTCCACCCGAGCACGCGGCGGTGCAGTCCTCGCCGGTTCGGCAGAGCTGCTCGCAGCCGCCGCCTGGGCAGTCGCCGTGGTCCTTGTGGACGAGCGCGCCCGAGCTACCTGACGTCCCCGACGTCCCCGAGCTGCCTGAGGAGCCGGATGTCCCGGAGCTACTCGAGGACCCTGACGTCCCCGAGCTGCCCGATGTGCCTGACGTCCCCGAGCTTCCCGAGCTTCCCGAGCTTCCCGAACCTCCCGAGGATCCCCCGGAGCTCGTTCCACCCGACGAGCTCGTTCCCGTGGCCGAACCGGTGCATGCGGTCGAGACCATCGCCGCGACCAGAAAGCTGCCCCAGAGGAGTCGACTCATCGCGGCACCATGGAATGCATGTCACGTAGCGGGGGAGACCCCGAGCGTCAAGGAAGGCCCTGTTTTCCCGCAGGGTTCGAGGGGTCGACTGGAGGCGGCGTTCTCCCAACCCACAGCGCCAATGCGATGAGCACCAGCTGAAGAGGCAACCGCAGCCACAGGAGGGCCGTGGGGATGTGACTCGAGCCGAGCTGCAGATCGTTCATCGCCATGTTCACGTTCGCAGGAAATACCGCCACGTAGAGCGCGACGAGGCCGAGCGACGCCGCCCGACGCACGCGGGGAACGAGGAGGCCCACGCCGCCCAGGATCTCGAACGCTCCGCTCACAAAGACCAGCACGAGCGGCGCGGGGAGAGCGCGCGGGACGATTCGCACGAAGCCGTCCGGCGAGGTGAAATGCAAGACGCCGACGGCGATCATCGCCACGGCGAGGACGAGTCGAAGCGCTCCGCGCATGCGTGACTTCTACGCCGTTCCGCGGCCCTCCGCTTGCTCCCCGGGTACGCGCCGCGTGGGGTACGATCCCGCTCCACCGTGCAACCCTCCGATCTCGACGTCCTGATCGTCGGCGCAGGCCTCTCCGGCATCGGCGCCGCCTACCACCTGCAGACCAAGTGCCCGGACAAGACGTACGCGATCCTCGAAGGCCGCGAGCGTCTCGGCGGCACGTGGGATTTTTTCCGCTACCCCGGCATTCGCTCCGATTCGGACATGTACACGCTCGGCTACTCGTTCCGCCCGTGGACGAACCCGAAGGCGATCGCCGACGGCCCCGCGATCCTTGCGTACGTGCGCGAGACGGCCGAGGCCTACGGCATCGATCGCAAGATCCGCTACCGGCAGCGCGCCGTCCGCGCGTCGTGGTCGAGCAAGGACGCGCGGTGGACGGTGGAGGTGCGGGACGATGCGGCCGGCGAGACCGTCCGGCTCACGTGCAAGTTCCTCTTCATGTGCGCCGGGTACTACGACTACGACGCGGGCTACACGCCGGAGCTCGCGGGGATGGACCGCTTCCGCGGGCGGATCGTGCATCCCCAGAAGTGGACCCCCGACGTCGCCTACGAGGGAAAGCGCGTCGTCGTCATCGGCAGCGGCGCGACCGCGGTGACGCTGGTGCCCGAGCTCGCGAAGCGCGCCGCCCACGTCACGATGCTGCAGCGCTCACCGACGTACGTGATCACGGTGCCCGAGCGCGACGCGATCGCCAACTGGATGCGCGCGCGCCTCCCCGCGGGCGTCGCGTACTCGGTCGCGCGCTGGAAGAACGTGGGCCTGGCCATGGCGTTCTACGCGTATTGCCGTCGCTTCCCGGACCAGGCGAAGCGCTTGATGATCGGCGGCGTGAAGAAGGCGCTGCGCGGAGCCTCGGCCGTCGAGAACTTCACCCCGTCGTACGCTCCGTGGGATCAGCGCGTCTGCATGGTCCCCGACGGCGATCTCTTCGATGCGATCCGCGAGGGCCGCGCGTCGGTCGTGACCGATCACATCGCGTCGTTCACCGAGACCGGCATCAGGCTCCGCTCGGGGGAGGAGCTGGCGGCGGATCTCGTCGTCATGGCGACGGGCCTACAGCTGAAGTTCCTGGGCGGCCTGGAGCTCGAGGTCGACGGCGCGCGCGTCGAGCCGTCGAAGACGATGACGTACAAAGGGATCATGTGCAGCGACGTGCCGAACATGGCGCTCGCGATCGGTTACACGAACGCGTCGTGGACGCTGAAATGCGATCTGACGAGCGAGTACGTCTGCCGCCTGCTCCTCTACATGGACGCGCACGGCTACCGGCAATGCTGTCCGCGACGGACCGATCCGACGGTGAAGGAGATGCCCATCATCGATTTCTCGTCGAGCTACATCCAGCGCGCGATCGATCGCTTCCCGCGCCAGGGCTCGGCGACGCCGTGGAAGCTCTACCAGAACTACGCGATCGACCGCTTCTTGCTCCGGCACGCGCCGCTGAAGGATCGCGCGATGGAGTTCCGCGCGTAACGCGCGCACGAAAGCTGGTGCCGTGTGCGACGTTTCCTCATCGATTTTGAGGCGCCGCGTCGTTCGGGCTCGCTTCGCGCGGGGTGTCTGAACGACTCTGCCGCCGTCGGAGCCTGACTCGGATTCAACGTGTGAGGTCGCATGACCCTCAAGCTCGGTCCCTCTCTCGCCCTCGTGTTCTGCGTCGTCGGTTCGGTGACCGTGGCCTGCTCCAGCGCGCCGGAGGCGTCGAGCAGCAGCGAAGACGGCCTCGAAGCGTCGCGCCGACGTCACAAGGACGCAGGCTCCGATGCTGCACGCGATGCCTCGACGTCCGACGCCTCCACCGGCGAGGCTGCGGCCGCAGACGGCGCGAGCGGCGACGACGGACCGCCCGCGCGCGTCACCTGCACGACCAGCTTCGGGACGGGTCTGTCGCCGGGCGGCTTCGGGCGCCTCGATGGCTTCGTCGTCGCGGTCGTCGTCCCGGGAAGCGGCGCGTGCAACGCGGACAGCCACCACGTGCACGTGCAAGTGTCCTCCGGCGGAGCGACGTACGACGTCGCCGTCAACACCGACTCGGGCTTCGTCGCCGAGAAGGACGTCCCCCTCCCCGGCGGCGCATGGAACGAAGGCTGGCACGCGCACGCCAAGCTCGACTACGCCAGCGACCTCGGTCTCCACGCGCCGGACTTCTCGCCGGGTTCGGAGGGCGCGATCAACCAGCAGATCGAAGGCGCGCTGGCGAGCGCGAACCACGTCTCCGTCTTTGCGACGACGTACAGCAAGGGAGGCATCCACCTGGTGCACCGCCACGGATTCAACGACGACGGCGCGCTCGTGCTCGACCCGCTATCGCCGACCTCGCGGGTGTTCGCGTTTCACTTCTCGAACCAGAGCTTCTGAGCTCCAACGACGGGATCGAAGGGCGGAAAGATCCGCTACGAAGACGCGCGAATTTTCCGCCGGAACACGCGGGTGGATCGCGCTCTCTGCTCGGTGAGGCGTCGTTCCCTCCCCGGCCCGTCAGGGCTTCGCGCAGTTGGGTTGGACGTGTGCGTAGTGCACACGAATGTTCCGTCCTCCTTGCGCGATCGCAGGATGGCTCGTGCCGTGCATTCGTGAGAGCGCAGGAGGCGATCATGAACAAGCCCGAGACACAGAAGCAGAAGCCGAAGTTCGAGGAGATCGATGCCGCCGCGCTCGCGAACGTGAGCGGCGGGGTTCGCTTCGCCCCGGGATACCCCGAGAGCCGGAACGTCGAAGATCGACGGGGCGGACACTACTTCGAAGACCGCCGCTGAGCGCGCGGCCGCGCGCGGTCCGACCCTCCACGCGCTTGCGTTGCCAGGCGACGCCTTGAAGTCGGATACGCGTCCGAAGAGGAAGCGCGGCTCCTTCGTCCGCTCGTAGATCGATGCGCGCGGGCGCTCGACTCGGATGTCGTCGAGTTCTAACGTGCGGCTCCGGTGCTTGGTATGTCGAGTCACGCGGCCCTCTCCGATCCGAGCTCGTCCTTGACGAAGTGGCGGGGAGGCCATCTCCTGACGTGGCACCGAGGTGCTCTTCCTTGCCGATGGCAACCGCAAAGTTCCCGTCCCCAGTCGAGCTGGCGAAGTGCTGCGCATTCTGCGGGGCGTCGGGGCGTGGCCTGAAGCGGGTCGAGCGACAGGTCAGCAGGGTCCCGCCGTGGTTGCTGGGCCTCCTATACCGGCTCTCGCACGCGAGGCGCCGTTCACGAGCAAGGACATCGATTTTTGCGGAGGCCAGTGTCTCCCTTCGGGCTCGAAGCCGCAGAGGTGCACGCCACCGCACTCTCCGTCGAGATCCTGAACGACGCCGGCGCGCCGACTGGCGCGAGGTTCTACGTCATGCACCCGGTCCTATGCATGGAGAGCCGCGTGCACAATGTCATGGGCCTGTCCGGGCACTACGACAACGAGCACGGACGAAAGCAACTCCGAGCGTCCGTCCTCTTTGCACGCGAGTTCGTCGTCGATGTGCTCGAAGGTCGACTCGAGGCCGACGACCCCATCCGAACCGCGATGAACGGAGGACGGCGACGCGATTGCCGAAGCCGCGCGCGAGGCGCTGGAAGGGTGGCTCGAACTCGCCGCTGCCCTCAGTATCCGATGGGCGCGCAACGAAGCGGGCCTCTCGCAAAAGGCGCTGGGCGAGCTTGCCGGCGTGAGCCAGCAGCAGATCGGAAAGCTCGAAGACCCCGACGAGAATCCGAGTCTCGAAACGCTGACCAAGGTTGGACGAGCGTTGGGGCTCGAAGTCAGTGTTGGCTTCGAGCGCCCCGACCGGGTTTCGATTCCCTCGGTGGCCCGCGCACCCCGGGCCGTCGCGAAGCGCGCGGCCACACGGAGGTAGACGATGCGCGCCGCGGTCGAAAAATCCCGACTTCAGGTCCCCAATTGACCACGGCAACTTGGGGCGAGGTCGAGTAATCCTCGAGCATTTTGAAAGCGCCCCCGGCGAGAATCGAACTTGCGACCAACGGTTTAGGAAACCGCTGCTCTATCCACTGAGCTACGAGGGCGAAACGTGCGGAGGATGCCACAGCTCGGCGTCCCTCGCAAAGCCGTGAAGCTCTGGGGGCAGCGGATCGCCTGCGCGGTGTAGAGTGCCCCGATGCACCGCGCCTGCACCTGCCTCGCCGTCCTGCCGCTCTTGGCCGCGTGCGGGTCGTCGCGCTCGACCGCGACTCCGCTCACCGGCGTGGACGCCAGCGATGACGCCGCCGTTGCTCCGCCGCCGCCGGTGGATGCGGCGACCGGGGACGCGGCCGTCGCCACGTGCTCGAGCTATGCGGCCGACGCCACGCCGCTGCGCCTCGGGGGCGTTCTCGGCATCACGCACGTCTACTCGGACCGCGATCGCGCGAACAACCCCGATCCGAACGCCTGGAAGGGGTACGGGTTCGATCTCGACGGTCAGGCGACCACCGAGTCCTCGACGAACCACTGCCAGCCGGTGGCAGGGGCCAACGTCGCGCTCGTGAAGACCGACGGTGTCGGAGGCATCGACAACGCGTTCGCTGCGATCATCGCGCCGATCATCGCGAGCTTCGACACGGCCGGGAAGCCGGGCTGGGTCGACAACTGGAACGCGGGCCTGGAAGGCGGGCGCGCTCGCCTTCTGCTCCGGTTCCCTACGCCCATTCCGCCCAGCAGCGACGCGGCGACGCCGGCTCCGCTCGCCGCGCAGATTTACTCCGCCGGTCCCGTCTGCGCGGACGCGCCGGTCATGACGCCGCGCCTCTTGCCCGTGGATCGCGCGTCGGTGCAGTCGGACGACGTCGATCGGGCGCTGAACGTCGCCCCGGCGGGCACCCTGACGGGCGACACCTGGAGCTCCGACGTCATCGACTCGGTCATCGTGACGGTGCCGATCAAGAGCGGCTCCTTGCCACTCCACCTCCGAAAGGTGCGGATCTCCCTCCAGCTGGCGCCCGATCGAAAGAGCGCGACGCTGGGGATGCTCGGCGGCATCGCCACCACCGACGAGCTCGCTGCGGTGCTGCGCAAGAATCGCGGCAACATCTCCCCGCTCGCGTGCTTGCCCGGCGTCTTCGACAGCTACGAGCAGAAGATCCGCCGCGCGAGCGACATCATGGCCGACGGCACGCAAGATCCGACCAAGACCTGCGACGGGATCAGCCTAGGCATCGGCTTCGACGCGACCGAGGTGGCGATCGGCTCGCTCGAGACGATCGCTCCGAGCGACGATTCTTGCCCGGCGAAACCATAGAGCGGTCCGCGTAACCGCGGATCAGGTGACGAGGCGCAGGCCGACCGGCAGGCCGTCGCCGAGCCACACGGCGCGTTCGACCTCGGCGACCTCGACGTGCTCGCGCACGGCCTTGATGAGATCCGGATCGGCGCCGGCGGTCGTGAGCTTCTTCTCGACCTCGCGGCGCACGCGCTCGCCGACGTCGCGCGCGCGATCGTTCGTCTTGCGCGCCAGGCGCGCCGCGGCGTCCGCGATCGGTGCGGTCCACTTCGCGCGCATCATGGTGTCGAGCCATCGCTCGACGACGCTCACGGCCACGACGTGGTGCAGGCTCGCGTACGCGGGGACGCGCGCGCCGATGCGACCGATGGCCGCCCAGAGGCGCGGATCGTCGTCGACCCACGTGCGCTCGAGCACCCACTCGCCGAGCGCCGCGCGTGACGTCGCGCCGGCGCGCTCGAGGGACGACGCCATCTCGAGGAGCTCGCCCATCGCCTCCGGTTTGAATTTCTTGTTCCTCTTGAGACCGGCTTCGGTGGGGGCGAGGTACGGATCGACGGTCTCGCGGATCATCGCCTGCGTCCCGTCGTCGAGGCCGCCGGCGATGCGGCGCCACGCGATCCAGTACTGCGCCCACCCGCGCGCCTCTTCGGGGAAGGCGAGGCGCTCGGCCCATAGCGGCACGAGAGCGGCGACGCGCTGCGGATCGAGCGGATCGCCGAAGCCGGGGCGAACGCAGTAGCCGGCGAGCATCCAGAAGACGCGCTCGTGCTCGAGCGAGCGGCGTCGCGCCCGTCGATGCGCGACCAGCGCGTCGAAGAGGCCGCGCGCCGCCTCCGTCGTCCACGACGCGCGCGGGCCGAGGAGACGCTCGAGCTCGCGGACGAGATCCTTCGCGTCGCGCACGCTCCCGTCGCCCGCGTCGCCGAGCGGCTTGCCGAAGGCGTGCACGATCGCGGCCGTCGCACCTTCGAAGGAGCGGCTGACGGGCGCGATCGAAGGCGGAGGAAGCGTGACGCGCGCCGCGGGGCCCTCGGAGGCGGCGCGCCGAAGCTGGAAGGCGAGGCGATGGCGTCGCGGCGGCTTGCCCGCGAGCTCCACGCACGCGAGATCGAGCGTGCCGACGGCGGTGAGCTCCCCCTCGAGGACGACCTGCACCTCGCGCGCCTTCTCGCCGGACGCGAGCGCGGCGGCGATCGGGGGGAGGCGCATCATCCGCTCCTCGTCGATCGGGACGACGTCGCCGGGCGCGTCCGTGCGCGCGTCGTCCGACGCGTAAAGATCGAAGCGGACCGGGCGCCCGAGCGTGAGGGCCAGCGTGCGCGACGCGGCGCGGTGCACGACGCCTTCCTTCGCGCCACGCGGCACGACGCACACCGCGCCGCCGTCGACGCCGACGTAGAACCCGCGCGCCGAGCCGCCACCGATGCGCTCCAGCGCGCCGCGCAAGGACAGCCCGTACGCGACGGCGCCGCGCGCGACGCCGAGGTCGGGATCGGGCTGGGGCAGGACGCGCAGCTTGGGACCACCCCATCCCTCGATCGCGGCGGCGAGGCGCTCGATCACGCGCTTGCCGCGAAAGACGCCGCCGTTCACGAGCAGCGCGTGCGGGTGCGCGCCCTTCGGCGCGTGGCGATCGAAGAAGTGCGCGACGTGGCGCGTGATCGCGACGTCCTTCTCGTACGGCAGGCCGAACGCCACGAGCGCGCTGCGCGTGCGCTCCGGCTTCGCGTCGCGCGCGGTCTCGGGGAAGAACCCGTCGAGCACGATGCGCTCGGCCTCTTCGCGCGCGAGCTTCGTGCGCATCGCGGCGCCGACGAGCTTCGCGCCCTTGCCGAGGAGCGAGATCTCGACCTCCTTCGGCGCGCGCGCCCCCAGGAGCCGCTCCTTCGCGACGCGGCACTGGGCGACGAGCTGCCCGAAGCGCCCCGCGTCGAGCTTGCCCAGCCGCGCCTCGCAGGCGGCCGCGAGCGCCAGATCCATGTTGTCGCCGCCGAGGAGCAGGTGCTGCCCTACGGCGACGCGCTCGATCTCCGTCTTCGTCACGCGGAGGAGCGACAGATCGGTCGTGCCGCCGCCGACGTCCACCACGAGCACGAACGCCTCGCCTCCGTGCGCGCCGGCGAGCGCGTGCACCGCCGGGGAGCCTTCGCGAAGGAGGTAGTCGTAGAACGCCGCCGTCGGCTCCTCGAGCAGGCGCACCGTGAGCCCCGCGCGCGTCGCCGCCTCGAGGGTGAGCTCTCGCGCGACCTCGTCGAACGACGCCGGCACGGTGAGCGTGACGTCGCTCTGCTCGAGCGGCAAGTCGGGGAAGCGTGCATTGTACACGCGACGGACGTGCGCGAGGTACCGGGCGCTGGCGTCGATCGGCGAAATTTTGGGCAGATCGGGCGTGCCATCGGGTGAGCCCCACGGGAGGATCGGCGCCGTGCGATCGACGCCGGTGTGGCAGAGCCAGCTCTTCGCGGACGCGACCAGGCGCCCGGGCACCTCGGCGCCGCGCCGGCGCGCGAGCTCGCCGGCGACGTACGGGGCGTCGCCGAACGGATCGCTCAGCCGCTCGCCTTCGAGCGGCGCGTAGAGGCATGACGGAAAGAGCGGCCGGGCTTCCTCGCTGCCCGGCGCGACGAGCTGCGCGATCGGCAGGATCGTGATCGCGCGCGCGTCGTCCGCAAACGCGACGAGCGTGTTCGTCGTTCCGAGATCGATCCCGACGACGCGCGCGTCCGCCATTCGTCAGGTGTCCTGGCGCACGCTCAGCTCGACCTTCCAGCGCTCGTCCTTCTTGAGGGGCTTGGTGGGGACCGCCGCGAGCAGCAGGGTGCCCACCTCGGTGACCTCCGCGTGCAGCCTCACGGGCACCACGTCGCCCGCGCGCCGGCCTTCGGTCGGCAGCGTGACCTCGATGGGGGAGAGCTCGACGAGCTCGTCGTCCTTCCAGCGATCCAGCTCCGCGCCTGCGGCGTCGCCGCGCCGCACCGTGGAGCCGAAGAATCGGAAGCTGACCTTCTCGCCGACGACGACGCCGAGCTCGTGCTTGGGGAGCGCGGCGATCGTGCCCTCCTCCATGCCGAACGGCGCGACGCACATGGCGACGATCGGCGGCTCGAGGCCTGGCACGGCCGGCATCGCGCTCTCGATCCCCACGTAGTACGCGCGCGCGGTGCCGCCGCGGATGCGGATCCCCTTGCCGCGCCGGGCGAGCGAGAACGCCGCCGCGCCGCGGGCGACGGCGAGATCGAGATCGGCCCCTTCGAGCACGCGCGCAGGCGGCGCGCCGGCCGCCTTCAGCCACGCCGCCAGGCACCCGGTGATGCGCTCGCGGAGCGGATCGCCCTTCATGACCCCGCCGTTGAAGAGCACCGCCGTTGGCATGATGGAGTGGCGCGCGAGGAACGCGGCGAGGTGCCGCGTGACCCCCGCGTCTTGCGCGTACGGCAGCCCGAGCTGCGTGAGCGCGGCACGTGTGCGCACGGCCGGTCGCGCGTCGGCGTCGACCGCCGGGAAGAACCCATCGACGAGCGTGGCCACGAGCTCGTCGCGCGTGAGCTCCGTGCGCAGACCGCCGCCGAGGAGCTTGGAGCCGCGCGCGGCGATCGCGATCGGCATCTTCGTGAGCTTCTTCTCGGTGAGCAGGCGCTCCTTCGCGTCGCGGCAGGCGTGCGTGAGCGCCGTCATCTGCCAGCGATCCACCTCCTTGCCGTCGTTGGCCAGCTTCTGCGAGAGGACGTGCGCGAGCGCGAGGTCCATGTTGTCGCCGCCGAGCAGGATGTGATCGCCGACGGCGACGCGCTCCAGCTCCAGCGTGCCTTCCTTCTCGCGCGCGACGATCGCGGAGAAATCGGTCGTGCCGCCGCCGACGTCGACGACGAGGAGCACGTCCCCGACCTTGACGCTCTTGCGCCACCCGTCGCCGAGCCGCTCGATCCACGAGTAGAGCGCGGCCTGCGGCTCTTCGAGGAGCGTGACGTTGTCGAGCCCCGCCGCCAGCGCCGCCTCCACGGTGAGCTCGCGCGCGCCGGCGTCGAACGACGCGGGCACCGTGAGGACGACCTCCTGCACGGCGAGCGCGAGCGCCGGGTCTCCCTTCGCGACGACCTGATCCCACGCCTCGGCGACGTGCTCGAGGAGGCGCCACGACGCCTCGACCGGCGAAATCTTCTCGACGTCGTCCGGCGCGCCCATCGGCAGGACGCCGCTCCGCCGATCCATCGTCGGGTGGCACAGCCAGCTCTTCGCGCTCGCGATGAGGCGCGTCGGCGCGTCGAGCCCACGGGACCGCGCATACTCGCCCACGGCGAAGGTGCGCTTCTTGTCCCACGGCAACGCCTGGGCGCCGTCCGTTTCGTGTGCAAAGTATACGAACGACGGGAGGAGCGGCCGCGCCTCGACCGAGCCCTTCGCGACGAGCTGGGGGATCTCGAGCAGCAGGGGACGGGCGGCGTCGTCGCGCAGGTCGGCGTAGGCGACCGCGCAGTGCGTCGTGCCCAGATCGATTCCGACCGCGAATTTTGCGTCTTTGGCGCCCTTCACAGCTCGATCTCCGCGGGGCAGAGGACGCGCACATCGTGCCCTTCGACGGCGACGGGCAGGCTGATCTTCGTCGCGCGCCACCCCCGGTGCCGGAGCGTGCCGGTGTACGGCGCTTTGCCGACCACGTTGCCGGTCAGCTTCACGGCGGCGGCGTCGAAGCCTTCGGCGAGCGTCACCTTGGTCTCCTCTTCTTCGTCGCGCACCGTCGCGAGCGTCACGTGCGCGCGCAGGGCCTTGCGGGTGCCTTCGTGCACGGCGCGCGCGGCAGCGCCGATCTCGGCGTCCTCGAAGCCGGCCACGTCCTGCTCGAGAAAATCGATCAGGCGGCCCTCGCGCTGGAGGAGCCCGAGGAGCTGGAGCGCGGCGTCGGTGCTCGGCGGCGGAGGCGCGACGGGGCGCTCGGGTTTGGCGGCACGAGCCTTCGCCGGCGCCGGCGCGGGAGCCGGCAGCGCGTCACGCACGGTCCAGGCGCGTCCGGCGAAGTCGCCGTCGAAGAGCGCGCGAAAGAAGCAGACCCACGCGAACCAGAGGCGCGTCGTGAAGGCCAGGCTCGAAGCGGCAGAGGTGGCGGCGGGTGCGGCATCAGCCGCGTTGGCGGGGTCGTCGGACACGCGGGGAGGTTACGCACCCCGGCCGGCAGCGCAAGATCACTTCACCGTGCAGCTGCCCGATCCCTTGCACGAGCCGCTGGCCGAGCAGCCGGTCGTGATCACCTTCTCCGCGTACGAATAGGTGAGCGGGCCCGCCAGCGTGCCTTCGAGGCGCTGCGTGCTCTGCCACGTGCAGCTCGAGCCGATGATGAACGTGTCGACGTTCTGGAGGCCGACCTGCCCGTTCGCCACGGTGCCCGTGAACGTCTGCTTGCCGAACGTCGCGGTGCCGGTGCCGCCCGCGCACGGGTAGCTGAGCGTGGCCGGCGCGGCCGTCACGTTCTCGTTCAGCGGGCAGCCACTTGGGGTGATCGTGACCGTCGCGATCGTGAGGGTCTTCGTGCACGTCGCGCTGCCCGTGTCGGCGGGCGCGTCCACCGGCGCGTCGACATGCGCGTCCGAGCCCGCGTCGGCGGGCGGCTCGGCGTCTTGGCCCACGGTCGCGTCGGGCGTCGCCGCGTCGTCCCCGGGCGAGGCCTCGAGCACCACGAGCGCCGCGTCGAGGCTCGTCACCTGGGCGTCGCGGAAGTGCCCGACCCCGGCCTCGTCGATCGCGCCGAGCGCGTCGCCCGTCCCGCCTTCGCCCGCCGAGCACGCCACGAGTCCTGCCGCCGCGACCAGGGCAGCCAGGCAGAAGAAGAGCGACGTTCGGCTCCTGGGCACGGCGCTTTCTACGTCGAAATCGGTCGCGGCGCCCCTCGTTCGAGGTCGATCTTTGTAAATGTATTCAATATCGAACACTTGACGCGCCCATCGCGCGGCGCGTCGTCCCTCTCACGAGCCCGCGGCACCTCATGCTATACGGGCGGTCCTCCATGGCTACCAGCGCGCCGCCGCCGCCGCCCGAGTCTCCGTTTGCCCGCTTCTCCGCCCTGGTCAAGCGCGAGCTCGGGGCCGACGACGTGCGGCTCCTCGACGCGGCGAGCGTGCCGAGCGGCGCCACCAACGTGCTCTTCGCGTCGCTCGAGGGCGGACGCCACGTCGCGGTCACCTTCCGCGCGACGCCCGACAATCCGCCGGCGCTGCTGCGCCGGCTCGAGATCCTCGTCCGCACGTTCGCGCAGGCGCTCGAGGAGCAGCCGAACACCGAGACGCCGTACCGCCCGTCGCGCCCGCCCGCGTCGGTCTCGCTTCACGACGAGCTCCGCGCCCTCGCGCAGCGCGCGCGCTCCGTCGACGCGATCGTCCTCGACGCGCATTCGCCGGTCGTATGGGGCTCGGCGCTCACGCACGGACCGCGCACCGACACCCCCGACGAAGAGGTGGTGCCCGCGCTCGAGCGCCTCGAGGAGTCGCGCCGTGAGCTCTTGCGCGTGATCCACGAGATGAGCCCCGATCCGCGCGGCGGAACGCAGGACGTCGAGCCCTTCGTTCCGGTGCCGGCGCCGTCGGCCGATCAGCTCGTCGATTTCGACGACGAGCTCGATCCGCCGCTCGTCTCGCAGCGCGCCGTCCGCGAGGTGCGCGATTTGCCCGAGCTGCCGGCGCTCCGCAAAGGCCGGCCGATCGTCCACGTCGTGCGCGAGGACGATTTCGGGTACGTCGCGCGCTCGTTCGCGGGGATCTACCTGGTCGTGCTCGTGTACGAGGCCCCCTTCGACGAGCTCCGCGCCGAGCGCGCGCTGACCGAGGCGCTCCAGAAGATCGAGCGGCTCGTCCTCGCCTTGCCGCCGCTCGATCCGGGGCCTGCCCCGACGGCGAACGTCATCGCGTTCCGCCGCCGCCGCCGCTGACGCGCGCCGTGGTCGCGCTCTACGCCCATCGCGGCGCGTCCGCCGAGCTCCCCGAGAACACGATCCCCTCATTTTTGAGGGCGATCGAGCTCGGTGCGACGGCGATCGAGACCGACGCGCACCTCACCAAGGATGGCCACGTCGTCCTGTCGCACGACGACACCGGCTCACGCGCGGCAGGCGTTCCTCGGCGCATCGACGAGTCGACGCTCGAGGAGATCCGCACGTGGAACGTCGCGTCGCACCATGCAGAAGCCGCGGGCATCGCTGCGGCCGCGGGCGTCGCGGGCGTCGCCGGCACCTTCACGATGCCCACGCTGGAGGAGGCGCTCGCCGCGCTCCCGACGGTGCCGTTCAACGTCGACTGCAAGGCGAAGGGTGCGCGTCCGGCCGAGGCGGTCGTCCGCGCCGTGCGCCGCGCCGGAGCTCAAGCGCGAGTCCGGATCGCGAGCTTCGAGAGCCGCACGCTCCGCCACGTCCGGCACCTCGGTTACGAGGGAGAGACCGGCCTCGGGCAGTCCGAGATCGCACGCCTCGCGCTGGCGCCGCTCTCCTTCTTGCGCGCGTTCCCGCTGGGAGGGAGCGCCGCGCAAGTGCCCGTCCGCGCGATGGGGGTCCGCTTCGACACGGGCCGCTTCGTGGACAGGTGCCACACGCTTGGGCTTGCCGTGCACTACTGGACGATCGACGAGCCCGCCGAGGCACTTCGCCTCGCTGCCCTGGGGGCCGACGGCATCATGACCGACGATCCCCGCCGGATCGCGCCGGTCCTCCGGCCGACCATGTAGGAACTATTTCGCCCGGATCCGGTCGATTTTGCTGCGCGCGCCAGAAGAATAGCTATGGTGTGCGCACGGATTCACTACGGACGATGACGCTCTCTCGATTCTCGGGATCGCGCACCTCGCTACGAACGTGATCTACTGAAATCGAGAAATCATCATGGGCAATCGCCTCTACGTCGGAAACCTCTCCTTCAACGCCAACGCGGACTCGCTCCGTGAGGCTTTCAGCTCGTTCGGTGAGATCACCGACGTGCACCTCGTCTCGGATCGCGACACCGGCCGCTCGCGCGGCTTCGGCTTCGTGACGATGGGCTCCGCGGACGCCGCTCAGAAGGCGATCTCGGGCATGAACGGCGCGCTCCTCGACGGTCGCGCGCTCAAGGTCAACGAGGCCGAGGAGCGCCAGAGCGGCGGCGGCGGTCGTGGCGGCGGCGGCGGCGGTGGTGGCCGTGGCGGCGGCGGCGGCGGCGGCGGTCGCTGGTAAACAGCGGCTACTTTCGTAGTCGATAGACGGCCCGGCTTCGCAAGGAGTCGGGCCTCTTTCTTTTTGTCGCGCCTGGTCCGCTTCTCCCGTCCTTCGGCTTGCGTGCGTCGCCCGAGGAGTATTACTTCCTCGGCATGCCCCTCACCGACAAGGTCGTCCTCTACACCTACTGGCGGTCGTCGTCGGCGTTCCGGGTGCGCATCGCGCTTGCTCACAAGAAGGTCGACTACCAGCCGGTCTTCGTGAACCTCCTCGAAGGGGCGCAGCAGGCGCCGGAGTACAAGGCCCACAACCCCGCGGGTTGGGTGCCGACGCTCGCGCTTGGCGACAAGGAGCTCACCGAGAGCGTGGCGCTCATCGAGCTGCTGGAGGAGCTGGTGCCCGAGCCGGCGCTCTTCCCGAAGGATCCGATCGCGCGCGCACGCGTCCGCGGCCTCGTCGAGACGATCAACGCTGGCACGCAGCCCTTCCAGAACCTCGCGGTCCTGAAGAAGGTGAGCGCCGACCCGGAGGGGCGGACCGCGTGGGCGACGCACTTCATCACGCGGGGCCTCGCGGCGTTCGAGGCGCTTCTCGCGCGCTACGCGGCGGACGGCGTCTCCGGGCCGTTCGCGTACGGCACGTCGCTCGGGGCCGCCGACTGCTTCCTCGTTCCCCAAGTCTACAACGCGCGGCGCTTCAACCTGGATCTCGCGCCGTACCCGCGGATCGTGGCCGCCGAACGAGCGGCGCTGGCCACGGCCGCCGTGCAGGCGGCGCTCCCCGAGAACCAGCCCGACGCGAAGCCCTGACGCGCTGAAGCCCGGGTGCCCTTGATTTGCGCTACGGTGAAGCGGCCCATGGCGCGCCACGCCGCGACCCTTCTGGTCTGCCTGCTGGCGCTCGTGGCGCTCGCGCCGCGGACCACGCGCGCCGCCCCGATCAAGACGTGGGGTGGCCAGTTGCCGACGGACGCCCCGGCGCCCGAGCCGAGCACGCCCACGCCCGAGCCGCCGCCCGCGCCGCCGCCCGCCACGATCGGCACGCCGATCGGCGAGCCTCCCGTCACACCCGCCGTACCCGTCACGCCGGCCGCGCCGTCCGACGATCCCGCCGCGGCGACCACCGGCGTCGTACGTGCGCCGGGCAGGGTCGGGCTCCGCTATACGCTCGAAGGCATCGAGGTCCGCGGCAACACCTCGACCCTCGCGCGCGTCGTTCTCCGCTACGTGCCGCTCAAAGCCGGTGACACGCTCGACGTCGACGACAAGGAGCTCGAGCTCACGCGCTTCCGCCTGCTCGGCACAGGGTACTTCCGCGACGTGCGCCTCTCGCTCCGCCGGGGTACACGCCGCGGGTTCGTCGTCCTCGTCGTCCGCGTCGTCGAGCGCAACACGATCGTCGTCAACGACGTGTGGCTCGGCCTCTCCGCCGACGCCGATCCGAACGGCGCCGCGCGCCCGCTCACTGCGTACGGAGGCATCGACGTCGCCGAGACCAACCTCGCCGGCACCGGCGTCTCGCTCGGCGGCGCGGTCGCGCTCGCCGACAGGCAGATCGGCCTCCGCACCCGCTTCGCCGATCCGCAGTTTTTGAGCAGCTCGTGGACCGCCGAGGCCGTCCTCCTCTACAACAGTACGCGCGATTTTTTCGGCAACAAGGACGTCCTCGTCGACGATCCACGCCAGCAAATTTCCCAGGACTACGCCGTCCTCCAGTACCGGCGCTTCGGCGGGATGGTCGGCGCCGGGCACGATCTCGACGTCTCGACGCAGCTGTTCTTCGATTACCGGCTCGAGAAGCTCGACGCCAACCTGCCTCTCGCGGCCAGTCACCATCGCGGGCTCGACGTCGAGCCGATCGACTTCCAGATCGCCCCCGGAACCACCATTCTGTCGACCGTGCGCGCGACGCTCATCCACGACACGCGCGACGAGCCCGTGCTGCCCACGCGCGGCGACCACCTGTACCTCTACGCGGACGCCGCGCTCGCGCCGCTGGGGAGCGACTACTCGTACGTGAAGCTCCACGCCCGCGCGTCGCACTGGATGCCGGTCAAGTGGGGCCACGTCCTGCGCCTCGAGGGCAACGCCGGCGCCATCTTCGGCAACGCGCCCCTGTTCGAGAAGTTCTACGTCGGTGACTACAGCGATCTTTTGCCCGATCGCGTGCTCGATCTGAACTTCGATCGGCGGACGTCGCCGAATTTCTTGGGGACCGACATCGTCGAGGTGCGCTACGGACAGTACGCCGCCAAGGCGAGCGTCGAGTACCGGATTCCGCTCTACCGAGGCACCCGGTCGGTCTACGGCGTCGACGTGTTCACGGCGGCGGGCATCTTCGGCGTCGCCGACGGCCGCGATCTGTCGCAGCACCCGCGCGGGTACACCGGCTTCGCGACGATCCCGATCGACTTCACGTTCAACCTCGGGCTCAAGATCGACACGCAGGCCGGCGCCTTCACGCTCGGTCTGTCGAACCTGCTCGGCTTCGTGCCCGTGCGAGGCAACCCGTGAGCCCGCGCGCGCTCGTCGTCTGGTTGTCCCTCGCGGCCCTGGTCGTCGCAGCCCCCGCGCACGCGCAGCAACCCGCGCAGCCGACGGCGCCGCAGCAGCTCCCGAGCCGCCAGGCCAACTACGCCTGGGACAAGACGCTCCTCCGCGCGAGCTTCTCGTTCCGCGACGTCATGGACAAGGGCCTCACCGACAAGCTGTCGAGCGGCCTGCCCAGCGTCATCGCCATGCGCGCGTACGTGTTCCGCGACGAGGACGCCACGCCGGTCGCGCTGACGGTGCGGACCTGCCGCGTGGTCTACGATCTGTGGGAGGAGGTCTACCGCCTCAAGATCACCGGGCCCGGCGTCGACCGCGACACGGCGGCGATCAACGTCGAGGGCGTCCTGCGCCAGTGCGCCGAGGCGCGCGATCTGCCTGTCGTCGATCGGCCGCTGCTCGTAGCGAGCAAGGCGCACTTCCTCGCCGTCATCGTCGACGTGAACCCCGTCTCGCCGCAGATGCTCGCGCAGATGCGCCAGTGGGTCGCGCGCCCGACCGGCTCGACCGGCATTGGCCCCGGCGACGCGTTGTTCGGCTCGTTCGTGGGCCTCTTCGTGCGTCAGATCGGCACGAGCGACCGCTCGCTCACGTTTCGCACGCAGGCTTTTACGCCGTAGTCGGGGCTAGGCAAAATTGCAGAGGCTCACGTCGAGCTGGCTCCGCACGCCCCGCATGACGCTGTCGAGCTCGCTCTCGCTCGCGCGCAAGGCCGCGGCCAGCCGGAGGCGGATCTCCTTCAAGAGCGCCGCGCGCGCGGCGGAGATCCAGCGGGCCGCCGTCGCGCGGTGCACGTGGTAGACGGTGCCGACCTCGTCGATCGACAAGCCGTCGACGAAGTGGAGATTGAGCATGGCCCGCTCCTTGGACGGCATGGCCTGCACCGCCTCGGCGAACGCGAGCGTGTCGTTCACGAGCAACGCCTTCGACGCCGCGATGCTCGTCGCGCTTGCCGCGCAAGCCGCGACGGCGCCCGGCAGCACGCTGGATGGAACCCACATGGCGCAGGCGCTGATGCACGTGTCGTACACGGCAGGCAAGGTCGTGCCGCTCGATCCCGAGCACTTCACTCTGGCGGCGAGCGAGGTCGCGGGCGCGCGTGACATCAACGTCGAGGGAGCCTCGGGACACCTCGACTTCGACCCGAGCGTCGGCGAGGCGCCCGCCGCCGTCGAGGTCTGGAAAATCGTGGATGGCGGAGTCGTCACCGATAAAGTCGTGACTCCGTAGGTACGCGAACCGACGGCTCACCGCCATTTGCGGACGGTTTCCCCTGCGCTCGAACGCCGTGAAAAAGGGCTACCTCACGGCTGGAAGATACGCCCCGGCGCGCCGTTGGCGCCGTTCTGCGAGTGGCAGACGTTGCAGTCGCCCGACGTGATGGTGCCGCCCATCGGGCGCGTCGCACCCGTCGTCGGGTTGACGACCTTGACGGAAAAGGGCGGCACGAGGTTGAGCGTGCCGGTCGTCTGGCATTTCTTCGGATCGCCAGGATCCGCGCAGAAATTCCCGGCCGAGTTGACCGTCATCGTCAGCGTGGCGCCGGCGGTGTCGGTGGCCACGACCTGCAGGCCGGCGATGCCGATGCACATGTCCGGCTCGTGCGCCGTCGGGTAAACGGTGCCGGCCATCGAAAATCGGGGGCCGCCGCGCTGCTGGTGACACACGAGGCAAGCGCGACCCGGGTCCATCAGCACACCGACGTCGCTGCTCGTCGAGCCGTTCTTGCCGCTCGTACACACCGGCGGGGTGTTCGTGTTGCCGCCGCCGCCTCCGTCGGGCTGGCTGGTGCAAGTGCCACCCTTCGGCGCGCCCGCCTGGACCCAGTTGGAGAACGTCGTCACCTCGGCAGGGTTCGGTGGTACCGCAGGCTTGGGAGGCATCGTGCCTGCCTGCATGCGCGCCAGCGATCGCTGCGCGACGGTCTGGCCGGCGTACTGCGTCGATGGCGCCGTGAGGTCTGCGTACGTGAGGAGGCGCGGGGAGGTCGAACCGCCGTGGCAGCCGATGCATCCGTCTTCGAGCACCTTCTGGACGTCGCAGGGCAGGCCTGTCGTCGTGCCAGTGCCCGCGCCGCCGTCGATGTTCTGGGCGATGGTGCCCCCGTCGTCGAGGAAGATGCTCCCGGAGCTGGTCCCGCCGCTCGAGGCGAAAGAGGTCGTGTTCGCGTCCCCACACGCCACTGCGACGGCGCCCGCCAACGCCAATGCCAACGAACACGAACCCAGCGAGACGACGTGACGCATCCGCATCTCCTCCCGTCCGGCCTCGGCGTGGCATGCCGAGTCGATCGGACCGTTCATCAGTGTCGCTGGGTTCGGCCCGGGTTGCAGGAAAACGCATTGATTTCGCTCGCACATTGAGCGTCCCGGTCGCAGCCTGTCGCCGAGTGCGGCCGCGCTCTCACCAGGAACGCGCCTCCTCTGGGGGGCGCGCGCGGTGTGGATCGAGCCCGATCCAAGTGCCCCGTTGACGCGGTGCAGAAGCGCGTCAGGAGGCGCCGCCGCAGGGATTTCGCATTAATCGACATGGATCAAATGCGATCCGCGCAACCTTTCAAATGCGTCTCCCTACTATGAGGGCATGACGGGCTCGACAGGAACGCAGGCGACCGGGCCCACGCTCAGCGTGGTTCGCGCGCCGGCCGATCTGGAGCTCGCCGAGCGCTGCGTCGCCGGGGAGCGCGCCGCCCAGCACCGCCTGTTCAACGAGAACAAGCGCCGCATCCACGCGACCCTCTACCGCATCCTCGGGACGAATTCCTACATGGACGATCTCGTCCAGGAAGCGTTCATGAACGTGTACCGCTCGCTGCGTCTGTTTCGCGGCGAGTCTTCCCTGGCGACGTGGATCGACCGATGCACCGTGCGCGTGGCCTACGCGCACATCACGCAGCGCCGAACCCGCGCGCCGCACCTCGAGCTCGTCACCGACGTCCCCGCCGGGGACGCGTCGGCCGAGTCCCGCGCCCTGGCGCGAGAGGCCGCCAGGCATCTCTATGCGGAGCTCGAGAAGATGGACCCCGTGCAGCGGCTCGCCTTCACGCTGCACGTCATCGATGGCCGGCCCCTCGCTGAGGTTGCCGAGTTGATGGAGGCCTCGCTCGTCGCGACCAAGACGAGGGTGTGGCGTGCGCGACGCGCGATCGAAAAGCGCGCGCGCAAAGACGCCACCCTCGCCGCGTTCGTGCCGGACGAAGAGACTAGTGATGACGACGACGAATCGCCGCCCGAGAGCGGCGTGCAGGAGGGCCTGTAGCCATGGACCCGATCAAGAAGATCGAAGTCGAGCCGCTGAGCGAGCCGCGTTGGGCGAAGATCGAAAAATCGATCTTTGCGCAGCTCGAGCACGAGCAGCTCGATAGGGAGCCCGCGCCGAAGATGGTCTCGCAGCCGCCCCAGCGCGCTTGGCGCTGGCGTCCGGCGGTCGCGCTCGTGATGGCAGGCGCCATGGCGGCGGCCGTCGGTGCGCTGGCGACCAAGACGATGTTCACGAGCCCGGTCAGCCCAGTGGCATCCGCCCCATCGCGGGTCGTCACCGGCAGCAGCGACTCGCACATCGCGCTCGGAGAGTCGGACGTCGGCGTCGCGCCGGAGTCGGCGGTGCTCGTATCGGGAGACGACGAACGCGGCATCATGGTCGTGGTCGATCGCGGCAAGGTCGACTGCGAGGTCGCGCCCCGCAAGGGCCGTCCGCCGTTCCTCGTGCAAGCGGGAGACGTGCGCGTCAAGGTCGTGGGGACGCGCTTCACGGTCGCCCGTGACGCGCAAGGCGGCGGCGCGCACGTGCTCGTCGCGCACGGCATCGTCGAGGTGACCACGCACGGCCAGACGACGACGCTGCACGACGGAGAGAGCTGGCCGGCCGCGCCGACGGCGCAAACCCCGACGAGCGTGGCTCCCGAGGCACCGTCGACCGTCACGCAGACCGATCCGCCGGCGCCGCGTACTACCGCGCGCCCGCGGAGCAAGTCGGTGCCGCTGCCGAAGACGGCGTCGATGAAGACGCGTCCGCTGCCCATTGCAGCCGATCCCGCGGCGCAAACCGCGGCGCTCCCGCCCCCGCCCCCGGCCGCTGCTCCGCCTGCGGCCTCGCCGCCGAGCCTCAACCTTCCGCCTCCGCCGACGACGCCGGCCCCCGCGCTCGTCGCGCCTCCTCCTCCGCCCACGCCGGGGCCGACCGCCCAGGGGATGTACGAAGCGGCCGCGCAGCTCGAGGCGCAGAACCCCGACGGCGCGCTCACGACGTACAAGAAGATCGCCGGCGGCGGTGGACCATGGGCCGCCAACGCCCTCTTCGCGGCGGGCCGCCTGCAAGCGCACCGCGGACGCAACGGCGACGCCGCGCGTCTGCTCGACGAGTACCTCGCTCGCTTCCCGAACGGCGCCAACGCCGCAGACGCGCGCGAGCTGCTCGCGAAGGTCAAGTAAAGGTCGCATCATCGGGGGCTGACAACTGTCGGCCAGGCGGGCTACGTTCCGTGAATGTCTCTAAGGCGCATCGCGTCCGCGCTCCTGGCGCTCGCGATCGCCCTCGCGGGCCGAGAGGCGCGCGCCGAGCGTCGCACCGTCGCCCTCGTGAACGGGAACGACGTGGTAGAGCGCCAGGTGCGCATCGCGCTCTCGACGTGGGAGCTCGAGGTGAAACACGTCGACTGGACGAGCCTCTCCAGCGGCATGCCCGGCGCCGCGCTCGAGGCGCGCCAGGTCGCCGACGCGCAGAAGGTCGAGATCGTCGTCTGGATCAGCGAGACCGGCCAGAGCCACGCCCTGTGGGTCTTCGACGCGAAGGCCGGGCACATCGTGACGCGGCCGCTGTCGATGGCGCCGCCCACCGACGCGGCAAACGCGGCGTCGCTCGCCCTCACGCTGAAGACACTCATGCGCTCGACGACGGCCGCGCCTGCGAACGAGCGCATCGGCGACGCCGAGCCGGGCATGCCCGGCGCCGGTTACTTCCGCGTCGAGGCGTCCGGTGGTGCGCGGATGTTCGCGAACGCGGGCGGCGCGGATTTGCGCATCGGCGTTGGCGCCTTCTGGTTCCCACGCCCGCTCGGCGACTACATGGGGCTCGGCTTCGGCTTCGCAGCGGGTCCGGGCGTCGGCGTGGCGACGGGCACCTTCGCGGGTCGCTTCCTCGATCTTGCCGCGGGCCCCGTGCTCCGCGGTCGGATCCCGCTGGGCACGCGCTTTACGTTAGGGCCGGAGGCCGGCCCGCAGCTGCACTTCACGTCACTCGACGGTGCGACGAGCGCCGGCGCGCAGGTGCGCTCGACGCACCGCAACGTGTCGCTCGACGGCAGCGTCGTCTTGTCTTTCGCCCTTTCGCAGGCGGTCGAGGTCGGGCTCCGTGGACAGGCCGCCTACCTCTTCCTCTACCAGAACTACGTCGTTGGTTCCGAGTCGGCGCTCAAGCTCGCGCCGGTGCAACTCACGGGCGCGCTCGTCCTCGGGGCGCGGCTCAATTGAGCAGGGCACCGCGTGCCGCGCAATGCGGGAGCAGGTAGACTATGAGCGCGATGCGACCGTCCAGTAGCAAAGGACTCGGCGCAGCGACGTTCGTCGTCGCGGTCGCGATCGCTCTCGCGGCGTGCGGGCGCGAGCAGCTCGTGCAGCTCGTTCCCGAGGACTCTGGTGGTCTCGCCGATGCCGCGTTCGGGGGCGACGGCTCCCCGCAATCGGACGCGTCCACGCGTCCGTGCGACATGATCGACGCGGGGCCGCGCCAGTCGTGCCGCGGCAACGGCGCCTCGTGCCAGGGAGCGAACGACTGCTGCTCGTCGCGCTGCCAGGGCAACGTCTGCCTCGCGGCGGGGGCCTGCTCTGGTCCGGGCGCCTCGTGCAGCACGCGGGATCAATGCTGCAGCGGTCGCTGCGAGCCAGGCGGCGGCGTCGGCGGCGGCGCGAAGAAGTGCACCAACTACTGCCTCGCCGACGGCGCGTCGTGCGCGGGCGCGCAGGAGTGCTGCTCGCTCGCCTGCAACGGCGGCGTCTGCGGTGGCGCGCTCTGCTTCAAAGAGGAGAGCGCTTGCACGTCGAGCAGCGAGTGCTGCTCGGGCAACTGCGACGGCGACGTGAAGCGATGCCGCGTAGGCGGCGGGTGCAAGGGAACCGGAGACGAGTGCGAGACCACCGAGTGCTGCAGCGGCGTCTGCACGAGCGGCACCAGCGGTGCGCGCTGCGATCCGGGACCCGGGCCCTGCCGGCCGCCTGGCTCATTCTGCAACGCGGACGGCGACTGCTGCCGTGCGCCGTGCTCGCTTGGCGCCAACGGCTACAAGACGTGCGCCGCGCCGCCGTTGCCCGACGGGCAGCCCTGCGGCTCCAACGCCGACTGCGCGAGCCGCATCTGCACCGGCGTGCCTCCGGTGTGCGGAGCGCCGTCGGCGCAGTGCAAGCTCGTCGGCTCGACGTGCGACATCGCCTCGGACTGCTGCTCGGACCAGTGCCAGGCCGGCTACTGCGCGAGCAACTGCCTCGTCCACTAAGGCAACCGTCACTCGTCGTCGATGTCGACCGGCGTGCCGTCGGGCACGCGCCTGGCGATAGTGCGGATCTCGGCGTCCTCGACGCTGATGCAGCCGAGCGTCCAGTCGCGCTGGGCGAGCGTCACGTCGTCGCGCTTGTTCCAGCCCTCCGGCGTGCCACCGTGGATGCCGATGTCGCCACCGATCGTCGTGCCGGCGGGGAGCGCGCCCTCGGCCTTCCGCGCCGCGAAGCGCTTCTTGTCCTCGGCGTTGGGGTAGTCGAGGCGCATGAAGATCGTGAACTGCCTGGACGGACCCTGACTGACGACGTGGTAGCGCCCGACCGGCGTGACCTTGTCGCCTTCGCGGTGCTTCACTCCAGGGCCGCCCGGCCCGAGCGACACCGGGAACGTCGTCGCGACCCCGTCCTTGTCCACGAGCTGCATCGTGTGCGCCGTCTTGTGGATCGTGATCCGCGTGACCTTCGACTTCGGGGCCGCCCCGCTCGAGACGAGGCCTGCCAGCGCCACTACGATAGCCCACTCGGAAATTCCCATCGGTTCCTCCCCATCAAGAACCGTCCCTCCTCCCAACTTTGGGTATAAAGGCCCACGCGATGCTGCCCGCCACGGTGACGGAAAAGTTGGGCGGCCTGGCAGCCCAGCCGGGCGTCTACCTCTTCAAGGACAGGAAGGGGACGGTCGTTTACGTCGGCAAGGCGAAGAGCCTTCGCAGCCGAGTTCGTAGCTATTTCCAGGCGGGTGGCACCGACACCCGCTTTTTCATTCCGATCCTCCACAAGGTCATCGGAGATCTCGACACGATCGTGACCGGCTCCGAGAAGGAGGCGACGATCCTCGAGAACGAGCTCATCAAGACCCACAAACCGCGCTTCAACGTGAAGCTGAGGGACGACAAGGACTTCCTTTCCCTACGCCTGCCTGCCTCCGCTCCGTGGCCGCGCCTTTACCTGGTGCGTCGGCCGGCCGGCGACGATGGCGCGCGCTATTACGGGCCCTACCACTCGGCGACGAGTGCGCGGCGCACGCTGCACCTCGTGAACAAGCACTTCCAGCTGCGAACGTGCAGCGACACCGAGATGGCCGCGCGCCGGCGTCCGTGCCTGCAGTTTCAGATCAAGCGGTGCCCGGCGCCATGCGTCTACGAAGTCGACCCCGCGTGGTACGCCGAGCAGGTCGACGCGGTCGGCAAGTTCCTGGACGGCCGCCACGACGAGCTCTCGCGCGACCTCATCGAGCGCATGCACGCGGCCGCCGGGAGCATGCGCTTCGAACTCGCCGCCGTGTACAGAGACCAGCTCCGGGCGATCGAGAAGGTCCGAGAGGCCCAGCGCGTCGTCACCGTCGACGACGTCGATCGCGACGTCCTCGGCCTGTACCGCGAAGGAGACCTCGTGGAGCTCGCGCTCCTGTACGTCCGTTCCGGCAAACTCGCCGAGGTGGCGACGTTCTCGCTGAAGCAGGTCGAGATCCCCGACGAGGAGATCGTCGGCGCGTTCCTCGCCCAGCACTACGGTCGCGCGGGGGACGACGGAGACCTGCGCGTGCCCATCCCGCGTGAGCTCGTCGTCGCGGCGCCCCCCGAAGGGGCCGCCGGCATCGAAGAGTGGCTCGCGGACCGCGCGAAGCACGCGGTCGACATCGTCTGCCCGCAGCGCGGCCCCCGCGCGCATTTGCTCGAGCTCGCCCGTGACAACGCGCGCCATTCGTTCGCCGAGAAGCGCCGCGCCTCCGACGACGTCGAGGAGCGCCTGAAACAGCTGCAAGAACGCCTGCGCCTCCCCCAGCTCCCGCGTCGCATCGAGTGCTGTGACATCTCGCACCTCGGCGGCGAGGACACGGTGGGGGCCGTCGTCGCGATGAAGGACGGCCTGCCCGACAAAAAGCGGTACCGCACGTTCAAGGTGAAGGGGCCGGCGGCGGGAGTGGGAGGGGACGACTACGGCGCGATGTACGAGGTGCTCGCGCGGAGGTTCAGGAGGGGAAGAGGCGCGGGGGTGGTGGCGGCGTCGGGGTCGGAGTCGGAGTCGGAGTCGGAGTCGGACTCGGGGTCGGCGTCGGCGTCGGTGTCGGTGTCGGGGCCGGAGTCGGAGTCGGAGTCGGAGTGGGATCTTCCGGATCTGTTCGTCGTCGATGGAGGGAGGGGGCAGCTCGCGGTGGCGATCGCGGCCGCGCGCGATCTCGGGCTTCACGATCTTCCGATCGTTGCCCTCGCCAAGGAGAAGGAGAACGTCCTGGAGGAGACGCTCGTCGATCGCGTCTACCTGCCCGGCCAGAAGAACCCGATCCCGCTCCGCAGCCACTCGGCCTCCCTCTTCTTCCTCGCGCGGCTCCGTGACGAGGCGCACCGCTTCTCGAACCGCGGGCGCGAGAAGCTCGGCAAGGCGCGGCGGTTCAGGTCTGTGCTCGACGACATCAAGGGCATTGGCGACAAGACCAAGAAGGCCCTCTTGAAGGGGCTCGGCTCGGTCGACGCCATCCGGGCGGCCGACGATGCCGCCCTCCTCGCCGTGCCGGGCGTCACCAAGCGCCACGTGAAGGCGCTCCGCGGAGGGCTTCCTCCGCTGTTGGTCACAGCCGCAGCCGCACCAGCCACACCCGCCGCACCAGCCACCGACGTCGAATCGCCAACCTAGGAGGCGCCTGCCAACTAAGTTGGCTACTGGTCTTCGGTAAGTGCTCGGCATTGCTGCGCGCCGGACCGGCACGAGGCATGCTGAAGAGGTTCGGGGTTCTGTGGTACCGTCTCGCCGCCTTACCCCCTCTATAAGGAGCGCGCATGGGATCGCAGCGTCAGGTTAACGGTGCCTTCAACACGAGGGTTCGCATCGCCCTCAAGACGGTCGCCTCCGTCGGGTTCGTGGGCGCGCTCGGTGTCGCCGCTGGCTGCCTCAGCCGCCCGGTCACCTCGCAGCCACCGACGACGAAGACCAACTTCACCGCCGTCGTTCGCCAGGCCTCCGTCGACAAGGTCGACATCCTGTTCGCGGTCGACAACTCCGCGTCGATGGGCGACAAGCAGCTCCTCCTCGCGCAGGCCGTCCCCGACTTGCTGAACCGCCTCGTGACGCCGAACTGCACCGACGACACCGGCAAGGTCCTCGGCACCACGAGCGACGGCAAGTGCGCGGCGGGCAAGGCGGAGTTCCAGCCCGTCCACGACTTGCACATCGGCATCGTCTCCTCGTCGCTCGGCGGCCGCGGCGGCGACATCTGCGACGGCACCGACCCCGTCGGCTCGGGCGCCAAGCGCCACGACGACGACCAGGGGCACCTGCTCAACCGCGCGAGCACGATCACCGGCGTCGTCATCGACTCCAACGAGATCACGACGCCCGATACCGGCCCGTCCAACTACCTCGCGTGGTTTCCCGGCGTCGACGCGAACAAGGGCAAGAACCCCCCGAACGGCGCCCCCGGGATCACCGACGTCGCGAAGCTGAAAATCGACTTCCAGGAGGCCGTCGGCGGCGTCCACGAGTACGGCTGCGGCATCGAGGCCCAGCTCGAGTCCTGGTACCGCTTCCTCGTCCAGCCCGATCCGTACGACAAGATCAGCCCCGACCCCAAGGATGGTCGCCGCCGCGCCCTCGAAGGCGTCGACGGCACCGTGCTGAAGCAGCGCGCCGACTTCCTCCGCCCCGACTCGCTCGTCGCGATCATCCTCCTGTCCGACGAGGACGACTCGGCGCCTGATCCGCGCGCCGTCGGTGGTCAGGGCTGGGCGTACAACATGAAGCGCTTCCCCGGCTCGGTCGGCGGCGGCGCGGCGCGCGGCACCGCCGCATGCGCCGACGTGAGCAAGGTCAACACCGGCGACTGCACGTCGTGCGGCTTCCCCGGCCACGGGCAGGACGCGAACTGCCAGCAGCCGGGCGACACGGACACCGGCACCGGCCAGCCGCAGCTCGGCTACTTCAAGGCCGCCGAGGACACGCTCAACACGCGCTACGTGCGCATGAAGGAGCGCTACGGCGTCGATCCGCAGTTCCCGATCAGCCGTTACGTCAACGGCCTCAAGGGCTACACGGTGCCGAACCGCGACGGCGAGGTCTACGACGGCGTCGGCGGCGACGGCAAGCCGAACAACTCGTACAACGGCCGGAACATCTGCACCAATCCGCTCTTCGCGCAGAACCTCCCGACCGACGGCGGCCAGGAGCTCTGCAAGCTGGCGCGCGGTCCGCGGACGAACGATCTCGTGTTCTACGCCGCCATCACCGGCGTTCCGTGGCAGCTGCTCACGAAGAACCCGACCGACGCCGCGAGCCCCTTTCTCACGTCGATCCCGAACGATCGGTGGAAGCAGATCGTCGGCAACGATCCCGAGGCCTACGACTTCACCGGCATCGACCCGCACATGATCCAGTCGCAGTCGCCGCGCCCGGGCCTCCCCGACGCGACCGCCGCCGACACCGCGGACCCGCTCCACGGACGCGAGTGGGACACCGGCAAGGTCGACCTCCAGTACGCGTGCACCTTCCAGCTGCCGACGCCGAAGGACTGCACGGACAAGAAGTTCGCCGGCGCGTGCGACTGCGCGAGCGGCACGCCGCCGCTGCCGCCGTTGTGCGACGCGGCGAAGAAGACGACGCAGGTGCGCGGCAAGGCGTACCCGTGCATCCGCGAGCTCACCGTCGCCAAGAAGCTCGGCGACCAGGGCATCGTCGCCTCGCTCTGCCCGCGTTCGCTCGACCTCACCGATCCGAACAACCCGAACTATGGGTACCGTCCGGCGGTCGCGGCGATCGTCGATCGCCTGAAGAACGCGCTCGCCAACCAGTGCCTGCCGCAGCAGCTCAGCGGCAGCAACTGCGGCGACGTGCCGTGCCTCATCCTCGAGACGCTCGCCAACGCGGGTCCCGAGGAAGACTGCCTCAAGATCCCCGGCCTCCAGATCCCGGACCCGATCGTCTTGCAGAAGTTCCGGGAGCAGCAGAAGGCCGAGCAAGGCGACGTCAAGGGCGACGCAGGCCCAGGCTTCGTCGACGCGACGCGGCTGCCGGTCTGTCAGGTCACCCAGCTCGTACCTCCGGGGCAACACCCGGACTCCTGCACGAACCAGGCGGCCACCTCGAAGTTCAAGTACGCGCCCGACTTCCAAAACGGCTCGTGCGCGGCGTCGAGCGAGGCCGGTTGGTGCTACGTGAGCGGCGCTGCTTCCGGCACCTGCCCGCAAGCGATCCTCTTCTCGGCGACCGGCAACCCGCAGGTCGGCTCGAAGATCAGCCTGCAGTGCATCGAGTCGAACAGCGGCGACGCGGGGAAGTAGGGACCCGGAAGAGTCCCCCCGGCCTAGCGCCACTCCCCCGTGCCCCCAGCGGGAATTTGTCTGGCAGGTCATGGCTTGCTCTGTGGGTATTTCCGGCGCTAACTGACGGAGATGGCCGCACCGATTGCCAAGAAGACCATCCTCATCGTGGAGGACGAGCCCCACATCGTGATGGGTCTCAAGGACTCGCTCGAGTTCGAGGGGTTCCGCGTCGTCACGGCGAGCAAGGGCAAGGAAGGCATCGCGCTCGCGCGCTCGGAGAGCCCCGACGCGGTGGTGCTCGATCTCATGCTGCCGGACATCAACGGCTACAACGTCTGCGAGGAGATCCGCCGCTGGAACTCGTTCGTGCCGATCATCATGCTGACCGCGCGCTCGCAGGAGACGGACAAGATCCGCGGCCTCGACGCGGGCGCCGACGACTACCTCACCAAGCCCTTCAGCGTGAACGAGCTCATCGCGCGGATGCGCGCCATCTTCCGGCGCGCCCAGCGCGGCAGCACGGCCCCCGAGGCGTTCGACGTCGGCGACGCGAAGATCAACTTCGCCGCGCACACGGCGCTCGTGCGCGGCGAGGAGCACCAGCTCTCGTTCTACGAGGTCGAGCTGATGCGCCTCCTCGTCGAACGCATCGGCCAGCCGGTGAGCCGCGACGAGATCCTCTCCAAGATCTGGGGCCTCGAATCGCTCCCGACGAACCGCACGGTGGACAACTTCATCGTGAAGCTCCGGAAGAAGATCGAGAAGAGCCCGGACAAGCCGGCGCACATCCTGACGGTGTACGGCTTCGGCTACAAGCTGGTGCCTTAGAGAGTCACCGGACGACGCACTTGCCGATCTTGCACTCTGCTTCCGGCTTGTTGCAGTCCCAGGCGGTGCCGCATCGCGGCTTCATGCCCGCCTTCGTCTTCTGCTGGCACACCTGCTCGATTCGGCGGACCCACGCCCTGGTCCCGGCCACTGCGCGGCACGGCGTGCAGCACATGAGGTCACCGCCGAGCGCGAGGTTCGTCGCCGCGCAGTCTTCGTCCTTCTTGCACGCGTCGGCCTGCTTGGGGAAGGCGCGGTCGCGCGGCGGCTCGGGGGGATCGTCCTTGGTCGTCGGCGTGAGCGCCGGTGTCGTCGCGCCGTTCGCGACGGGGTCTGGCCTGTCCGACTTGTCTGGCTTGCCGGGTTTGGTCGCCGCGCTCGCGAGCGGCGGCGGCGCGAGCTCCTGAGGGTCGCGTATCGGCACCTCCTCGACGGGGGGCCGCGCGATGTTCTTCTGGCACATCGCGAAGCCGAGCCCACCCAGGAGCAAGACGCCGAGCGCTCGCTGCATCCGCCCGTCAGCTCCCCGGCGCGACGAAGACGACTTCGACGCGCGCGTTTCGCGCTCGGCGTGCCGTGTCCTCCGGATCGCTCACGGGCGCGCGCGCGCCCGCGAGCTCTGCGTGCACCTTGGCCGCGGCGGCGCCTCCGCCGACCAGCGCCTTCACGCAGGCGTCCGCCCGCTCGCGGTCGAGGGTGCGCTCCTTGTCGCTCGGCGGCTCGGCGTCGTGGACGACGAGCTGGATGCCGAACGTCGGATGGGCGGCGGCCACGCGCCCGAGCTCGCCGAGCTTGGTCTCGGCGGCGGGAACGAGCGAGGTCCCCTTGAACGCGCCGCGCAGCGTGACGACGACGCCTCGTTCGTCGCGCACCGGGTCCCAGCCCGCGGCGGCGGAGAGCTCGGCGAGCAGCCCGTCGCCCTGACCCCCCGCGCCGCCCGACTCGCGCCGGACCTTGGAGAGGATCGCGAGGCATGTAGCTCTCGCGCGCGCTGCCGGATCGATGGGCGCGGGGCGCGGCGCACCAATGAGGGTCTTGTCGAGATCGTCGAGAGTCTTCTCGGCGTCGACCAGGCCCGGCGCTTCGGGCGAGAGCAGGTGAGCGGCCCCGCAGAGCAGGCGCGCTTGCGTCGCGAGCGCGCGCGCAGCGACGAGGCGTGCGGCCTCGCGTTGGGGATCGGCGGGCCCGCTAGGCGGAGGCGCGAGCGCCTCGCGCGCCACCTTGACCTGCTTGTCGAGATCGTCCCCCTCACGGTCGGCCGCCTCGCGCGCGCTCGCGAGCTGGCGAGCGTCGCCCTCTACCTTGGCGAGCTGCGCGGTCGCCTCCGCCTCTTCGCGCGTCGCCCGCGCGAGGCGCGCGAGCGCAAACGCGTGCGAGAACGCCGCGATCGCGCGCTCCGCCTGGAGCGCGGCGCCGGTGTCGTCGCCGGCCGCGTCGGCCTCGAGCGCCAGTCGTCGCGCCTGCTCGGCCTTGGCGAAGGCCTGGGGTGCCAGCGCCTCCGCCTCCTTCGCCGCCGCGCTCGTGCGCGTTCGATTCATCTCGTCGAGCTGGCTGCGCGCAGCGACGTGCTGCCCTCCCGCGCACCCGGCGAGAACCAGCGCGAGCGCGATGCCGTGCACCCGCACCATGCCGCGCACCCGCGTGATGCCGTGCATCCGCACGACGCCTCTGGCGCGCGTCATCGGTCGCTCCCGGCGTCGGAGGGGCTGGCGTTGGGCCGCTTTGCGCCCGCATCGCCCGCCGCGCCGGCCAGGGGCGCCGTCCGCGACGGGACCGCCGTCTTCTCGCGCGTCGTCTGCTCGAGCAAGGCCCGGAGCCTGCCGTTGCGCGCGATGCCCTCCTCCAGGAGGGCGCGCTCGCGGTCGGCGTGCGCGCCCGCATCGAGCGCGCCGCGCCGCGCCGCCGCGGCCTTGGCCTCGGCCTCCGCCGCACGCGCGAGATCTTCGGCGGCATCGGCCCACGCGCGCGCCAGGGCGTCGGCCTGCCTCGCGTGGGTCTCGTCGCCCGCAGTGCGCATGCGCCCCGCGCGTTCCATCGCATCGCGCGCGCGCTTCACCTGATCCTGGGTCACGGCTTTCGTCGCCGGTTCCCGCTCGAGGCCATCCAGGATCGCCGCCGTCGTCCGCTGCTCGTCCGCGAACGCCAGCGCCCCCGCGAGGGACGCCGCAGAGAAGGCCAAGAGCACCGCCGCAGCGATCTCCCATCTCGGCGTCTTTCTTGCTGTTGCGATCGTGCTCATCCCCAAGGTCTTAATCCACACCGGACCAGAGATAAACCCGTTCGTGGTCACCTTCCCAGACATCGACCGCCAGCGGCTCAGGGTGAGGCCACGTAGGCGGACCTCCTTCAAAAGCTAATCTTCGCGTCTCAACCGTGGAAATGCCGGGCGAAGGGCGCGCCTCGTGCGAGAAAAGCTGCCCCCGACCTTCTGGGGTTGCCATGGAGACGAGCATGAAGCGAGCGCGTGTCGTGTCGGCGACACTGCTCTTGTCGATGATGGGCTGCTCCGGATCGAAATCCGGCTCCGGCTTCGAATCGGCGGGCACGAAGCATGCGGCGGGCGGTGACGGTGGCGCAGGCGACAACGGCGGCGGAACCCTCCTCGGAGGCGGCGACGCCGGTCAAGCGGGCGCGTGCGCGTTCTCCGACGCCACCGATCACGACGGCGACGGCTTCTCCAGCGCCGACGGCGACTGCAACGACTGCGACCCCAACGTGAACCCCGGCGCGTTCGACGTCCCCGGCGACGGCAAGGACGAAGACTGCAACGGCAAGGTCGACGACGACGGTGCCTCGTGCGATGCGACGCTCACGCTCGGCTCGACGGACGCGATGGACGCGGCGCGCGCGCTGGGTCTCTGCAAGGCAGCGGACGCGAAGGGGACGGGCCGGAACAAGACGTGGGGCGTCCTCTCGGCGAAATACGTGACCCCCGACGGCAATGCGCTCCCGGATCCGATCGGCCACGGTCTGCTCAAGGCCTTCGGCGCCAACAAACCGCAGGAAGGCGCGACGATGCTCGCGCTCTCGAGCGGCACGGCGCGCGCGCCGAACGATCCGGGCTACAAGGACGTCAGCGGCTGGGACAAGGGCTACCGGTCGGGCACGCCCGCGGGCTACCCCAAGGAGTCGCCGGCCTGCCGCGGCGTCCGCACCGGCGGCGCGCAGGACGGCGCGGCGCTCGAGCTAACGATTCGCGTGCCGACGAACGCGAAGAGCTTCACGTTCCAGGAGAACTTCTTCACCTACGAGTTCCCCGACTACATCTGCAGCGAATTCAACGATTTCTACGTGGCAATGTTGACGCCGCAGGTGCCGCACCTTCCCGACGGGAACATCGCGTTCGACCAGGACGGCAACGCGATCAGCGTGAACAACAGCCTCCTTCAGGTCTGCGTCGGGCAGACGATCAAGGGCAAGACGTTCACCTGTCCGCTCGGCCCCTCGAGCCTGTCCGGCACCGGCTTCGACAGCAGCGCCGCCACCGGCTGGCTCCAGACGACGGCGCCGGTGAAGGCCGGCGACACGATCACGCTCCGCCTCGCCATCTGGGACTCGGGCGACGGCAGCCTCGACTCCACGGTGCTCGTCGACAAGTTCGCGTGGTCCGCCGCCGAAGCCTCGGGAGCGACGACGACGCCTGCTCCGACGAGGTAGGCGAGAGCGAGGCGCGTGGACCGCGGGCGCGTTGTACGCAGGGACGGGCGCCGAGCTTCGTTCGCAAAACTCGCTGAAATTCCCGGTGTCTGTGGCTGCTCACCTTGACCCGCCGTGCACGGGCGGATAGTCCATATGTGGGATGCTTGGGGCGGGCAAAAGCCAGCAAGCCGAGGACGGCGGAACGAACGTCGAAGGGCTGCGATCCGGCTCCAACACGGCGGCAGCCTTCTCTTTCGGCAAGTACCAGCTTTTCGCTTCGCTCGGGCGCGGCGGGATGGCGGACGTGTTCCTCGCGGTCTCCCGCGGGCCGATGGGCTTCAACAAGCTCGTGGTCATCAAGCGCCTTCGCCCCGCTCTGGCCGAGGAGGCCGCCTTCCGGCAGATGTTCCTCGACGAGGCCCGCCTCGCCGCCCGCCTGAACCACCCCAACGTGGTCCACACCTACGAGGTAGGCGAGCACCACGGCATCTACTTCATCGCGATGGAATATCTCGAGGGGCAGTCCCTCAACAAGGTCATCAAGGAGGCGGCGAAGCGAGGCGAGAAGATCGACCCGGTGTACTGCGCGCGCATGATCGCCGACGCCGTCTCCGGCCTCCACCACGCCCACGAGCTCCGCGACTACGACGGACGCCCGCTCAACATCATCCATCGCGACGTCAGTCCCCACAACATCTTCGCGACGTACGACGGCCACGTGAAGCTCGTCGACTTCGGCATCGCGAAGGCGGCGCTGAGCTCGACGGAGACCGAGGTCGGAGTCCTCAAAGGCAAGGTCGCGTACATGGCGCCGGAGCAGGCGATGGGCGGCCCCATCGACGCGCGCGCCGACATCTTCGCGATGGGCATCGTCCTCTGGGAGCTCTTGACCCAGCAGCGCTTGATGACCGGGGACAGCGCGGCGAACACGCTGCACCGCCTCATGAACGTGCCAATCCCGCGCGTGTCGAGCGTGATGCCGGAGATCGACCCGGGGCTCGACGCGATCGTCGCCAAGGCGCTCGAGAAGGAGCCGGCCAAGCGCTTCCAGAGCGGCGCGGAGATGCGCGACGCGCTCGAGACGTGGATCAACTCGACCGGCCGAATGGTGAAGCAGGACGAGGTGGGTCGCGTCATCGGCGGCATGTTCCTGCGCCTGCGCGAGGAAGTGCAGCGGCAGATCCAGACGCACATGGCGGTCGTCGCGACGGCGAGCACCACCGGTGAGCTGCAGGCCCTCACTGCCGATTCGCTGAAGCGGCTCGAGCAAAACGGCAACACGAAGCTCCTGCGCCTCGGCGGCAGTGGCAGCGGCAGCGGCGTCATCTCCGCGCCGCCGCCACCCATGGCCGACCCGTCGCAGCAGCAGATGCCGCCGCATCCGCATTCGCAAGCGGCGATGACGCAGTCGAGCCAGGTGTCGTCGGTGATGCCGCCGATGCATTCGCACTCGCACCCGCCGCAGACGCATCCCTCGCAGTTCCACGGGCTCGCGCCGCAACAGCCGCAGCAGCAGGGCGGTGGGGGGCGCGCCGCGCTGCTCGTCGTGGCGCTGCTGCTCGGCTTGGGATTCCTCGTCACGCTCGCGTTGCTGCTCCGGCCCCACGTCAAGTCGAATCCCGTCGCGACCGTCGACTCGTCGGTGCCCCTCGGTACCAGCCCGTCGGCGTCCACCACCTCTGTCACGACGGCCCCGTCGAGCGTCACCGCCGACCCCTCGGCGTCGTCCCTCCTCGCCACCAACGCGCCGACCGCGTCCGCGCCGCCGACGCCGACCGACACGCCGCTGGCGACGCCGACCACGACCGGGCGGAAGCCGCCGCCCCATCCGACGAACACCCACCGGGTACCGCCGCCGCCCCCGCCTCCGCCCCCGACGACCACGGTGACGCCGGCGTCCGACGATCCAGGCTTCCTGACGCTGCAGACCTACCCCTTCACCAAGGTGTCCGAAGGCGGCCGCGCGCTCGGGACGACGCCGCTCGTCAAGCTGTCGCTCACGCCGGGCACGCACGTCCTCACGCTCGAGAACCCCGACCAGGGAATCAAGCAGAACTACACGGTGACGATCAAGAGCGGTGAGACTTTCAGCCGCAGCCTCGGCCTGAAGTAGTCTTCGCGCTCCGTTGCGGCGTGCGTTGCGCAGCCCGCTGCGGCGTTCCGTCGCCGCGGTGCATTGCGGCGTTCCGCTGCGACGTCAGTTGCACCTGGCGGCGCCGCACTGGAGCGCCGGCGCGAGGGACGCTTGGGTCGGCGCCGCGGCGTCGCGCGGGCGCAGGGCGAAATAGGCGCCGGCGGCGCCGCCCACGACGACGATGGCGGCGATCGTCCAGAACACAGGGCTCGAGAGCACGCCGCCGCCGCCCTTGTCGCCGCCGTCCTTGCTTCCCACGCCGCCTGCCGGTGGCGTGGGGACGGCGACCTGCGTGTCGACGAGCGCCGTCTTCGGCGCCTGCGGGTTGCCAGCTTCGAACGCGACGTCGTCGCGATCGTCGAGCGCCTGCGCGTAGTATTCCACGCGCGACTTGCCGGGCGGCGGGATGGGGAGATCGACCTGTACGCTGGCCCCGACGGCGACCTGCGACGTGATGAAATCGCCCGACGAGGTGAAGCGGTAGCCGACCGACACCTTCTTGACGATGTGCGTCGGATCCCGCGTCGTCACGCGCAGGACGCCGGGCTCCTGCGCGCGCAGCGTGGCGGCGACCTCGATGCCAGGCTTGCCCGACTGCGCACGCCAGAAGCCGCGCGCCTCGAAGAACGGGGTCGTGACCTTGGGGCCCTGATTGGGATCGACCTGGTACTCCGGCTCGTACGTCATGAGGAGGATGAACGCCTCGCGCGCCGGATCCTCGTGATCGAGGAACGCGTGCGTCGTGGCGAGGACCTTGTAGATCCGCACGAGCTGGTCGTGCGACAGGCCGCGCTGCTTCACGACGCGCTCGGCGACCTTGTTCGCGTCGTCGAACTCGAGCTTGCCGAACAGCTGCTCGGCGGTCTCGACGTCGGCGGGGGGCGGCGCGGTCGGGGGCTTCGGGCCTTTCGGGGCAGCGAAGAACGGCGCCGTCCACGGTTCGAGGGCCAGCGCGGCCGGGCTCGTCCCGAGGAGCGCACATGCGACGAGGGTGGCCATGAAGCGCGAGGGTCGCATCGCCCTTCAGGATAGTAGAGGACGGGGCGCGCGTGGTAGCAATCCGCCAGCATGAGCCGCGCCACCCCCCGAGCGTCCTGGGACGAGTACTTCATGAACATCGCGAAGGAGGTGGGCACCCGCTCGACGTGCGACCGGAAGCACGTCGGCGCCGTCATCGTGCGCGACAAGTCGATCCTCGCGACCGGCTACAACGGTTCCATCCGTGGCCTGCCCCACTGCGACGAGGAGGGGCACTTGATGGAAGAGGGCCACTGCGTCCGCACGGTGCACGCCGAGGCCAACGCGATCGTCCAGGCCGCGAAGAACGGCGTGCGCATCGACGCGGCGGGCATCTACGTCACGGCGTCGCCGTGCTGGGGGTGCTTCCGCCTCATCGCCAACGCCGGCATCGGGCGCATCTACTTCGGCGAGTTCTACCGGGATCAGAAGATCTTCGAGTTCTCGCAGCGGATCGGCATCGAGCTCGTCGACCTGTCGAAGAGCGCATGAGCGGGCGCGCGAGCCGGCCGCTTTCGATCGCCGTCGTCCAGGGAGGGCCGTCGAGCGAGGCCGAAGTGAGCCGTGCGGGCGCCACGGCGGTCGCGCGCGCGCTCGGGGAGGCGGGGCACCAGGTGGCGCGGCTCGAGCTCGACGCGTTCCTCGCGGAGTCGCTGCGCGGCGGCGGCTACGAGATAGCGTTTCCCGTCGTGCACGGCGCGGTGGGGGAGGACGGCGCGCTGCAAGGGCTGTTCGAGGTCCTGGAGATTCCGTACGTCGGGTCGAACGTGCTGGCGAGCGCGCTGGCCATGGACAAGCGACTCGCGCGCCGGATCTTCGCCGAGGAGGGGCTGCCCGTCGCCGCAGGCCTCGCGCTCACCCGCGGCGACGCGGCTGCCGCGGCTGCCCGCGCGCGCAAGGAGATCGGGGCGCGCTTGGTCATCAAGCCGTCGTCGCACGGCTCGGCGATCGGCGTGACGCGCGTGAGCGAGGACGCGCCCGACTCCGACGTCGCGCGCGCACTCGAGGCGGTGTGGGAGCTGGACGACGTCGCGATCGTCGAGCACTTCGCGCGCGGTCGCGAGGTGACCTGCGGCGTGCTCGATGTGCACGGCGAGGCGCCGCGGGCGCTGCCGCCCACGGAGATCGCCTCGCCGAAAGATGCATTCTACACCTACGAGGCGCGGTACGCGCCCGGGCGGAGCGTCCACACGTGCCCCGCGGCGCTGGGCGAGCTCACTGCCGAAGTGCAGCGCGTCGCCCTCCGGGCCCACCGCGCGCTCGGCTGCCGCGACCTGTCGCGCGCGGATTTCGTCGTTGGCGACGTAGGCGACGCGGGCCGCATCACGCTGCTCGAGGTGAACACGATGCCGGGGATGACGGCCACGAGCCTCTACCCCGAGGAGGCCGCGGCGGAGGGGCTCGGCTTCCCCGCGCTGTGCGATCTGTTCGTGCAGAGCGCCCGTGCGCGTGGCCCCACGCGCCGCGTCGCGCCGCGTCCGTTCCCGCGGTAATCGGCAACCCAAGGACTCGCAGAGCCGGGGGTCGTTCACTTACCCACCACCACCAAGCGCCGATCCGTCGGGCCTCGTGCCCTTGTCACGGCCACTCGTCGGGCGCAGGCTAGAAGTGCACTCATGGCGCGCGACTCGTTGTTCGGCGAGCAGATCATCTGGAGCGGCCGTCCGAAGGTCGCGCGCGTGCCTTTGGCGTATCGGCTGGCGGCGGCGTGCCTCGTGGTCGTCGCGGCGAGCACGCTCTGCTTCGCCGCGGTGCTCGGGCGCACACTGCAGGTTCACGTCGGCGGGATGGTTGCGTTCTCGGCGTGGTGCGCCACCCTCGCGCTCGCAGCGTGGCGGCTGCCGCTCGTGTGGCGCTCGGGGGTCGAATACATCATCACGGACAAGCACGTCATCTGGCGGCGTGGGCGCATCCGCCGCATGATCGATCGCGACGCGGTGAGCTACGCGCTCATTCGCTGGAGCGCGGCTGACTCGACGAACGGCGATCTCGTCCTCGTTCGCGCCGTCCCCACCGGCGCGCTGCGTCGGACCCTCAGCCTTACGCTCTCCGACGTCGAGGCCCCCGATCGGGTCTGGTCGATCGTTCGCGGCGTCACTCCCGGCGCTTCGCTCGGGTGTGGGAGTCGGGCGCTCGCGCAGCGGCTCGACGACGGCGAGCGCGTCGTCTGGACGGCGGTGCCGATGGCGTCGCCATGGACGGTGCGCCGCGTGATATCGATGGCGCTCGCCAGCGTGCTCGCGCTCGCCGCGATCCGGACGGTGGCCAAGGCGATCCCTCCGCTCTCCAAGCTCCTCCGCTTGCACGCCCTCCCGCCGAGCGCGATCGCGCTCTTGGTGCTCGGCGTTGCGCTGGGCGCTCTCCTCCTCGTCGCCGTGGCGGTGGGGGTGGGCTACAGCGCGCTCGTCCGCCCGTCGCGCCTCGCGCGCGTGACGCGCTACTTCGTCACGAACAGGCGGGTGCTCATTCACCGCGGGCTCGAGGAGCTGCACCTCGATCGCGGACGCATCGCGTACGTCATCGCGGCGCCGCAGAAGGACAAGGTCGGGGCGCTCGCCGATCTGTTCCTCGTCCTCGACGGCCCGCGCGCCCGGGCGCTCGCGCCGATGGGCGCGTTCGGCGGGCAGGACCGGACGAGTCTCGTGCCCGTCTTCGCGTCGATCGAGGACGCCGAGACGGTCGGCGCGCTCCTGCGCGAGGAGCACCGCGAGATCCGCGACGCGGCGTGACGCGCTCCCCCACGAATCGACGGGACGCTGGACGGCCGGCCCCAAAGAGGCTCAACTGGTGCAAGTTGTCGTCGACAGCTCGTCGACCAAGGAGGTTCTCATGAAGGCTTCGCGAAGCGCTTGCCTCGGCGGGCTCGCCCTCGTTGCGGTGTTTTACACGGCGTGCTCGAGCTCATCGACGACGCCTGCAGGCTCCAGCTCGTCGTCCAGCGGGAGCAGCACGAGCTCCAGCGGCAGCACGAGCGGGAGCACGAGCTCCAGCGGCAGCACGAGCGGGAGCACGAGCTCCAGCGGGAGCACGAGCTCCAGCGGGAGCACGAGCTCCAGCGGCAGCTCGGGTTCCTCCAGCGGTGGCACCGACGCGGGCAAGGACTCCTCCTCCGGCGGGCAAGACTCGGGAAGCGACGCCGGAAACACGGCCGCCTGCGAGGCCTACTGCACCTGCATGACCGCCAACTGCGTGGGGCAGGCGCCGCAGGGCGCAGGCTGCGTCGCCGCGTGCAAAGCGCAGAGCACGTGGGACCTCACGTGCCGGAACACCCACTGCGGGTACGCCGCGGGCGGCAACCAGGTCCCGCACTGCGGCCACGCGGGCGGCGTCAGCGTCTGCCCGTAGCAGGGGACCCATCCTCCGCCCGCGAGCGGCGGCCGCGCGGCCAGGGCGGCGCGTTGCATGCAACGGGCGGGACGTTGCATCTCGCGAGCGGTTCTCGATAGTTACCGCGAATTTCGCGTGGCGCGGGCGTTGCGTAGGGCCAGGGAATGGCACTACGCGTTGCAGTTCTGGGTGGAGGAATGGGCGGCCTCTCGTGCGCGCACGAGCTCGTGCGCGCGGGGGCCGACGTCACCGTCTACGAGGCGAGCGAGTTTCTCGGAGGAAAAGCACGCTCGCACTACGTCGCCGGGACGGGTAGGGGCGGTCGTCGCGACCTGCCCGGCGAGCATGGCTTCCGGTTCTATCCGGGGTTCTACCGGCACGTGATCGAGACGATGCGGGAGATCTCCGACCCTCTGAGCCCGACGGGAACGGTCGAAGGGAACCTCGTCTCGGCGATGGAGGCCGGGATCGCGCTGCCGGGCGAGGGCATCGTCACGAGCACGCGCCGGCCCCGGTCGTTCGCCGACGCGAAGCGCTCGCTCGAGAGCATCCGCCGGTCGGGCGGCACGCCCGCGGATCTCGCATTTTACCTCGGCGCGCACCTCAAGTACCTCACCGCGTGCGACGCGCGGCGCGACGGCGAGATCGAACGGACCCCGTGGTCGGAGTTCATCGGCGCCGACACGCCGGGTCGCTACACCGAGACCTTCCGCGACATCTTGCTCGCGTGCACTCGAACGATGGTGGCGATGGACGCGGAGCGCGGCTCGAGCCGCACGGTCGGCCAGGCGTCGAGCCTGCTCCTCGTCGACTCGTTCACCGGCGGCGACGTCGATCGCACGATGATGGGGCCGACGACGGAGTGCTGGCTCGAGCCATGGGAGGCGCACCTCCGTGGGCGAGGGGTGTCGTTCGTCTTCGGGCACCGCACCGTCCGCCTGGAGCACGACGGTCGCCGCATCACCCGCGCGTGGGCGACGACGAAGGACGGTCGCGCGGTCGCCATCGAAGCGGACGCGTTCGTCCTCGCGGTCCCCATCGAGGCGGCACAGCGACTCATCGAGCCCTCCCTCGCTGCGGCCGATCCCGACCTCGGCAGGCTCGCCCGCATCGATCTGTCCTCCGTCACGAGCTGGATGGTGGGCGCCCAGTACTTCCTCGAGGAGGACATCCCGGTCTGCGAGGGGCATCTCTTCTTCCCGGACTCGCCGTGGTCGCTCACGGCCATCTCGCAGGCCCAGTTCTGGAACCGCGGCCGCCGGGCGATGAGCACCTACGGCGACGGGCGCCTCCGCGGAATCCTGTCCGTGGACATCTCCAGCTGCTTCACGGCGGATCGCGGTGGCCAGCGGCTCGTCGACGCGCGCTCGGCGGACGAGATCCTCGAGCGCACGCTCGTCCAGCTCGAGGAGGCGCTCGACCCGCCCACCCGTCGCGCGCTCAGGCGCGCGATCTTCGCGTCGAACCTGGATCACGAGGTTCGCGTGGGGCCGGAGGGCGTGACGAACGCCGGCCGGCTCCTCGTGCACCCACCGGGCTCGCGCGCCGCCCGGCCGAACGCGTCCACGGGGCTCGAGAACCTGCACCTCGCCGCGGACTACGTGCGCACGGAGATGGACCTGGCGAGCATGGAGGGGGCGAACGAGGCCGGTCGTCGCGCGGCGCGCGGTGTCCTGGGACGCGCCGGGATGGACGCGGGCACCGTAAGGCTACTGCCCTACGACGAGCTCGAACGCTTCCACGCGCCGAAGCGTCTCGACGCATGGTTGCACGCGCGCGGGATGCCTCACGTCCTGACGCTCGCGAAGCGCCTGGTCGACCGCGTCGCGCGCAAGCGACCACTGCCCGACGCCCCCGAGACGGCCGCTCGCGTTCCGGCCGCGCACGGCGGCGCCGCGGCCGCGGCCCAGGAGGTGCACGTGTCGACCTAGCCACGCCGGCGTCCGCGGACTCGACAACGCGAGCCAGGTGCACCATCTTGGCCGGAAGGATGACCGCGCTCGATTCATTGCGGCTTGTCGGCAGCGTCGTCGAGCGCAAATACCGCGTCGATCGCGCGGTGGCCGAGGGCGGTTTCGGCGTCGTCTACCAGGGGCATCACCTGGCGCTCGGCGTGCCGATCGCGCTCAAGGTCCTCCGCCCGTCGCTTCGCGTCGACCGCGAGGTGTTCGTGGATCTGCTGAGTCAGTTCCGCGACGAGGCCAACGTCCTCACCCGCCTGCGCCGTTCGAGCGTCGTCGCGGTGCTCGACTCCGGCGTCTCCACGCTGGGCGAGGAGGGCCTGGAGCTTCCATGGATGGTGCTCGAGTGGCTTGAAGGCGAGACGCTGAACGCCGACCTCGCCCGCCGTCGCGGCGAAGGCGGGCGGACGCGTGCAGAGTGCATGACCCTGCTTCGGCCCGCGCTCGAGGCCATCGCCGAGGCGCACGAGCTCAACATCGCCCACCGCGACGTCAAACCGAGCAACATCATGCTCGTGCCTGCCAAGGGCGGGCTCTCTCCGCGTGTCCTCGATTTCGGAATCGCGAAGATGATGGAGCCCGGCGACGCAGGGGCCTCGGCGGGCGCGACGGCGACCGACTCGAACCTCCGGGCCTTCACGGCGGCGAGCGCGGCGCCGGAGCAGCTCTCGGGCGCTCGCACGGGGCCGTGGACCGACGTCTACGCGCTCGGGCTCCTCCTCACCGAGGTGCTGACCGATCGCCCGCCCATCGCGACCCACGATCCGAACGAGCGCTACCGCATCGCGTTCGCCGAGGAGCGCCCGACGCCCGCGAGCCTGGGCGTCGACGTCGGAGCATGGGAGCCCGTCCTGCACCGTGCCCTTGCCGTCCGGCCTGCGGACCGCCAGCGCGACGCGCGCGTGCTCCTGGCCGAGCTGGACGAGGCGCTGACCGCCACCGCCGCGCCCGCGAAGACAGCGCCGGCGCCCGGACCCCGCGAGAGCCGCTCTGTTCGCCGAAGGGTCGCCGCTGTCGCCGCCGCCGCCGCGGTCTCGGCCCTGCTCCTCGCCGGGGTCGGGGCGAGCCGGTCCTGGCAGGCGCGCCCGGCGAAGCCCTCCGCCTCCACCTCGAGCGCTACGCCGCCTCTGGTGATCGTCTCGGAATTTCGCGTCGATGGGGCGGCTGAAACGACGGTGAAGACGAGGCGCGTGGCGGCCGCCTTCGCGGAGCTCCTCGCCGAGCAGCTCAGGGCCGGCGCGTCGATGCTCATCCCGGCGGCGGATGCGCGCGCGGCGATGCTCGAGGCGACCGGCCTCGAGTCGAACGCACGAGGGGCGACCCCCGCGCAGCTCGCGCAGCTCCGTGCCACCGCGGGCGCCGACGTGGTCCTCGGCGGCGAAATCGCCGGCGAGGGTGGGGCGCTCCGCGTCCAGCTGGACCTCTTCGACGCCGCCCATGGGGTGGCGCTCTCCCGGGTCTCGCTGGCGGGGCCGGCAAGCGACATCAACGCGCTCGTGCGGGAGGCGGGGGCGCGCGTTCGGCAGGAGCTCGGGCGCCCGGCGCTGTCCGCCGAGGACCTGGCGCAGGTCCGCTCGTCGCTCCCGGAGAGCGCCGAGGCGGCGATGGTCTACGTGGAGGGGCTCTCGCTCTTGCGGACGTACCGCTTCCACGACGCGACCGAGCACTTCGAAGAGGCCCATCGCCTCGCACCCAAGTTCGTCCCTGCGCTCGCGGCGCTGGCGCGCGCGAGGCTAAAGCTCGGCGAACAGGCGCGCGCGCGCGAAGCCGCCGATCGGGCGGCGGAGCTCGCGGCCGAGTTGCCTCGCGGTGAGCAGCTCGCCGTCGTCGCGCTGGCGGCGGAGACGCGTCACGACTGGGGCGCCGCGGTCGAGAACTACCGCGCGCTGGCGCAGTTCTATCCAGATCGCTCCGACTACGTGGCCTCGCTCGCGCGGGCCCTCGTCGGCGCTGGCAAGGGGAACGACGCGGTGGTCTTGCTGGAGTCCGCCAAGAAGAAGACCCAGAACGACTGGGATCGGATGCGTCTAGATCTCGTCGCGTCGTACGCGTATTCTCGTCAATCCCAGGACGGCCCCTCGCTGGTCGCGGCGCGCGAGGCCGAGGAGCTCGCGTCCAAGGTGGGCGCGCGTGTCCCGCGCGCCGACGCCGTCCTCGAGCAGGCGCACGCCCATCACCGCGCGGGACGCCTCGAGGAAGCCGAAGCCCTCTTCACCCGCGCCCGCGAGATCTACGTCGAGGTGAAGGACGAGGACAACGTGCTCGGCTGCGACGCCGGCCTCGCAGAGATCGCGCGGTCGCGCGGGGATGTCGCGCGGGCCATCCAGCTCGGCGAGGGCATCGTCCTTGCTCACAAGAAGACGGGGAATCTGTATCGGATCGCCCGCGAGACCGTGTCGCTCGGGCTCGTCCACGCGAGCATCGGTCATCTCGCGAAGGCGCGCGAGCTGTGCGACGAAGGCGGCCTCGCGTACATCGAGGCGCACGATCGCGAGGGGGAGGCGTACCGCCTGCTCAACCTCGCCGAGCTCGACTTGATGCTCGGGAACCTCGAGGGCGTCGCCGCGGGACTGCGGGGGGGACGCGCGCTCCATGCCGAGATCAAGCACGCTTCGGGCGTTGCCGAGGCCGACGGCGCGGCCGCGCACCTCGCCTGGTACGAAGGGCGCGTCGCCGATGCCCAGGCGGCGTACGAGGTCGCCTACACCGAGGCGGCCGCGACGAACGAGTCGGGCTTGCTCGGCGAAATTGCGCTCGACCGCGCGCGCCTCGCGTTCGACAGGAGGAGCCCCGTCGAGGGTGCGCGCTTCGAGGATGCGGAGAAGGCCGTGACGGCGTCGTCGGATTCCCGTCTCCTGGCGTTGCTCGACGTGCACGCCGCGCGTCGCGCGCTCGCAGCCGGGGACCGCCTGGAAGGACGGCGGCTCGCGCTCTCCGCAGAGGAGCGCGCTCGCAAAGCGCACGCCATCGACGCCGTCGTCCTGGCCCTCGCCATCGGCCTCGACGCCGTCGACGAGGGGCGCGACGCGCGGAGGGTCGAGCTCGCCGCGAAGGTCGAGGAGCTCGAGGCGCTCGAGCCGAAGATCGCGGCGCTGCTGGCCTTGGGTCGCGCGTCTCGTGGTGCCGAGGCGACGGCCTTCGCCGCCCGGGCGCGCGCGCTGGCGAAGGCGCATCGTATGGTCGTGCCCAGTCGATGGTAGAAGGAGTGGCTCACGTGCCTACCGAGTCCACCGAAAGATCCCCGCCCGGGGGGCACCCAGCCGGCGCCCGGATCGAGCCGTACCTGTTCCTCGTGATCGAGGGGGCGCGCCTGGCCGCCGGCGGCCTCCGCGTCGCCCTGGCCGGCCTCGACTCCCTCGAGCTCGGTCGCGGGGACGAGCGCGCCCTGCGACGGACCAGCCGCGTCGCCGCCGCGCTCAGCGTTCCCGACCCGAGGATGTCCGGCGAACACGCGCGCATCGTCCGTCGGGACGGCGCCTACCACCTCGAGGACGCGGCCTCCACGAACGGAACGCTGGTGAACGGAACAGCGGTCACCTCGCACGTCCTCCGCGACGACGATCTTGTCGCGCTGGGCCAGACCGTCTTCGTCTACCGCGAGATCGAAGAAGAAGGCGTGGCGCGCGCGCGCGATCTCGACCCGAGCGCGGAGACGATGCAGGCGGGCCTCCTCACGCTCGAGCCCGGCCTCGCGCGGCGGTTCGAGCGCCTCGCCCGCGTGGCGCCGTCGCCTCTTTCGATCCTCCTCCTGGGCGAGACGGGTACCGGCAAGGAGGTGCTCGCGCGCGCCATCCATACGCTCTCGAAGCGCCCCGGCCCGTTCGTGGCGGTGAACTGCGGCGCCATTCCCGCCAACCTGGTGGAGAGCCATCTCTTCGGGCACCTGCGCGGCGCGTTCTCCGGCGCCTTCAAGGACGAACCGGGCATGGTGCGCGCCGCGAATTTCGGGACGCTCCTGCTCGACGAGATCGGCGACCTCCCGACGAGCTCGCAGGCGGCGCTCCTGCGCGTTCTTCAGGAGGGGGAGGTCCTGCCGGTGGGGAGCTCGCAGACCACGAAGGTGGACGTGCGTGTCGTCGCGGCCACACACATGCCCATCGAGGAGCTGATCGAGCGCGGCGTCTTCCGGCGCGATCTGTACGCGCGCCTGGCGGGTTACTCCTTCACGCTGCCGCCGCTCCGCGAGCGAAGGGTGGACCTGGGGATCCTCGTTGCTTCGCTCTTGGCTGGCAAGGGCGGGGCGCCGGCGAGCGCCCGCCTGGATGCGGAGGCGTCGCGCGCGATGCTCCGCCATGGCTGGCCGATGAACATCCGGGAGCTGGAGCAGTGCCTGCGCGCCGCCTTCGTTCTCGACGAGGACGGCGTCGTGACGCTCGAAGACTTGCCGGTCTCGGTGGCTTCCTCGCTCGGGACGCCGGAGCCTCTGGCGGAGGACGCGTCGGAAGGTCGAGACGAGGACCTCCGCCGTGAGCTCCTCGTCCGCCTCGTCGACGCGAAGGGAAACGTCACGGAGGTGGCCCGTGCCCTGGGCAAGGCGCGCCAGCAGGTCCAGCGCTGGCTCCGCCGCTTCGGCATCGACCCCGAGGCCTACCGCGACAAGTGATCAGAGGCGGACGACGGCCGCGCCCCAGGTGTAGCCGGAGCCAAACGCCGCGAAGAGGACGTTCGAGCCGCGGCGGCACCGCCCCTCGCGCCACGCCTCGGAGAGCCCGAGCGGGATCGTCGCGGCCGTGGTGTTGCCGTACTTCTCGATGTTGTGCACGGTCTTGGTCTCGGGGATGCCGAGCTTCGCGCACACCATCTGGTTGATGCGCATGTTCGCCTGGTGGGGGACGAAGAGGTCGACGTCGGCGGCGGAGAGCTGTGACGCCGCCAGCACCTCGCGCGAGACCTCCGGCATCTTCTCGGTCGCCCAGCGGAAGACCTGCTTGCCGTTCATCTGCGGGTAGTGCTTCCCCTCGTCGATCATCTCCTTGGTGAGGCGGGGGTCGTACGCGCTGGCCGGCGCCTCGAGCCACAGGTCCTTGGCGCCCGCGCCGTCGGCGTGGAGCTTGATGGCCTTGATGCCGCTGCCGTCGTCCGGGGCCTCGCCGATGACCGCCGCGCCGGCTCCGTCGCCGAAGAGGACGGCCACGTCGCGCCCGCGATCGGTGAGCTCGATGCCGGTGGAGTGCACCTCCGCGCCGACGAGTAGCACCTTCTTGTAGACGCCCGCGCGGATCCACGCGTCCGCGATCGACAGACCATAGAGGAAGCCCGAGCACTGGTTCCGAACGTCGAGCGCGGGCACGCCTGGGAGGCCGAGCTTGTGGCCGAGGAAGCAGCCCGAACCTGGGAAGTTGTGGTCGGGCGAGAGCGTGGCGAAGATGATCGCGTCGATCTCCTTCAGGTCGGTGCCCGCGTGCTCGAGGGCCATCTTGCTCGCCGGCACGGCGAGATCGCTCGCGCCGATGCCCGAGTGCTCGATGAAGCGCCGCTCCTTGATGCCGGAGCGCTGGACGATCCACTCGTCGGACGTCGTCATCCGCTTCGACAGGTCGTCGTTCGTGACGACCTTCGTGGGAACGTAGTGGCCGACGCCGAGGATGGTGGAACTCTTCATCGCGCCCTTCTTCCCCCACGGCGCCCGGTCGCGCAACGGCGAACGACTGACGCGCTGCGGCATCCCTCCCAAAGGCCCGAGAATGGTCTAAAGTCGCACCGGGATGCAGGTCGGCCAGGTCATCAGCGGCAAATACCGGCTCGTTCGCCTCCTCGGCGACGGTGGCATGGGCTCGGTGTACGAGGCCCACCACGAGAAGCTCGGCACCCGCGTGGCCATCAAGTTCCTGCACACGGAGCTCGCACGCCACGCCGGTCTCGTCGAGCGCTTCCTCCAGGAGGCGCGCGTCGCCGCGCAGATCCGCAGTCCGTACGTCGTCCACGTGACGGACATCGACCAGACGCCCGAGGGCGCTGCGTACATCGTCATGGATCTGCTCGAAGGCGAGCCGCTCTCCGCGGTGCTCGAGCGCGATCGCAAGGTGCCGGTGCCGGTCGCCTGCGAGTACACGCGGCAGATCCTGGAGGCGCTCGAGGCCGCTCATGCGCTCGGTGTCGTCCATCGCGACCTGAAGCCCGAGAACGTCTTCGTCACGTTCGTGTCGGGCAAGCCCATGCTCAAGCTCATCGACTTCGGCATCGCGAAGCTGCGACAGGTCGGCGGAGGTGTCGGCGGCGCGGCGCAGAAGAACCTCACCGTCGCAGGCGTGCTGATGGGGACGGCCGAGTACATGGCGCCGGAGCAAGCGTTCTCGGCGGACAAAGTCGACGCGCGGAGCGACATCTACTCGGTTGGCGTCATGCTCTACGAGATGATCGCGGGCGTCCGCCCGGTAGGTGGCGAGGACGCGCGCGTCATCGCGATGAAGGTCGAGCGAGGCGAGGTGCGGCCGCTCGTGCACGCGGAGCCGGGGGTGCCGCGCGAAATCGCTGGCCTCGCGCACCGCGCGATGGCGGCGCGACCCGAGCTGCGTTTCGCGAGCGCCGCCGAGATGCGCCTCGCGCTCGAGGGGGCACTGCAGGGGAAGCGTCCGCCGACCATCCCGCTCGCCGCCGCGGCGGACCTGTCGATGATCGAAGCGGGGACCGGCACGGTGATGGGCGCGCCTGCGCACGCGCTGCTCGGCGCGGATGCGCGCGGCGCTGTGCGTCCGCCACACGAGACGGCGATGGGCAGGCCGCAGGCGACGCCGGTGGGCGACCCCGGCAGTATGGGGGGTGCCTCGCCGTCGCCGCCGCACGCCACGCCCATTCACTACAGCGCTCCCGAGCACGAGGCGCCGCGCCGCTCACGCACCGGACCTATCGTCGGTATCCTCCTTCTCGCGCTCGTCGCGATGGGGGCGATCATTGCGAGCCAGACCGATCTCCTCGCCGGCTTCGGCGGCGGCAGTAGCAGCAGCAGTGGCGGCAGCGGTGACCTGCCGACCGCCACCACGCCGGTGCCCACCACGCCCGCGCCCTCGGCGGCGCCGACGCCGAGCACCGCCCCCACGCCGCCGGGCTCGCTCGCACCGCTCGTGACGCCCAGGCCGACGCCCTCGCCGGTGCCGGGTCCCACGACGCCGCCGAAACCGCACCCCTCCGGCTCGGCGAGCGGCTCGCCCGACACGCCGCCTCCCACGCCTCAGCCCTTCCCGATCCCGTTCCCGAGCGGCCTGCCGCCGTTCCCGATCCCCACGGGATCGGCCTTCCCGTTCCCGACGACCATCCCCTCGTTCCCCATCCCGCTGCCGAATTTCATTCCGCCGGGACCGGCACCTCAGCCGACGGCATCCGCCGGCTACTGACGCCGAGCGGCTACCGGCGCCGTCGAAGGTGCTACGTTCTCATGGCGTGAGGCTCGAAGCGCTCAGACCCCTCGTCGAGGCCTGGACCGAGACGGTTCGCGCGCCGAGGCGGCGGGTCACGGTCGCGCTGTCTATCCTCGTCGTCACGGCGGCGCTGCTCGGCGCCCGTTACGGCACGCCCGCGGCCCGCCTCGGCGCGGCGGTGACGCTCGTGCTCTTCGCGGGCGGCGTGTGGCTCTGGCGGTGGCACGATCGGCGTGTGCTGCGCGACCCCGCCCTCGCGATCCAGCGGCTCGTCGGCGGCGTCGATCCGGAGCGCGCGGGCAGGGCCCTGCGCGCGTTGACCCTGGCGGGGCACGCCGACGGCACGTCACCGGAGCTCGCCGCGCTCCACGTCGAGCGGACCCTCCGTGCGCTGCCCCAGGATCGCGTCGAGGATGGCGCGCGCCGCGTCGCCTTCGTGCTCGGCGTCGTCGCGCTCTCGACGGCGGCGGCCACCTTCGCCGTCGTCGCGTACGAGCCATGGGCGCCCGCCGAGGGGTTCGACGTGCTCCTGGCCCGCGGCGGCGTCGCCCCGCTCGGCATGGTCTGGCTCGACGACGTGGACGTCCGAGCCCGCCCGCCGGACTACCTTCACATCGAGGAGCGTCGCCATCCGCCGTACGCGACGGCGGCGCTCCCGTACGGCACGCTGCTCACGGTGCGAGGGATCCCCACGCACCGAGGTCGCCGCCTCGCGCTCACCGACGGCGCGAGCGAGGTGCCGTTCGTCGACGACGGGTCCGGCCACGTCGTGGCGCGCTGGCCGCTCTCGGCCACCGTCGAGCTTCGCACGGTCGCGCGCTTCGGCGAGGTCCTGATCCCGGAGCCGGTGGCAATGAGCGTGAAGAGCATCGCCGACCTCCCGCCCGTCGTCACGCTCGAGGACGCACCGAAGAAGATCCTGCTCGCCGTCCAGGCCGACACCGGCGACATTCCCATTCGCTACGAAGCGACCGACGACCACGGTCTGCGCGAGGTGCACCTGGTCCTGCGCTCCGGCGCACGCGAAGAGAGACGCGTCCTCGCGAGGCTCGACGGCGAGACGCGGCGTGACCGCGGCGGGCACGCGCTGCGCATGACCGATCCGTTCATCAAGAAGAGCCACGCCCCCGTCGAGGTGCGCGTGGAGGCGAAGGACAACGATCCGCTCACGGGTCCGAAGTGGGGCGAGAGCCAGGCGATCACGATCGTGCCACCTGACGTCGGCGAGCCCGAGGCGCAGCGCATCGAGGCGCTCCGCAAGCTCCGCGACGCGCTCGTCGACTCTCTGGCGTGGCGCATGGCGGGGGTCATGCCCAAGGAGACGCTCGCGCTGCGCCGCTTCATCGCCGAAGAGGCCAAGGGGGTCGACGAAAACGCCGAGCTGCTCGACGCGACGCTGTCGTCCACCTACGCCGGCGTCCGCGTGTCCGGGCGCCTCCAGGCGATGATGCGCGGCAACATGCGCAAGGTCCGCGAGGCGATGGACAAGGAAGCGCACGGCGCGAGCCAGACGACGCACGCGGGGCTCGTGAAGGCGAGCGAGCGCATCGTGCTCGTCGTGGACGCGGCGATGCAGGGCCTCGGGCTCGCCGACGCGAAGGCGGCCGCCCTCAAGCTCGCGGACGTGGCCGACGATCTCGCGCTCGGCGCGTCGCAGATGCAGCGCGCGAAGGAGAAGGAACGCGGGATTTCGCGCGCCGATGCGGCGGCGACGGTCCTCTCGGGCGGCAGAAAGTCGATGGCGCGCATGGGCTCGCTCGGGCGTGACATAGGGGAGATCATCGAGACCGATCTCCTCCGCGTGGCGCGCGGTCGTTCCATGGACGACGTCGTGCACGCCGAGCTCGCCGCGCGCGATCTGGCGGCGCGCCTCCACCTGCCCGATCCGTCGTTCGGCGCGCGCGGAAAGTCGGGGCACGCCGGCGGCGAGTCGGGCGGTGGCCGCGGCATGCCAGGCGACGACGAGGGCACGCCGAGCGACGCGGAGCAGGCGTTCAACGAGGCGGCGGGGGACATCGAGCGCCTCGCGAACGATCACGCGACCGGTATGGGCGAGACCGAGCGCGCCCTGAGCCAGGCCGGCAGTGACGAGGACGTGAAGGCGCTCGCCGAGGAGTCGAAGAAGCACGCCCAGTCGGTGCGCGAGGCGACGAAAGCCATGCCGTCCATCGGCGCCGGCAGCGACTCGTGGACGAGCAAGGGCGCGGCGGCGAAGGAGCACAGCGAGCAGATGGCCCGCTCGCTCGAGCAGGGCAACCCCTCCGACGCGGTGTCGAGCGGCAAGAACGCGCTCCAGGCGCTCGACGAAGCCAAGCGCACCGCCGCGCGCGAGCGCTGGATGGGCATGGGCGATCCGCAGGGCGCCGAGAAGAAGATCGACGACGCGAAGAAGAAGCTCGAGCCCGAGGTGCGCTGGGCGGAGCAGGAGCTCGACAAGCTCCGCAAGAAGGCGGCCGAGCGGGCGGGCAAGGATCTGTCGAAGCACGGCGACGACGAGGAGAAGATGGCGCAGCGCGCCGGGCAGATCAAAGACAAGGGCGGACAGGGAGCGCTCCCGCAGCCGGCGCTCGAGGCCCTCGACGGCGCCGAGAAGAGCGGCCACGAGGCGTCGCGCGCTCTCAAGCAGGGCCAGATCGACAAGGCGCTCGAAGCGCAGCGCGAGATGCAGCGCCAGCTCGAGCAGGCGAAAGAGGCGATGGGCAAGTCCACCGATCAGGATCGCGGCGAAGGCGGCGATCGCGACGCGCTCGACGCGATCGACATCCCGAAGGCCGATCAGCACAAAGGCCCCGAGGAGTTCCGCAAGCGCGTCATCAAGGGGCTCGGGCAGCCGTCGAGCGGTCGCCAGAAGGACGCCGTACGTCGCTACGCGGAGGGGCTCCTCCGATGAGGCGCCGCGTCGCATTCGCTGCTTTCGCGCTTGTGGGCCTCGCGGCCTCCGCGCCCTCGCACGCTGCGCTGAACGACGCGCTGGAGCGCGCCGGGCGCGCGGCCGAAGCGACGCTCTCGCTCGACTACGACGACGCGCGCAAGGCGCTGGAGGGGGGCGATCCCGACAGCCCGCTCCTCGGACTCGAGCGCGCGCGCCTGGCCATCTACGAGGGCGACTGCGACGGCGCTGGCGTGATCCTCGCGCGGCCAGAGCTCGCCAAGACGGAGCAGGGCGGTGTGCTCGCCGACATCGCCCGCGGCTGCGCGCGCGCCACGGCGGCGACCGTCGTGGAGCGCGACGACGCCAAGGCGCTCGAGATCCGCTACCAGGACGAGAACGATCGGCCCCTCGGACCGCTCATCACCGAGACGGTCGTGGCCGCTCGCGACGCGCTCACGCGCGATCTCGGCGTCACCTGGCCCAAGCCCACGCGCATCACGATCGTGCGGGACCTATTGACCCTCTCCGCCATGACCGGCCTGCCGTACGAGGCGGCCACGACCACCGGAACAGTCGCCGTCGCCAAGTGGGGGAGGGTGACGCTTCTGTCTCCGCGGGCCAGCCGTCACGGCTATTCGTGGCGCGACACGATCGCCCACGAGCTCACGCACCTCGCCGTCACGCGCGCCACCGCCGATCGCGCGCCGTTGTGGCTGCAGGAAGGGATGGCCAAGCGCGAGGAGGTCCGCTGGCGCGCGCCGGGCCCGTTCGACGATCGGCCTCCCGTCGACTCGATCGTGGTGCGCGGCATCGAGATGAAGATGGATCTCCCGCTCGACAAGCTGGGGCCCTCGATCGCGATGCTCCCCAGCGCCGACGCCGCCATGGTTGCCTTCGCCGAGGTGACCAGCTTCGTGCGCTTCATGGCGCAGACGTCGAAGCCGGACGCCATGCCCAAGCTCTTCGCGGCCCTTCGAGAGAGGAAGGCGCCCGATCTCGCGCTCCTCGATGCCACCGGCGCGGACCTGAAAGCATGGGACGTCCGCTGGCGAGCGAGCGTGGCGACCAGCAACACGAAGAAGGACATGAGCGCGCTGGAGCTCATGGGCCTCGGCGCCGCCCCCACGAACCTGCGCGAGACCCACGAGCGCATGCGCCTCGCGGAGCTCCTCTACGGCCGCGAGCACCCCGAGCAGGCCTTGGCCGAGCTTGGCCAGATCCCCCCCAAGGATTTCTCGGCCGATCCCAGCATCCGCCACATGAAAGCGCGGACGCTCGAAGCGCTGGGGCGCAAGAAGGAGGGCGAGCCGCTCCTCGCCGACCCGAAGGACGTGTCCGCGTCGTTTTCGGGCTGGTGGGCCATCCGGGGGCGCTGGGCGCGCGACCGGGAGGATCTCGCCGTCGCCGACCCGGCCTTCGTCGAGGCAATCTCGGCGAATCCCTACGACGACGAGGCCGCCTGCGAGACGCTCGACCCCGCAAAGTCGCCGGAAACGACTGCCTCGCGCCTCTTGTGTGAGGCGGCCCGAAAGATGGGAGAGCCCCCCCTCGGCAAGGACTGAGAGGGGGGGGCCGAGAACGACGCGTTGACCCCGTTGGTTGCCGGGCGATAGCATCCAAAAAACGGTGTGGTCTCGAATGGCCTCGCACCGAAATCCCGTATGAGCGCACTTACGTACGCCACCGCCCAGCTCCTTCGCGTCTTGCCGCGCGCGAGCATCGGGCGGGCGATGGGTCGCCTCGCCGACCACTCCTGGAGCCCCGCCGTCGGTCGGGCCGTGGTCGGCCTGTACTCGAAGGCCTACGACGTGAAGTTCGACGAGTGCGTCCGCACCGAGGGGTGGCAGAGCTTCGACGACTTCTTCACCCGCGATCTCGCCTCGGGGGCGCGTCCGATCGATCCGGATCCGCGCGTCGTCGTCAGCCCTGCCGATGGCCGCGTGGAGTCCATGGGGCGGGTGGACGGACGCCGTTTCCGCGTCAAGAGGGCGGACTACGCCGTGGAGGACCTCATCGGCGATGCCACGGACGCCGCGCGCTACGAGGGCGGGGGCGGCTGCGTCGTCTACCTGTCGCCACGCGACTACCACCGCGTCCATTCGCCGGTGAGCGGCCACATCACGCTCGTCCGCTCCCTGCCCGGCGACTACTTCCCGGTCAACTCGATCGGGATGCGACACGTGAAGAACCTCTTCGCGCGCAACCGTCGCGTTGCCATCGTGATCGACACGCCGGAGCTCGGCCGCGTCACCGTCGTGATGGTGGTGGCCATGATCGTCGGCCGCATCACGCTCGGGTGTGTCGACGGCCACGACGTCCCACTCGGCGAGCACCGTTTCGACGACGCGCCGCGGCCCATTGCGCGTGGGGAAGAGCTCGGCATGTTCCACCTCGGCTCCACGGCGGTCGTGTTCCTCGAGCCGAAGGCGCTCGAGAAATGGTGCGCCGGCGAGGGTCCGATCCTCTATGGGCAGCCGCTCGCGCGAGCGGCCTCCGCGCACGCCCGCGTGGGCAACGGCGTCGCCCGGCAGGGAGGACGCGTATGAGCGAAGACAATCGCGTCACTGCGCCGGGTGACCTCGACGCCGAGGCCGAGACCGCTGCCGCAGCGGCGGCCGAGGACGAGATCACCGCGCAGCCGCCGCCGGTCGAGCCGAAACCCGAGAAGGTCGTCCCCCGCGATCGCCCCTCACAGCGGCGCGCGAGCGGCGACACACCGAGCGCGCGCCGCGTCCGCGCGCGCATGACGCTGCGGATCCCCGACGACGAAGTCTCGCGGCCGACGCCGCGCGCGATGCCGGTGGCCGAACCCTCGGACGGCGGCGAGCCCTCGCCGGAGATCAAGGGCACGCGCATCATCTCGGTCGGACCGCCTCCGATGGACGACTCTGCCGACGACGAGATGCCCCTCCCGCTCGGACCGCCGGCGCCGCGCATCGAGCGCGAGGACAGCTGGACCCCGTACCAGCCCACGGTCGCCGACGCCGCGCCGCCGACACCGCGCGACCTCGATCCCGACGTGACCAGCGAGTACCTTGCGCCGATCTCCGAGGAGATCGCGGTGATGGACAGCACGGGCGATCCGCCGGAGACGACGCTGGATGTCGGCGGTGGTCCGTCGAGCGTCCCCGCCGGTCCTGCGGCACGCCCGAAGTCGAACCGGCCGGCCGGCTCGTCCTCGTCGCCGCCGGCTCAGGGCGCGCAGGCCCCCACGCCTTTGCGCTCGAGCCCGCCGGGAGAGCCGCTGGCCCCGGCGCGTGCGCCGATGCGCGCGATCCTCGATCCCGAAGGGGAAGACGTGCGCTTCGAGGACGAGGATCCCGCGCCGACGCAGAGCGAGCCCTTGCCGCGCCCCTCGGAGCCGGGCGACGCGCCCGAGATCTCCGTCGACGATCTCGTCAGCGTCGAGGCGCTCCCCAAGGCCGCGCCGCCGCCGCCCGGTGTTCCGCCGATGCGGCCGAAGGCGAAGTCGATCCCGCCGCCGCCCCCGAGCAATCCGCCGCCGCCGCCCCTTACCTCCGGCAAGCCGCCGCTTCCGCCGGCGGTCGTGGTCGCCCCCGCGACGCCGCCGGCGAGCGCCGTGTCGCCGAGCTCGCCATCGCCCCCGGCGCCTGCGGTGCTACCGCTGGCCCCGGCGTCCTCGCAGAGTTTGCAGGGCTCGGGCGCATCGACGCCCTCGAGCGCTTCGCCCGCACCGGGCGAAGGTCGCGCGCGTGTCACGACGCCCCAAGCGTCGGGCGCGCTCGCGCCGCCCGCGCTCACCGACGCAGCCGCCGCCCGCAAGCGCGTGCGTCCGTGGTGGGAGGAGCTCTTCAACGACGACTTCATCCGCGCGTCCTCCAAGGTGACCGACTCGCAGATCGGCACGGAGACGAGCTTCATCGAAGAGAGCCTCGGCGTCGCGCGCGACGGCGTTCTGCTCGATCTCGGCTGCGGCACGGGTCTTCACGCGATCGAGCTCACGCGCCGCGGCTACCACGTCGTCGGCTTCGATCTGTCACTCGCCATGCTGGCGCGTGCCGCCGACGAGGCGCACGATCGCGAAGCGCGCCTCAACTTCGTCCAGGGCGACATGCGCGACATGACGTTCGACGAGCAGTTCGACGGCGTCTACTGCTGGGGCACGAGCTTCGGTTACTTCGACGAAGAGAAGAACGCGCAGGTCATCTCCCGCGTGCACAAGGCGCTGCGCCCCGGCGGGGTCTTCCTGCTCGACGTCGTCAACCGCGACTACATCATGAAGCAATCGCCGTCGCTCGCCTGGTTCGAGGGCGAGGGCTGCATCTGCATGGACGAGATGCAGATCGACTGGATCACCAGCCGCATGAAGGTGAAGCGCACGATGATGATGGACGACGGGCGCACCAAGGAGATCGAATACTCGATCCGCGTCTACGCCTTGCACGAGCTCGGGCGCGTCCTCCACGAGCAAGGCTTCCGCGTCGCCGAGGTGAGCGGGCGCACCGCGACGCCGGGCGTCTTCTTCGGCTGCGACTCGCCGCGCACGCTCATCCTCGCTGCCAAGCGCTGACGGCGCCCATCGCTCATGCGCGCGCACATCCTGGCGGCAGACGGCACCATCGTCGAGACGCAGAGCGCCGACGAGGTGGCGAAGGCCCACGAGGACGAGCGGCAGCTCTGGATCGATCTCGAGTCGCGCACCGTCGAGACCGATCGCCTGCTGACCAAGACGTTCGGGATCCACCCGCTCACGCAGGAAGACATCTGGAACGACACCGAGGCCCCCAAGGTCGAGGACTTCACGACCTACCTCTACATCGTCGGCCACAGCGTTCGCGTCGGATCGAGCGCACAGAAGCTCGAGACGATGGAGCTCGACGTCGTCCTCGGGCCCAATTTCGTGCTCACCCACAACCGCGACTCCGCGGCGGTGAAGGCGGTGGCCGACGGCCTCCTCCGGTGCGCCCGCCCCCTCACGAAGGGCGCCCCGTGGGTCGCGCACGCCCTGCTCGATCACATGGTGGACGATTTTCTCCCGCTCATCGATCACTTCGACAAGGAGATCTCCGCCCTCGAGGAGCAGATCCTGACGGCCGCTGGCACGCCGCGCGGCCCCGCCCTCTTGCGCCGCATCTTCCTGCTCAAGCGCTCGCTGCAGCGCCTACGGCGCACCTCGCTCCACCAGCGCGAGATGCTGCTGCGCCTCGGGCGCGGCGAGTTCGAGCTCATCCCTCGCGACGCCGCCCCGTTCTTCCGCGACGTGTACGACAGCTTCTCGCGAACGACCGATCTCGCGGAGAGCTACCGCGAGCTGCTGTCGAACGCGCTGGAGGCGTACCTGAGCGTCCAGGGAAACCGCATGAACGAGGTCATGAAGACCCTGACCCTCATGAGCACGGTCATGCTGCCGCTCACGTTCATCGCCGGCGTTTACGGCATGAACTTCGAGTTCATGCCCGAGCTGAAGTGGAAGTACGGCTACGCCTACGCGCTCGGCCTCATGCTCGCGACGACGATCGGCATCTTCGCGTGGTTCCGTCACCGGAAGTGGCTCTGAAAGCTGCTACGGTACGGGCCAAATGGCCCTCCGAAAGATCGCCACGATCGGCAACCCGATCCTGCGCCAGCCGACGCGCGTTCTCACGAAAGAGGAGCTCCTCTCGCCGAAGACACAGAGCTTCATCGACGATCTCGTCGAGACGATGCTCGACGCCAACGGCGCCGGTATCGCGGCCAACCAGGTCTACGAGCCCGTCCGCCTGTGCGCGCTCCACGTGAAGGACAACCCGCGCTACCCCTACAAACCGAACATTCCGCTCACGATCCTCGTCAACCCTACGATCGAGCTCGTCTCGAGCGAGACGTTCCTCAACTACGAAGGGTGCCTCAGCGTTCCCAACCTCCGCGGCGAGGTGCCGCGGAGCGTGAAGATCCGCGTCAAGGCGTGGGATCGCACGGGCGCCGAGGTCGACTTCGAGACGGCGGGGCTGACGGCAGGCACCTACCAGCACGAGGTCGACCACCTCGACGGGAAGCTGTTCGTCGATCGCGTCGTCGACACAAGGTCGCTCTGCACGTGGCAGGACTTCGAGCGCTACCGGATGGTCGAGTTCACGGAGCGGGCGAAGGCCCTGGTCGCGCGCTTCGGGAGCTGAGGGTGTGAAGGTGCGGAAGCTCTTCGCGCGCGCTCCAACCCTCACTCTCCTCGTCTCGGCGATCTCGGCGATTGCTCTGCCGCGGGCCGCCGGCGCGCAGGCCGTGGCGACGCCCCCCGCGTGCGAGGGGGGCTGGACGAGCCGCGTGTACCGCCTCGCGCACGGCTCGGTCGCGCGGATCGAGGTCCCCGGCGCGTTCGGCGCGGGCTTCCTCGTCTTCGACAAGCAACACGTCGCGACTGCGCTGCACGTCGTGTCGCTCGGTCGCGGCGCGAAGGTCCAGTTCGCCAGCGGCGCGGTGCTCGCCGCGCACGTCGTAGCCGTCAGCTCCGAGCACGATCTTGCGATCCTGGAGCTCGAGGCCCCCGTCGACGCGACGCCGCTCGAGCTCGCCGACAGCGATCACGTCGATCTCGGCACCCCGGTGGCCGCGATCGGTCACCCACAGTACTCGCCGCTCTTGCCCGCGAGCATGCGTGGCCTCCTGGAGTGGAGCGTTTCGCAAGGTGTCGTCAGCGCGAAGAACGACGCGTTCATCCAGACCGATGCGCCGCTCAACCCCGGCAACTCGGGGGGCCCGCTGCTGGGGTGTGACGGGCGCGTGCTCGCGGTCGTCTCGTCGCAGCTGCGCGATTCGCAGGGCATCGCGTTCGGCATCCCGTCGCACCGCCTGGCGGCCCTTCGTCAGGAGATGGGCCGCCAGACGCCGTACTACGGACGCATCACGTTCGGCGACTGGGGCCTCGGCTTCGCGATGCACCTGACGGGGCCCGACAACTTCTACGGCGGCTATCTTGGCGGCAGCCTCATCGCGCTGGATCGCGTGTCGCTCACGCTGCGCGCCGGCTTTGCGTTCGGGGACACGTCGAACCCCGATGCCTCGACCACGACCTCCTCGAACACCGCGCAGCTCATCGAGATGAACGCGGGCTACCGCGTGCTCTTCCTCGCGGGGCCGCTCCCCATCTATGTCGTCCCCGAGCTCGGCCTCTCGAATACGCTCATCCGGCGCAAAAATACGCACTTCGTGCTCAACGGCGGCCAGGTGCAGCTCGTCGACTACACGGTGCGCCTGCGCGCGGTACGCCTCACCGCGGGCCTCACCGTCCACGCCCTCGGCCTGCAGCTCGCCTATTCCCTGCGCCCCGACTTCGGCAACATGGGCGACGCCACCCACCTGTTTCTCCTCGGCTTCGAGCTCTAGTCTGGTCTCGCGTCAGCGCGTCGCGAGCTGGTTGGCCGGTGCATCCCGGCAGCAGCGCACGCCGCTCTCGGTGCCGCCGTAGCTCGCGCCGTGGCCGCCCTGGAACTGCCGGCAGGCATGGCGGCCCGGCATCCACCACGAGCCCTTCATGACCTCTCGCGCGCCGCGCGCCGCGCCGTCGACCGTCGCCCATTCATCGACGTTGCCGCTCATGTCGTGGACGCCGAAGGGGCTCACGCAGCGCGGGTGCGCGCTCGCCGGGGTGCGGTGGTCGACGAGCTTGCCGACCCTCCCGAGCCCGCGTTCGATGTCGACGTTGCACGCCGTCGAGTCGCGGTCCCAGCCGTAGGGGTAGGGGCGCATCTCTTCGCCCTCGCACGCGAACTGCCACTCGCTCGTCATGCAGAGGCGCGCGCCTTCGCCCTCGCAGACGCGCGTGGCGTCCGTCCACGACTTCTTGTTCATCGGGAGATCGGTCCCCGGCTCGACGTGCTCGACCGCGTCGATGCAGAAGCGCTTGTGCACGCGCTTGCCTAGGCACTTCGCGGGCTTCTTGTACTCGTCGCAGCGGAAGTAGGCGTAGGGCCCCACCGGCGGGTCGCGGTAGCGGACGCACGTAAGCTCGACGTTGGGGCAGTACTCGCCCTCGACGAGGACCATGCCCGCCGGGCAGGCGTCCTGGCGCAGGTCTCCGGCGGCCGCCGACTGCCCGGCGTCGAGAACGGCGCTGGTCAGGTTGGCCACCACCGCATGGGTCGACCCGGTCGTGGCCTGCGCCCCCGCGTCCGCTGCCGGGACCGGGGCGGTCTGGGCTGCCGCCTCGGTGCACGCCGGCACCAGCCCGACGAGGCCGACGAGGCCGGGCACGAGGGCGAAGGCGAACGGGAGGGGGTGGGGGGCGGTACTGCGCATCCGGGAAGCCCTCGGGGGACTCCCCGGAGTAATCGAGGTCCCCCTGGCGACCAACCCTGAAAGCACTCCGCGGCAGCCGTTTTGTAGGCACTTTGGGCCAATGTCGAGCGTTTCTAAGTAGTTACATAGTTGTGAAGGTAATTGTGCGACATGGTCTCCACCAGGGTGTCAGGCGAGCGAAACCAACAACTCCTCGCCACCAAAAGAAGGATTCCGCCGCCATGTTCCGCTCGCTCGCCTCGGTCGCTTCGGTCGCCTCGCTCTTCGCCCTCACCCTCGGCTGCTCCGGCTCGCCCGACGGCGCGACGGATCCGGACTCGACCGGCGATGCGCTGAGCGCGAAGAGCAGCGGCTACTTCGTCGGCAAGGGCCCGGGCCTCACCGGCGGCGTCGGCGTCGCGCTGGCCAATGCGAAGAGCACCGCCTGCACCGACGGCTCGAAGAAGAGCGTCTGCGCGGTCCTCGGCGTCGACTTCAACAAGCTCAACCTGGACTCGGCCACCGAGACCAAGCTCGCGACCGGCTTCAAGGCCGGCTACGTGGTCGTCCGCGGCAAGCTCGACAGCAAGTCCTCGACCCTGGTGGCCGACAAGGCCTGGATGGGCGCGTCGCGGGCCGATGCCCAGGACATGGACCAGCTCTTCCTCGTCAACCTCGAGGTCCAGAACTTCGAGTGCGCCGCGAACAGCGCCTGCAGCGGCCCCCACTACCGTCAGGCGACGGTCAACGACAGCAGCGCGAAGTCCGTCCTAACGATCAACGACGTGTCCCTCGACGGCCCCGGCAGCAAGTCCGAGGTCGCGCAGGGCGAGGACGAGATGCTGCTCGGCGCCGAGGGCCTCCTCGTGCTCGGCCACGACGTCGCCCTCGTCTCGAACCACAACGCGCAGACGACCCGCACGCTCCTCGCGACGAACTTCTTCCTGCCGGTCTCGGCGGGCATGCCGTACCCGCTCTCCTGCGCCACGGTCAGGTGCGCACAGGGCACGCACTGCGAGATGAAGGGCATCAACGGCGGCGCGGTGCCGGCCTGCATCCAGAACTGAGCTGGCCGACTCCGACTCCGACGCCGACTCCGACCCCGAGCCCGGGGCCGGGGTCGTCGTCGTTTGTGGTCGCGGTCGCGGGTCGTGGTCGTGGTCGTGGTCGTGGTCATCTGCCTGAAATGGCGTTCAAAAATCGAGCACTAAACATCTTGTGAAGGTTTTTGTGCGACACCGTCTCCATCGCGGTGTCAGGAGGGTGAAACGACGAACTCCTCACCACGAAGGAATCCTCCCCAATGCTTCGCTCCCTTGCCCTCGCTTCCGCCTCCGCCCTGCTCGCCCTCACCCTCGGCTGCTCGGGGTCCCCCGACGGCGCCAGCTCCTCGGACTCGACCGATGACGCGCTCACCGCCAAGGCCGGCGGGTACTTCGTGGGCATGGGCCCCGGCGTCACGGGCGGCGTCGGCGTGCGGCTCGCCAACGCGACCTCGACGGCGTGCGTGAACGGCAAGAAGTCGAGCGTCTGCGGCGTCGTGGGTGTCGACCTCGCCAAACTCCACCTCGACGCGAAGCTCGAGAGCAGCGTCGCGGGCGCGTTCGCCGCCGGCCACGCGGTGGTCAAGGGGCACATCGACGCGAAGAGCGCGACGCTCGTGGCCGAGAAGGTCTGGGCGGGCGCGGCCGCGGCCGACGCGCAGAGCCTCGACCAGCTCTACCTCGTCTCCTTCCACATCCAGAACGAGATGTGCATCAAGGGCGCCGACTGCAGCGGCCCCCGATACAACCAGACCGAGGTCAACGTGAGCAAGAACGCCGAGCTCATCGTCAACGACGTGTCGCTCGACGGCGTCGGCACGAAGGACCAGGTCAGCAAGGGCGAGGACGAGATGAAGATCGGCGGCGAAGGGCTCCTCGTCCTCGGCCACGACGTCACGCTCGTCTCGAACCACAACGCGCAGACGACCCACACGCTCCTCGCGACGAACTTCTTCCTCCCCGTCTCGGCCGGGCAGTCGGCTTACTGAGGCCTGCCGAGCCGTACGCCTCCTTCGCCTCCCTTCTTCGCCTCGATTCGTTCTCTCCTCCTCAATACCCACACCACACTGTCACGGCTTTCTTCTGGCGCGCCGCTCCGGCTGATCCCCCGGAGCGGCGCCCCGCTTTTTGTCGTCCAAAAATTGGCCTCGGTGCTGAGAAATCAGACGGAGGTTGTTCGCCGCGGGCGAGACGTGATCGAGGTAGGGTCAGATGGCGGGCGCTCGGGCTGCCGGGTTGGAGGCGGCTTCGGTTGGCGCGCGCCCGTCGAGCGCGCCCCGGATCGCCTCGAGGAGCTGTCCGCGTGAGGCGGGCTTCTCGAGCACAACGTCGTCGGAGCTCTCGGCGGCGTCGAAGCCGTAGCCGGTGAAGTAGATGACCGGCGCGCGCGGGACGAGATCGCGAAGCCGGTTTCGAAGCTCGCGCCTCGGCATCCCGGGCATGGACACGTCGAGCAGGACGACGTCGACCTTCGCTGCGGCCTGCGGGTCGGCGAGCAGGGCCATGGCGGCGGGGCCGGAGTAGGCGGTCAACGTCGAGTACCCAGCCTCTCCCAGCATCAGGGCGACGACCTCGCGGATGGCCGGCTCGTCGTCGATGACGAGCACCAGCTCCGTGCCCCCCACGAGCGTCTCGGCGCCTCCGCCGGTGCCGGCGCTGGCGTCGGCGCCCGCCTCGGCGGGCAGGTAGAACGAGAACGTGGTGCCGCCGCCCAGGCTCGACTGGCAGTCGACCCACCCTCCACACTCGCGCAGGATCGCGCGCGTCGTCGCGAGCCCGAGCCCAGTCCCGCGTCCGACATCCTTCGTGGTGAAGAACGGCTCGTAGATGCGCGCGAGGGTCTCTTCGCTCATCCCGTGACCGTTGTCCTTGATGTGGATGCGCACGGAGTCTCCCCGAGCGTCATAGGGGGCGGGTAGCTCCGGGGAGCGGGCTGGCACGACGCTCACGTCGACCGTGATGGTGGGCGCGGTGGCCTCGTTGTCGAGCGCGTCTCGGGCATTGATGAGGACGTTGAGGATGGCCTGCTCCAAGTCGCTGGGATCGACGCGCGCGCGGCACGATGGGTCGTAGGACGTTCGGAACGCGATGCGACGGTCGAACGTCTTGACGCACATCTGCACCGTGCGATCGACGAGGTCCGGCACCGACTCGACGCTGCGCTTGGAGGGTTGGCGCCGACCCGCGGCGGTCGTGAGCTTCTTCACCAGATCGGCGGCACGAGCCGCGGCTTGCGCGGCGTCGCACAGGAGCGGGGCGACGTCGGGCGCCGCCCTTTCGAGCGCCAGCTCGATGTTCGGCAATACGCCCATGAGCATGTTGTTGAAGTTGTGCGCGATGCCGGCGGTGAGCTGGCCCACCGCCTCGAGCTTCTGCGTCTGCCGAAGCTGCTCTTCCTGGCGCCTTCGATCGGTGACGTCGATGACGGCGCCGACCACGCGCTCCGGCGGACCACCGGCGTCGTTCAAGACGGTGCCCTTGGCGATGACCCAGCGGACGGCGCCGTCTGCGCGAACGATGCGGTACTCGTCCTCCCACCGTCCCGTCGCGAGGCCGCGGCCGATGACCTCGGCCACCCGCTGCCGGTCCTCCGGGTGCACGGTCCGGAGGAAACCGTCTCGGCCGGCGGGCGTCGCGCCCGGGGCGAAGCCGAAGATCGAGCGCATCCCGTCCTCCCAGTGGACGACGTCGCTGCTCACCTCCCAGCTCCACAGGCCGATGCCCGTGGCGTCCACGGCCATGCGGAGCTTCGCGTTGCTTTCCTGCAGGGCGAGGCTCGCTTGCTTGGCAAGGGTTATGTCCGTCGCGATCACCGTGAGCGCGACGATGCGATCGCCCTCGCGAATCGGAGAGAGACGGTTCTCGAAGAACGCCAGCTGCCCGTTGCTGAAGCGCATCTCCGTCTCGACGACGCCGGCCTCGCCGGTCGCGATGACCCGCTCGAGGCACGTACGGTATCGCGCGGCCTCGGTGGAGGACACATAGTCGTAGACCGACGTTCCCACGGACGACTCGAGGCTGGCCCCCGCGCGAACGCGGTTCAAGAACAGGATTCTGCCGTCGGGCCTGATGATGGCGATGAAGTCCGGCGCATGGGCCAGGATGTTCCGCAGCAGAGCCTTCACGTGGGGTTGGCCCGGCTCCACCTCCGAGGCGCCTCGGCCGAGGTCCAGCTCGAATCGCGCCAGCTCGGCGTCCGTGCCCATGGCGGTAATATAGGTCAGTTCACGACGGCTGCGTCGCCTCGCGGTGAGCCGGGTATCTGCGAGACCGAGCTTGCGAGCCAGTCACCGCGTTCGGTGCTCGACGGCGGCCCGCCTCCCCCCGGGGCCGGGGCCCTGCTTTTTGTCGTCCGAAATTGGCAGCGGCGGGGCGTGAGGCGCACACTTTCCTGGCAGGTGTCTCTCGCGCCGAGCGTTCGAGAGACGAGGAAGGTGCAGCGTGGGCCTTCGTGTCTGGGTGTGCTTCGGGTTGTCGGTGCTCTCGATGGCAGAGTGCGGGACGCGCGAGCGACCGATCGGCGAACCGATAAGGGCGTCGGAGTCGGATTCGGGGTCGGCGTCGGCGTCGGCGTCGGCGTCGGCGTCGGCGTCGGGGTCGGGGTCGGATTCGGATTCGGGGTCGGATTCGGGGTCGGATTCGGGGTCGGATTCGGATCCGGCGGCGTGTCCCGACGCCATGGTGCTCGTCGACGGGAACTACTGCCCGAGCCCCGTCCACGTCTGCAAGCGGTGGGTCGATGCGGCCGGCCCCTACCAGTATTACCGCTGCGCCGAGTACGCGCAGCCGGCGACGTGCGCGGGCAAGCGCGAGCCGAAGCGCTTCTGCATCGACCGCGAAGAGTACGTGAAGCCGCCCGACACCTTGCCGCTCGCGCACCAGTCGTACACGAGCGCGAGCGCGCTCTGCCAGGACGCGGGGCGGCGCCTGTGCCTCGAGAGCGAATGGCAGCTCGCGTGCGAAGGGGAAGAGATGCGGCCCTACCCGTACGGCTTCGTTCGCGACGCGACGGCGTGCAACATCGACCGCACGAACCTCGGCAAGATGCAGGGCGGCCTGACCGATCTGCGCACCCCGGCGAGCGACCACCCGCGATGCCTCAGCCCCTACGGCGTTCAGGGCATGAGCGGCAACGTCGAGGAGTGGGCGACGCAGGATGCGCTCGCGCAAGCCGTCCCGACGCCCGGCAAGGCGCTCGATCGGTCGACGATGAAAGGCGCCTGGTGGCTCCCCGGCAAGAACACCTGCCGCGCCGCAACGACCGGCCACGGCGAGAGCTACGAAGGACCGCAGATGGGCGTGCGCTGCTGCAAAGACGCACCTCCGATCGCGAAATGAGGGCATAATGCACGCCGATGCGTGCACCCATTCTCCTCGCCGTCGCGCTCGCGCTGGGGGGCGGCCTCGTCGCCGCGCCCGCGCGAGGGGACGACACGCCCATCAGTGAAGAGGCGCGGGCTCACTTCAAAGCCGGAGTGAACCTCCTGCAAGACCCCGACGGGGAGCGCGTCGAGGACGCCTACCGGGAGTTCAAGGCGGCGTACGCGGTCTCCGCGTCGTCGAAGATCCTCGGCAACATCGGCTATTGCGCGATGCGTCTCGAGCGCGACGGCGAGGCGATCGACGCCTACTCGAGGTACCTGCGCGACGTGAAGGACATCGACGCCGAGGAGCGCGCCCAGATCACGCGCGATCTGTCGACGCTCCAGGTCGGGCTCGTGAAGCTCGAGATCAAGGTGAACGAGATCGACGCCCGCGTCAGCGACGTGCGCGTGCCGGTCAAGGGCGGGCCCATCACCAACGCGTACGGGCCGGTGCGCGGGCGCATCGAGGTCGGGGTGAGGCCGGGCCACCACCTCGTCACCGTGAGGGTCGAAGGGTTCGACGACGCGGTGTGGGAGCTCGACGCGCTGGCGGGCTCGAAGGAGTCGCGCACGTTCGAGATGAAAAAGAAGCAGGCGCCGGCGCCGACTGTGCCGACGACGCCGGCCCTCTCGACGACGACCGCGCCGGTCGGGGCGTGGATCACCGTCGGCATCGGCGGCGCTCTGCTCGCGGCGGGGACGATCACCGGGATCCTCGCCCTCGGCAAGACGAGCGACATCGCGAGCGCCTGCCCGAACAATACGTGCCCTGCGAGCTACGATCTCGACGGCAACCGCTCGTCGGCGCGCGGCCTCGTGCGCGCGACCGATTTTCTCCTGCTCGGCGGCGGGCTCATCGCCGCGGGCGGGCTCACGTGGCTGCTCCTCTCGGGCGGCAGCGCCCGTGCGACGACCGCCGCGGCCGACGGCTTCCGGGTGAGGTTCTGATGCGCCCCGTCCTCCGCCGTCTCCTCGGCCTCGGCTTCGTGGCGGTCGCGACGACGTCGTGCTTCGCCGTCACCAACCTCGATCGCTTCCACGGCGCCGCGTCGGGCACCGGCGACTACCAGGATCTCGCCTTCACGTTCCGCGGGGCCGTCGCGCACCCGACGAACATGTTCGAGTTTCGTATCATCGACACGAACAACATCGTCCAGATGCGCGGCGTCTACCTGCCGATGGGGACCCCGGAGACGACCGTGCACATCCCCAAGGCGGTGCCGCGCGTGAACGGTCCGTACCGCCTCGACTTCTACGCCGACAAGAACCACTCCGGCGGGTGGGACGGCCTCACCGCCGCGGCCGACCACGATCACGGCTGGCGCATCGAGCCGCTGAAGTCGACGACGGTCGACAACGATCCGAACGCGATCACGATCGTCTACGACCACAACACGTCGTTCGCCGAGCTCAACGATCACCCGGCGGGGACGAAAGATCCGCCCCGGGACCCCGGCGTTCCGGCGACGATCCACTTCGTGAACCTCGACGCGTTCCAGGGAAAGTTCCTGCAGCTGCGCGTCGCCGACAAGACGTCGGGCCACACCGCCGCCCTCTACCGGATCCCGGCCTTGCCGGCCGGCGCCGCGGACGGCACCGTGGCCGGAGTGATCGAGGCGGAGGTCACCTACGACGTGTACGTGTACCTCGACGCCAACGGAAACAACGTGTTCGACGATCCGGCCAAAAACGCGGGCGATCTAGGCTGGAAGATGTCCGCCACCGCGACGGCGCAGGGGCTCGCTGTCACCTTCGACGGCAACTCGCCTCCCGGCCACGAAGACGTCGGGCCTCCGTGATCGAATCGTGGTAATCAACTAGCGAGCATCATGGCGCTTTCGCCCGGGCAAATCGTCGACGGCAAGTACCGCGTCGTTCGTATGATCGGCGAAGGTGGGATGGGTGCCGTTTACGAGGGCGCCAACGAGCGCATCGGGCGGCGCGTCGCCATCAAGGTGATGCACGCCGAGGCAATCGCGAACACCGATCTCCTCCGCCGCTTCCAGCGCGAGGCGATGGCGGCCGCGAAGATCGGCTCGGCGCACATCGTCGACGTGCTCGACCTCGGCGATCTGCCCAACGGCGAATCGTACATGGTCATGGAGTACCTCGAGGGGGAGAGCCTCGCAGGGCGCATCGCGGCCGGGCGCCTGCCGGCGACCGACGCGGTCCTCATCGCCCACCAGCTCCTCGAGGGGCTCGGCGCGATGCACGCCGCCGGCATCATCCATCGCGACCTGAAGCCCGCGAACATCTTCCTGTCGCGCACGTCGAAGGGCGAGGTCGTGAAGATCCTCGACTTCGGCGTCTCGAAGTTCACGACCCTGCCCGACGATCCCGATCTGTTGACCCGCAGCGGCGCCGTCATGGGAACGCCGCACTACATGTCCCCGGAGCAGGCGCGCGGGAACAACAAGGAGGTCGACCAGCGCACGGACATCTACGCGCTCGGCGTCATCCTCTACCGCGCCGTCTCGGGAGCCCTGCCGTTCGACGGCGAGAACTTCCACGAGCTCCTCTTCAAGATCGCGCTCGAGGCGCCGCCGCCGCTCGAGGGCCTCGTGCCCGATCTCAGCCCCGAGCTCGCGCAGATCATCATGCGCGCGATGTCGCGCGACGCGTCGGCGCGCTACCAGAGCGCCGACGAGATGCGCGCCGCGATCGAGGACTGGGGGCGCTCGCAAGGGCGGCCGAGCCTGGCCTTCGAGCGGACGCTGCGCACGAGCGGGCGAATGGTGCCGGCGTCGCAGGTCGTCGTCTCGGTGAACCCGGCGTCGCAGTCCGAGCGCCTGAAGGCCGCGACCGAGGGCAAGAGCACGCCGACGGCGTGGAGCGAGAGCGACGCCGCGAACGCCAACGCTCGCGCCGGCTCGCACAAGGGCGGAACGCTCGTCGCCGCGCCGGCGGGCAGCTCCGCGAACGCGGCGTCGTCGCCGGGCAGGCCCCCGAGCGTCGCGCCGCCGACGGCTTCGAAGAACCGCTCGCTCGTCGGAGGCCTCGCCGCAGCAGGCGTGCTGCTCGTCGCCGTCAGCCTCGTGTTCGTGGTGAAGACCAAGCAAGACGGCAAGGCTGGCGCCCCCGCGGTCCAGGGCGTTCCCGCGCAGATCGACCCGCCGGCGTCGCCGCCCGTTCCGCCGCCGCCGCCGGCGCCGGCGCCGCCAGCAACGGACGACCCCATGCCGCCGCCGACCGCCACGTCCGCGCCGCTCGCCGTCGTGCCGCCGCCGCGTCCAGTGCCCGGGCCGGCGACGGCGAAGCCCTTTTCGCCACCTCCACCTTCGTCCTCGGCCGCGGCGCCGCCCGCGTCCGCGGCGCCGCAGACGGCACCGGCGACCTCGGTACACGGTCGCAAGATCCGAACGGACCTGTAAAGCGGGCGAGGACGAGGCTCAGTCTTCGCCGAACGCGATTCCGTCGGGGTACACGCCGACCACCCAGCGGCGCTTCACCGCCAAGGTCAGCGGATCGATCTCGACGATCGCCCCGGGCGCGGTGTGATCACCCTCGCAGACGACGTACACCCGCCCATCCTGCGCGCGCCGCGCCGCGTGCGGGCTCTGGCACACGGGCGCGGGCATCGCGACGCGCGCCTCCACGGCGCCGGTCTCCACGTCGAGGCGCGCGACGCCGTCGGGGCCCTGCAGCGGCGCGACGATCGCGTGGTCGCTCACGAAGTCCGGCATCATCACCCGCGCGCCGAGGGTCATCGTGCGCGCCGGCAAGAACGCCTTCTTCGCGCGATCGAAGACGCGCACGTCGGCCCCCTCGAGGCTCGCGACGATGACGCGCCCGCCGTCCGGCGAGAGCGTCGCCGAGTAGGGGCCGAAGTGCGGCGCGCCCGGTACGCCTTGCTGCGCTCCGAGCGGGTAGCGCGCAGTCGGAAGCCCCGGCGAAACGAGATCGACCACCGCCAGCTCGTCGGAGCCGTAGCATGCGATCATGGCCGTGCGATCGTCCGCGGTCACCGCGATGCCGTGCGGCGCGACGCAGACCGCGCGCTCGGCGAGCTTGGTCCGGGTCCTCGCGTCCCACACCTGGAGCGTCGCGGCCATCGCGCCCGCGTTGCCGCCTGCCATCGCGACGTCCATCGCGCGCTTCATGTCGTAGTGGGTCACCAGCAGGCGTGTGCGATCGTGCGTGAGGACGACGTCGCCGGGGTTCTCGTCGACCTCGCGCGCCGCGACGACCGCGAGCGTGCCTAGATCGAGCCACACGAGCTTGCCCGGATCGCTGGCGTTGCCGTGCGCCCTGTGGGGATCCTTGCTCTTGCCCGGCGGGGCAGGGAAGGCGAGCGCGACGTACGCGGCGCCGGCCTTTCCGTCGACGGCGAGGTGATGGGGCGCCTCGTGGGCCTTGGGATCGACGTCGACCGTGATCGTCTGGACGCGCTCGCCGTCGCGATCGAGGACGCTGACCGAATCGGAGCCGTTGTTCGTGACGTACGCGGCGCGCGCGCGCGGGGTCTCGAGCTTCTCGCCTCGGGTGAGCGGCCCTCCCTCCGGCGATCGCTTGCAGCCGAGCGCGGCCGCGAGCGCCAGCGCGAGGAGACCGGCCGATCGCGGGGACGCCGTCATGCCCCGACGAGTGTACCCGGTGTATAGAAGGGGGCGTGCCCTTCCACCTTCGAACGGTGCTCGCTGCGGCCGTCGCGCTCCTCGTGCTCTTCGTGCCCCGCGCTTCCCCGGCGAACGGACGGTTCCCGAAGGCGCAGCAGATCGTGACCGTCCCCGGCGACGGCGGCAAGACGATCTTCCTCCGCGCGACCTTCGGCGTCCTCGTCTCGCGCGACGCTGGCGCGAGCTGGAGCTGGATCTGCGAGCAGGCGATCGGCTTCTCCGGCACGTGGGACCCGCCGATCGCCGCGACGCGCGACGGGCGGCTGTGGCTCGGTCTGCCCGACGGCCTGTCGTTCACGCGCGACGGCTGCGACGTCGCACGTGCGCCCGAGCTCGCCGGGGAGATCGTCGTGGATCTGGCCACCGAGCCCGACGGCGAGCGCGTCGTCGCTGTCACCTCGACGCCGGGCAAGCCTGCGTACGTCTGGCGGCGTCCGAACGTGAACGCTCCGTTCGCGCGCCTCGGCGCCGGCGTCACCGGGGTGAGCTTCGACACGGTGGACGTGGCGCCATCGAAGCCGACGCGCCTCTACGCCACCGCGGCCCCCGTCGGCGGCGGACGCCGCGCGCACCTGTTCCGCTCCGACGACGGCGGGGCGACGCTGACCGAGCTCGACGTCCACCTCGCGGCCGACGGGCGCCTCTTCCTCTCGGGTATCGATCCCAAGGACGCAAATCGCCTCTTCGTCCGTCACACCAACGAGTCCGGCACCGATCTGCTCGTGTCGAAGGACGGCGGCAAGTCGTTCACATCGGTCCTGCACACGAAGACGTCGATGTTCGGCTTCGCGGGGACCGCCGACGGCGCGTCGTATTTCGCAGGGGCCGGCGGCGCCGACGAGGGAATGTTCCGTTCGCGCGATCGCGGTGCGACGTGGGAGGCCGCGTCGAAGACCAGCGTGCTCTGCCTGTTCGCCGACGGGCCCAGCCTCTTCGCGTGCTCCAACCCGTACACGCGCGGCGGCTGGGCGGTCGCCGTGTCGCTCGATGCCGCGGCGTCGTTCAGGCCGCTTGCGGCGTTCGGTGACGTGCGCGGCGCGGTCGCGTGCGACTCGGGCGCCGGCGCCGCCTGCGGCGCGCTCTGGGACGAGGTACGCGCGCAGGTCGCCGCGCCCGCGAAGAGCGCGCCGGACGCCCGCGTCACGGCAGACGCTCCGGACGCCGCCGAGGCGGCCGCGGGTGGGGCGACCTTCCCCGCCAAGCGCGCGTGCGGCTGCGGGGCGACGGGCCGCGGTGGATCGTCCGCGCTGGCCTTCGCGATGCTCCTCGCGCTCGCCGCTGCGGCTCGTCGCTTGGATCGGTGCTGACTCACCCGGGCGCCCCCTGCTCCAGATCCGATCACGTTGCGTCTACCTGGCGCGGTCGCGATCCATGCGTCTGGAGACGGAAAATGGAGGGAAATTCTCCAAAGACACTTTTGTACACCATGTGTGTATGCGCGCTTTCGAGACAAAGCGGACGTCGCGCGGACGCTGGCCACATGCTTGCACTGTCTCGGATCATGCGTTGCACGCTCGCTGGAAAGTTCGGTCGCCTCGGCTCGGTCATGCTCCTCGCCGGGGCATGCTCGCTCGCGGTGGCCTGCGGTGACGCGAGCGACAACACCGGCTCGACCTGGCACTCCAACGGCGGCCACGCCGGGTCAGGGACCCCGGCGGGGAACAACGCGACGAGCAGCGGCGGCTCGAGCAGCGGCGGTTCGACGAGCGGCGGCTCGAGCAGCGGCGGCTCGACGAGCGGCGGTTCGAGCAGCGGCGGCTCGAGCAGCGGCGGTTCGAGCAGCGGCGCGAGCGGCTCGAGCGGCACGGCCGCGCCCGCCATCACGGTCACGCTGGGCTCGGTGGCGCTGAAGGGCGATCTGATGACCGACCAGCAGACGGTCGTGACCGTTGCCCCGTCCAATGGCTTCACCGGCACGGTCACCCTCGCGGTGAGCACGGTGACCGGCATCACCACCAAGCTCGACAAGACCACGCTGGACATCACAGGGGCCGCGGCCGCCTCGGCGATGCTGACGGCGACGTCCTCGAAGGTCGGCGACGTTCCCTTCACGATCACGGCGACGGCGACCGCCCTCGCGCCGGTCACCACCAACGTCACGTTCTCGGCGACGTCGAACCTGACCCTCTACATCCCGGCCGACGCCGAGTCGAACAAGGGCACGCAGGGCGCCCCGTACAACACCGCGTTCGGCCCCGCCGCCGGCGTCGTCGTCCACGGCACGCCCATCAAGCTGACGATCGTGAACAAGGACGGCACCGGTCACATCATCCACGGCGACGGCAAGAACGGCTTCGCGCACGGCGACACCAACAACCCGCTCGGGTTGAACGCGCCGGACAAGGTCCGTACCTTGACGGCGGCCGCGAGCTATAGCTGGTACCTCCATGACCAGGGCTCGGCGCTCGTCACCGGTAAGCTCGTCATTCAGCAGTAGCGGACGCGGACGATCGACAGCTCCACCTCGATCGTATCGGTCGAGCGAATCGTCATTCCCGGGACGGTGGGAACCGGTTTGCGGAAGCTCACCGTGTCCCCCTCCTTCTTGTTGAGGAGCGCGCGGCCGATGGGCGAGCGCCACGAGATGCGGCCCGCCTTGGGCTCGGTCTCGTCCTCGCCGACGATCTGGTAGGTCACGGTCTCGCCATCTTCGTCCTCGACGTCGACCGTTGCGCCGAAGAAGATGCGTCCGTCGGGCCGCGCTTCGGGCGTTACGACGACGGCCGACTCGAGGCGGCGCGTCAGGTAGTGCATGCGCCGATCGATCTCGCGGAGGCGCTTCTTGCCGTAGATGTACTCGGCGTTCTCGCTGCGATCGCCCTGGGCGGCAGCGTCGGAGACCTCCTGGACGACCTTGGGGCGCTCCTTCGAGCGCAGGTGCCCCAGCTCCTCCTGCAGGCGCCGCGCGCCGTCGCCGGTGATGTAGTTCGGGTTGCTCATTCGGCGGCCTCCGGGGCGAGCAGCACGTCGAGCGCCCACGGTGCGCCGCGGCCGGCGACGTTTGCGACCGCCAGCGCGATGGCTCGCCGCGACGCGTTGGGCGGGACGCTCACCATCGCCCAGCGCTCGTCCCGCCTGCCCCAGTTCCGCCCCGTGGCCACGCGGACGCGCGCGCACCCTTCGCAGATGGCGACGGTCGTGCGGGGTGGCAGGCGGAGCATCTCGAGGGCGCGCGCCGCGAACGCGAGGCGGTCGAACGCCTCGTCGGACGCCTCGTCGGCCGCTTCCTCGTGCTCTTCGATCTCCCAGTCGGCGCGATGTGTCATCCGAGGGCCTCGTGGCTCAGCGTGAGCGCCACCTGAGCTCCAGATAGTAGCTCACCAGATCCCGCTCCTTCGGCCCCATCGCGACATACCGCAGCATGCGCGCGAACGGCCAGACGCGCGTGCCCGGCGGGACGCTCATCGCCCAGTATCCGAGCTCTCGCGGAGTCACGTCGGACCACTCTGCGCTCAACGTGCGTACGAGGATCTCGCTCAGGAACGCGCCGTGGCGGCGCACGTCGAGCCAATCCTCGAGCGAACGCACGCTCTTGCCGTAGTAGGAGTCGAAGAGGTGCGCCTGCATCGACTCGATCGCCGCGACGTCGGTGCGCAGCTCGACGCCGCGCTTCACGCGGTAGTCCTCGCCGAGCTCGCGCGCGAGGAAGGTAAAGAGGATGCGCGCCTCGGTGGGGTTCCGCGGCGTGGAGTCTTCGCTCGGGGGCTCACCGGTAGCCATCCGCGGCAGGCTCAGGAACTCCGCGCTCTCCGAGTGCAGTGGCTCGTGGCGTCGCTCCTTCTCACGCCCGTCTGGAGACTCCTCCGCGCGGAACGGCGGCTGCGACGCGCCCTTCATGTAGCCGGTGGCCCCGGCGCTGCCGATCGTCGGCGCAGGGTCGCTCCCGACGGCGCGGTCGAGGCGCGCCGTCGCGAGGCCCGACGCGTAGCTGGGGCGGCGCGGCGGCTCCCGCGGAGGCTCGCTCGGCAGGCGCACGGGCGTCGGCGCGGCCTCGGGGATGCTCGGCAGGCGCGGCGCGGCGATCGCGTCCCTCGGAAGCAGGTCGGCGCCATCCGCGGGCGGCGCGCTCGTCTTCTTGGGGCGAGAGGAGCGCTCGCTGGTGATCGTCGAGTAGGGCACGCCGGCGCGCTGGGAGTGCGAGATGGTCCGCGGCGGCGTGCTGGGCAGCTTTGCCGGAGGCTGCGAGTCGCTCGTCATCCTCTGCGTCGTCTGCGCCCCACCATGCTCGGGCGTCGCTGGGTGGAGGGTGACGACCTGAGTCGGCTCGATCGACGTATCCGGTGGCGCGTCGTCGGCGACGGAGACGATGCGCTTGGGATCGATCACCGAAGGCCGGGTGGGCGGGGCCGGCGGCGGAGGCGCGATCGCGGCCGCCAGAATGGCCTCCGCACGCGCGCGTAGATCGGGATCGAGCGACGCCGCGGTCGTCAGATCTTTCGCGTACGCAGCGGCGCGCTTGCCGTCGCCGGCCAGGAGCCACGCCTGCGCGGCGAGGAGCTGCAGCTCGACGAAGCTCGACAGACTGATCGCGAGGGTCGACACGCGCCCGGCGATGATCTCGGGCGACTCGAGGCCTCCCATCAGCATCGCCCGGGCCCGGAGGTACGTCGTCGCCGGCGTCCGGCCGCGCGTCTTCTCGAGCGCGTCGACCTGTTCGACGACGCCGCCCGTGCTCCCTTCGCTCAGCTGGCGCTCGAGCGCCCAGAGCACCGGCTCGGCGAGCGGGCCGCGCGAGGGCTGCTCGCGCGCGGCCGCAGCCGCCAGGATCTGCGTGAGGCGGGTCTGCGCCGACTCTGCGGTGCACCACTTGAGACGCTCGGTCATCGCGCTCACGAGCTCGAGACGCGTCGGCCCCGCCTCGCGCTCGGCCGGCGAGTCCGGGCTCGTCTCCCCCAGGACACGCAGCGCCTCGGCGATCTGCGCCGCGGCGTCCAGCTCCGCGCGCTGGTAGGTGCGCTCGCCCATCCGCTTCGCGCGGGTGAGATCGAGGGTGTGGAGCATCACGTCCGCGTCGTCCCGCACCTCGGCGAGGACCGCGGCGAGGTGCAGCGCCTGCAGCCCGGCCGCCGCGCGCGAGACGACGAGATCCTTCGCCAGGGCCGCCGTATCCATCCACGCGCCGATATAAAGGCCGCGCGGAGCGTCGAGCTCGCGCCCTTCGAACAGCTCCGCCGCGCCGAGCCTCGCGGCGACCTTGCGCGCCGTCCCACCTCGCGCGTAGAGGACCGCCAGCGGCCCGAGCTCCTCTGCGGCTTCGTGCGCCAGCTCCGCGGTCACGCCGAGCGCGTCGAGGCGCGCCCGCGCGGTTGCGACCGTCGTGCGGTAGCCGATCTCGCGGACGTTCCCTGGCTCGGTGGCCTTCAGCGCGAGGTCGGACGGCTCGAAGAGCGCATACTCGGCGTCGAGCGGTCCCGCGTCGCAACGCGCGATCGTCCGTCCGTCGATATCGAGCCGCGATCCCGCCACGGCGATCTTCTACCGCGAAACGCACCTCTTCGGCACACCTCCCTGCAAGGTGCCCCATGAACGTTTCCTGAAGTGGGCTCCTGCTCTATAGTCCAGCTCTCACCATGAGAGCCCGTATCCTCCTCGCGCTTTTCCCGCTCTTCGCGCTCCTCGCCGTCGCCGCGTGCGGCAAAAAGAAGCCGCCGGAGACCCCGGAGCCGGCGATCGCGGAGGTCGCGGTAGACGCCGGGCCCCCCGTCGAGGACGCCGCGCCCCCGCCGAAGAGCCTGTTCGACCGCCTCGGTGGGAACGACGGTATCAAGGCCGTTATCGACAAGTTCGTCGAGAACGTGCAGCAGGATCCGGCGGTCAACAAGTCCTTCAAGAACACCAAGGGGCCGAAGCTCGACGCGTTCAAGAAGAACCTGGCCGATCAGATGTGCGAGGTCACGGGCGGGCCGTGCAAGTACGCGGGCAAGGACATGAAGTCCGCGCACAAGGGCATGAAGATCAGCGACGCGCAGTTCGACGCGCTCGTCATGGACCTGAAGCTCGCGATGGGCGAGGCCAAGGTCGGCGACGCCGAGCAGACCGAGGTCGTCGAGAAGCTCGCCCCGCTCCGGGAAGACATCGTCGAGTCGAAGAAGAAGAAGTAGCCATGAAGGACGCGGCCGACGCCATCCTGCGAGCGGAGCAGGCGGCCTACCTGGAGGCGCTCGAGCCCCCGCGCGATCCGCTCCTCGCGAAGATGGAGGCCCACGCGGCCGAGCGCAGGATGCCGATCAGCGATCCCGAGGTCGCCTCGTTCCTCGCAGTGACGGCGCGCGCTTCGCAGCCGCGCTTCGTGGTCGAGCTGGGCACGAACATCGGCTACGGCGCCATCGTGCTCGCCCGCGCGGCGGGCGCGGCGGCCAAGGTCCTCACGATCGAGCTGTCCCACGAGCTGTGCGAGATCGCGCGCGGCTACGTCGCGGAGGCTGGACTCACAGCGCAGGTGGAGGTCCGCCAGGGCAGCGCGATCGCCGAGCTCGAGAAAGTCACCCAGCCGATCGATCTCGTCTACATCGACTGCGTGAAGGAAGACTACCCGCGCTACCTCGAGCTCGCGCTCCCGCGGCTCGCGAAGGGCGGCGTCCTCGTCGCCGACAACGTCCTCTGGAGGGGCCTCGTCGCCCACGAGAACGTCCCGTCGAGCGAGCGCGTCCGCGTGGAGGCGATCCGCACCTTCAACCTCGCCCTCGTCAGCCACCCCGACATGCGCGCCGTCGTGCTCCCCCTCGGCGACGGCGTGGCGTACGCGGTGAAGACGGGCTGAGGCTTGCGGGACCTCGCCCTCACGGCAGGCTGCACGTCACCGAGATCGCGCCGTTGTCTGCCTGGCACCTGCAATAGTCCGGCAGCTGACCGAGGCACCCGCAGCTCCGCGCCGGGACGCAGGTGCACGGCAGCGGCTGGCAGCCGCGCTGCGGCTCGAAGAGTGGGGAAAACCCGGCGGCGAAGTGGCCACAGTACTCCGCGCCGGACGCGCACGTCGCGTTGCCGCACGCGAAGGGGGCGCCGCTGTCGCCGGTGAGCGCGGCGTCGTTGCACGCGGCGTCGGTTGGCCACGAGGCGTCGTCGGGCGCGGTCCGGTCCGGGACGTCGGCGAAGGCGGCGTCGTCGGCTCGGTCCCCCGCGTCCGCGCCGGCGTCGCTCGACGACGCGGCACCTTCCGCCGAGGCGTCGGCGGGCACCGCGGTGACGGACCCGCAGCCGAGCAAAACGGCGGCGAGCGCGCCCGTCGTGACGAGGAGCTTCTTCACGTTTCGAGATGGCCGGCCGTGGCCGGTTCCGTCACCGTCGCAGCGGGCACCTCACGCCTGGGGTGTGGCACCCGCGTCGAGGACGGCGGCCGCCGCGGTGGCCGCCGCCGCGAGCGTGGCCGCCGCTGCCGCCGCCGCGACTTCCTCCTCCGTCGGGAGGGGCCGCTTGTATCCGCACTCCTTGTTGGCGCACGCGATCATCGGCTTGGCCTTGGTGCCGCCGTAGACGAGGAACTTCGCCGCGCAGTCCGGGCAGACCTCGTTGATGGGCTTCTGCCACACCTTGAAGTCGCACTTGATCGCCTCGGCGTTGTAGTTGCTGCAGCCGTAGAACGTCTTGCCGCCGCGCTTCTTCGGCCGCACTTCGATGATGTCGCCGCCGCACTTGGGGCAGGGGACGCCGAGCGGGACCGGGCGCGCGTTCTTGCACGCGGGGTAGCCCGTGCACGACAGGAACTCGCCGTAGCGTCCGCTGCGGATCACCATCGGCTTGCCGCAGAGGTTGCAGTCGATGCCGGTCTCGCGGAGCGCCGCCGCGCCGGTGCCGTCGGGCCCGAGGTCGCGGGTGTTCTTGCACTTGGGGTAGTTGTTGCAGCCCAAGAACCAGCCGTTCTTGCTCCAGCGCTTGAACATCTCGCCGTCGCCGCACACGTCGCACTTCTCGCCGGTCGCGACCGGCTCGGGGTTCCAGCGCTTGCCCTTCTTGCCGGCGTCGAGCTGCTCGCGGAACTTCTTGTAGAAGCGCTTCAGGAGCTCGACGCGCTTCTCGTTGCCGGCCTCGACTTGATCGAGCTCCTCTTCCATCGCGGAGGTGAACGCCGGGTCCATGAAGTCGAGCTTGGCGCCGACGAGACCGTCGACGACGAACTTGCCGAGCAGAGTCGGACGGAACTGCCTCCCGCCCTCCATCTTCTCGACGTAGTCGCGCGCCTGCACCTTGCTGATGATCTCGGCGTACGTGGACGGCCGGCCGATGCCGCGCTCTTCGAGCTCACGCACGAGCGAACCTTCGCTGTAGCGCGGCGGCGGCTGCGTGAACTTCTGCTCGGCCAGGACGCCGGGCGGATCGGTCAGCTTGAGCGCCTCGCCTTCGGTCATCTCGGGGAGCGTCGCGTCCTCGGCGGCCTCCGTGGGGACCTTCGTCCCTTCGGCGGCGGCGTCCTTCGCGTCGCCTTCCTCTTCGCCCGCGAGCTTGCTGTCGCCGGTGCCGTACGCCTCGAGCCACCCGCCGAATTTGAGCACGCGGCCGCCGACGCGAAGCGCATACACGTCGCCGGCCGCGGCCTTCGCTTCGATGTCCACGCCGGTCTGGTCGTAGACGGCTTCCTTCATCTGGCTCGCGACGAAGCGCTCCCAGATCATCTTGTAGAGCTTGAACTGCTCGTCCTTCAGGTGCTTGCGCACGGCCTCGGGCGGGTGGTCGAGCATCGTCGGGCGGATCGCCTCGTGCGCGTCCTGCGCGCCCTTCTTGCTCTTGAACTGGTTCGGCTCCTTGGGCAGATACTGCGCGCCGTACGTCGACTCGATGACCTCGCGCACGGCGGCGATCGCCTCGGGCGCGGAGCGCGTCGAGTCGGTACGCATGTACGTGATGAGGCCAACCGGTCCGCCGTCGTCCTTGCCGAGATCGACGCCCTCGTAGAGCCCCTGCGCCACCTGCATCGTGCGCTTGGCCGTGAAGCCCATACGGTTGACGGCGTCCTGCTGGAGCTTGCTCGTCGTGTACGGGCTCGGCGCCTTGCGCTTGCGCTCGCTCTTGGTGATCTTCGCGACCTTGTACGTCGCGCCCTGCAGGGCGACCTTGATCTGGCCGGCGGTCTCGCCGTCCTTGACCGCGAGGCGCTCTTTGTTCTTCTGGGTGAGGCGCGCGAAGAAGGTGGGGCGCTTGCCGCCACCGTTCACCTGCGACAGGCCGCAGCCGATGTTCCAGTACTCCTCGGGGACGAACGCTTCGATCTCGCGCTCGCGATCCACGATGAGCCGCAGCGCGACCGACTGGACGCGGCCGGCGGAGAGGCCGAACGCGAGCTTGCTCCACACGAGCGCCGACACGTCGTAGCCGACGATGCGGTCGAGCACGCGGCGGCAGCGCTGCGCGTCGTACAGATCTGCGTTCAGCGCGCGGGGATGCTCGACGCCCTTCTTGACGCCGTTCTTCGTGATCTCGTGGAACTCGACGCGCTTGGCGCCCTTCGACGAGCCGGTCAGCTCTTCCGCGAGATGGAACGCGATCGCTTCGCCTTCGCGATCGGGGTCGGTCGCGAGCAGGATGTCCTTCGCCTTCGCGGCGGCGGCCTTCAGCTCCTCGACGACCTTCTCCTTGCCGACCACGACCTCGTACGTTTCCTTGAAGGTCCCGCCCTCGATGTCGATCCCCATCTTCTTGGGGAGGTCCTTGATGTGCCCCTTGGAGGCCATTACCTCGTACTCGGACCCGAGGTATTTCTTGATCGTCTTCGCCTTCGCGGGCGACTCCACGACCACCAACGTCTTAGCCATCAACCAAGTCCTTCGAACGGGGTAACATCAGGATCCATCGAGTTTCCAAAACGGTTTCGGTGCCTTAGGCTCCACGAGCCCGGCGAAAGAACCCTCCTGGGCCTTCTACTACTACGTCCTCCAAAGCAAGCGTCAAGAGCGCCGTGGTCACCGTGGGGGCATCCAACCCCACGCGGAGGGCCACTTGGTCGGTGTGCTGAGGGGTCGAAGAGAGGCCTTTGAGAACGCGGAGTTCGGTCTCTTCGAGGCGTCGCGCAAAGAGGGGGCCATCGGAGCGTGTTTTGGCGGGGTCACGATTTAGCCCGGCGGAGGTGATGAGCTCGTCCATTTCGGTGAGGAGCCTGGCGCCAAGGCCGAGCTCGGTGACGCACCCGCGGAAGTCGGCCGCGGGCTGCCGCGTCGTGGCCGTCGCCGCAGTCGGCGCGCTGACCGACGCAACCTTCGAGAGCTGCCATGGCGCAGGCACGACGACCCAGATCGGGCGCCCCATTTCGCGTGCCCACGACGCCGCGTTGCGCGCACCCGACGTGCAGCCGGCTTCGACGATGACGAGCGCGTCCGAGAGCGCCGCGAGGACGCGGTTGCGCGCGAGAAATGGCCACTGCCGTCCGCGCACATCTTTCGGAAACGGCCAGACGATGGCCGAGCCCTCGCTCGCGCGAATGCGTGCGTACAGAGGCGCGTTGGTGAGCGGGACGTCGTAGTCGCTGCCCGACGGCGCCACGGCCCAGGTGCGGCCGCCCGCGTCGAGCGCCCCTTCGTGCGCCGCCGCGTCGATGCCGAACGCGGCGCCGGACGCCACGATGCCGCCCGCGCCAACCACGCTGGCCGCCAGCAACCGCGCGAATGCGGCAGACTCCGCGCACGGGCGCCGCGTCCCGACGATCGCCACCACCCTCGCATCGAGGAGCGGGGCCGAGATCGTGATTTCCGCGGGAGCGTTCGACAGCGCCGCGAGGCGCGAGGGGTAGTCGGGATCGGTGGGGTAGAGGGTTCTCACCCCGCCCCATCGGCACCGGCCGCCGCTAGTTGCTTGCACTCTGCATTCGTCGGCGGCGCGACGAAGCGAACGGGTCGGCCGCCGGGACTACTTGGCGGGCTTCGAGTAGAGGAGGACGCCGACCTTGCCGGCGCCCTTCTGCGCGTGGATGTCGACCTTGTACGGCATCGGGCTCGTGAGGAGCGGGCACATCGGCGTCGGATCTTTTCCGATGACCGGCGTGTGGTCGTCGGTCGTGTCCTCGCCCGAGAGCATGTTGTAGAACGGCGGCGCGAGCAGGCGGAGATCGAGATCGTGCACCGAGCCCTTCCCCGCGAAGCCGACGATCGCGTAGCACTTGCCGGCCTGGAGGGTCACCATCATCGAGGCGTGGTCGCCCTCTTTCAGGTCGGCTTTGGCGATCTGGCCATCGGGCTGCATACCCTTCGCGTGGGCGGCGGCGGAGGCCTTGATGCCGGCCTCGATCGGATCGCCGGGAACCGCGCCGGGGTTCTGCATGAGCGCGGCGGCGGCGTTCTGCGCCGCCTGGAGGAGCGGGTTCAGGACGTTGGGATCCGTCGTGAGGATCGTGGACAGCGCGGCCAGCGCGCCGGCGTCGGGGGCGGCCGCTGCCGTGGTGCCCGCGTCGGGACCCCCGGCCGGCAGCGGCGGGGGGCTGGAAGCAGTGGAAGAAGAGGCCGTGGGCGGCGGCGGTCCATCCGCGGGCTTCTTGTCGCCTCCGCACGCTGCCGCGAGCGCGGCAGCGGCGGTTGCAGCAGCGAGGAACAGCGCGAAATGGTGCGTGCGACGCGTCGACATGCGGAAGGCCTCTTCTCGTGCGTGGGTTGCGGCAGGCGCCGCCGCTACTTGTTCTTCGAGTACACCTGCGCGCCGACCTGGCCGGCGCCCGAGCGGGCGACGATGTCGACCTTGTACTGCAGGCCCGGGATGAGCGGGCACATCGGCTGGTTACCCTTGCCGACGACGGGCATGTTGTTGTCCGTCGTGTCCTGGCCCGACAGCATGTTGTAGAAGGGCGGCGCGAGCAGGTTCAAGTCGAGGTTTTTCACCTGACCGGGCGGCGAGAAGCCGAGGATCGTGTAGCACTTGCCGGCGGTCATCGGGACGAGGAAGGTGAGGTGCTCGCCCTCCTTCAGGTTGCCCTTCGCGATCGATCCCTCCGGCTGCATGCCGGAGGCATTCTTCATCGCGGAGAGCTTGAGGCCCGCTTCGACCGGATCACCCGGCACGGCGCCCGGCTGCTGGAGGAGCGCGCCGCCGGCGGCCGCGGCCTGCGCGAAGAGCGCGGCGAGGGCGTTCGGATCCTGCAGGTTGACGTTGCCGAGCGGCCCCTGCTGGCTGCCAGCGGGCGCAGGCTGGGTGCCGGGCTGGGTGCCGGGCTGGGTCCCGGGCTGGGTGCCCGGCTGTCCCTGCGGGTATCCCTGGGGCTGTCCCTGCGGGTATCCCTGAGGCTGTCCCTGCGGGTACCCCTGGGGCTGTCCCTGCGGGTAGGAGCCCGGCGGGTATCCGCCCGGAGGGGGCTGTCCCATCGCGACGCTTCCGCTCGCGTTCGTCGGGTTCTCGGCCGGCTTGTCCTTCGAGCCACACGCGAGCGGCAAGAGGCACGCGACGCCGAGCGCCGCAAACGAACAGTTTCGGATCAGGTCACGGCTTTTCATGAAACGCCTCCAGAAGAGCGCACCGACACGGCGCGCATGTCACGCGGGCGATACTTTACAAGAGGAAAGCCCGGGGTTGTGCAAAGGTTTTCACAGCTCGATCAACGCGCCGGCACGGCCTTTCTTACGGTCTCCTGCGGCTTTCCCGGCCCACGTGCGCGCATCGCCGCGGTCTGTACGATCTGCGCGCGGACGGCCTGGTTCTGGTGGTGCTCGACGTACGGCACGCTGGCGCGCCCGCTGGCGCTCGCTTCGACGGCGGCGAGCAGCGGCATGAGCAGCGCGATGTACGGCCCCTCGGGCTCGCCCGCCTCCGTCGCGAGCGCCGCGCCGCGCGCGTCGGCCGTGGCGACGTGCCTTGCCTCGTGCACGTCGCGTGTGGCCGCGAGCGCCGCGTCGCGCTCCTTCGTGGTCCATTCGTCGTCGCCGCGCTCGTGGGTCGCGGTCGGGCTCGCGCAGACCAGATCGCCCGCGGTCATGTGGGCGATTTCGGTCGCGACCAGGTAGGTCGTGATCGCGCGAAACTGCTTGGCCTGCGCGCGTGAGATCTCTGGCGTCGACTGCGCGGCGTCGTAGAACCCGGCGGGCGGCGTGAGGAGCCGTTCCCCCGGGCGCTGCGCCTTGGCGAGCAGCCGCGCGTACGCGTCGAGCTTGCTCGAGCCGAGGGCGTCGTCCGTCGCCTTCGCACGCGCGACGGCGTCGACGAGCGTGAGCATCGCGTCGCTCAGCACGACGACGAAGTCACCGTCGTCGTCGCACGCCGCGATCGCGAGGGGGGCCCTCGGATCGGGATCGAACGCGACATAAACGCCGGTCAGCTTCTGCAGCGCCTGCGCGGGGAGCTTCGCGAGGACGACCTTCATGGCGTCGCCCGTCGCGGCGTGCGCGGCCTGCAGCGACAGCGTGGGAGCCGCGGGCGCTGCAGGTGCGTCCGCGCGCGCCGACGGCGCACGGGCGACCGCGGCCAAGGTGGCGCCGCAAAGCAGAGCTAGAAGGGGTGCACGCATGAGGGGGCCCAACGATACGCCAAGCTACGCCCGTTCGACGGACGTCTTCGCGCCGGGATTCACCCGTGGGCGGTCTCGTGTCGTGCGAAGGGTGAAATCGGTTCCGGGGCGCGGACGCCGGGTTCCCGCTACTGGCGCACGAACTTGAACGGGATCTGGATCTGGCTCGTGGCGCCGGTCGCCGGGAACTGCCAGCCGCGGACCGCCCCTTCGATGCACTTTGCGATCGCGGGATCGTTGCCGATCGCGCTCACGCTCTGCACCGCCCCGCTGCCGCCGATGGTCGCGTTGACGGTGATCTGCACGGTGCCGGTCTTGTCCGTCGCGATGCGCTCGAAGCACGTGCGCTTCACGCCGGACTGGTGCGACCGGACGACGCCTTCGATCTGGTCGCTCGTGAGCTGGCTCCCGCCGCCGCCGCCTGCGCCCGGCGTCGGGCCGCCGGGGGTGGGACCGCCGGCCGTGTTGCCGAGCAGCGCGGCGATCGCCGAGTTGGTTGGGGCTGGCGCCGTCGTTCCGTTGCCGTTGGGCCTCGGGCCGCCGCCGCCGCCGCCGTGCATCGCGGCCGTCTTGCCAGCGCCCGCGTCGGTGCCCGCCGCGGCGGCCGCCGACGGATTGAGGTCGGGCGGGGGCACGTCGTCGCCAACTGGAGGAGGCGCGGCCGTGGCCGTCGGTTGCGCGGAGGGCATCTGGATGACGACGGGCTGCTGCGCCGGGCGCGTGAGGACGATGATGGCGGCCGTGATGCCGAACGCGCCCGCAAGGACGACCATGGCGATCGCAATCCACGGCGGGCTCTTCTTCGCCGGCGGCGGGGGCAGGAGCGACGGCGTGGCGGGCGCGGTGTACGGCGACGCGAGCGGCGCGGCGCCGAGGACGTTGGCCGCGGCGGCCGGCGGCGGGAGGGCGAATGGATCGGCGGCGACCGCCGGCGCAGGCGTGGGAACGGGGAGCGAGAACGGAGAGAGGGGGGCCGGCTCCAGTCGCTCGGCGGTCGCGAACGCGCCCGCGCCTCCGCGCCCGGTGATCGGCACGACGTTGCTGCGTGCCGCCAGGGCCGGCGACGCGGCCGGGGGGCTCGGCGTCGCCCCAGGACGCTGCGGAAGGAAGCCCGCGGGTGCCGTCTGCGGACGGGGAGCGGGCGGCGGTGCGCGCGGTGCCGGCGGCGGCGCGCTGATGCGCGCTTCGGGCGGCGGCGGCGTCGCCAGAGAGACGCGTCCGCCCGCCATCGCCTCACGCACGACCGCCGCGAGCTGGTTGACGGCCTTGACGGGTCGCCACTCCTCGAGCCCCTCTTGCCAGACGAGCGATTCCTCGGTGACCGCGCCGGTCGCCGCCTTCCGCCGGAGCTCCGTCATGCGCACCGGGCCGACCGGCACACCGTTGATCGCGACGTACCACTCGTCGGTCGAGTGCAGCTCGAGCATCTCGAGCGCAGCGTCGTCGTCCTTGTGGACCGATTTGTTGAACGCGCTCGAGAGCCCGCCCTCCGATCGCGTCTGCGCGGAGAGGGGCGGGCGTGAGCCCACGGGGCGGGCGGAGGCGAAGCTCGTCGCCAGCGCACTGCCCGTCGGCCTGGGGAGGGCAGGTTTGGGCGCAGGTTTGGGGGCCGTGGAGCCGTGGCTCCCGGCGGCGGGGTTCTCCTCGCGGGGCATGTCCACCGAGACGCTGGTCTCGGTGACGGCGGCCCGCACCTCGATCATGTGGCCGCACTTGCGGCACTTCATGCGCACCGTCTTGCCGGCGACTTTCTCGTCGGCAATCTGGTACTTCGCCTTGCACTGATCACAGAGGAACTTCACGCGGCCTCGGCCTCCACTCTACCCGACAAGCGCCCGTCCGGGGTGAGGCAAAGCACCCTGGCAAGGCCGTCTACCGGGCGGACACCCCTTCGACATTCACCCCCCCAAATCCTTGGCTGGGCTCTCAAAGCAGGCGGACCAGATGCTCCTTGATCTGGGTCTTCGTCTCCGGATCCGGAGCGTTGTGCACGCAGCGTTCCCACATCTCGATGGCCTTGTTCTTGAACCCTGCCTTCTCGTAGAGCACCGCGAGGTTCTTCAGGGCAGGGAAGTGCTTGGGGTTCAGCTCCACCGCGCGCTCGAGCTCGCCCACCCCGTCGTAGATCAGCCCCTTTTTCCCGTACAGCAGCGCGAGGTGGTAGCGGAGGCGGTAGGCGAGGGGGTCGATCTTGGTGCCGCGCTTGAGGTGCTCGATCGCGACGTCGATCTCGCCGCGCCGGAAGGCGGCGATCCCGTCCTCGAGGGCCTTTTCGGCCTCGCTGTTGATGTTGTCCGGATCGCGCGGCGGCGGCACCGTCGGTGACGTGTGGCGCGTGAGGAGCTTGGTGACGACGTTGACGACGTCGCCGATGCGGAACGGCTTCTCGATGTACTCCTCGATGCCGTAGTTCGCTTTCAGGTCCTCGGCGATGCGCCACCCACGGTAGACGGCGCTGATCATCACGATCGGTATCCCGCCATACTTCTCGCTGCCTTTTATGCGTCGCGCGATGTCGAAGCCGTGCAGCTCCGGCAGCATCGCGTCGAGCACGATGAGGTCGGGGGTGTGCTCCTTCACGAGCCGCAGCGCGAGGAGACCGCGATCGGCCTCGATGACGCGGTATCCCTTGTCGGTGAGCAGGCGCTTCAGGAGCTTGCGGATGTCCTCTTCGTCGTCGACGACGAGGATCACCTTGCCCTCGCCCGGCGGCATGTCGCCCGGCTGGCCGCCCTGACGCAATTCGTCGGGAAGCCTGGCGACCGTCGAGACCTCCGACCCCATGTTGCCGAACTCGTCGTCGTTGAGCTCCGACTCGAACCCCGCGTGCTCGACGCTCGCTTCCTTCACGAGCGCCGCGCCCGTCGGCGGCGGCGGCGGGATGCTCGGCACCGGCGTCGGCCGCTGGCTCGAGGGCGGCGAGGTGATGGGGAGGCTGTCGTCCTTCGCAGAGACCCGCGCGCCCTGCGCATTACCGGACGTCGGCGACGCGTTCGGCTCGAGGCCGAGCTGCTTGAGCGTCTCGGGGGGGACCTTGGGGCCGAGGAAGTAGATCTCTCCCTTCTCCTTCGCCTCGTACGCCGACGCGATCGCCCGCTCGAGCGTGTGCGTGATCGCGATGTACGGGTAGACCTTGCGGCCCGTCACGAACTCGAGCTCGTCGATCGTCCGCTTGTCGAGCGGGTTGGCCATCGCCAGGAAGATGCGATCGTCGCGCACGAGGACCGGCAGCATCCGCTGCGAGAGCGCCACCTCGCGAGGAACGACGTCGAGGTGCTCGAGGAGGATCGCGACCTGGTGGAGATCGATGCCCGGCATCCCGAACTGCTCGGAGAGCGCGCGCAGGGCGTCCGTCTCGCTCACCAGCCCCGCCTGGGTGAGCTGCGACGCGAGGGGCTTGCCACCGTCGAGCGGGGCCCGCTTCTGTTCGCGCAGCGCGGCGTCCAGATCCGCCTGCGAGATCAGCTTCTGCTTGAGCAGAATCTTGCCGAGCTGCTTTTTCTCCGTCATGTCGAAGCTTTTGACAGGTTACGCGGGGAGTCCTCGGAGGACAAATCTTGCAGTGCGCGCCGCTTCGTTTCCGCGAAATGGCCGCCCACGATGGCCTGTCGGGCCTCGCGGACGATCTGCCCATAGTAGTGGAGGTTGTGGAGGGAAAAGAGGCGCAAAACGAGGATCTCGCCCGCGATGAACAGGTGACGCAAGTAGGCGCGCGAGTAGCCTCCGGCGCAGCAGGCGCAGTCGCAGCTGGGGTCGAGCGGGGAGCGGTCGTCCTTGTAGCGCGCCTGCTTGATGACGATCCTGCCGTGCCGTGTCAACGCTTGCCCGTTGCGGGCGTTGCGGGTCGGAAGCACGCAGTCGAACATGTCGACCCCCTGCTCGATTGCGCGCCACAGATCGTATGGGGTGCCGACGCCCATGAGGTAGCGCGGCCGCTCGGGATCGAGCAGGTGCGCCACCTCGGCGAGCGTGTCGTGCATCTTCTCGATCGGCTCGCCCACCGAGAAGCCGCCGAGCGCGAGTCCGTCGAAGCCCGGGTCGAGCGCCGCCAGCTCCGCCGCGTGCGCGCGGCGGAGATCGGGGAAGCAGGAGCCCTGCACGATCCCGAACAGCGCCTGCCCACGAGGCCGTGGGGCGGCGAGCGCGCGCCTCGCCCAGCGCGTCGTCCGGGCGAGCGCGTCCTCGACGACGGCCCGCGTCGACTCGCCGGGTGGACACACGTCGAGCTGCATCTGGATGTCCGCGCCGATGAGCCCCTGCACGCGCACGGCCTCTTCGGGGGACAGCGCGTACTTGGTCCCATCGAGGTGCGACTGGAAGGTGAATCCGTCCTCGGTCGCCTTCACCTTCTCGGTGAGCGAGAACGCCTGGAAGCCGCCCGAGTCGGTGAGCATCGCGTGCGGCCAGCGCGTGAACTCGTGGAGCCCGCCGTGGGCTGCGATCGCGTCGGCGCCCGGGCGGAGCATCAGGTGGTACGTGTTGCCGAGCACGATGCGCGCGCCGGTGCTCGCGACCTCGCCCGGGGTGAGGGTCTTCACGCTCCCCTGCGTCCCGACCGGCATGAAGGTGGGGAGGGCGACCTCACCGTGCGGCGTCGTGAGGACGCTCGCCCGCGCGTGGCTAGCGTTGCATTCTACACGGAATGCGAAGCCCTCCGCCCGCGGCTTCATCGTGCCCGCCAGAGGAGCATCGCGTCGCCGTAGGAGAAGAAGCGGTAGCTCTCCTTCACCGCGGTCGCGTACGCCGCCAGCACCCGCTCGGTCCCGCCGAACGCGCAGACGAGGGCCAGCAGCGTGGACTTGGGGAGGTGGAAGTTCGTGACGAGCACGTCGACGACGCGGAAGCGGTAGCCGGGCTGGATGAGCAGCCGTGTCTCGCCGGCGCCCGCGTGCACCAGGCCCACGCGCACCGGATCGGCGACGCTCTCCAGGGTGCGCACCACGGTGGTGCCGACGGCGACGACGCTCGCCCCGCGCTCGCGCGCGCTGGCGACCGCAGCCTCTGCCGTGCGCGAGACCTCGTAGCGCTCGGCGTGCATCGGGTGCGCGTCGAAGTCGGTCGCGGTCACGGGCTGGAACGTGCCGAGCCCGACGTGCAGCGTCACCGACGCGACCTCCAGGCCACGCACCGCGAAGCGCCCCAGCATCGCGCGCGTGAGGTGAAGGCCGGCGGTCGGCGCGGCGATCGCTCCATCGACGCGCGCGAACACCGTCTGGTAGCGCTCGCGATCGGCATCGGCGTCGTCGCGCTTGATGTACGGCGGCAATGGGACGTGGCCGGTCTCGCGGATCGCGTCGTCCACCGCCTGGCCGTTCGTCGTCATGAGGCCGACCTCGAGCAGACCGTCCGCCTCGGAGCGGCCGAGCAGGCGGATGACCAGCGGCCCGACGATCACGTTCGTCCCGAAGCGCAGGCCCTTGCTCGACTTGCCGAGCGCGCGCCAGACCTGGTGAGGGAGCCCGTCGATCTCGCGGCTTTCCATCTTCTGCACGAGGAAGATCTCGACCTTGCCTCCGGTGTCCGCCTTCACGCCGAGCAGGCGCGCCGGGACGACGCGCGTATCGTTCAACGCCACGAGCGCGTGCGGCGGCAGCAAATCGGGGAGCGCGGCGACCGTCGTGTGCTCGGGCGCGCCGCCTCCCTCCGGCAGCACCATGAGGCGCGCCGCCTCGCGCGACGCGGCGGGCTCTTGCGCGATGCGCTCGGGCGGTAGCTCGTAGTCGAAGAGGCCGACCAACACCTTGCGGCTATACCAGCTCTGCTCGGCCCTGCGGCGCCAGAAGCGATGCCGCGGTTAAGCCAGGTGCTGGCGCGATGCAGCGCCGATCAGCGTCGTACGCGAGACGGGCGGGGCCAGCTTGGCGCGGAGGAACGACGCGAGCTCGCCGAGCTCGTACGGCTTGGGGACGAAGCCGACCACGCCGCAGTCGGCGCGCTCCAGCTGGCGCGCCGACAGGTGGTACGCGCTCGTCAGCACGACGCGGACGTGCGGGTACCGGATCCGGACCTGCCGCGCCAGCTCGAGGCCGTTCGTGCCGGGCATCATGAGGTCGAAAAGTCCCAGCAGGATGTCGTCATGCTTCTCGAGGGCGACGATGGCCTCCTCGGCCGAATGCGCCGTCGCCACGTCGAACCCTTCGATGGAAAGCCCCATCGCCAGTACACGGACCTGGTTTTCTTCGTCATCAACCACGAGGACGCGCGCCACGAGTGCCTCCGCTCCCACCCCTCTGCTTGACGGTCCGGGCAGAGCAAGGGTCGGGCCGACGACCCCCGTGGCCGCACATTCCCACGATCCCGACTAGTTGCGCCCAGTCGCCTCGGGCGTTTGGCGCTCTCCGCATTGCAGATCTGCACCACGGAGTTCAGAGATGAACGCGGCCGGGGCGAAATTACATCGATCCGCGGGTCTCGAAGACGATCCCAAGGCGGGTCATCTTCCGCCACAGCGTGGTCGGCGAGATGGCCAGCGCCTCGGCCGCGCGCTCGCGGCTCCCGTCGGACTCCCGGAGCGCGACCTCGATGGCGCCGCGCTCGGCCGCGTCGACGATCTCGGAGAGCGAGCGGCCGCCGGTGACCCCCCCAGGCTGCGCGAGGGTCGCCTGGCGGGTGATGAGGTCGTCCGCGTGGATCATGCTGTTCTGGGCGAGGGCGACGGCCTGCTCGAGCATGTGCTCCAGTTCTCGGATGTTGCCGGGGAAGTCGTAGTGCATGAGCGCTTCCATTGCGCGATCGTGGAGCTTCGCGTGGACGCCCATCTTCCGGTTGTACTTGTCGAGGAAGAAATTCGTCAGATCCACGATGTCCTCGCGGCGATCGCGGAGCGCCGGGAGCTGGAAGCGCGCGACGTTCAGGCGGTAGTAGAGGTCCTGCCGGAAGCGCTTCTCGTTGATCGCGGTCAGGAGATCTTGGTTCGTCGCCGCGATGATGCGGACGTTGACCGTGACGGCCTTGCTCTCGCCGACCCGGCGAATCTCGTTCTCCTGGATCGCGCGCAGGAGCTTGGCCTGGAACGAGATCGGCGTCTCGGCGATCTCGTCGAAGAAGATGGTGCCGCCGTCGGCCTCCTCGAACATGCCGCGACGCGCGCTCATGGCCCCGGTGAACGCGCCCTTGGCGTGGCCGAACAGCTCGCTCTCGAGGAGCGTCTCGGTGACGGCGGCGCAGTTCACGGGGACGAAGGAGCGATCGGCGCGCTTGGAGTTGGCGTGGATGGCCTTGGCGACGAGCTCCTTGCCGGTGCCGCTCTCGCCGGTGATGAGGACGATGGCGTCGGTCGGCGCGATACGGACGATGCGCCCGAGAACCTCGCGCACCGAGCGCGAGCGGCCGACGATGTTCTCGAACTTGTAGCGATCCTTGAACTCGGTCGCGAGAAACGCGACCTCACCCGCGAGCCGCCGGTTGTCGAGGGCCTTCTGGACCTTGACGAGCAGCTCCTGCTCGGTGAACGGCTTCTGGATGTAGTCGAACGCGCCGAGCCTCATCGCGTCGACGGCGCTCTCGATGGTGCCGTACGCGGTCATGACGATGACCTCGGTCATCGGCTGCGCCTCCTTCACCGCGCGCAGGACCTCGATGCCGTCCTTCGAGCCCATGCGGAGATCGGTCAGCACGACGTCGAACGCGCCGGTCGCGCCGCGCTCCGAGCCTTGCTCGCCGTCCGGCGCCTCGTCGACCTCGTAGCCGGCGCCGCGCAGCATCATCGCGAGCGTCGTGCGCATGTTGCGCTGATCGTCGACGATGAGAATCTTCGGCATGGTTCCCCCGAACCTAGTTGTTCTGTGCCCCCGCCGCCATCCAGTCGCGAATGCGTTTGACGGATTCGTCCGAGAAGACGTAGCGCGGATTTTTGGGCATGCTCCCGCCGTCCTTCGTACGGATCGTCAGCAGGAGCGCGCTATTTTCGGGCGCCTTCGTGTCGAGGAGGCCCGCGCTGACTGCGGTAATACCCTGCCAGCAGCTCTCCTTCGTGTCGCCGCAGACCCAGGTGCCGCCGCCGCCTACACCCGCCGAGCCGTGGCAGGCGCCGGTCCCCTTGCAGCCGGGGCCGGGGGCCGGCCTGCCGAAGAAGTCGCGGTAGAGATCCGTCCACGTGATGCCGCTGCCGGCGTCCTCGGTGGTCGGGGTGGCGCCGGTGTCGGGCGCGGGCGCGGGGCTCGCGTCGAACAAATCGGCGCCGCCGGAGGGCGAGCCCGTCGCGTTACCGCAGGCGCCGAGGAGGCCGGCAAGCGCGAGGAGGGCAGGGAAAGCGGACGAGAGGCACAGGCGAGCGCGGCGCATCGGGCGTCAGTATACGACGCCCATGAAAAGGCGCATCGTCTGCGCGGTGGACGTGTCCCAGTTCGGCAGGAGGTTCGTCTGCTCGCCGGGCAGGTACGCCAGGCCCCCGAGCGGGAAGAACACGCCGTACTGCAGCATCGTATAGAAGCCGCCGACCTTCGTCGAGTCGTCGTTCAGCGAGCCGTCCTTCGCCTGGTAGTAGATGCTGACGTCGAGCTCGACGCCGAGGTCGCGCTTGTGGCCGGGCGTCTGGATGAACTCGCTCGCGCGGCTCCAGATGATCGCCGCGCCGCCCCCGAACTTCTGGCCGTTCGCGTTGCGGAGGAAATCGTAGTCGACGCTCGGGCGGAAGTAGTACGCCCCTTCGACGCGCGACAGGATGTGGCGGAAGAAGATGAGGTCGACGCGGTAGTCCGGGTGGAAATGGAAGGTCGAGATGGGGCCGCGACCGCCGTTCTGCTCGGGCTGCAGGCCCGAGTTGCCCGGAGAGAGGCCATTGACCCACGGATCGCCGCTCGCCCAGCCGAAGCCGAAGCCGAGGCGGAGCTTGTCCTCGATCGCCTTGAACTCGCTCTGGGTCGTCAGGCCCATCTGGCGGATCTTGTAGGGGCTCGCACGGTCGGTCTGGCCGGGGAGCTGCTCGACGTCGCCGACGATCGCCGCGGCCTCCGCCTCGATGCGGAACTTGCGCCACAGCACCTGGAGCCACAAATCCGGGATGAGCGCCCACGCGGCGCGGCGCTCGAGCCCGCGGTCAGTGGTGCTGCCGTCGTCGCCGGGGAAGGTGAGGGGCGTCTGCGTCGACTGCACGTCGAGGAGCTGCGAGCGGTAGACCCAGTAGGTGCCGCCGTTGACGACGAGATCGCCGCGCGACAAGGAGAGCCGCTGCATGTCCGGGTTCATGCGCCGCGCCGCGAACGCGACCCACTCGTTGGCGTTCGTGAGGTTGGCGGTGTTGTGCGGCTGGCCGCCGTACACGTCGAAGGCGTTCGCGCTCGTGGGGCCGGTGGAGATGAAGTCCCACGCGCCGCCGAAGTAGAGGTCGAGCGACCTGAGGCCCGTGACGAACATGATGCGGTCCGTCGTCGTCTGGTAATCGCTGTCGAGGCCGTCGCCGGAGTTGGCGAGCATGCCGAGACCCCAGTGGCTGGGCATGCGGCCGAAGCGGAGCTGGCCGACCGGCGTCATGTACTCGGCCCAGACCCGCTTCACGTCGATCGAGTTGCGGTAGCTGTTCACGCCGGCGGTCGGCGGGCCTTGCGTGGTGGTGAAGACACCGAGCGGCGCGTAGCCGCTGTAGCCGCCGGGGCCGTAGCCGTTGCCGGCGGCCTTGATGTTGCCGCTGTTGCCCGGCTTGATCGTGTACGAGTCCGGCGTCGATCCGAGGACCAGGTTATCGAGCGCGTCGATCTGCGACATGATGCGCAGGTTGTCCGAGATGTGGAGCTCCGGGTTGATGCGGAAGCGGAGGTTCGCGCCGGACTGGGTCTTGTCGTAGCAGGGCTGCAGCTGCACCGCGTTCGACGGGCCGCACAGGTTGACGTTGCGGATCGTGCCGCTGCTGTCGGAGTACGACTGATCGATGGGCTGCGCCCAGAGCTGCTGGACGTCGCCGGGCGCGTTGTGGCGGCCTAGCGCGAAGTTGTGAAAGAGCTCCGCGCGCGTCCGGAAGTAGCCGTGCAGCTCGAGGATCGGGCGCGTGTGACCCCACCAGTCCTCACTGTAGACGTCGCTCGGGTGCGCGCCGACCTCGCCGGCCGTGCCGAGGGAGGGACGCTGGGCGCCCTGCGTCGCGAGCGACTTGCTGTCGGCCGCCGGATCGGCGACGACCCCGACGTTGGTTACGCCGCCCGCGATGCCCGTGCCGCCGGTCGACGGCTGCGGCGCCGGCATGAGCGGCTCGCGCGTCGGCGCCGCGGCGCCTGACGATGCGGGTGGCGCCGAAGGTGGCTGCGCGTTCGGATCGGCGGGTTGCTGCGCGGATGCACGCGGCGCCCACGCGAGGGCGCAGACGAGCAGGCCGAATCCAAGTCCAAGGCGGCGTGAGCACGAAAGCATCGGGCGACCTTGTAACACGGATGATGGCCGGAAGGGGAAGCGGACAATTTACCTTAAGCGTCAGCGTTTCGGGCGCTTGCGTGTCGCAACGGCGAGGGCCCCCGCGAGGACAAGCAGCGTCGCTCCGCCCCACGCGGTGGCGTCCGGGTGATGGACGAGCGCGCCGAGCGCACGGAGCGCGAGCCCAGGGGCTGGAGCCGGGACGAAGTGGCGCGAAAAACGGGCGGCGAGGACGGCCTCTTCGCAGCGGCCAGGGGTCACGCGATCGGCGCAGAGCGCGAAGCACGAAGCGAGCATCGGCTCGGGCGCTTGCACGAAGCCCTGCGCCGACCGGGCGAAGAGCGCGGCGTCGGCGTGCCCTTCGTAGGTCCGCAGGTGGGTGGCGGGCTCCTCTCGTTCGTCCTTCACCACGAGGCTGCCGGCGCCGACGGCGCGCACCGCTGCCGCGCCGATCGCCTCGTGCAGCTTGCCGCGCGCCAGCTCGTCGGCGTCGGGGGTCCAGCCGCCGGTCGTCACGTCGAAGCAGGCGGCGACGAGATGACCTCGCCCGTCGGCGCTGCGCCAGGCCTCCCACGAAGCCACGCGGACCCGCGGCGACGCGGACATGTCTGGCGGTCCGAGATCGCCGTCGCGCGCGAAGCCTGCCGGCGGCTCGACGGATGCTCCGCTCGCCTCGCTCGCCTCGGTCAGCCGCCGAGCTCCTTCAGGAAGGCCTCGACCTCGGAGCGCAGCGCGCTCAACTTCTCGTGCACGGGGCCTCTCATCATCGAGCCGCCGCCCCTCACGCCGCCAGACGCCGCATCTGCAGAGCCCACAGCGGCGGCGGCCAGGACGCTCGGTCTCGGGGCAGGGGCCACGAGGACCGCCGGTGTCGCCGGAGCCGGGTGCGTGTGGATCGGCGCGCCGCCCGGCTGCGCTGCGGCGCCTCCGGCCTGGGTGGTCGGCTCTACGCCCGAGCGGAGGAGGCGCTTCTTCGCGCCGGCGATCGTGAACCCCTCCTGGTAGAGGAGATCGCGCACGCGCAGCAGGTTCTCGACGTCGCGCCGGGAGTACACGCGCTGCCCCTTGGCGCTCTTCGTCGGCCGGATGCTGCGAAACTCGCGCTCCCAGTACCGCAGCACGTGCGGCTCCACACCGACGAGGCCTGCGACCTCACCGATGCGAAAATACAATTTGGGCGGGAGACTCCCTCGCCCTGCTACACCCGACGAGCTCATCGTGGCGGGGAATTACTCTTTGACCACGGGATCGGCACTCGCCACACCGCCACCCGCACCAGGTGCGGCGGCAGGCGCCGGCGCCGCGCCTGCCGCTGCGGGCTGCCCGTTCGGGGCGGCGGGCTGACCGTTGCGCGGGTTAAGAGCCTGTTTGAGGATCTGGCTCGCCTTGAAGGTGAGCACGCGACGCTCGCTGATCTTGATCGGATCCCCCGTCTGAGGGTTGCGCCCCGGCCGCTGGCGCTTGTCGCGCAAGACGAAATTGCCGAAGCCGCTGATCTTGATCTTCTCGCCGCGGCCGAGCGTCTCTTTCATCATCTCGAAGACGAGATCGACGATGTCCGCGGACTCTTTCTTCGAGAAGCCCCCTACACGCGTGTAGAGCGCCTGGACGATCTCTGCCTTGGTCATGAGCGTCCGCCGCCTCCCTGTTTGCGCCCGCACCCACAGTGCGCCTGCATGAACACGATAGTAAACGCCTTTTTCGACGCGATGCTACCCAAAAAGTGATCGCCCCTCGGCAGGGGCTTGGGGCAGGGGGTCAGGCGGCCAGATTCTCGACGTCCTCGGCGCTCGGCGCGGGGGGCGGCACGCTGTCCGCGGCCGCGAGCTGCGCCTCGGCGGCGCGGCGGCGGGCGAACTGCTCGCTCGCGACGAGCGACGCCACGTACCCGTAGCCGAACGTGAAGAGCATCGCGAACGGCGTCGCGAACCAGTGCCCGGTCTCGAGGGACGCGACGGTGCTCCCGAACGAGACGAGGCAGAGCGCGATCTCGATCATGGGCAGATCGGCGCGGGCGCGGTAGCGCTGCGTGCCCCCGCCGGCGGACGAGAGGACGCCGGCCTTCGGCGTGCGCACGAACTCGCCGGCCATCGAGCCGAGCCCGTCGAACACGGCGCGCGTGAGGTGCGGCGCGAGACCGGCGCCGAGCGCGAGGAGCGCCGGGAGCTGGCGGAACGCGCCCATGCGGGAGCGCCCCTGCGCCGCCTCGGCCATCGCGTAGAACGCTGCGAGCGAGCCGGTCGTGCCGATGCAGAGGGGCAGGTCGATGAGGAGCATCGTCTGCGGGTTCGTCGCCGGCATCAGGATGAGCGCCGGCAAGAGCAGCACGCTCAGGATGACCATGAGCGGGTACGCGAAGTGCGGCGTCAGGTGGAAGAACGCCTCGAGGCGCTGCGACAGCGAGAGCGGCGACGTCATCACCCGCTTCATCAGCTTGCGCGACGTCTGCACGGTGCCCTTCGCCCAGCGGTACTGCTGCGCGCGGAAAGCGCTGACGTCCTCCGGGAGCTCGGCGGGGGTCACGACGTCCTCGCGGTAGATGAACTTCCAGCCGGCCATCTGCGCGCGGTAGGAGAGATCGAGGTCCTCGGTGAGCGTGTCGTGCTGCCAGCCGCCGCTCGTCTCGATCGCCGATTTGCGCCACATGCCGCCGGTGCCCGAGAAGTTGAAGAGCCAGCCGGCCGCCGCGCGCGCGCGGTTCTCGACCAGGTGGTGGCCGTCGAGCATGAGCGCCTGCGTGCGCGTGAGCAGCGAGTGCTCGCGGTTCAGGTGGCCCCAGCGCGCCTGCACCATGCCGATGCTCGAGTCGCCGACGAAGTGCGGCACCAGCATGCGGAGGAAGTCCGGCTGCGGAAGGAAGTCGGCGTCGAAGATCGCGACGAGCTCACCCTTGGCGACCTTGAGCCCCGCGTCGAGCGCACCGGCCTTGTAGCCCGTGCGGTCGGTGCGGTGGATGTACACGATGTCGAGGTCGGGCATCGTCTCGCGGATCTTCGCGAGGTGCGCGCGGACGATCGAGCCGGTCTCGTCGGTCGAGTCGTCGAGGACCTGGATCTCCAGGCACATGCGCGGGTACTCGATGCGCGAGACGTAGTCGATGAGCCGGGTCGCGACCGTCGCCTCGTTGTAAAGCGGCAGTTGGATGGTGACGATCGGCAGCTCGGCCGTCATCGCGCTATCGGCGAGCGGCGGCGCGCTGTCTTGCATCGCCCGGAGGCGGCGGGAGAGGCGCCAGCAGGTGAAGACCAGGTGGGACCGGTGCAGGCCGTACATCGCCAGCAAGAGGAGGACGGCGAAATAGGCCACGCAGAGGGCGACGTGCATGGGTTGACATATGAGCACCCACCCGCACCCCCTTTGTCACCTACTTGTAATTCGTTGCACCGACTTGTGCAGAAAGTAGGCGCGGCGCCTCGTCATTTCCGGTCGAGGTCGTAGTTGTAGTAGCCGCCGATGCCGAGGAACACGAACGTGTGGAGGCCGGTGTTCGTGATGTCTTCCGACGTCGTCTGGCTCGGGGTCGTGGTGTCGATCTTGTTGAAGGCGCCGAGGCCGAAGCTCACCTTCGGGATGATGCGGACGAACCGGCCGGCCTTGATGAAGACCCCCGCGCCCGCCTCGAGCTCGACGCCTTTGACGACCTGGGAGGAGGTGTTGTTGAGGATGGTGCCGGAGAGCTCCTCGGTCGCGATCAACCAGCGGTAGCCGACGCCGAGCTCGCCGTAGAATCCGACGCCGTCGGGGTTCGAGATGAACGCCGCGCGGAGATCGATGAGGTTGCTGGAGACCGTCGTCGACGTGGTGGAGCTCACGGTGCCGGTGCCGCTCCCGCCGAGCTTGTCCCCTTTGCCGTAGACGCCGTGCTCGAAGCCGAGCAGGACGGCGAATTTGCGCGCGAAGCGGAGGCCGCCTTCGATGGCGACCGCGCCGCCGGTCGTTGCATAGTCGCTCATCGCGAGGTCGGTCGTGCCCGTGGACGTGGCGCTCGTCGTGCTTGCCTTCGCGAGCGTGCCCGTCGGGAACATCACGCCGAGGCGGAGACCGCCGAGGAGCGACATCGTCGATTGGCGCTGCTCGGGCGACCAGGCTTGTTGGTCGCCGGGCTGCGTCGGCGGCGGCGGCTGGCCGTTGTTCGGCGGCGGCTCGTTCACCGGCACAGGACCGGGAACCGGCGTCGGCGAGTAGACGACCCCGCCCTGTGCCTGCAGCGTGACGGGGACCGATTTACTCTCGCGCTCCTTGATGGCGAGGGGGACCTCCGCCCTCGCGTAGCCGGGGGCGAAGACGGTGATCTTGTGACTGCCCGGATCGATGGGGCGCGACACGCCGACGAGCGCGGTGTTCATCGGCGTGCCGTCGATCTGCACCTGGAGGTTCGCGACGTTCTGCGGCGTGACCTCGATCTTCACCGACGGGATGCGGGGCTCGACCTGCGCGAGCTCGGCGGCGCCCTGATCGCGCGCCTGCGTGAACGCGGGCGGCGAGCCGGCCGGGAGCGGGGTGCGCACGAGGGTGCGGTAGGTCTCCGCGCCTTCGACGAGCATCCCGGTCGCGACCTGGCACTCGGCGACGTGCAGCAGGTGCGTCGGCGCGCTGAAGATCCGCTGCGCGCGGTTGAAGCGGTCGAGCGCTTCGGGGAACTTTCCCTCGTTCTGGAGCTTCACTCCTTCGAAGAAGAGATCGCGCGCCGCGGCGCGATCGGCGTCGCTGACCTGCGCGCGCGCGACGCTCGTGACGAACGGAGATGACGCGAGGAGGAGACCGACAAAGAGAAGTTTCCGCATGAGGCCCTCGTTAGACAAGGCGCCAGCGTACATCATTCTCGGAGCGCTAATACCCGGGGTCTTGGGGCGTGTTCGACGGAGGCTTCGGCGTCGGCGGCGGCAGGGGAAGCGGAGGCGGCGTCACGACGGTGCCGCCCGGCTTCGGCGGGGGCACGACCACCGGCGGCTTGCCCGGCTTGCCGCGCCCACCCGGCCTCGGCGGCGTGACGACCGCGACCGCGCCGGCATCGGGCGCGTCGTTGGTGGCGAGGGCGGGGACCGAGGTGACGGGGACGGTCGGCACGGCGGGCGTCGGCGGAGGCAGCGAAGCGCCCGCGGCGAGGCTCACGGCGGCCGTCGAGATCGGCGGCGGCGTGGCGGTCGCGGTGGTGCGGGTCCCCATGTATTTCGTCACGACGAAGCCGCCGATGCCGAGCGCGAGGACCGCCGCGATGATCGTCGACGCGATGACCGCGCCGCGGCCCGACGACGCCGGAGCGTGCGCCGAGGCGGTGAAGGGCGCGCTCGTGCCCGACGCTTGTTGCGCGAACGAGCCGGAGACCGCTTGCTGCGGGTAACCGCCTTGCTGCGAGTTGCCCGAGCTCGACGTGCCTCCTGGCGGCGGCGGCTGCGAGCGCGGGCGCGGCGTCGCGTTGCCACCTGGGGTGTAGCCCGGACGACCGAGGAGGTCGGGCGTGGCCTGCGCCGTTGCCGCGTAGGCGGTCGGTGCCGCGATGGGCTCGCCGCCCGCGCCGCGGCGCACGGTGATGCCCGCGGCGTACGCGAGTGCATCCGACAGCTCCTGCACCGTCGCGAACCGACGCTCCGGATCGCGGTCGAGCGCGCGCGCGAACCACTGGTCGAACGCGAGGGGCAGCCCCTGCAGGAACTGCGAGGGTACCGGGAGCGGCGAGGTGCAGATCTTCACGAGGAGATCGCCGACGCTCTCCCCCTCGAAGGGCAACACGCCGGTGACGCATTTGTACGCGATGACGCCGAGCGACCAGACGTCCGTGCGGTGGTCGACGATCTTGAGGCCGCGCGCCTGCTCGGGCGACATGTAGAACGGCGTGCCCAGCACCGAGCCGGTCTTCGTACCCGAGGAGACACCGCCGCTTCCGCCGGGGCTCGAACCGGGCGGGCCCTTCATCTTCGCGATGCCGAAGTCGAGGACCTTGGCGATCTCTTCGTCGTCGTCGAACGACTTCACGAGGAAGATGTTCTCGGGCTTCAGATCGCGGTGGATGACGCCTTGCTCGTGCGCGCGTGCGAGGCCGCGGCACACCTGCTGGAGGATGCGCGCCGTCTCCTGGAGCGAGAGGCGGCCCATGCGCTCGATGCGCTTGTCGAGCGGCTCGCCCGACAGGAATTCCATGACGATGTACGGCTTGCCGTCGTCGGTGACGCCGTGGTCGTAGATCTCGATCGCGTGCTTGCTCTGAATGCGCGCGGCGGCGTGGGCTTCGTTGTCGAAGCGCTGCCGGGCCTCGGTGCTGTTGGCGTACTCGGCTTCGATGAACTTGATGGCGACGCGCTTGCCGAGGGACGTGTGGCGCCCTTCCCAGACGCTCCCCATCCCGCCGCGGCCGATGATGCCGACGAGCAGGTACTTGCCGGCGATGAGGCCAGTGCTCGGCGGCGGCTCGTTCTGGTCCATCACTGCAATTTACCCCCGAGGACACGGGTCCTCGTCGCTACCGTTCGACGCGGGTACCCTCCCGCGCATTCCAAGAAACTCCGTTGATTGAGACTATCGTGGGGAATGGCCCCCGGCAAGCGGCCGTAAACCGTGGGGTTCCGTGGGTCGACACCCCGCGGGGTTGCGGCTAGGACGGTCCGAGATGGCAGCGTCCCTACCCCCCGCCGGCGCCGAGAACGTCCTCTACCTGATCGACCTCTCGGGCTACGTCTTTCGCGCCTACCACGCCATCGCGCCGCTCTCGAATTCGAAGGGGGAGCCGACGCACGCCGTCCTGGGTACGGTGAACATGCTCCAGAAGGTGGTGACGGAGCGTCGCCCCCACATGCTCGCGGTGTCGATGGACTCGCGCGGGCAGAGCTTCCGTAAGCAGATCGATGAGCGGTACAAGGCGACGCGGCCCGCGCCGCCCCCCGATCTCAGCCCCCAGATGGCGCGCGCGGAGGAGATCGTCCGCGCCTACAACATCCCCATCCACAAGATGGACGCGGTCGAGGCCGACGACCTCATCGCCTGCGCGGTGGCGCTCGCGGAGAACAACCACCTGAAGGTGGTCATCGTCAGCGCCGACAAGGACCTGATGCAGCTCGTCCATGACGGCGACGACGACATCGTCCTCTGGGACTCGATGCGCGACAAGGTCTACGGGCCGGCCGAGGTGCGCGAGAAGTTCGGGGTCCCTCCGAGCAAGTTGCGCGATCTGCTCGCGCTCACAGGCGACACGTCGGACAACGTGCCAGGTGTGCCGAGCGTCGGACCGAAGACGGCGTCGGACTTGCTGAACGAGTTCGGATCGCTTGACGGGATCTACGCGGACCTGACGAAGGTGAAGCGGCCGAAGCTGCGCGAGGCCCTCGCCACGCACGAGGCCGACGCGCGGGTGTCGCAGCAGCTCGTGACCCTCCGGCGCGATCTGCACGTGGACTTCGACCTCGAGCAGCTCAAGTACGGCGGCGCGAACACCGGCGAGCTGCGGCGCCTCTTCACCGAGCTGGAGTTCACGCGCCTGCTCGAGACCGTCAAGCCCGAGGTGAAGGTCACGCGCACCTACGCGACGGTGACGGACGCGGCGGCGCTCGGGCAGGCGATGAATCGGGCGCGGGCGTCGGGCACGCTGGGCATCGCCGTGATCGGGACGAGCACCGAGGCGGCGCGCGCCGAGATCCTGGGCGTCGCGCTGTCGACGGCGCCCGGCGAGGGACTCTACGTGCCGATCCAGCACCGCTACCTCGGCGCGCCGAAGCAGCTCCCTTGGGGTGACGTGCGCGACGCGCTCGGGCCGGTGCTCGCGGACGCCAACGTCACCAAGGTGGGCCACGGCCTCAAGTACTCGGAGGTCGTCCTCGATCTGCACGGCGCCGTGATCGACGGCCCCATCTTCGACACGACCCTCGCCAACTACCTCCTCGATCCCGAGTCGCCGATCGCGCTGAAGGAGCTCGCCCGGCGCGAGCTGAACCTGACGATCGAGCGCTACGACGACGCGCCGGCCAAGGCGCGCGCGACGCAGGTGCCCTTCGAGGAGCTCGAAGTGGAGCGCGCCACGCCGTTCGCGGCCGCCGACGCCGAGCTCGCCGTCACCCTCGCCGCGCGCTTCGGCCCGCGCATCGACAGCGAAGGGCTCGGATCGCTCCTCCGGGACGTGGAGCTGCCCCTCCTCCGTGTGCTCGCCAAGATGGAAGAGGCAGGCGTCCTCGTCGACGTGAAGGTGCTCGAGACGGTGAGCAAGCGACTCGAGGTGGAGCTGCGCGACCTGGAGGTGGAGGCCAAGAAGATCGCCGGTCGCGAGTTCGCGATCCGGTCCCGCGACCAGCTCGAGGAGATCCTGTTCGACGAGCTCAAGCTCCGCGTCGTCAAGCGCACGCCGAAAGGCGGACGCTCCACCGACGCCGAGGTGCTCGAGACCCTCGCCGACGAGCACCCGCTGCCGAAGGTCATCGTGCAATACCGCGAGCTCGACAAGCTGAAGGGGACGTACCTCGACGCGCTCCCGCGCTGCGTGAACCCCAAGACCGGACGCATCCACACGCGTTACGACCAGGCCGTCGCGGCGACCGGGCGCCTCTCGTCCTCCGATCCGAACCTGCAGAACATCCCCATCCGCACCGAGGTCGGCCGCGAGATCCGCGCCGCGTTCGTCGCGCCGCCCGGCCACCGCATCGTGAGCGCCGACTACTCGCAGATCGAGCTGCGCATCCTCGCGCACCTCTCCGACGATCCGCAGCTCATCGAGGCGTTCAAGACCGGCGACGACGTGCACACGCACACCGCTTCGCTCGTCTTCGGCGTCCCGAAGGCCGAGGTCACGCGCGAGATGCGCAGCAAGGTGAAGGCGATCAACTTCGGCGTCATCTACGGAATGGGGGACTCCGCGCTCGCCAAGCAGATCGGCACCTCGCGCGACGAGGCGGCCAAGTTCATCGAGGCGTATTTCGATCGCTACCGCGGCGTCGCGAAGTTCCTGGAGAAGACCGTCGAGCAGGCCAAGCGCGGCGAGGCCGTGCGCACGGTGCTGGGGCGGAGGCGCTTCCTGCCGAACTTGCACTCACCGAACCGCGGCCTGCGCTTCGAGGCCGAGCGCATCGCGAAGAATACGCCGATCCAGGGCACCGCCGCCGACATCCTCAAGGTCGCGATGGTGAAGCTCGGCGCCGGGCCGGTGGTGCCGGGTGCGCGCATGATCCTCACGGTCCACGACGAGCTCGTCTTCGAGGTGCCGGAGGCGCACGTGAAATCGGCGATGGGGCGGATCAAGGAGCAGATGGAGTCGGCGATGAAGCTCTCGGTTCCGCTCGTCGTCGAGGTGGGCGAAGGCGTCTCGTGGGCGTCCGCCCACTAGCTCTACGACTTCACGCCTGGACGGCGACGCGACGACGTCGGCCGAGGAGGCCTGCAGCGGAGCCGAGCGCGGCGAGCCACGCGAAGGTGTCGGCGTCGGGCGCGGCGCCGCCGGCCGCGCAGCCATGCGTGTGGGGGGCGTTGCCGGGAGGCGCCTCGGTGTCGGCGCCGGGGGCTGCGCTCGTCTCCGACGCGCGGGGATCGCCGCCCTCGTCGAGCGGCGCGCCGCCGGCGAGCGCGAACGCGCGGCCGATGAGATCCGCGTAGCCGCTCGTCGTCGTGTAGATGTGCCCGAAGTCGTCGTTGCAGTCGCCGCCGCGCGAGACGACGCCGATGACCGCGCCGGTGGCTTCGCTGATCGCCGGGCCGCCGGAGTCGCCCTGGCAGATCGACAGACCGACCTCGAACTCGTGCGAGCCGAGGGGCGTCTGGCTCGCCGAGAGGCGCTGCCCGACCGCGAGCACCTTGACGGCGTCCTTTCGGAGGCGCGTGCCGACAGGGACGGCGTGATCGTTCTGCCCGTAGCCGACCGCGCGAACGATCTCGTCGGGGTGCGGCGTGCTGCCGAGGCGCACGCGGAGGGGTACGGTGTCCGTGATGTCGCGATCGAGGACGAGCAAAGCGACGTCGGCGTTGCAGAGGATATTGCCCGCCGCGTGCACGATCGCGCGAACGCCGGCCTTGGCCTCGCCGCCGTACGCCGGCTTCGAGCCGCTGTAGACGTGGACGCGATCGAGCGACTCGTCGTCGCCGACGTGGTCGCCGTTGCCGCTCTGGCCGAGCTCGTTGCAGGAGACCGTGCTCGTGACGCTCTTGCTCACGCAGTGGCGCGCGGTGAGCACGACGTTGGGTGCGAGAAGCGAGCCGGAGCACAACTCGAACGCGGTGCCGTTGCCGATCTTCAGCGAGACGACGCCGGCGCTCGCGCGCTCGTCGTCGTCGACCGTGCCGGAGAAGATCGCTTGCTCGGTGGCGCCGACCTGGAGCGCTGCGTGAGGGGGTGCGTCGCCGGGCGCGCTGCACCCGAGGCTGGCGCCAGCGAAAGGACCCGCGAGCGCAAGGAGACCAAGCCCGACTCCGGAGATCCAGGCCCTGGGCTGCGCGCGTCGCACCCGGCTGGTCTGCAAGTCGCTGGAATTCTTGATCCGGTAAGGCACCCGCAGCATCTCCTGCGCGGTCCTTTGCGGGATGTGTGCCTACGTGGGTAAAATCCGTACGGTTTCGATCGGGACAATTGATCTCACCTTGCCCACCATGATCATTACGTCGCTCTGGCGAGGTCTGCGCGGGTTGGCTATGGTCGCCCCTGCGGGCTTTAGGCCTATTTCTGTTCAGTTCGCGCTTGGGCCAGGCTTTGCTAGAGACACGATTCGGCACGGGCCGGACGGGCTCCGGCCACTTACTTCGGACATGGGGCTCCCTCCCTCCTCTTGTCCTCACCTCCGCGAGTACTTGGTGACATCTCCGACCTCTTCCATGGCGCAGCTCAGGAGCTTCATTCCCCCGTGGTGATGCACAAGGTGGACAGCCGGGCGGCGTTCGAGAGCTCCGCCATTGCGTCACCCCCCTCGCTCGGCGCGATCGGGACGGGGGCACCGCCGTTTGGCGAGCTTGCCCCGCTCGGGATCGTCGAACGCGCGCGCCGCGGGCTGGCGTCGCTCACCGATCGGCAGCTCGCCGCAGCGATCAGCGGTGCGCTCTTCGCGCTCGTCGCGTGGCCGCTCGCGCTCACGCCGGTGCCGCCGTTCCAGGATCTCCCCAACCACCTCGCGGCGATCACCGTTATCGACCACCCGGCGTCGTACCCGGAGTTCGTGTCGAACGGCTTCCTCAAGACGAACGCGGCGCTCTTCACCTGGCTCTATTTCGCCAGCAAGGTGATGCCGGTCGCGCTCGGCGCGAAGGTCTTCACCCTCGCGGTGCTCGCGCTGAACGCGATGGTGTTGCCGCGCGTCGTCCTCGAGCTGACCGGCAGCCGCAAGCGGATGATCGTCGCCGCGTTCTTCGCCTGGCCGATGGTGCACAACTGGTTCGTGAGCATGGGCATGCTCGACTTCGCGCTCGGCGTGCCCCTCTCGCTCTGGCTCTTGCTCGCGATCCATCGCCACGCGCGCGCACCGTCGTTCTCGTGGAAACGGAGCGCCGGGCTCGTGCTGCTCGCGTGCGCGACCTGGTACGCGCACGCGTTCGCGCTCCTCGTCGTTCATATGCTCCTCGTCATCCACGTGGCCACGCAGACGTCGTGGCGCGAGCGCTTGCAGCAGGCGACGCGGGTGCTCCTGCCGATCGCGCCGGCGTCGGCGATGCTCGCCGTCTCGCTCTACGATCACTGGACCGAGCCGCAGGGCGCGATGCAGGGCTTCCTCCACCTGTCGCGGACGCTGCCGGTCTGGGAGCTCTTCTACCACCTGTGGGCCGAGTACTTCTGGGCCTTCACGAAGCTCGAGATCTCGAGCTTCGTCCCCGCGGTCGCTCTCGGCCTCATCGGGTGGTTCTGCCGCAAGGAGAAGGTCCCGTTCCTCAGCCCGATCGCGTTCCTGATCGTCGGCACGCTGTATTTCCTGATGCCGTACACCGCGACGAACTGGTTCCACGTGAACTCGCGGTTCATCCCGTACCTCTGGCTCTTCGCGCTCGTGCGCGTGCCGGAGCGGCTCCCGCACGCGAAGAAGCTGCTCGGTCTGCTCGCCCTGTCGGCGGCGCTCTACACGGTGGGCCTCGGCGTCGACTACGTGCGCCTCGAGAACGATCGGGAGAAGTTCATCGCCGGCATCCCCGCGGTGCCGCAAGGCTCGAAGCTCTTGCCGCTCCTCTTCTCGCGGCAGATCACCAGCGAGAACACGCGCAGCTTGCTCCACGCGTGGGGCTTCTACGTGATGGAGAAGCAGACCGCCGCGCCGCTTCTGTTCGCCCACTCGCGATCGTTTCCGGTCATGTACTCGGACCCGCCGCCGCCGGTGCAGTTCAATCACCTGCTGCTCGAGTCGTTCGCGCCGACGATGGGCTCCGACGAGTCGACGTGCACGGGCCTGCGCGAGACCGGCGTGTACACCGAGTGCCGTGAACCGTGGGTGAAGCAGTGGGCGGAGTTCTGGGCCGCCGCGCTTCCGCGCTACGACCACGTGCTCATGTGGGACCCAACGCCCGATGCACAGGCCCTCGTGCCGCCGGCGTACCGAGTGAAGTTCCATCAGGACCGGCTGACGATCTACGAGCGCGTCGCGGTCCTCCCCTGACAGCGGCATGATCGATCGCCGCGCGCTCTCGACGCTCGGCTGCGTCCTCGGCGTGAGCGTCGCGGCGCGGGCGCTGTCGGCCGTGTTCGGCGGCTTCGCGGTGCCCCTCGACGCCTGGAGCTTTCGTGAGGCGGCCGACCAGCTCGCGCGCGGCGACTTCGCCGCGTACACCGGCGCGCGCGGGCCGGTCTTTCCGCTGCTCCTCGTGGCGACGGGAGGGAGCGAGCGCGCGCTCTTTGCCGCGCACTCGGCGATCGGCTGCGCGGTGGCGGTGCTCCTGGCGTGGGTGACGCTGGCCGAGACGCGCAGCCGCGTCGCGGCGGTGGCTGTCGGGTGCACGGTCGGCGTCGGGTTCTACGCTCTCGCCTTCGAGGCGTCGGTGATGAGCGAGTGTCTGTCGTCGTTGTGGTTGGCGCTCGCGCTTTTGACCGCTCGGCCCTCGCTCGGCGGCGCGGCGACGACCCGGCGTGGCTGCGCGATCGGGGCGCTACTGGGGCTCGCGGTTCTCACGCGGCCGATGTTCGTCTACCTCGTCCCGGTCTTCGCGTGGGCGCTGCGGAGGGGCGGCGCGCGCGCGACGCTGGGCCTCGCGGCGGTCAGCGTGGGCATGGTGGCGGCATGGTCGGCCGTGAACTTCCGGCTCACCGGCACCTTCGCGCCCACGACCCTCATGGGCTTCAACCTGACGAACCACACCGGCGCGTTCATCGAGCGCGCACCGGCCGAGTTCGCGGACATTCGCGACGTGTACCTGCCGTTTCGCGACGCGCGGGTCGCGACGCTTGGCAACCATCATCAGACGATCTGGGATGCCTTACCGGCACTGGAGAAGGCGACGGGGCAGTCCTTCGCTGCGCTGTCACGGAGGTGCGGGTCGATGAGCCTCGCGCTGATCGTCGCGTGCCCGGGCCGGTACCTTGCCAGTGTCGTCGAGGCCGTGGGTCGCTTCGCGCTCGCGCCGAATTGCCGTGGTGGCGCGTGGCTCCCGCCGCACGGTCCGCTGCTCACGGCGGCGTGGGATCTCCAGGAAGCGGTGTTCATCGGTTCCAAGGTCGCGCTGGTCGCGCTGGCCCCATTCGCACGGCGTGCGGGCGCGTTCGCGCGCTTGGTCGTCGCCGTCGTGCTCGTGGGCGCCGTCTTCCAGGCGCTCCTGGAGGTCGGCGAGAACGATCGCTACTCGGTGCCGCTCCAGCCGTGGGCCGTCTGCGCCGTGGTCGCGATCGCATTCGCCGTGCGCCGCGCGCAGCTCGCGCGCCCGGTCCCGGTGCCCGCGCCGCTTTGATCGTTCCAGCAGCCGCGGTTGCTATAGCTTGGCGCTCCGATGGACCGCCGACCCCCCTGGTTCACCGCGCTCGTCGCGCTGGCCGCGCCCGCCCTGCTGGCCGCGTTCGTGGCGTGCGTGTGGCTGAACCAGAGCGTCGGCGGCAAGGACTGGGAGGAGCTGCGCGACCGCGTCTTCGCGGCCCCCGCGTCGTATCCCGTGCAGTATGCACGCTATCCGTTCGTCTTCCTCTACCGGCGCAGCGCTGACGAGCGCCTGTACTACGAGGCCGCCGGTGCGATGCTCGGTGGACCCTACGACGCCGAGGTGCTGAGGACGATGCGGGGGCGGCTTCCGAAGTCGTTCGACGTGCCGCTCCCGCCCGCAGACGGGAAGTGGCACGCGCCGTTTCGCGAGGTGCCGATGGAGTACCCGCCGCTGCTCTTGCCGTTCGTGCTCGCTCCGCGCGCGATGGTGACGAGCTTCGAGGGATTCGGGTATGCCTTCGGCGCGCTCATGGGGGCGTGCCTCACCGCGGCGATCGCGCTCGGCCTGGACGCCGCGCGCCGGGCGGGTGAGGGGAGCGCGGGGCTGCGCCGACGGGCCTGGCTGGCGAGCGGGCTCCTCCTCGCGCAGGGGGCGCTCGCGATCCAGCGGCTCGACGCGGTGACGACGCTCGCCGTGGCCCTCGCCGTCCACGCCGCCGTGCGCAAGCGGCCATTGGCGGTCGGCTTCTGGATGGGGCTCGCCGGGGCAACGAAGATCGTGCCGCTCCTCGCGTTGCCGGCGCTCGTCCTGGCCGACGCGGACACATACCGGACGCGCGCCGCGCGGGTGCGCCTGGGCGCGGGCGTCGCGCTGGCGCTCGCGCTCGGCTTCGCGCCTATGGTGCTCCTGTCGCCGCACGCCCTGCCCGACATGCTCGGCTACCACGCGGCGCGCGGCCTGCACTGCGAGTCGACGCTCGGCGTGCTCGTGCTGCTCGGGCGCCTGGCGAGCGGGGGAGCGGGCGCGGCGTCGACGCCGTCGTTCGGCTCGATGAACCTCGAGGGCGCGCTGCCCGATCTGCTGGCGAAGCTGGCAGGGCCGATGATGCTCGCTGCCGCGCTCTTCGTCGCGTGGCGCGCGTACCGCGCGGAGAAGCAGGGGCCCGCGCAGGTCGCGCTCGCCACGACCGCCGCGCTCGCCATGGTCTGGCTCACCGGCAAGGTGTTGTCGCCGCAGTACTTCACGTGGGCGATCCCGCTCGTGCTCGCGGTGCCCGGCAAGGAAGGGACGCGCCTCGCGTGGAGCCTGGTGGCCGCGATGGCGCTCACGCAGCTCTACTTGCGCGGGTACTACGATCTCGTCGCCGAAGGGGCGTGGCTCGGGGTGCTCAGCGTCGCCGCGCGGCAGGGGATGCTCGTCGTCGCGGCGTCGCGTGCGACTCGGAGGCTCTGAATGTAGCTAGCGGCTGACGATCCGCAGATCGATGCGGCGGCCGATGGCCAGCGCGAAGAAGGCGTTGCCCTGCCCACCGGTGAAGCTGCCGCCGAGCGCGAAGACGTCGCCGTGCAGGCCGTCGTGGACCTGGTCGGAAGACACCTGCGCGGTCACGCGGAGGCGGGTGCGCGCGCCGGCGGCCGTGAAGGCGCGTCCGCGAATGAGGGCCACCGTCCGCGAGATGCCGGTCTTGAGCGCGGCCGGCGCGCCAGGCGAGATCGTCGTCGACACGAGCTTGCCGGAGTCGTCGAGTGTCAACGTGAGGTCGCAGTCGCCCGCCGGACCGAACGGGACGCGCGACCATGCCGGATCCGCGCTCGCCGCTTGGGGAAATGCGCGCGTGAACGCCGTGGGCAAGTCGACCGCGCCGCGCTCGCCCACCGCGCCGAACGTGGTCACCGGCGGCGCGACCGCCCCACCGGCCCCGGCCGCCGCGTGCGCCGCGGCCTTCCCTCTCGCGGCCCGCGCAGCACGCCGAGGGGTCGCGGGATCCTGTCCATCCGGAGTCGGAGTCGGAGTCGGAGTCGGAGTCGGCGTCGGAGTCGGCGTCGGATCGACCTCGAAGGTCTCCTCGCCGTCACCCTCCTCGTTCACCTCGAACGTGTCGCCCGCCAAGGTGGCCGTGCTGGGCGGCGGCTCGGGCGGCGGGGACGTCACGCCGCGGGCCAGCACCGCCGCCAGCGCGACGTGAAGCCCGAGAGAGACCGCGGCAAATGCGGAGAAGCGCACCTCCTTTAGTGTGGCATCCCCCGGCTCGCCTTGGGTCCCGTCCTCGCAACTCACGAATGAGTGACGTTCTCCTTGCACGGCCCCCTGGGGTGTGCGACATGCCCGGGAACGCATGTCCCGGTCCCGCATCGCAGGCTGCACCATTCCGCTGTTTTCCATCCGCTCCGAGCGTGACTGGGGCGTCGGCGAAATCGCGGATCTCCCGCTCTGCGCGGCCTGGCTCGAGCGCGCGGGGATGGGCCTCGTGCAGCTCCTGCCGCCCTACGAGCTCGCTGCTGGGGAGACGAGCCCGTACGGCGCGCGCACCTCGTTCGGGCTCGATCCGATCTACCTCGCCGTGCGCGACGTCGAGGACCTGGACCCCGCGGCGATCGACGCGGCGCTCGGTCCCGCGGGGGAGCGCGAGCTTGCTCGCCTCCGCGCTGCTGCCAGCGTGGACTACGGTGCCGTCCGCGCCCTCAAATCACGCGTCCTGCACGTCGCCTTCGAGCGCTTCCACGAAGAGCACTGGACGAAAGGGACGACGCGCTCCCGCATGTTCCGCGCGTTTCTCGAGCGCGAAGCCTCGTGGTGCGACGATCTCGCGCTGTACGTGGCGCTTCGGGACGACCACGGCGGCTACGGATGGGAGACGTGGCCGCACGGCGAGCGCACGCGCGAACGGCACGCCCTCGCCACGGCCCGCGAGCGGCTGCAGCGATCCATCCTCGAGCACCAGTACTTGCAGTGGCTCGCGCACGTGCAGTGGGACCGCGCGCGCGGCGAGCTGCGTGGCCTCGGGATGGAGCTCATGGGCGACGTGCCGTTCATCGTCGGGGGCGAGAGCGCCGACGTGTGGTCGAACGCGTCGCAGTTCCGGCAGGACGTGTCCCTCGGTGCGCCGCCCGATGCCTTCAGCCCCGAAGGGCAGGATTGGGGTCTTCCCGCTTACGACTGGGCCGCGATGGATGAGGACGGTCTGTCCTGGCACCGCGCGCGCACGCGCCATGCGGCGCGCCTCTACGATCGCTTCCGGCTCGATCACGTCGTCGGCTACTTTCGCCAGTGGGTGCGCCCGCGCACCGAGACCGGGCGCGGTCCGGGGGGCTTCGATCCCAGGGGCGAGGACGCGCAGAAGGCGCGAGGCGCGCGCGTGCTCGAGGTCATCCTCGCCGAGGCCGATCCGGCAAAGGTGATCGCAGAGGATCTCGGCGTCATCCCGCCCTTCGTCCGCGCGACGATGAAGGAGCTCGGGCTACCCGGCTACCGCGTCCTGCCGTGGGAGCAGGACGAGAGCGGCTTCCGTGACCCCGCCACGTTCCCGAGGGCGAGCGTGGCGTCCTGGAGCACGCACGACACCGCGCCGATCACGTCGTGGTGGGAGGAGCTCCCCGCCAAGGACCGCGCGGGGCTCTCGAAGCTCGCCAACTTTGGTGAGGAGGTCAGCGACGACGGGCGCCTCGCCGCGCTGACCGACATGCTCCTCGCGAGCGGCGCCGACCTCACGCTGATGCTCGCGCAGGAGCTCCTCGGCGATCGCAGGCGCATCAACACGCCCGGCACGGTGGGCGGCGCCAACTGGACCTACCGCCTCCCGAGCCCCATCGAGTCGCTCATGACCGACGCCGACGTCACCGCGCGGTTCGAGCGGGTCCGCCGCATCGCGCGCGACACCGATCGCACGCGCTGAACCGCCGCTGCCCGGCACGCCGGCGCGCACCCCTGCTATAGGTGCGGCGATGAGCTTCAGCGTCAGGCCGGGGCGGCCCGGTCCGCTTGGTGCGACCTTCGACGGACACGGCGTGAACTTTGCGCTCTTCTCGGAGAACGCGCGCGCCGTGACGCTTTGCCTGTTCGACGACGCTGGGCGCGAGGAGCGCGTCGCCTTACGCGAGCGCACCGCTTACGTGTGGCACGGGTACGTCCCCGGCCTCGTGGCGGGTCAGAGGTACGGCTACCGGGTCGATGGGCCATACGAACCTGCCGCCGGGCACTGGTTCAATCCGAACAAGCTCCTCCTCGACCCGTACGCGCGCGCCATCGACGGCAAGGCCGATCAACGGGGGCCGGTACGCCCCTACGCGGGTCGGCCCGAGGAGCAGCGAAAAGACGAGCGCGACGACGCCGCGTTCGTACCGCGCGCCATCGTCGTGAACGACGGCTTCGACTGGGGCGCGAGCGCGCGTCCCGACGTCCCCTGGCCCGACACGGTGGTCTACGAGGCGCACGTGAAGGGCATGACCATGCTCCACCCCGAGATCCCCAACGAGCACCGCGGCACCTACCTCGGCCTCGCCCACCCCGCCGCGATCGCTCACCTGCGGGGCCTCGGGGTGACCACGTTGGAGCTCCTCCCGGTGCACGAGTGCATGACCGAGCCGTCGGTCGCCGCCCGGGGCATGACGAACTACTGGGGCTACAGCACGCTCGGCTTCTTCGCCCCCGACCAGCGCTTCGCGTCGCGCCCCGGCGCGCAGGTCACCGAGTTCAAGACGATGGTGCGCGCGCTCCACGACGCCGGCATCGAGGTCGTTCTCGACGTCGTCTACAACCACACGTGCGAGGGCGATCACGTAGGCCCGGCGCTCAGCCTCCGCGGGATCGACAACCACACCTACTACCGCCTCAAGCCGCACAACCCGATGCTCTTCGAGGACTACTCGGGCTGCGGCAACGCCCTCAACATGCTGCACCCGCAGGTCCTGAAGCTCATCATGGACAGCCTGCGGTACTGGGTGACCGAGATGCGCGTCGACGGCTTCCGCTTCGACCTCGCCTCGACGCTCGCGCGGGAGGCGAGCAGCGTCGACAAGCTGAGCTCGTTCTTCGACATCATCCACCAGGACCCGGTCCTGTCGAACGTGAAGCTCATCGCCGAGCCGTGGGACCTCGGCGAGGGGGGCTACCAGGTCGGAAATTTTCCCGTGCTGTGGACGGAGTGGAACGGCCGCTTCCGCGACACCGTGCGCCGCTTCTGGCGCGGCGAGGCCGGGCAGATAGGCGATCTGGGCTTCCGGCTCACCGGCTCGAGCGATCTGTACGAGGACGACGGCCGGCACCCGCACGCGAGCATCAACTTCGTCACGGCGCACGACGGCTTCACGCTGCGCGATCTCACCACGTACGAGAAGAAGCGGAACCAGGCCAACGGCGAGGAGAACCGCGACGGCTGGGACGACAACGCGAGCTGGAACTGCGGCGTGGAAGGGGAGACGGGCGATCCGATGGTGCGCCGCGTCCGCGCGCGCCAGCAGCGGAACCTCCTGGCGACGCTCCTCCTGTCGCAGGGCGTTCCGATGATCACGAGCGGCGACGAGCTCGGCAAGACGCAGGCCGGCAACAACAACGCGTTCTGCCAGGACAACGAGATCTCCTGGCTCGACTGGCGGCTCGACGACGCCAGAAAGAGCCAGCTCGCCTGGGCGACTGCGCTCGTGGCGCTCCGGGCGCGCGAGCCGGTGTTCCGGCGGCGCAGCTTCCTGCGCGGGGAGAAGGTGGCCGGGAGCCTGTCGAAGGACGTCGCGTGGTTCCGGCGCGACGGTGAAGAGATGACGCTGACCGAGTGGCAGAAGCCCGAAAGGGCAGCCATCGCGCTGCTCCTCGCCGGCGACGCGCTGGGATGGGCCGACGAGACCGGGCGCGAGGTCGTCGGGGATTCGTTCTTGCTCCTGATGAACGCCTCGCGCGAGGAGGTGGTCTTTCGCGTTCCGTCGCCCGCATGGGGCGAGACGTGGGAGCTCGTCTTCGACACCGACGAGGAAAGGTTCGAGACGTCGGCGCGCGCCACCGTCGTCGAGCCTGGCGACAACCGTGCCCTCGTTCCCCACAGCGTGGTCTTGCTTCGGAGGACGGCGCCCGTGCGCGGGTCGTGGCGGCCGCGGCGCGCGGCCACGTGATATCGTGGACGGTGAATGAGCCAGCTGCGGGATTCCGTCGTCGACATGATCGAGATCGCCCTGGTCGAGCTCCGCGCGGTGGCCCAGCCGCGTGACATCGCGCAGCTGAGCGAGCTGCTCCTCGACGCGAAGGACGCCGAAGACGACGAGCAGCTCCAGCGCATCCAAGCGCAGGCCAAGAGCCTGATCGCGTTCTGCGAGAGTCGACGCGCGAGCGGCGCCGGGACGTCGGCCAAGCGATGAAGCGCTACGTCGCCGTCGCCGGGACGATCGGCGCCGGCAAGACCTCGCTCGTCGCGTGGCTCGTGAAGCGGTACGGCTACACGCCGTTCTTCGAGCCCAACGAGACCAACCCGTACCTCGAGGATTTCTATCGTGATATGAAGCGCTGGGCGCTCGCGTCGCAGTGCTATTTTCTCGCGCACAAGCTCGAGCTGCACCAGGAGCTCGAACGCAAGGGAACGCCCGCGGTCATCGATCGCACGATCTACGAGGACGCGGAGATCTTCGCGCGCAATCTCTTCGAGCAGAAGATGATGACGAAGCGTGACTGGGAGGTGTACCAGCGCCTCTATTCCGGCATCCGGCGCATGCTCAAGCCGCCCGACGTCCTCATCGCGATCACCTGCTCGCTCGGCGCGACGAAGAAGCGCATCCAGAAGCGCGGGCGCGCCATGGAGAAGAAGATCCCCGACGCGTACCTGCGGCGTTTGCACGGCCTCTACACGCGGTGGTACGGCGCCTACGATCTGTCGCCGATCGTGACGATCGACACGACGAAGATGGACTACGTCGAGGATCTCGTCGATCTCATCGAGCTCCAAAAAACGCTGGACCGAGCGCTGGGCTGAGCGGCGCGTCGACGAGCGCGAGCTCCACGACGTCTCCGGCCGCGGGCGCGGGCGCGTGCCCGACCACCTGCGTGACGCCGCCGCGGCTGCCGCCCCAGACGAGCACCTCGGCGCGTGGCGGGCAGCGGGCGACGCGGCACTCCTCGATGGCGAGAGTGAGGCGCGTGGCGAGGAGCGGCCCGCGTGTCGGCGTCACCACATGGCTGGCGACGACCCGCGCCTGCGCTTGACCGACGGCCCTGCGCTCTCCCGCCGCGATGCGCGGCGTTCGCGCGAGGAGGAAGAGCGCGAGGCAGACGGCGAGCGCCGCCCGGGTGCGCGGCCTTCCGCGGGCCGCGAGCCAGAGGGCTGCGGCGAACGCGAGGGGCATCGCTGCGTGCCCGGCTCCTGCGTCGGGCGGAGCGGGCGACACCGACGCGCCTCCGCAGCCCTTGGCGTTGGACCCGTAGAGCGCGCGGACGCCGGCCAGATCGTTGCCGTTCGGCGCGCGTCGCCCGGCGTCGTTCGGCGCGGTCATGCGGTACATGATCGCGCCGGGATCGTCCCTGGCGTCGGCCAGGCCGAGGAGGTGCCCCATCTCGTGCGCCAGGACATGCCCGAGATCGAACGTGTCGCCGGGCGCGCCGCCGCCGCGGGTCGCGTCGGAGGTGGGCTCTTCGAGATCGTTGGGCACCGCCTTGCCGGTCCCCCCGCGAGCCTCTGCGTCGAGCACGCCGAAGCGGTAGGCGCCGCTGACGACGATGTCGGCGTCGAGGATCCGTCCGCCCGCGTCGTCGAAGGTGACGACGGTGATCGCGAGCGCGCCCTTCGCGGGCGCATACCCGCCGGGCACGAAGAAGGCGACGTTGCGCCCCACGTCCCCGATCGCGTCCTTGCCCGCTCCGTTCGACACGCCAACGAGCGGGGCTCCGCCGGCGCCGCTCCAGGTGCGTGCGGCGTCGCGCAGGGCGTCGGCCGTGCCGTACGCGACCGCGACCAGGCTCGGATCGATCGCGAGGTCGATGGACTCGCCCTCCCAGCGCACCTCGTGACCGCTCTTCGTGCGCTGGAGCTCGTAGGCGGCGGCGGGCGCGGCATGGAGGCCGGCCCCGAGGATCGCCGCGAGGGGGAGCCAGGCGCGCATTCACCACGTTGGGAGCGCGCGACCCCTGTTTCGTTCGAGCCGGTGCCCAAAAAGGGCGGCCGCAAGGCCAAGTTCGCGGCGGGTGGCCGAATGTGTCGCGCTGCCCTAGCATTCAGTCTTCGCTTACCAACCAACTTCGAAGAGGTCGCCAATGCGTACGGGGGTCTTTGCTGGGATCGCTCTCTTGGGCGCGCTTGGCACGGTCGGGTGCGGGACGGACTCGACCGTCGACGACGGCACGCCCGACGCGGCGGCCGACGTCCAGACCGACGCGCCCGACACGTCGCTCCCTCCTATGGCTCCGTGCGGCGAAGAGAAGCTCGCGGGCGGTTGCACGGTCGGTCACTGTCGGCTGACTGCGCCGCGGGGAACCGTGCCGCTCGGGGCGACCGTTGGCCTCGTGGAGAAGGCGGTCCCCGCCGAGCTCGCGCTCGACGCGGTCGGCGGCTTCTTGTGCGACGTCGCGCTCCCGCAAGGAGCGCTCCTGCAGGAGCTGAGCCTGGCGATCGGCCTGGACGGTCCGGTCGACGCGGCCTCTGCCCTCTTCCTCTACAAGCCGCAGGGCGGCTCGGCGCTCCTCGGCACGTCCTCCGCGCAAGCGAGCGGCGTCGCCGGGATCGTGACCGGGAGCGGCACGTTCGGCGTGACGAAGCGCTCGGGCGGGTGGACGGTCGACGGGTACACGGGCGTCGACGTCAACTCCACGAAAGATCCGGCGAGCGTCCTCCGCAACATCGCCACGAGCGGCGTGGGCGCGGCGTTCTGGGACGGCACGCGCCTGTACGTCGGCAACGGCGCGCGCTTGCTCGTCTACAAGGGCCTGCCGACCTCGCCCGGGCAGGCGCCGGACATGGTGCTCGGGCAGGCCGACCTCAACACCACGTCGACGAGCCCGTCGTCCTCGGTCTTTCGCGGTGGCGTGACCTCGGTGTGGTCGGACGGGACGAAGCTCGTCGTCGGCACCGGCAGCCGCATCCTCGTGTGGAACACCCTCCCGAAGGCGAGCTTCACCCCGGCGGATCTCGTCCTCGGGCAGCCGGACTTCTCGACGGACATCTCGAACAACGGGGGCGTCTCGGCGACCTCGCTGCAGAACGCGGCGCAGATCGACTCCGACGGAACGCGCCTCGCGGTGAGCGATCTGCTGAACCACCGCGTGCTCCTGTGGGACACGTTCCCGGTGGCGATCGCCCAGCCGGCGACGAGCGTGATCGGGCAGCCGTCGTTCACGTCGAACGGCATCTCGGTGGGCGCGGCGCCCATCTACCAGGCGTGGGGTGTGGCGCTCGCGGCGCAAGGGGCGTTCGTGAGCAGCATGTTCGGCTGGTCAGGGGTCATGCACGTGCCGTCGGCCGTCGCCTCGAACCCGGCGCCCGACTTTTCCACGTACAGCTACGGCCGGGTTCAGGCGGACACGACGTACACGCCGGCGTCCCTCGCGACGCTCGGCGGAGGGCTCGCGGTCCGCGACTACGCGCTGCAGCGGATCGGTGTTTACAAGACGACGCCAGCGGCCGCGAACCCGGTCTATGACTTCGTGCTCGGGCAGCCCGACGCCGTCCGTCAGGTCTCGGGCCCGGTCAACGGCGCGTCGTTCGCGCCGCTCACGACCAAGCTGAGCGCCGCGGGCACGCGCCTGCTCGTCCCCGACAGAAACCGCCTCCTCGTCTTCGATGCGCCGAGCTACCACCACGAGCCGGCGTCGTTCGTGCTCGGGCAGGCCGGTTTGTCGACCAATCTCCCTGTCGACTACCGCGGCATCGGCGCGACCACGCTTGCGTCGCCGGCGGCCGTCGCGGTCAGCGCCGGCAAGGTCGCCGTCGCCGATCGCGGAAACAACCGCGTGACGATCTACAACCAGGCAGACCTCACGACGGCGCCCGCGTCGGCGAAGGTCGTCGTAGGTCAGCCCGACGCCAAGAGCTACGTCGCGAACGGCGACATCGTGAGCCCGACCGCGGCGCGCCTGTCGGGACCGGCGGGCGTGGCGCTCGATGCGACCCACCTCGTCGTCGCCGACACCGAGAACCACCGCGTCCTCATCTGGAGCCCGGTGCCGACGACGACGGGGACGCCGGCCAACGTCGTGCTCGGTCAGGCCGACTTCACCGGGCGCCGGCCGAACCATGGCCGCGGCGACACCGCGCCGGCCGACGGCTTCTCCGACACGGACAAGAACGGCATGTTCTACCCGACCGGTGTGGCGACCGACGGGACGCACCTCGTCGTCGCCGATCGCATGAACCACCGCGTGCTCGTCTGGAACACGATCCCCACCGTGAGCGACGCGCCGGCCGACGCCGTCCTCGGGCAACCGTCGTTCACCGCCAACCAGCCCGATCGCGGGATCGGGCCGTTCTTGGCGAGCCCAAACGGCCTTGATTTGCCGAGCGCGGTCGCGATCCGCGGGACGGCGATCTGGGTGGCCGATACGGAGAACAACCGCGCCGTGCGCTTCGCCAACGCGTTCACGGCGCCTGCGGCCGACGCGTGGCTAGGCCAACCCGACGGCGCCACCGTCACCAACCTCAACTACTATCCGGGGACGAGCCCCGCGGTGGGCATCCCGCTGTTGCCGCCGACGAGCGCCGCGAGCGTCCTGCGCCCGCTCGGCGTCGTCGCGACCGACTCCGGTGTCTACGTGTCCGAGCGCGACTCCAACCGCGTCCATGTCTTCGACCCGACCACGCTCGCGCACGTCGCGGTCCTCGGGCAAGCGACGGACACCGGCGCTACGGCGAACGGTCCGGGCATCGGCGCGGGCGCGGTCGCCGAACCGAGCGGCCTCGCAACCGACGGGACCACGCTCTTCGCGGCCGACGCGCAGAACCACCGCGTCCTCGGGTGGAACGTCGCGACGGCGCCGGCCACCGGCGCGTTCGCGACCACGTTCGTGGGGCAGGCGTCGCCCGTAGCCAACGGGTTCAACCAGGCGAGCGCTGCGAGCGGCGGCACCTCGGGGCGCCCGCACGGCCTGGCACGCTTCGGCGCGAGCCTGTACGTGGCCGACACGAGCCACCACCGCGTCCTCGTCCTGGCGACGCCGCCCAAGGCCGGCGATCTACCGACGCGCGTGATCGGCCAGCCCGACGCCAACCTCATCCTCCCGAACGCCGGCGGCGCGCCGTCCGCGCGCTCTCTGCAATCCCCGCGGGGCGTGTTCGCCGACGCAGCGCGCGTCGTCGTCGCGGACACCGGCAACCACCGCGTCCTCGTCTTCGACGCCGCGAGCGCCAGCCCCGACGCTTCGCTCGTCCTTGGCCAGACCGGCTTCGACAAGAACGCCGTCAACGCCGGCGGCGCCCCGGCGCTGGCGACGCTCCGCTCGCCCGAAGGGGTCTACGTCGACGGCACGCGCCTCTTCGTGGCCGACACCGGCAACAGCCGCGTGCTGGTCTGGAACACGTTCCCGACGTCGAACGGACAGCCGGCCGATCTCGTCCTCGGTCAGGTGAGCGGCGGCGACGCGCTCCCCAACCACGGCGCCGGCGCCGCGGGACCGGACACGCTGGCAAACCCCAGCGCCGTCGACGTGGCGGGCGGCGCGCTCTTCGTCGCCGACGCAGGGAACAACCGCGTCCTGCGGTTCGCGGCGATCCCGACCGCAAACGGCGCGTCGGCCACGTCCGTCCTCGGGCAGCTCGATCTGACCAGCCGCGGCGCCGCGAGCTCCGCCGCCGACAAGACCCACCTCGCCGGCCCCGTGGCCCTCGCGCACGACGGCGCGAACGAGTACGTCGTCGATCGCGACCAGCCGCGCGTCGTCGTCTTCAGCCTGCCCGCCGACGGCTCTGGCGCAGGGGCTGCGTCGATCTTCGGCGCGGGCGGCGGGCTCAACCTGGCGGGACCGACCGGCGTGGCGGTGGAGCCGACGGCGTACTTCACCTCCCGCCTGTACGTCGCCGACACGAACGACGACCGCGTGGTATTGCTCGGCTCGGTCAGCCGCCTGCTCGGGCAATAGCCCACGAATCCAGCGGTTTGGCCCGGCTGCTGGGGCAGGTGCCACCCTACACAGCTCGTCCGTTTCCGCGTTTTCCAGGGGGTTTTCCCTGAATGGACGGGCACGCGGACCGTTCGTGCTTAATACTATGTTCGAGCGCTTACCCGTAGCCGTCGACGTCAGCGCGCTCACCATGACGTCACGAGCATCACAAGATACGCCGTGAAGAAGTTCAACGTGCCGCCCCCCGGTCAGGCGGCAAACAATACCGAAAAGGCCCCGAGCCTCGACACCGTCCAATTCTATTTCCAGAAGATGGCGCGGGTGCCCCTCCTCACGCGTGAGGGGGAGATCGAGCTCGCCCGACGGATCGAGGAAGCAGAGCGGACGATCGTGGCCGCGCTCCTGTCCTCGCGGGCCGCCGCGCCGGAGCTCGCGGGCGTCGCGAAGGAGCTGCGCCAGGGCAAGCTCGGCGTCCAGGAGCTCGCGCGCAACGTCAACGAAGAGGACGTGCACGACGAGGCGATGGTCGCGCGGCTCGCGCGCCTCCTCGACCGCGCCGCCAAGCTCGCCGACACGCCCACGCAAAAGGCGCGCAAGACGCCAGCGTACAAGCGCACCCTGAAGCAGGTGCTCGGAGGCCTCGAAGACGTGCGCATGCAGCGGCGCATCGTCGAGCGGATCCTCCACGCGCTCGTCGCGGCAGGGGACCGGTCCATCGTCGCCAAGATCGAGCAGCAGCGTCGCATCGCGGACCGGGCCAAGGCCGAGTTCGTCGAGGCCAACCTGCGCCTCGTCGTGGCGTTCGCGAAGAAGCACGTGAACCACGGCCTGATGCTCCTCGACCTCATCCAGGAGGGGAACATCGGCCTCATGCGCGCGGTCGACAAGTTCGACTACCGCAAGGGCTACCGCTTCAGCACGTACGCCACGTGGTGGGTGCGGCAGTCGCTGTCGCGCGCCATCGCCGACCAGGGGCGCACCATCCGCGTGCCGGTCCACATGGTGGAGAGCTTGCGCCGCCTGTCGCGCGCGCAGGCGCAGGTCGTCCAGCAGCTCGGCCGCGACGCGACGCCGGAAGAGCTCGCGACGATGACCGACATGCCGCTCGACAAGATCGACGCGATGCTCAAGATCGCCAAGGAGCCCATCAGCCTCGAGACGCCGCTCGGTGGCGACGGCGACGGCCACGTCGGCGACTTCGTGAAGGACGAGCTCGTCATCGCACCCGACGACGCGCTCCAGGACTCGCGCTCGCGCGAGCAGGCGCACGCGCTGCTCCACACGCTGGACGCGCGCGAGCAAAAGGTGCTGCGCATGCGCTTCGGCATCGACGAATCGCGCGACCACACGCTCGAGGAGGTCGGTCAGGTGTTCTCGCTCACCCGGGAGCGCATCCGTCAGATCGAGACGAAGGCGCTGCGCAAGCTGCGCATTCCGCTCGCGCACCGTCGCCTCAAGGCGCCGGCGTAATCGCAAACGACGGTAGCGGCCCAGAAGAAGGCTAGAGCAACGCTCCGGTCCGACGGACGGTTGCTATAGGTGGGTGATGTCTTCAGATCACACCCACGAGCACCGCGAGCGTCATTTCGGGGGCTCGCTCATGGTCCGGGACGCCGTGCTCGGCATGAGCGACGGGCTGACTGTGCCGTTCGCGCTGGCGGCCGGCCTCTCCGGCGCGGTGGCGTCGTCGCGGCTCGTGGTGACGGCAGGGCTCGCCGAGATCGTCGCGGGGGCCATCTCGATGGGCCTGGGCGGGTACCTGGCCGGTCGCGGGGAGATCGAGCACTACGCGAGCGAGCGTCGTCGCGAGGCGCGTGAGGTGAAGGACATCCCCGAAGAAGAGGAGGATGAGGTCGCGGCGGTCTTTGCCGGCTACGGTCTCACGCGCGAGGACGTCGCGCCGGTCCTGAAGGCGCTTCGCGCGCGGCCGGAGGCGTGGGTCGACTTCATGATGCGCTTCGAGCTCGGGCTCGACGAGCCGAACCCCCGCCGCGCGGTCACCGCGGCGCTGACCATCGGCGTCGCCTACGCGCTCGGCGGCCTCGTGCCGCTCGCCCCCTACGTCCTCACCGCGGGCATCGACAGCGGGCTGCGCGGGAGCATCGTCGTGACGTCGATCGCGCTGGCCGTGCTCGGCTACGTGAAGGGGCGGTTCACCGGCTCGGCGCCGATCCGCAGCGCGGTTCAGACCCTCGTCATCGGTGCGATTGCCGCGGCGACGGCGTTCTTCCTTGCGCGCGCGATCACCTGAACGCGTGCTTCACGGCGGCTGAGTCAGTAGCGCCCGAAGCCGGCCGCCGGGCTGCCCGACTTCAGGCGGTAGTCGCCGCTGGCGGGGTCGACGAACATCGGATCGGGGGACGTGAACGTGCTCGAGACCGCGGGCGCGGTGCCGCCGGCCGCCATCGCGAACTGGTTGGCGCCGTTGTTCCAGAACAGGCTATGCGACACGGTGGCCGTCGATCCGAGGCCGACGACCATGATGCCGTTGCCGTCGTACGTCGAGTTGCAAGGGTGGTCGGCGACCGTCGTGTACGAGACCGTCAGCGCCGAGCCGATCGGGTTCGATGTGTCGGTCGCGTCGACGAGCATCGCGGCGCCGCTCTTCTCGTTGCACGCGTTGGCGTAGAAGAGCTCGTGGTCGAGGGTCGCCACGGCGGCGTTGTCGACGAAGAACCCGGAGCCCGCGCTGGGCGCCTTGTTCCTGGTGTACGTGTTGTATGAGAGGTGCGCGGAGGTGCCCTGCTGGTGGATGTACACGCCGCCGCCCAGGCCGTACGGATTCACCGCAGGGCCGATCTCGTTGCCTTCGATCCAGTTGGCGCGGAGGGTCGCGTTGGGCGAGTTGATGAAGACGCCGCCCCCGTGGTCGCTGTAGCCGCGGTTGTTCTTGATGACGTTGCCGTCGAGGATGAGCGTCCCGACATCGGAGCTCGCGACGCCCGCGCCGCGGCCGGACACGTTGCCCTGGATGACGTTCGCGACGATCGCGATCACGCTCTGCCCGTTGCCGTTGGCGACGATGCCGCCGCCGCGCGTGCCGGTCGGGTCGATGTTTGAAGCCGCGACGACGTTCGAGACGACGCGGTTGTAGGAGAGGGTTACCTTGCCGAGCCCGCACTCGATCCCCGCGCCGCTGTAGCCGTTGCCCGCGTCGCCAGAGCCGCCCGTGATGGTGAAGCCGTCGACGCGCACGGTGAAGCCGTCGGCGCTGACCGTGAGGACACTGCCCTTCGCGGCGCCATCGAGCTTGGTCTCGCGCGCGGCGGGATCGCGCGTCGCGAACGTCGTGTCGAAGCCGCCGGCGACGAGGAGCGACTTGCCGGTGAAGGAGAAGGTGCCGGTGAACGTGCCCTCTGCGACCTGCACGGTGTCGCCGCTCGCCGCCGCAGTGAGCACGCCTTGCAGATCGTCGCCGGGCCGCACGCAGTGGATCTTGCCGCCGCACGGGGAAGGGACGATGGGCGGAAGCGTCACTCCGGCGTCGGGGAGAGAGGTGCTCCCGTCGTCCGGCGCGCCGTCGCGCGGAGCTGTGCCGTCTCCTGCGGCGCCGTCGGTGCCGATCGGTCCCCCGTCGTTGCCCGCGGTGCTGCCATCGGGGAGCGTGCTGCCGGGTCCCGCGTCGTCGCCGGGGTTTGCGCCGGGGCCGGTGCCCGATCCCGAGCACGCGCCCAGGAGCAGAATGAGCGAAAACGCCTTCCGTCGCATACCGACAAAGCGTAGCACGCGCTCAGAAGACGGCTTCGTCCGCGGGCACGAGGCGGAGGACGCCCGTTTCGATGAACTCCTCGATGCGTCGGAGCGCTTCGCCGGGCCCGAGCCCGCTCGATTCGGCGAGCTCGGCGATCTCGGAGACGCTCGTTCGTCCGTCGACGAGGGAGAGGATGCTGGCGGCGACCCCATCGGCGTCGGCGTCCACGCGCTCGTCCCACATGACGGCGCGCACGGGGATGGAGGACGCGAGATCGCGCATCGCGCGGCACTCCTTGGCGATCGCCGTCGCCATCACGTCGCCCGGTTGCTCGGCGAGCACGGTCTCGGCGAGCGCGGCGGCGCGCGGGTAGTCGCTGTCGAGGAACGCCTGCGTCATCTGGCGGGTCGTCGTCGTGTTGGCGCTCGCGCTCGCAGGCCCGCGCTCGCCGCCGCTCGATGCCGGCGGGAGGCGCTCGGCGACGGGGACCGTATCGCGCTCGTCGTCACGTTCGGACATCAGACCTTCATCGTGCACGCGCGCAGGCGCTCCGAGAAGGGTGGTTCGCAGTCTCTCGGTCGTCTCATTCACGCCTTGGCGTCGGCGCGGTGAAGGTAGGGTGAAGGTCTCCATCGCGCGCCCTTCGCGATGCGCGCGGGCGGGTTCACGATCTCGTTCGCGCAGCGTGTGTCGGTGGCTCGCCCATCGAGGCAGACGCCCGCGTAGCAGCGAGGTGTTGACATGCTGGGGGGACAAAGGTACTCAAGGACCGCGTTTTTGCGGGAGTAACTCAGTGGTAGAGTGCCACCTTGCCAAGGTGGACGTCGAGGGTTCAAATCCCTTCTCCCGCTCCAGGACAAGCTGGAAAAGAGGCCGGTTGAGCAGAGCGCTCAGCCGGTTTTTTCTTTAACCTCCCCACCTCCTACCTGGGGCTCCCCACCAACCTCCCCACCTGGGGCAGGCTTCTTGAAGAGGCGGATGACGCGGGCGATCCCTTCGCGCTGCTCGGCGGTGTTCACGGTGGAGTAGTGGTGCTGCATCCGCTCGGTCAGGTGCCCGGAGATGCTGCGCGTGATGATCGACTCGACGCGAGCGGCCCGTGCCAGATCGTTGAAGGTCCGGCGGAGGCCACGCTGGGTGAACGCCTTGCCGAGCTCGACGTGCTTGGCGACGTCGGCGAACGGCTTGTTGAGCACCGACGGGGAACGAAACCCGCCGGTCGTCGCCGGGAAGAGGAGATCGGAGTCCTCCTCTTCTGGCGTCGTGAGCTGCGTGGCGACGTGCCAGCGGAGGATCGCGACGACCTCCGGCGGCAAATCGATCGCGTAGCGCACGCGTTGCTTCGTCGTGTTCATCACCTCGTCGCCGCGCGTTTGCGAGCGGCGAACGAGGAGACGCGACTTGTCCCAGAGGATGTAGGCCTCAGGGCCCTTCGACGAAGTGGGCGAAGCGAGGACGGCCGCAGCCAGGTGGCGAGACCTACTGTAAGACTGCCGCCGAACGCCTGGTTTTTCTTCTTCAGCCTGGGTAGTCGTCGCTCGGCGGGCGGTACGCCCGTCGGCCTTCTCGTCCTTCTTCTCCTTCCTCTTCTTGGCGTCTTCGGTGCGAAAGCTGGGGACGTCGAACTCGAGGCTCTACGTCGAGGCCCCGAACCAATGCTCGACGCTGGTGTCCTTCGCGAGGGCCGCACCGGACTCGTGCGGTGCCGTGCGCGTTCGCGAGGATCGCAACGGATGGTGGCTGGACGTCGATGGCAATGCCCCAAAGCTCGTCTCGCGTGGCGGCAGCGTCACCGACATTTCGCGATTCGCGGCTGCGCACCGCGCTGTCGCGTTCCTCGTCGGCGTTGCTGTCGTCGGGCTGCTGATCGCGGTGTGGTCTCTCGTTTCCGCGCACCGCGCGCGTCGTCGGGCCCGCCGGGTCACGGAGGGGCTCGACGCTACCCATCGCGGCGGCGGATGGATCGCCCCGGACGACGATCGCCCCCCCGTGCACCTGCCAGGCGCTGTGGGCGAGGACGCAGGCCCGGTCGTCTTGACCAGCGCGCCCGTTCCGCCACGATCATACCGGGATGGTGGGGCTGCGCCGCCGGAAGTCGCGCATCTCGCCGGGACGCGTGACGAGGCCGTCGCACGCGCGCTCGACGAAGAGCGCGGGAACCTCGCCTTCGCCGTCGCTGCGGTTGTGTTCCTGACGCTGCCACTCGTTTTTGCCCTCGTCGGCGGGATCGCAAGGTGAGCCACCTCGGCGTCTCCAAGGCGCGTAGGCCCAGCCCTCGACTTAGGCGAGGTGCCGGAGGAAGAGATCCGGATGGTTCAGGAAGTCTCGCATCACGTTGACGTGCTCGAGGTCCGCGTAGCGCACCTCGTGGATCGGCGGGTCGTCGAACGCGTAGATGCGTGCGCCCGGGCATGCCAGCAGGATGGGGGAGTGCGTGGCGATGATGAACTGCGCGCCGGCGTTCGCCGCGCGCACAATGAGCTCGAGGACCAGCAACTGGCGTTTCGGTGAGAGCGGCGCTTCGGGCTCGTCGAGCAGGTAGAGCCCGCGCGGTCGCAGGCGATTCGTGAACAGGTCCAGAAAACTCTCACCGTGCGAGCGGGAGTCGTATTTTCGGAGGCTCTTCGCGGCGTTTCGTTCGTCGACGTGAAAGCCATCCGCGGTTTCGTGATCGTAGATGCCGAGGGACTCACGCTGCTCCCTGGCGATGCGGGCGTCGGTGCGCGCTTGAAAGCGCAAGTGTCCGAAGAAATCCTCCGCTCGCAAGAAGAACCCTTGGCGCGAGCGGGGGCGCCACGCCAGCCGCAGCGCAGCGCCAAGCCGGCGTTGGTCGGCGAGTGTTTCGTCGAGGTCGACTTCACGCGCTCCCAGCGCTGGGAGCTCGGCCGCCGTGGCGATGCCCTCCAACAGTGTCGATTTTCCAGAGCCGTTCTCCCCCACGAAGAGCGTGATCGGCACGCTAACGTCGAGCGTCGGCAGTGAGCTGATCGCCGGGACGGAGAACGGGAACCCGGCGCGCTCGCTGTCGGCGACGGGCTTCCGTAGGGCGATGTCGATGAGGTGCGGCATGTGTGCTCGCCGGATCGTGGGTCCCGGCGCCTAGACGATACAGACGCTGCTGCTCGAGAGGCACTGGCTTCGGTTTCGGCGCTTGACGCCTAGTCTCTGCCAGAGTGGCGCGTTCGCCACGAGGAAACGAACCCATGGCTGGTTACTCGTGCTTCAGCGTCTGCACCATCCTCCACAAGATGGTCTCGCGCGCATCGCCATCGCGGCGCCCGACGACGTTGCACGAGGCGGAGCGCTGGGTGACGGTGCCGCGCGCGGAACGAGAAAAATTGGGCGCCGCGCCTGGTCAGAACGCGGCTGGCATCCCATCAGTATGGTGGCGGGGTCACCACAGGGCTTTGCCACTGCGTTTCACCCTCAAGACTCGTCCCTGCGCTCGCCGCGCGAGGTCGCGCACCGGCGATGACGTGCGTGCAAAGTCGACTCGGTATGGCACGATGACGGTGTGGTGGACGAGTTTGAGGACGACCGGGCCCGCGAGCGAGCGCGTCGCGTCGTGGAGTACGTGGGGATCAGCGGCATCGGCGCACTCGCCTCGCGAACCGGACACCTTAGGATCGCATCAGGCGACCATCCCGCGCTCGCCGCGGCGATCGAGAAGGTCGCGTCTGCGTGGCTCGAGCATCCGCTTGCAGTCTTGCCATCTCTCGGAGGTGGACCTTCGACGCACTCGGCAACCCTGGGTTCCGCGCCGGGGCCTGTCTGCATCGGCGCGTGCGTGGACGGCGTGCACGTTCTCGCGGCACCGGTCGACTTCCATGACCTGCTCGTCGTTCTCGTCGCCAACGGGACCGCCAACACGGAAACGCGCGTTCGTCTCCGACGTGCCGCCGATCTGCTCGAGCGTTTCTCGTTGGCCCAAACACGGCCGGGCCCAGCGGGCAGCGGCGCCGCGCCCGCGACGGCAACCGTGCACGTCGCGGACGGCCGCCCGCGCCAACGGTGATTCGACGCGTCGACGCCGGAATCCCGTCGGCCTCGACAACGCAAGTGCGCGGTCCTATTCGAGCTCCGCGGCGCGCGGAGTTGTGACGAGCGGAGTCGTCGGTCATCGTCCTACGGACGTACGCAGGTACACGCGTCATCCGTTCTGGTGACGCGTGCCAACGCAACTCGCGCAGTCTCGGGGCGATGGGGAAGTGAGGCATTCGTCGGGAATTTCCGACGAGCCGCACTCAATGCCAAATCGCGATCCCGAGCTCCTGACCACCGCCGAGGCCGCGCGCCATTGCCACTTCGAGAGCGTCCACGGACTTCACGCTGCTCGGCGCGCCGGAAAAATCGAACCGGAGGGACGACGCGGCGGGACTGGGTGCTATATGTGGCGCCGAGACAAGCTCGATGCGTTCCTCCGAGGCGAAAACCAAATGGGTGACCAGGTGGAAGTACGAGATGACGGCGAAGCCGCTCCGCCGGGGAGTGTGGGCGCTGAAGGACGGGGGGTATCTCGTCCGGACGCGCGTCGTCGATCCGCGGACGGGGAAAGTGCAGGAGCTGCAGCGCGTCCTGCGCGACGCGACGCTGATCCAGGCGGAGAACGAGCGCGTTCGCCTTCAATCCGACGCGCGCGACCTCGTGAGCGGGCGGAAGCAAACGCCACCGCAATGGAGCTCGTACGCCGCGTCGCTGTTCAAGGCAAAGGTCAATGAGGGGAAGATCAAGTCCGCGAAGGGGCGCGAGCGCTGGAGCTCGACGCTCGCGCGGCTGATCCCCGAGCTCGGGCACTTCTTCGTCGACGAGCTCCGCCCGGCGCACCTGATCGCGTGGCGCGACAAGCTCGCTGTCTGGATGCACGAGGGGATGCCGTCGATCCGCAAAAGCGACCAGGGGAAGAAGAAGCTGGTGTCCCTCGCGCCGGCGACGGCGAACGGGTGGATGTCGATCGTGAAGGTCATCTGCGGCGCGATGACGAACCACTACGAGCTCGGGAACGATCCGTCGGACGTGCTCGAGTATTTTCACGTGCCGCGCACGTACACGCGCGAGCAGCCCAACGCGCTTGCGCCCGAGCAGGCGGGGGCGTTCCTCGCGAAGATGAAGGAGCTGTACCCGCAGCACTACGCGATGACGTTCCTCGGCTTCGCGATCGGGTCGCGCCCGTCGACGCTGCGGCCGCTGCGACGTCGCGGCCAGACGCCAGACTTGCTCTGGGAGGAGGGGATCTTGCTTCTCCGTCGCTCGCACTCGATGGGGAAGGAGATCATGGACCAGACGAAGACGGCGCTCGACCAGGAGATCCCGCTCCCGCCGGCCGTGATGGAGGTGCTCCGCGAACACGTCGCGTCGCTCGACGGCGCGATGGGCGACTCGGACTACCTGTTCCCGTCGGTGATCGGCGGGCTGCGCGCGCGGTCCGTGCTCGACCAGCCGTTTCGCCAGGTCGTGCAAGCGCTCAAGTGGGACCTCAAGCTGACGCCGAAGGCGATGCGGCGAACGTTCCAGGACCTCGCGCGCCGGGCGAACATCCACGACCTCGTGACGCGCGCGATCTCGGGGCACACGACCGAGCGCATGCAGCGGCACTACTCGACGGCGCAGAACGCCGAGATTCTGCACGCCGTGGGACGAGTCGCCGGATTCCTCGGCGGCGTGGCCGGGGAGACGCCCGAGGGCGGTCACACGACCCACTGAGGGCATGCTCCCATGACCGACACCCCAACGCACTTCCTCAACGTTGATCTTGAGCTCCGCGGCGAGGACGACCTGAGCGACCTGGTGCGCGCGTTCGAGCCCGACGCGTACGCGCTGCACTGCACGCGGGACGGGCAGGGGTACTTCGCGAACCTGGAGCTGTCGTCGCACCCAGCCAACGCTGAGGTCGGGATCCGCAGCTTCGTCGACCTGGTCCACAAGCTCTCGCCGGAAGCGCGGGCCGCGTGGAACCAGGTCTTGACGCGAGACTTTTCGATCGGCGTCGCGGCTGGATCAGACGCGCGGAGCTTCGAGGTTGGCGTGACGCCCGCCGTGCTTCGCATCGCCGCCGACGTCGGAAGCGGAATCGTCTTCGTCGTGTACGCACTGGCTCCTCCGAACAGCGACGGCCCTCCTCCTCGGCATTGCACACAAAAGTAAAGCATGACTTTAGTTGCGTGCCACGATGGAAATCGCGGTCGTATTGCACAAAACTAAAGCAAGGCTTACGTTTCGTGGATGACCGCGAAGCCCTCACAACATCCCGACTGGGACCGCCTGTACGAGGTCGCCGCCGCGCAGGAAGGGCTCTTTACGACGCAGCAAGCGGCCGAGGCAGGCTACTCGCCGCAGCTTCTCGTCCACCATGTGTCGAGCGGCCGGGCTCTCCGGGTCCGGCGGGGCATCTACCGGCTGGTCCACTTTCCCGCGGGCGAGCACGAGGAGCTCGTGAGCGCATGGCTCTGGTCGGAGCAGGCCGGGGTCTTCTCGGATCAGACGGCGCTCGCGCTTCACGGCCTCTCTGACGTCATGCCGGCGAAGGTGCATCTCGCGGTCCCCGAGGCCTGGCGACAGCGCCGATTCCGCCTGCCCGACGAGCTCGTGCTCCACTACGCGGACGTCCCGAAGCGGGAGCGAACCTGGTTCGGTCCCGTCCCCGTCACGTCGGTCACGCGAACGCTCAACGACTGCGCGCGCGACGGGCTGTCGCCCGAGCTCCTGCGACAGGCGGCGAAGCAGGCCCTGAGGCGAGGCCTGGCGGTCCGCGGAGACCTCGCCGATGTCCGGGCGTCGCTGAAACCGTTCGGGGGGCTCGCGTGACGCCGCGAACGTACGCCTCGCCCGAGGCCTTCAAGCAGGCGCTCGAGCAGCGCCTCCGCGCGGCTTCACCAACCGGTCCGGAGTTCGCGCGCCGTCGGCAGCTCCTTGTGTTCGATCGCTTCCTGGCTCGGATCGCCGCCGTGTTCGGCGACGCGGCGACCCTCAAGGGCGGGTTGGTCCTCGAGCTGCGCCTCGAGCGGGCGCGGACCACGAAAGACGTCGACCTCCGCATCACGGGATCGCCCGACGGCATCCTTGGGCGGCTCCAGGAGGCGGCTCGTCTGGATCTCGGCGACTTCGTCACCTTCGAGGTGGGCTCGGACGAGGAGCACCCGGAGATCCAGAACGACGGCATGCAGTACGACGGCGTGCGCTTTCGCGCGGAATGCCGGCTCGCAGGCAAGCCATACGGGGGCCCGTTCGGCGTCGACGTCGTGTTCGGCGAGCCGATCTTCGGAGTCCCCGAGGACGTGGTCGCCGACGACGTCCTCGGCTTTGCCGGCATCGCGCCGCCGACGCTGCGCCTCTACCCGATCGAGACGCACGTCGCCGAGAAGCTGCACGCGTACACGATGCCGCGCGCGCGCCCAAATTCGCGCGTGAAGGACCTACCGGACATCGCTCTGCTCGCGAGCGCGAAGGCGCTCGAGTCCGCGCGCCTCCGCGCGGCGCTCGAGGAGACGTTCTCGTTTCGGAAAACGCATGGCTTGCCCGCGTCGCTTCCCGCGCCGCTCGCCGCCTGGGAGGTGCCGTACGCCGCGATGGCGCGCGAGGACCACCTCGCGTGGCCCACTCTTGCGGACGTCACCGCCGCCGCGAAAGCGTTTCTCGATCCTGTTCTCGCGGAGAGCGGGCCGGTGACTTGGGATCCGGTAACCTGGAGGTGGACTTGATGCCACTCGCTATCCGGCAGGGCTTCTCCAGGCGTTGACGCTGTGCGCGAACTTCACGCGGACGGGCGTGTCCGTAACGTCGACTACGGCGCGCCATCAGGGGGCTGCCGGCGCGTCTAGGCGCTCGACGCAGGGTGGGTATGCTTGAGCTGGGAGCCCGCGCCGCATGCAAAAGATCGCTGCCTACCTTCTTGAACGACGAGACGGGATGGCGCCGGCCGACGCGCGCGCCTCGGAGGCGACCGCGCTGCGGGAAGCAGTCGCGACCTGGTTGAAGTCAAAAGGCGCCACCGCTTTGGACATCGCTGGCGTCTCGACCGGGACCTACAACGCAGAGGACGGGAGCCATGCGACCTTCCAAACGGAGGAAGCCACCGACGGCGCGCGTACATGGTGGTTCGTCCGGCTCGAAGAGACCCAGCAGAACGGTCGTCGGTTCGTTGCGTGCCTCTCCGTAACCGCCTGTGGGCTCGCCGACGACCGCGTCGCAGTCTACGCGACCCTTGAAGTGGGTGCCGGCTCCTCGGCCGTCAATCCCGTCGACTTCGATCCGCGATGCCCACGAATCGTCCGGGCCCTACTGGAACGACCCGGTGGTTGGTATCACGGGGCATCGCGCCTTGAGTTGCCGCGCGAAGTGAACGGACCGACAGAAGGAGATCAGCTTGCGAACGCGGCCCTCGACCCTGCGCGCACGCTCCCTCTCGTGATCGTGACGTCCGATGGCGAAGGACCCGCTCTTCCGAACCTCGCCGATCGGCTCGGGTACGACCTGTCCGGAGTCGCGACCGTGCTGTCTGTCGATGACGACGCGGCGTGGACGCTTACCGGCAGGCTCGGCAAGGCCCTGTCGTGCTACCGCGGCGCCGTGCGTATCTATTGGCCGAAGCTGACCGTCGACGACGACCCGTATCGCCATTCTCTCTGGACCGCTCAACGCCTGCGGTCGATGTCGGCCGAGCTCAAGGAGACGCGCGACCGCTTCCGTCACCAGCTCCGCGTCAGGATCATGCGCGCCTCCGCACTCAGCGTCGTGAGGCCCGAGGAGATCGACGCGATCAGGTCGGCTGCGACGCAGCGAATCTTCGGCCAGTTGAAGGAACGCGCGACCACCCTTCAAGGGGCGAAGGAGCTGGCGGACGCGTACGAAGAGGCCAACGTCGAACTCGAAAAGAAGGTGAAGGGGCTGCGGTGCGTGATCGACGATCTCCAGTTCCGTGCTGCCGAGCTGGAGGAGGAGCGAGGCGCGTTACTCACGCGCGTCGAGAATGCGGAGGCAATCGGCGCCTATCAGCAAGGCGGCGGGGTCGTCATCGTCCCGGACGCACCAGCACCGCAAGCCGAGGAGCACGACGAGCCGAAGGCGGGAGAGGAGCGTTTCTACAAGAAGGTGAGCACCACGCCAACGAACGACGTGATGAGGCTCATCGGCGATTGTGGGCACACCACATGGCAGAATTCACACGGCGCCGACAAGGCGCGGAAGGGCCTCGCCAAGCTCGAAGGCCGCAACGACTGGAAGAGCCTTCATCACTGCGGCACCTGCACGGGCGGCGGCGTCTGGCGCGTGCGTTGGTAGGCTGCAGAGCCTCGGCGTGCCGGTGGATCTCGGCGTTGCCTTCGCCATGAGTCCGCCGAAGCATGGCATGGCGTCAAAATTCGCACGTCGCGGTGGCCTGAGGCGTCACACACCGGGTTCGTTGTGATTAGATCAAGCCCAGCGCGAGGGATGGGGGCAATGGACGAGAGAATTGCTGGACTCTGTGTTGAGATCCTGGAGGACGCAGCACGCGTTGCGTCCGTCGACGCTTCGGCTCCTATCCCGGCAGACGACCCTGCCGGCGTAATTGCGAACAACGCGAATCCGATGGCAGGCGGTCCGAATGCGGTCTCGCACCTGGTCAAGATCCAGTCGAGCGTCCACGGTGCACTGAGATACCTCCGGCAGGAGCCGTTCATTGTGCGAATCCTCGTGGAGGATGACGGGGGTGAGCGCCGCTCCTATTATTTCTGCCGCGCGACACCGCCGACTGCCTCGCTTGCCAAGCACGGAACCCTCGCGAGCTACCGCAGCCGTATGGGGCGGTTGGCAGAGCTGAACCCGGGCGACGCCGAAGAGGTGAGCATCGCTGGCAGGGAGCGGACGCTTCGCGTGCTCGAACGCGTCGAGCTGAAACCGCGCCTAAATGGGACCGTGTGGGATGCGATCGACAATCGCTTTCAAATCGGCGATGCCAGGCGACCGCTCCATTCGCTTCGCCAGTTCCTTGAAAGCCACCGCGCCGCGGATGGACTCGACGACTTCATTGCGGAGCTGACGCGTGAGGACCTAGCGGCGGCCGACGCATCGGCGCGCCGCGAGGGATTTCGTCGCGAGGCTCAGCGAACGCTCTCGTTGCGGGACCAGGCGGTACTCGACGCGTTCCAGGGCAAAGTGTTTCGGCGCCGGTTGGGGGAGCGGATCATGCTGAGCGGCCCACCTGGCACCGGCAAGACGACGACGCTGATCAAGCGCCTGGCACAGAAGCTGGACATCGAATGCTGGGAGGACGACGAGCGGGAGCGACTCGGCAATGACATTGGGCTCTCGCAGCGCTGGGTCATGTTCTCGCCGACAGATCTGCTCAAGCTCTACCTCAAGGAGGCGTTCGCCAAGGAGCAAGTGCCGGCATCCGAAGACCGAATTCGGACGTGGTCGGACGAGCGCCTTCGCTTGGGACGGAACGTCCTCCGAATCCTAAGCTCCGGGGCGTCCGGGCGCTTCTTCCTCAAAGCGGACCCGCTCCTCCTCGATGACTCCAGCCCCGCGGCCTGGTCTCTCTACACGGCGTTTCAGGCCCACTTGGAGAACGACGTGGTGACGCGGTACGCCCTGGCATTCGAGCAGTCGCTAGGGCTCAGCCCCAGCGTCGAGCTCCGTGAGCAAATCGTAGCGATGAAGCAGCGTGCTGGCGAACGTGCAATTCAGTACGGGCGCCTATTCGACCTCGTCGAAGTCCAATCCTCGCTCGCAAAGTTCCTCCGTCCAGCGGATGGCTCTGAAAAGGAGCCGGAGAAGGATCCGTCGCTTACCGTTCGAGCTAATTTTCGCGTCCGGGAGATGATTCGCGCGCTCTTGCGGCGTCATCCTGACCTAGTCGACGAGATTGGGAGTCATCTCGAAGAACTCGAGGTTCGCAACGCGGGCCCGGACGACGGCGACGACGAGGAAGAGGACGAGGCGGTGCGGCCCGCCGCGACGGACTCGCGCCGAGCGAAAGCCCTGCTCGCTCTTGAACGAGCGCTTCGTTGGCTCGCGCGCGAGACCCTTCGAGGGGGGGGCCCGAGAACCTCGGCTCGATACTTCGAGCTGGTTCGCCGTCTGGGAGACCGTCGGCCTTCGGAGGACGAACTCCGTGCGCTGGGGGCGCTCTTGACGCTGCGTCAGCACGTCGCGTTCCTCGCAGAGGGGCACAAGAACCTTGTCGAGCGTCTGCCCGAGGCCTTTCAACGCTTCCGCCGGCGTGCGCTGCAGGATGGCGGCATCTACTACGCTGTCCGCGAACGAATCATTCGGAACGAAATCAGCGCGACGGAACTCGATGTTCTCGTCTTGTCGATGCTGCGAAGCGCCCGACGGCTCACCGCGCGTCCGGACCGACGCTGGCGCGCGAATACGCCGCTCGCTATTTTGGAGGCAATCGAGGGCGAGTACTACCTCCAGGTGTTGGTCGACGAAGCGACTGACTTCTCTTCGGTGCAGCTCGCCTGCATGCTGGAGCTGGCGCATCCCAAGTTTCGTTCTCTCTTCGCGTCGGGCGACCTGCGCCAACGCATGACGGCGCACGGCGTGCGGTCCCTCGCCGAGTTCTCCAGCATCGCGGACGACTTTCAGGTCGAAGAGATCACGGTTGGGTATCGGCAGAGCCCGATTCTCATCGAATTCTCCAAGAGGCTCGCCGGTCTCTTGCCGGGCCCCGTGCCCGCCGTCCGCGCCTTCTACGAGCCTCAGCTCGGAGACGTTCCTCCTCTCTTGGTGGAAGGCCTAACGGGCTTGAGGCAGGCGGACTGGATTGCCAAGCGCATCGGCGAGATCGAGGGCGCGCTTGGCAGCGTGCCTTCGGTTGCCGTCTTTGTACCCGGTGACGCCGACGTCTCCCCGGTGGCGGATGACCTTTCCCGCGTGCTCGCGGACCGCCACATCGAGGTCCGGGCATGCCACAACGGCCGCGATGTCGGTCACGACAACGAGATCCGCGTTTTCTCTTCCGAGTACATCAAGGGGCTCGAGTTCGAAGCCGTCTTCTTCGTAAGCATCGACCGGCTCTTCGAACGCGCCCCGGACCTGTTTGGGCAAACCATCTACGTGGGCACGACTCGTTCATCGCGATACCTTGCGCTCACGTGTGACGTGAGGTTGCCGAGCACGCTCGAAGCGCTGCGACCTGAGTTCACATCAGCGAGCTGGGACCAGAAGAACGCGTGACACCACGCTGAAGTGCAGAGGCTTTCGGGTTGCATTTCGAGAGGCGAGTGGCCGCTGATCAGAGGGCCGAGCGGTTTCCCCTTAACCAACGCCCAAAATGGTGGGATAAAGGGTGGGTCAGGGCCAATCCCATGTCGAACCGGCGCAAAAACAAGCGCGCGGGGAGACCTTGCCAAGGTGGACGTCGAGGGTTCAAATCCCTTCTCCCGCTCCACTTTTTCTTCATCGCTCGTCTCGATCACATCGGCGACGGACGCACGCAGTTACGCGCATCCCGGGGGGATCAAGCGGGATCGCTGGGCGGCTGTCCAGCACTCTGTTCAGCGGCGGAGTTAATCTTGGCGCAGTCGAAGCCACGCACGAAGCGCTTCGCGCTGTACTGGTGCACGACGCCGGACGGCGATGAAGATTGGTTCGTCGTCGCTGACCCGCGGCGCGCGCGCGTCGCTTCCACGAGGGTGCGGAGGACTACGAGCGTGGAGAGGCGAGCGCGGAGCGCATCGCTCCCGTGCCGGCCTCGCTCCACACGCAGGACAGATGGCGCAACGGGCCCGAGGGCAAGGAGTACAAAGGCCCCTGCTGGCCGACCGACGAGCTCCTCGTCGCGTGTGGCGGCGAGGTCGCCGACCTTCCGCGCGACAAGCAGCGGGACCAGATGCAGATCGTTTGCAAGGATGTCCGCTTCGGCGATCGGGTCTTTCGCGCTGGCGATCTCATCGCGAACATGGAGCGCGAGCGCGGCGAAAAATCGGCTCGCCTTTCCGTCTTCAACGGTGGCCGCTCGTCGAAGTCCTAGGGGACGGTCTTGGGCGTCGTCGCGAGTGCGGCGACCTTGCCGACGGCATCGCGAATCTCCTCGAGGTGCGCCGTCGAGTAGCGCCTCTGCATCCGCTCCGTCGCGTGTCCCGAGATGGCGCGCGTCACGAGGTCCGGGACGTTCGCTTGGCGAGCGAGGTCCTGGAACGTTCTCCGCATGCCCTTCGGCGTCAGCTTGAGTGACCATCCGAGCGCGCGAAGAACAACGACACGCGCTTCAGCAGCACATTCTGCGAACCACCCACGAACCCCGCGATGCTCGAGTCACCAGGCGCAACGGCCGCCGCCGCTTCGAGCGCGACATCTTCGATCGTGGCCCCCGTCACGAGGCTCTTGTGCTCGAGCGCGGTGCCGGCCGCAGGCTTCACGGTGACAACGTTCGCTACGGCGTACGACCAGTCCGCGCACGAAAAGCCGCC
>JANYHK010000079.1 GCA_025359105.1 Myxococcales bacterium | reverse complement strand
CGAGCTCCCTCGTCGACCTCGGCCATGCCGTACCGCAGCGACCTCGCCGCCTTGAGGACCCGCGAAGAGGCGCTCGCGCGCGAGCTCGACGAGCTCGGTGACCTCGCAGCAAAGAAGAAGCGCATCGAGCGCGACCTCGCGGATGTCCGGATCGCCATGCGGGGCGCGCGCGCGGGCGGAGCCCTCCGTGTCCTTCGCAGCCCGCCCATCGCGCTGCCGTGCGACGTGCCGTGGGACACGATGCAAGGCGACGAGCGCGTCCGCTACTGCGGCCGGTGCTCGAAGAACGTCTACAACCTCTCGGCGATGACGCGGAACGAGGCCGCGGAGCTCATCGATCGCGAGGCCGCGCCGTGCGTCCGCTACTACCAGCGGCCCGACGGCACGGTGCTGACGACCGACTGCCCCGTCGGCGCGCGCAAGCGGCGTCGGCGCCGGATCTCGTCGGGCGCGGCGGCGGGCGTCCTCGCGGCGTGCGCCGTGGCGGCGACCGTCGAGGGGATGTCGACGAGCGAGGAGCCCTACCGCGTCATGAGCGTCGATCAGCTGGCCGGGGCGGAGCGCGTCTCGCGTCCCATCCGCGTCGAGGGCACGCTCGTCCACGGCTCCATCGAGCAGGCCCACCACGAGTACCGCTTCGAGCTCGAGAGCCGCGGTGTCGTCCTGACGGTTCGGCACACGCAGCCCGTCGTCCCGGATACGTTTCGCGACCTCCCCGGGCTCGATCTCCACGTGATGGTCGAAGGGGAGCTCCTCGCCGACGGCACGTTCCTCTCACACCAGCTGCTCGCGAAGGCCCCGTCGGGCTCCATGATGAAGGGCAAATGACGGACCTTCAGAAGAGCCCGCCGACCGATACGCCCCACGGCCGCTGAGCCCCGCCGACCTGCAGCCCGACCCGCGGCTCGAAGCGTTGGACCTGGTCCTCGTACTCCTTCGCGCGCGCCTGCCCGAACGCGTCGAGCACGAAGAAGGTGAGCGCCTCCGCGCCGACGCCGATGCCGACGCCCTTCCACGTGTCCTGGTTCTTGATGAAGCCGTACGTCGCGACGCCGGCGCCCGCGAGCGCGAGGCCGAGCTCGCTCAGCCGGTAGACGACGAAGCGCGACGTCGTCCCGTGGATGTGCGTGAGCTCTTCGCGCTTGAACGCGGACGGGTCCCGCGCGAGCGCGCCTTCGTAGTGATCGAGCTCGGCGTTCACCTGCAGCGCGTAGAACGCGGCGCCGATGGCCTCGAGCCCGCCGACGCCGAGGAGCGACCACCCCAGCCCACGCGCGAAGTCTCCGTCGTGTGGTGCCGTCCCGACCAGGACGCCGCCCGCCGCGGCCGACGCCGTGCCCACGCCGATGAACAGGTACGCCGTCGACTTCTCGGACGCGTAGTAACCGCGCATCTCGTCGCCGATGGCGGGAGGCGCGGTCGGGTTCGACGCGGGGACGCCGTCGTCCGCGGACGCGGTGAAGCTCGTGGTCAGCAGCGCGGCGCCGAGGGCGACGGCGAAGGCGGTCTTGCTGCGGCGGGGGACCATCGGGCTACTCCTTGAACATCAGCGACATACGGTTCCGTATGTCGCATGCTGTGTCACATACGGACCCCCATCGCAAACCCTTCCCCGTGCTTGGCGAAGTCTCGCCTACTTCCGGAACGTGCAGGTCGCCGCGTCGCTGCCCGACGTCGCGGCGGCCTTGGAGAAAGTCCACATCGGCGCCCAGAAGGTGTCGTTGGCGACCTTTGCCGCGGCCTTCGAGTCGACGATGTACCCGAACTCCGCGAGATCCGACGTGTAGAGGTTCTGTGAGCCGACGTAGAGCGCCTGCTCGTCGACCATCAGGAACTTGGCGTGGTTCGAGAAGACCTTGCCGTCGGCCCAGCGCTCGGTGTTGGCGAGGCGCAGCGGCGCGACGTGGAGCTTGTCGCACAGGAGGGCGACGACGTCGGAGCCTGCGGGAAACGCGTCGGCCTTCTTCTTCATGCGATCGACCATCTGCGCTGCCGTCTCCTCGGCGGACCAACCGTGGCTGTAGCTGGTCGTGAACAGGCCACCGTCGACGTTGGAGATGACCAGGTAGACGTCGACGCCGCGCCCGATGGCGATCGCGAGCCGATCGAGCAACGCGTTGGGCGGCGACGCGACCGACAGGTTCGTCTTGGGGATGCGCCCGCCGAGGATGTCCTCCTGCGACATGACGATCGACGTCTTCGCGGCGTCGACCATCGCGAGCAGGGCCGCGTCGCTGGCGTTGTCCTTCACCGCTCCCGTGCGGCCGGCGGCGATGATGGCAGTGTCGCCGGTGCCGTGCGTCCCGGAGGTGGGCTCGACATGCTTGGGGCAGCCGAGGCTCGCGGGGAACGTCTCGAGGCCGATGCCCGTCTTGTACTGGCGGCTGCACGCGACGTCCCACACCTCGTTCGCGTACCGGTGGGCCGCCGCCGCCGCGGGGCCGCTCAGGCGCATCGACAGATCGGAGACCGGGTCCTTGAGCTGGTAGTCGGCCGTGTGCATGTTGTGCCCGCCGACGAGCGCGGTCTTGCCGTCGGCCACGATCATCTTCGAGTGGTTCCAGGACTGGAGCGACGCGGAGTGCTCGGCGACGTAGAGCCGCACCGGCGAGTCGGCGGGGAGATCGGCCGAGAGCTTCTTCACCAGATCGCTCGTGTGCAGCATCGCGCGAGGGCCGAAGTCCGAGACGTTGCCCGACAGAATGCGCACCGTGACGGGTGCCTTGCGCGCGGCGAGGCGGGCGAGCCCGTTCTTGACCGCAGGCAGGAAGCGATCGGCGGGGAGCCACAGCGACGTGATGTCGACGAAGCTCTCGGCGCTCGCGAGCGCCTGGTAGAAGGCCTCTTCGAACCAGTCCGCGTACCCGACGCAGAGCTTCTTCGGCTCCTGGAGATCGGCGGAGACCGTCGGTGCGAACGCGGTGCACGTCCCCGACGAGCACGTCGCGCCTTCGCCGTCGCACCTACGCATCAGGAAGTCGGGATCGCAGCCGGCCTCGTCGGCCTTGCAGTCGGTCTCGGTCGGCAGCGAGGCGAGCTTGTCGCCCCACCACTCCGAGCCGATCGTCGGCAGGAGCCAGCCGTCCGAGAGCACGTTGCCGGAGGTGACCTCCCAGGTCTTCCCCTTGAGCGCGAGGAGCGCGCGCTGCTTGGTGAGCGCGTCGACGACCTTCTGGCCGACGTAGCTGAGCGACGGGTCGCGCGCTTCGGTGATGGCGGAGTCGCTGTTCGCGGTGTCGGCTGCGGAGCTGCATGCGACGGCGAAGAGACCGAGGATGACCGGGACGAGGGGACGCAGGCTCATGGTGCCAGCGCTGTCGCAGGATGTGTGCCATTCACCCCTTCGCTTCATCTGCCGTGAATTGCACGCTTCACGGGATTGCGTTCGGGCCGTCTCCGATCCAGCGGCCGGTGTCATCGCGCGGAGACGCCGTCCTCATCCACACCAAAGTTGCAGCGAGACTGACCGAGCCGGCGATGGGAGCACCATGCAGAGCTATCCGAGAGGTCGGCCGAGCGCTCCCCTTCGACGCAGACGCGGTCGCCCTTGCGCTGGATATCGAGGACGGGCGCCGTCTCACCGTCAGCGGCTGCGTCCGGCGGAACGGGTGGCGGCTCTTGGCCCGCGCGCGCAAACGAGAACGAGGAGGATGGCGATTGTGACGCCGACCAGTTGGACCGTGATGAGCGCCTGGGTCGGGTCCGACCACTTGTCCATGTTGGTCGTGCCGCCGTAGTAGGGCGGGCCCGTGCCGAAAGCCTCGTCGATCGACAGAGCAGAAAAGGTGCCGATCGCAAGCACGGCGAGCGCTGCGAGGGCGGGACACGCGCGCCGTAGGATGTCGACCATCGCCCATCGATCGTACGCTCCACGGTGGGGCCTTCTTCCAGAGCGTGGTGCGGCTACAGCCCTGTCACCACTCGGAGCTCAAGCCAAACGTCGCGCCGGCCCAGAGAGAACCGCGGAATGAACCCCGGGATCAGCGCCGCGCGAACGAGGCGCGAGCCGCGCATGGTCAGTGACAGGCGACGTCCGTGTTCGCGCTATTCGGGGTCCCCAAGAAGAGCCCGCCGTAGGCCTGCGACGACCACCCCCAGCTCGCCCATGACGTGCGAGAAGAGGCCGGGCACGCCGCGGGAAACGCCACCGACGCGCCCGCAATCCACGGCAAGGTCGCATCGTACGTCAGCGTGTCGATCGTCACGCCGCCCAGTGACAACGTGATCGTGTCCCCGGAGTTTTTCAGAACGTCGCTCACACTCCCCGAGAACTCGTACACCAATGCGCCGAGACCATGGTTGATCGACGGGTCGGCGCTGTCGGCGACCACGAAGGAGCCGCCGGGCGGAAGAATCGTGGTCGTGGTGATGTCGACGTAGTCGGAGGTGGTGCCGCGCGGCGACTCGACGTGGACACCGCGGATGTTGAGGTTGCACGTTCGGGTACTCTTCACTTCGAACCACTCGCCATGGTCCCCGCTGCCGTTCTGAGAGGCGATCATGATCTCCACGATGACGAGATCGCCCGGCCCCAGGGAGGCGCAGTCGGATGGCGCCGAGTCGACCGGCGCGTCGACTCCGCCGTCCGGAGGCGGCCCGCCATCCCGAAGCGGCCCGCCATCAGGAGGCGGCGGAGGCGATCCATCGTCCGTCCGACCGCTGTCGCGCCGAGGGATGACCTCTCCGTCGATCCCGGGGGAGCCGCTGTCCTCCAGCGTGTCCGGCAGCGACGTTCCCGGATGGAGATCGTCGAGCTCACTCCCCCCGAGCAGCGCCGAGCACCCGGAGAGAACGGCAGCACCTGCTAGAACGAGTGCGCGCATCAGAACGACCCCGTAGCTCCCAGACCGCCGCCGCCAGGCAAGAGGACGGGTCCAATCGACGCCGACTGCGGAGCCGGCTCGCTCGGCGTCGCCAGCAGAAACGCCCCGACGCCGACCCCGACGAGGCCCGCGCCGACGCCGAGGGTGCCCAAGAGCGACAGCGTCCGGAACTGTTCGGCCGCCGCGAGCCCCTCGCCGTCACATGCGTGCGACGCGTCGCAATGAGCGAGGGCGTCGCGCTTCTTTTGAGTGGCGAGGATCGCCGTGACGCCGCCGAAGATGAGCGCGGCAGTGCCGGCACCCAAGGTCACGAAGGCCGCGGTTTGCCGCGTCGAGGGCGGCCGCGACGAAGAGGTCGAGGACGCCACGGTCGCGGGCGGCGGCGCAGCGGCGATCGGAGTCGCGACGGACTCCGGCGCCGAGGGGCCCACGGGCGGAGAGACTGTCTCGAGGGGTGTCGGCGCGACTGCGATGTCCGCCGTCTCCGATTCCTTCAGCGCGATGGGGTAGGTGCGGTCCTTGCGCTCCGGGGTTCGTACGACGAGCGTGTGCTTGCCCGGGTTGACCCGCGCGGTCGCTCCAAGCGAAACGGGCGCCCCGTCGAGCAGGACCTTGGTCCCCTCCGGCGAACCGGGCTCGAGCGCGACGCGCAGGCGGCCAACGCGGCGCTCGAGCCGCATGGCCTGATCCATGCCGAGCGGAGCGCGATCGTCGCCGGGCTGTAGCATCGCCGACAGCCTCTCCAGCTTCGTGAGCGCTGCGGTAAAATTGCCGGCGTGCTCGTCGCATTGAGCGAGGTTCAGCAGTGTCCCCGCGGCCGGATCGAGGCGCATGCTCTCCGCGAACTTCGGACATCCGGTGGCGAAGTCGCCGCGCGCAACCGCTTCGCGGCCGTCGCGGAACAACGCGTCGGCGGACGCCTTGCGGCCAGGTTGCGCCGCGACCGAACCGGCCATGGCGAGCGACAGCGCGACGATGGAGGCTGAGAGGCGACGACGCATGGATCTACTCGCGGCGGTCATAGGGGTTGGAACGTGGCGAAGGAGTGGCCGGTCGCGTCGAAGGTGCACGAGGCGAGTCGCGCGTCGAGAGCGGCCTCGAAGCGGAGATCGCACGCGAGGAAGAAATCGGTGTCGCCTTGCCGACGCCGACCACGCGATCGGTCTGGGTGGTGGCAGGCGGCGGCGGAGGCGGCGCAGCGGTCAGCGCCACTCCCTCCGGCTCGGGAGCGGCGACGATGGGGACGCTAGGCGGCGCGTTTCCCGGTGGTGCCGCTGTGACGGTTGGAGGGAGAGGCGCAGCGGCGGACGTCAAAGTAGAACTGCCGACCCTCTGCGCCGAGTCGGTGCGAACGGCGTCGACGAGGACGGCAAGACCGCCGATCGCACCGAGAGCGAGCGCCACCGCGCCCGCCAGCACGATCGGGGTGCGCGAGGGGCCTGCGGGTTGGAACGTGGCTACCGTCGGCATCCGAGGGCGAGACGTCGGTGTGCCCGGCGCCGGTTCCGGGCCGAAGATCGGATTCATGCTCGACGGCTTCGGCGGGAGGACGAGCGTCGTCGCTGCAAGGTCCGGGACACCGCCCTCATTCGGGCGGATCGTGCCTGTCGTCCGCGTCGCCGATGCGGACGGTGCGGCGCTCGCGCGGACGCGGGCCAGCGCTTCCTGCATGGCTCTCGCACCGGGCCAGCGGTCGGCCTTCTCGAACGCGACCGCGCGGTCCACGAGCTCTACGACGTCTCCGGGAAGATCGGGGCGATTGGCCGCGAGGCTCGGGAGCGGCTCGGTCATCGCTGCGCAGAGCTCCTCGTTGACGGTCTCGCCTTGTCGAGGTGGCTTCCCCGTGAGCAGCGCGAAAAGGACCGCGCCACACGAGTAGACGTCCGATCGGGGGTCCACTTCGCCAAACCGCCCGCGGGCGAGCTCGGGCGACATGAACGCAGGCGTCCCGAACGACGAAGCCTTGGCCGGGGCTCCATCGTCTCGCACGCGCTCGGCGACGAAGGCGCTGCCGAAATCGATCAGTTTGATGCGTCCGTCCCTGAGCAAGAAGACGTTCTTCGGTGCAACGTCGCGATGCTGGATGCCTTGCGCGTGCGCCGCATCAAGCACGTCGAGCACGCAATCGGTGATTCGAAGCGCTTCGTCGACCGTAAACGGCGAGGCGGTCCGCTCGAGCCGCTCGTTGAGGGTCTCCCCTTCGAGCATCTCCATCACGAGGTAAGCGGATCCGTCTTCGGCGACATCGTCGTCGAGCACGTGCACGACCCCGTCGTGCATGACTCCGTTGACGGCGTAGCCTTCACGCAGAAACGCCGACCGCACGGCCCCGTCCACCGCAAATGCTGGGTGGAGCATCTTGAGGGCTCCCTTGCTCCGATTTCGGTGCGTCGCGGCGTACACCGCGGCGGTCGCGCCCACGCCGAGCAGCGCATCCAGCCGCCACTTCCCACCGATGAGCGCGCCGACGCGCTGCTGCAGACGCTCCGGCACGACCGCACGCACGCGCGCATCGGACGCGGGCGCGCGCGGAAACGGGGCGGTTGTCGTGGAGCTCTGGGCGCGGTTCATTGCGGTTCCATGTGTAACGTTCGGTCGGACGGGGTCGGACCCGTCGTTGCTGCCCGATGGGCCGGGCCACTGAGATGACTGACTTACGGGCGCCATGTCGCACGGCCCCCCGATACTTTTTTTTTCTCCGCGGGGGCGCTCGGCGTAGATGCGCCCACCTACGTTCCGGCCCCTGCCCCGGTAGGGCATCACGCAGAACCCTTCACCATCGCGGCGGGCGTCGCCGACGGGCCCGGCAGCTCGCAAGGCTGCCGCGTCGGTTCCCACATCCCCCTACCGGGATCCGGCGATCCTCCCCCCGGAGATTGGGTTGGCCACAAATCGAGGGAATTTTCCAGGGTGCCGCGCCGCCGAACGGTAAGGCTGTCGAGGGAGCTTGGTCCCGAACATCGACGAATGCGCTCGGACACACGCGACCCGTGCGCATGAACGTTCGTTGGCACTCACGGTGCAGAGGCAAGCCGTGCGACCCGCGGGCGGCTCGAGTGAGCCGCTGCGGGGACAACAAAGCACGAGACCATGACCCGCCGCACGCGGGCAGGAGGATACGTCCATGAGCAACCCGAAGGCCCCCGATTCGCTGATCAAGCGATTCACTCTGAAGCGTGAGTCGCTGGTTGCGCTCACCGACGATGAGCTCGAGATCGTCAACGGAGGATCGCTGCGGCCGACGCCCGGTGGACCTCCGCTCGATGATCCGATCGACGCCGCGAACGGGGACGGCGGCGGGACGGAGGTCGCCGACGGCGGCGGCGTGGGCGGCGACGACGGAGGCGGCGACGGAGGTGGTGGCGACGGAGGTGGTGGCGGCGGTGGCGACGGCGGCGGTGGCGACGGCGGCGGCGGCGACGGCGGCGGTGGCGACGGCGGCGACGGAGGTGGTGGCGGCGGTGGCGGCGGTGGCGACGGCGGCGGCGGCGACGGCGGCGGTGGCGACGGCGGTGGCGGCGACGGCGGCTGAGCGGACCATGTCGACGTCCGCGGCAGGCGATCTCGTCCTGAACCCCTTCGCGCGGATCCGGGCCGTCTACGACGGCTCGGATCTCGTGGGCTACAACGTCCGCGCCCCCGTGCGCGGCATCCCGCTGAGGAGCGAGTTCATCGACCGCGCCGCCGAGCGCGCGGTCTTCGACCTGCTCAGGCAGCTCCAGACCGCCGATGCTGACATCGACGTCGACGCGGGCGCGCCGAGTTGGGCGCGCCTGCGCGATCTCGGGTTCTTCGTCCCCGAGCCGAGCGTGCCCGAGGATGTCCGCTACGCGCTCGACGTTCGGCAAGCGCCGGCGTCGCTCGCAGGCGACGCCTCGGCCGACGCCGCGTGGGTCGTGAGCCCTACGCTCGTCGTTCAAGAGAGCGCGGAGCTCCCGCCCGCGATTGCCGCCCGGGTGCCGCACCTACCGCCGATGTTCGAGGGGCAGCTTCCCCTCGTATGGGTCGAAGACCCGCGCACCCGCGCGCTCGCGCCGTACCATGTGGACGCCGACGTGGTCCGTCGCCTCTCGCCAAGCCAGCCCCCGCCGGCGCTGGACGCCGACCTCGCGCGGGCGTTGCGCGCGACGGGCATCCTCGTCCCGCGCGACGCGGCGCCGGCGGACTTCGATGGACACGCCGCTGAGCTCGCGGCCGAGGGCATGACGCGCATGGGCGGCTTCATCCCGCCCGTGCACCTCGCGTGGATGCGCGCGTATTACCGCCGCCGCCTCGCGCATGGCTACGTGAAGCTCTTCGTGAAGAACGAAGAGAAGCGCTACATCGACCACAACGAGCCCATCGCGCGCTTCTGGCTCACGCAGCTCGCCTCCATCGTCGCCCGCGTGACGCGCGCGGCGGTCAAGCCGTCCTACGTTTTCTTCGCGTCGTACGTCGACGGCTCGGCGCTCCGCTGGCATGTCGATCGGCCGCAGTGCGAGTACAGCATGTCGCTGCTCGTGGACTATTCCCCCGCGCCGGAGCATGGCGCCCTGTCGCCATGGCCGTTGCTCGTCGAACGCAGGGACGGCGCGATCGTGAAGGTGCACCAGCGCCTGGGCGACGCGCTCGTCTACCGGGGCCGGCAGCGGCCGCATGCGCGCCCCGAGCTGCCGGTGGGCCACACGTCGACGTCCCTCTTCCTGCACTTCGTCGACGAGTCTTTCGGAGGGCCGCTCAAGTGATGTCCGCCGTCGCTGCCCCGAGGCTTGCGCGAGGGCCCGCTCTCGCGCGCGCGCCGGAGCCCACGCCCGCCACCGTCCCCGCGTTCTTCACCGCGCTCGGCGCGCGCATCGAGGCGGCGTGGGAGGCGAAGGGCCGCGACGCCGCGGCGTTCCCCGCGATCGCAGCGGCGATGCTCGCGGAGGCGGCGCCGGCGGAGCACTTCGACCTCATGGACATCGTCTCGTGGGTGCACTCCGCCGACGAGCTGCCGTCGCAAGCGGATATCGAGTCGAAGTTCAGCGAGCCGCCGGTGACGCTGTTCCTCTCCAAGTCGAAGCTGTTCCACATCTCGGCGCTACACTGGATCGACAGCACGACGTCGATCCACCAGCACTCCTTTTCCGGCGCGTTCCACGTGCTGCATGGCTCGAGCATTCACGGCAACTACACGTTCGCCGAGAAGCACCGGTTCGGCCCGCACCTGATGACGGGCGAGCTCACGCTGAAGCACGTCGAGCTGCTCCGCCGTGGCGACACGCGCGCGATCCTCTCCGGCGACGGGCTCATCCACTCGCTGTTTCACCTGGACCGGCCGTCGGTCACGATCGTGGTGCGTACGGTGAAGGACCTGCCGGCCAAGCCCCAGCTCGACTATGCGCCTCCAGGCCTCGCGTTCGACCCGTACCACAAGCCGAACGTGGCGGTCCGCTCGGTGCAGCTCCTGCGCCTGCTCCACCGCATGGGCCACGCCGAGCTCGTGCCGCGCGCGGTCGCGCTCGTGGCGCGCTCGAACGCGAGCACCGCCTACCTCGTCATCGACGAGATGTTCCGCTGCCTGCGGGCGGCGGATCGCTTCACGACCTTCCTCGAGGCATGCCGCGCGCACCACCCGGAGCTCGTCGAGATCCTCGTTCCGGTCTACGCGCAGCGGCGCCGCGAGTACAAGATCATCGGGCGTCGCGAGAAAGTCCACGCCCCCCAGCACCGCTTCCTGCTCGCGCTGCTCATGAACGTGTCGCGCCGGAGCGAGGTTCTGCGCCTCGTGGCCGAACGCTACCCAGGCGAGCGGCCGGCGGCGCTCGTGGCGATGTGGGTGCGCGAGCTCGCAGCGACCCGGCTCCCGGGCGAATCCGGCAGCGTGCTCGGCCTCGAGCTGGGTGACGCGGAGCTGGCCGTCTTCGAACAGCTGCTGGCGGGGCTCGACGTCGCGGCCATTGGCGCGCGCTTGCGCGAGGAGTTCGACCCGGCCGACGTCGACGCCGCATTGCCCGGCATCGACGAGCTGTGCGCCGCCTTTCGCCGCTCGCTCCTGTTCCGGCCGCTCTTCACGGAGTGAGCCGCGCGCGCGACTACTGCCAGCCGATGAAGTGCGGCGGAATCAAGAGGAGCAAGGCGAGCACGAAGTAGAGCAGCTGAAGGGGCAGGATCCATCGGGCCCACGTGGCCCAGGGGATCCGCGCCAGGGCGAGGACGCCGATGGTGACGCCGCTGGTCGGAATGATCGAGATGCCGAGCTCTCCGAGCTGAAACGCCAGGATGGCGGTCTGGCGCGACACACCCACGAGGTCGGCCAGGGGCGCCATGATGGGCATCGTCAGCGCCGCCTGCCCGGTGCCCGAGTGGATGAAGAAATTGATCACCGACTGAATCACGAGCATCTTCTGCGCCGCGAGCACCGGATGCGACGCCTGCACGAGCGGCGTCAGCGCGTGCAGGATCGTGTCGATGATGTGAGCGTCGCGCGCCAGGATGACGGTGCCGCGCGCCAGGGCGATCACGAGCGCCGTGCTGACGAGATCCTTCGCGCCGTGGATGAAGGCGGCGACGAGCTCGTCTGCGGTCAGGCCGCCGACCTTCGCGACCGTGAGCGTCATCACCAGGAACACCACCGCGATCTCCTCGATGAACCACTGGTAGCGGACGACGCCGAAGACCATCGACGCCAGCGCGCCGAGGAAGATGAACAGGACGGCCCCGTGCGCGCGCGTCATGCCGCCGAACTCTTCGAGGCCCGGCGCGCGCTCCAGGCGCTTGTCGCGATCGAGCGCGAACGTCGGGCTCGACTCGGGCGCGCGCTTCACCTTGGCGGCGTAGACCATGACGAAGCCGATCGTGACGGCTGTGGCCGCGGCCCACACGATCACGCGGTAGCCGATCCCCGAGAACACCTGCACCCCGGCGATCCCCTGCGCGACGCCGACGTTGAAGGGGTTCAAGAACGCCGCCGCGAAGCCGACCTGGGAGCCCACGAACGGAATCGAGACGCCGACGATCGAGTCGTAGCCGAGCGCGAGCGCCAGGGGCACGAAGATGAGGATGAAGGGGATCGTCTCCTCGCTCATGCCGAACGTCGCGCCGCCCAGCGAGAACAGCGTCATGAACCCCGGGATCAGCGCCGCGCGGACGAGGCGCGAGCCCGTGTGCGCCTTCGCGATGGCCTTGATGAGCGCGTCGACCGCCTGCGTTCGCTGCAGCACCGAGAACGCGCCGCCGAGCAGGAGGACGAAGCCGATGATGAGCGCGGCGTCGACGAACCCCTTGAGCGGCGCCATGAGCAGCGCGACGGGCCCTTGCGGATTGCTCGGCACGGCGTGAAAGCTCGCTGGATCGACGAGCTGGCGGCCGTCGACCAGGTGCGTCTCGTATTTGCCTCCCGGGATCAGCCACGTCGCCGCCGCGATGACGGCGAGGATCGCGAAGAGGAGAACGAAGGTGTTCGGCAGCTTCCTTTGCGCCATCGTCAGAGGCCGAGCAGCTTGCCGGTGCGTAGGGGCTTGGCGCCGGCGATCCGGGCGACCTCCATCCCCCCGTGCGCGTAGCGACGCGCGGCGCGCGCGAAGAACATGCCCTCGGTCGTCGCCGCCAGGGTCGTGACCGTGCCGCCGAGCGGTTCGATCACGTCGACGAGCTCGTCGCCGGGACGCACCTTCGTTCCGGGCTCGCATCGCCACGCGAGGACGCCGGGGTGCGGGGCCTTCACGCGCTCGACGCCTTGCAGGGGCGTCGCCGTGCAGCGCGGCGGCGGCAAATCGGGCGGCGGCCCCTTCACGTGACCTCGGTGCGCGAGGAACCCGGCGATCGCCTGCGCGTCGGCGCGCGCGAGCGCATGCGAGACGTCGCGCTCCCCTCGCAGCTCGACCGTGACCGAAAGGCACGCGAGCGGCACCGGCGTCGCGGCGCCGAAATGCTCCGCGAGCTCCGGCCAGAGGCGGCCGCACGACTCGTCGAACGGATCGTCGCCCGACTCGTGCGCGACGAGCAGTGCGCCGGCGCCGAGGAGCCTCGCGAGCGGCGCCGCCGCAGCGGCCATGTGCGTCCCCGCGTACACGTGCGGGAGGCCCTCGTGGTCGCAGTGCAGATCGAGCACGACGTCGGCGTCGATCGCCAGGCGCTGCAGGAGCAGCTTCAGCGCGTCGCCTTCCAGGCGCGGCTCCGGGACCGAGAGCAGCCGAACCGCCTCGGCTCGGATCGTCCTCTCGTTCTCCGCTGCCCCGGGCCCGAGCTTGTCCGCCAACGACTCCTTCAGCTCGGGGACGAGGTTCTTGTAGCCGCGGTTGAAGTTGGTGCCCGTCGTCAGATCGAAGCGACCCAGCGCGTGCCCGAAGACCGTCTGCGCCAGCCCGATCGGATTCGCCACGGGGACGAGCACGATCTCCCCCGCGATCTCGCCGCGCGCCTCGGCCGCCGCCAACGTCGCGCGCAGGTGATAGGCGACGAGCATCGCCGGCACCTCGTCGGCGTGGAGTGACGCCTGGATGTACACCTTCGCGCGCGTCTCTCGCGCCCCGTAGTGCAGGCTCACGAGCTCGCGCGTCGTCCCCGACCCGATCGATGGCAGCGAATGTCGCTCTTCTTGCATGGTCTTTCTCGATCGGCCAGCTTCCGCCGGTTTGGGCAGACCGACCTTCCGGCGGAAGAGCCCCGCAGGTCGTGAATCTAGGCGTACGCCCCCGCGGGGGCCAGAGGCGTTTGGGCCCGTGGCGTCAGGGCGCCCCCGCGTGGCTCCTCGCTCCGCCCCCGGCGAACGTCCCCGCCGCGCGCGCTCTGTGGCGGCCGGCTTGGCGGCGCCCGTCCGGCGTGGGATACCGAGGCATGTCCGCGCTTCGCCTCCGCTTCGCCGTCGCTGCCGTGGGGCTCTTCGTCGGCGGCCTCGCCTCGTTCGTCTGCGCCGCCATCGTGGACAGCGCTGCCTTCGCCGCGCCCGCCGCGCCCGCCGCGTCGGCGCCCGACCTCAAGGACGCCGCCGTGGACGCCAGTACGCCCATTTCCCGAATCCCCCCCGATCCGGCGCCGATGCGCGAGCGCGCCCAGTGGGTCTTCGACCTTCGGTGGGCCAGAGGTGAGGCGTATCTTGTGGGCGTGCACAAGCTCGACCAGACGACACCGCAGGAGACGCCGCGCGCGATGGGCCGCTTCGCCCTCGAGCTCTTCGAGGGGCCGACGCTGATCGAGCGCGTGCGGTTCGACTTCCCGCTCCTCGGCGACGAGCCGCGAGACGGAGGAATTCGTCCCGTGCCGTACTTCGGCAAGAACCTCGTGACGCGCATCGGCGTGCTGTTCCCGGCGACGGGCCGCGGAACGAAGCTGCAGCTCTGGGACCGCGCGACGGACAAGCGCTGGGAGCTGCCGTGGCCTCCGGTCGAGGGCTCCGACGCCGCCGCGACGGCCGCAGACGGGGGGCAGCCGTGAGGCGTCTCTGGGCGCTCGCGTTCGGCGCCGCTGTCCTTTTGCCGCTGGCGTGCGGCTCGAAGAAGGACACCTCCGGCCCGCACTACGTCGACCCGCCGGACCTCATCTCGTCGATCAAAGACGCGCCGTCGTGCGTGCTCGACTGCGCGTCGGGCGCGCCGTGCGGCGAGGCGAACAAACCGTGGACCTGCCCGGCGCTCGCCGACTACGGGAGCCTCCCCCACGGTCCGTCGTGCCCCGCGTACGACGGCAAGGAAACGCCGGGACCTGCCGGCGTGTGCGTCGCGACGGAGGCGACGGGCGACGCGCTCGCGAAGACGAGCTTCGGCGGGACGCCGGTCGTCCTGCCCGACGGCCGCCGATTGACCCCAGCCGGCACCGAGTGGGTGTTCGACGAGAGCGACGTCGACGGCGGCTTCCCGGTGACCAGCATGCTCGTACCGGGCACCAAATGGCTCGTCGTCATCGACGCCGGCTACGGAACGCACGCCGTGCGCGTGGTCGACACGACGGTGCTCCGCGGCGGCGCGGCCAAGCCCGTCGCGTCGTACGTGCGCTACCCGATCCCCAAGGCGATCAACTACGGCGTCGCCGTGCACCCGACGACGAAGACGATCTACGTCGCCGGCGGAGCGCCCGACTCCAAGGTCCTGGCGTTCGATCTCGACGTCGCGACCGGCAAGCTCACCGAGAACGCGTCCCGCGCGGTGAAGCTCCCGAAGGACGTGGTGGGGCAGGGGCTCGATATCTCCGCCGACGGCAAGACGCTCCTCGTCGGCGAGGGCAAGGACAGCCACGTTTACGTCTTCAGCCTCGACGAGGCGACGTATGGACAAAAGACCGGCGCCATCGACGTCGGCTCGAGCGACATCTTCGCCGTGCGCTTCGATCCCAACGATCCCAGCGGCAACACCGCGTACGCGACGTGCTGGATCGGCGCCGTGGAGCTCGCCAAGCCCAACGTGATGCGCCTCGCGCAGCTCGACGTCGCGGCCAAGAAGGCCCGCATCATCCCCGTCGGCAAGGCCCCGGAAGAGATCGCCTTCCTCGACGCACGCTACGCCGTCGTCGCCAACTCGCTCGGCGACACGCTGTCCGTCGTCGATCGCCCGGCCGGCAAGGTCGCGCTCGAGGTGCCGGTCGCCATGGATCCGGCGGTGGCGCACGGCGCCGGTCCGAGCGCCGTCGCCTGGGATGCGCCGCGCAAGCGCCTCTACGTGACGCTCGCCGACCTGAACGGCGTCGAGGCGTTCGACGTGGATCTGACGGGCGCCTCGCCGACCCTCACGCCCGCCGGCACGTTCGCGACGGCGTGGTGGCCCACCAGCGTCGTCGTCGATCCCGCCGACGGCACGCTCTACGTCACGAGCGGCAAGGGGCACGGCACCGGCCCCGACAAGCACCTCCGCGGCTTCACCGACGGCGAGGTGGCCGATCTGATGAAGGGCAGCGTGCAGGCCGTTCCGTTCATGGATGCGACGGCGCTGGCGACCGCGACGACGGTGTTCAAGGCGGCCTCCGTTCCCGCGAAGATCGCGGGGTATCCGACGGTCCAGTGCAACGGCGCGCCCTACGATTTTCCCCTTCCCGCGAAGCCCGAGGACGGCCCGAGCACCAAGATCAAGCACGTCTTCTTCGTCGTCCGAGAGAACAAGACGTTCGACGATCTCTTCGGCGATCTCCCGGGCGTCGACGGTGATCCCAGCCTCGTCATGGCCCAGGGGCGCATGGACGACATCTGGCCGAACGCGCGCAAGATGGCGACGCAGTTCTCCCACCTCGACAACTTCTACTCGGACGCCGAGCAGTCCATCCAGGGGCACGCGTGGACGGTGATGGGGCGCACGACCGACTACGAGGAGCGGCGCTGGACGGTCATCTGGGGCCGCGGCGAGTTCGGCGTCGGCTCGGCGGCGGGCGTCGGCGCGAACACGACGGCGATGGAGGGGAACATCTTCGACGTGCTCAAGGCGGGCAACGTCACGGTGCAGAACATGGGCGATCTCTACGCGATCCCCTACCGCGACACGCAATGGCCGGGCGGCACGACGGACTCGACGATCCCCGACACGCTGGGCGCCTGCTACCTCGCGGCCCGTGCGCGCGCGGCCTGCGATCTCCCGCAGTTCACGTACGTGTGGCTCGTGAACGATCACGCGTGGGGGCAGTCGGCGGGGCGCCCGAACCCGGCAGCCGCGATTGCGACGAACGACGAAGCGACCGGCATGCTCCTCGACGGCATCAGCCACTCGCCGATCTGGAAGGACTCCCTCGTCGTCGTCGTCGAGGACGATCCGAACACCGGCGCGGATCACGTCGATCTGCACCGCACGATCGCGCTGTTCGCCTCGCCGTGGGTGAAGCGGGGCTACGTGGGCAAGGCGCACTACGACATCGCGAGCGTGCACAAGATCTTCGCCCACGTGTTCGGGCGCCCCTACTGGAGCGCGACCGTGGCGAACGCGCCGCTGCCGCTCGATCTCTTCACGTCGACGCCGGACTACGACCCGTTCACCTACGTGCCGCGCAAATTCACCGACCTTTCGTGCAATCCCGCCGGAACCACCGGGGCCAAGGAGGCCGAGGGCTGGGATTTCTCCGAGCCCGACGATCAGCCCGGCCTCTCCCACCAGAACTGGGAATCGCTGCGTTCGCTCGGCGATCGAGGCCGATGAGCTCGTGCCCGCGGCACGTGAAGCTCTCGGGAATCCCTCGTAAATCGACCTGAAGGAAGACCAAAAACCGGGGAGCTCCGTCTAAAGGTCAGAAGCACGGCAGACTGCCCCGGCGCTTGGGTGCCAGCAGCAAGCTGTGAGAAGCTACGGACCTCGATGGAATGCCCCGCCTGCCAGACACCGGTCGACGCCAGCCAGCGCTTCTGCCCGAAGTGCGGCGCTCTCCAGCCCTCGGCCGACGCGGCGCCCGGTAGCGCAGCGGACCCGATGATCGGGAGCATCCTGGGAGGGCGCTACCGCATCGTGAAGCTCCTCGGCGAAGGGGGCATGGGCGCGGTCTACGTCGGCGAGCAGCAGATGGGCACGAAGGTGCGCAAGGTCGCCGTGAAGACGTTGCACCCGCACCTCTCCAAGGATCCGAAGGTCAAGGCCCGCTTCCAACGCGAGGTCGGCACGATCGCGGAGCTCGAGCACCCGAACACGATCCAGGTCTACGACTTCGGCACGACCGAGGAGGGCATCCTCTACCTCGTCATGGAGTTCATCGACGGCACGAACGTCGCCGACATCCTCGAGAAGAACGGCCCATTCGACGTCCTCCGCGTCGAGAAGATCATGACGCAGGTGTGCGGCTCGCTCGAAGAGGCGCACTCCCGCGGCATCGTCCACCGCGACCTCAAGCCCGAGAACGTCGTCCTGACGGAGCGCGCGGGGTCGAAGGATTTCGTGAAGGTCCTCGACTTCGGCATCGCCAAGCGCTCCAACGAAGAGGACAAGCAAGAGCAGAAGCTCACGCAGCAGGGCATGGTCCTCGGGACGCCCCCGTACATGAGCCCCGAGCAGTTCACCGGGCAGCCGATCGACAAGCGGAGCGACATCTACTCGCTCGGCGTCATGATGTACGAAATGCTCTGCGGGCGGCTGCCGTTCGATGCGAACACCGCCTGGGAGTGGGCGACGCAGCACATGACCGTGCCGCCGCACGCGCTCGAGTCGACGCCGAGCGGCGCGAAGGTCCCGCCGCGCATGAAAGCGGCGATCATGAAGGCGCTCGAGAAGAACAAGGAGAACCGCTGGTCCACGGTTCGCGAGTTCGCCGACGCCTTCGCGGGTGATGGGCCGGCGTCGGTGTCGAGCGCGGGCCTCGCGCAGCTCGCGGTGCCGCCGGCGTCGGGCGCCGAGGGCAAGGGCAAGACGCAGATGGGCGAGCCCCTCCTTGCGCCGCCCGCCGCGTTCGGCGTGACGGGCTCGCCGTACGGGCAGGGGCAGGGGCAGATGCCTCCGATGTCGCCGATGGGAATGGGCGGGCCGCCCGGCGCCGTGGGCGTGACGCCGTCGGCCGGGAACCATGCGGTCCCTGCCGTCGTTCCGCACGCGCCGTCGCGTGACGCCGGCGGTGGCGGCGGCGGTCGCACCGGGCTGCTCGCGGCCATCGCCGTCATCGGTGTGCTGAGCGTCGGCGCGCTCCTCTGGAATTTCATTCCCCACAAGTCGGGTGGCGCCGGCGGCGGCTTCGACTTCGACGCAGGGCCCGCGCAGGTCGACGTGACGCCGACGACCACTCCGAGCACCCCGCCGACCCCGGCGACGGCGGACACCGGCCTCGCCGCCCTGAACACGAGCGGCGCCATCCCGGTTCCTCATCCCAACCCGCACCCGGGTCACAAAGACGCCGGGACCAAGCCGGCCCCCACGACGAGCGGCGGTGGGACGACGCCGCCGACGCCGACGACGCCGCCGACGACGCCGCCGACGCAGCCGCCACCGCCTCCGCCTCCGCCTCCGCCTCCGCCTCCGCCTCCGCCGCCTGCCGAGCCGCAGGAGTGCCTCGACGCCAAGAAGCTCCAGGCGCACCCGTCGTTCGCCAGCGATCCCGCGATCCAGAAGGTGTTTCAGCAAAAGCGCGCCGCCTGCATCGCGAAGCAGGGTCACTATCCCTGAACGCGTCTGGGGCGCTGCGCAGCCGCGCGGTATATGCTCCTTTCTGGATGAGTGAGGGGAAGTCCGACGACGCGCTCGGCGGGGCGCCCACGTTGGTCGCCGACGGGCCCAAGACCGAGTTCGCGCCTGCGCTCTCGCGGACCGTGCTCGCGCAGCGCTACGAAATCGAGGCGCTGCTCGGAACGGGCGGGATGGGCACCGTCTACCGCGCGCGCGACCGCGAGCTCGACGAGGCCGTGGCGCTCAAGATCCTCAGTCCCGCCCTCGTGAACACGCCGGCCGCCCTCGCGCGCTTCCGGCAAGAGGTGAAGCTGGCGCGCAGGGTCACCCACCGCAACGTCGCGCGCATGTTCGACATCGGCGAGGACGCCGGGAACAAATTCCTTACGATGGAGCTCGTCGTCGGCGAGCCGCTGGCCTTCGTCATCGCGCGCGAAGGGGCGATGAAGCTCCCGCGTGTCGGGAAGCTCGTCGCGGAGCTCTGCGCAGGGCTCGCGGCGGCGCACGCGGCCGGCGTCGTTCATCGTGATCTCAAGCCGGAGAACGTGCTCGTTGCCAGGGACGGGCGCGTCGTCATCACCGACTTCGGGATCGCGCGGCCGTCCGACGGCGATGCCCTGAAGACGCAAGGCCTGCCCATCGGCACCCCCGCCTACATGGCGCCCGAGCAGGTCGAAGGGGCCAAGGACGTCGACGCGCGCGCAGACATCTACGCGCTCGGGGCGCTCGTGTTCGAGCTCTTGACCGGCGAGCGCGCGTGGCTCGGCGAGTCGATTTACCAGCTCGCCGCGACGCGCCTCGTGAGTCCTCCGCCGGACCCGCGCGAGCGCAGGCCGGACATCCCGGAGGCCGTCGCGCAGATCGTCGTCAAGTGCATGGCCCGGCGTCGCGAGGATCGCTACCCGTCGGCCGATGCCGTCGCCGAGGCCTTCACCGCGTTGACGCTCCCCGCCACCACCTACGTGCCGTCATCGCCCACGCTCGTGGCCCGCAGCGGCGCGCCTCCCGCTGCCCCCGCCGCGCCGGCGCTGGGCGCGAAGACCCTCGCGGTCCTCCCGCTCCGCAACGCGGGGCCGGCAGAGGACGACTACCTGGCCGACGGCCTCACCGACGATCTCATCGACACGCTCAGCGTGGGCAAGGGGCTGCGCGTGCGCTCGCGCGGCGCAGTCTGGCGCTTTCGCGGGACCGAGCGCGATCCGCGCGAGGTCGGGCGCGAGCTCGAGGTGCAGGTGGTGGCCGACGGCTCGGTGCGGCGCGTCGGCGAGCTCCTCCGTGTGAGCGTGCACGTCGTCAGCGTAGGCGATGGGTTCCAGCTCTGGGCCAAGCGCTTCGAGCGACCCGTGGCCGACATCTTGAAGATCGGCGACGAGGTGGCGAGCGCGCTCTGCGAGGCCCTCGTGCTCACGTGGCAGGCGCCGTCGCGTGAGGCCGAGATCGATCCGGTGGCGATGGACCTATTTTTGCGCGCGCGCTTCGAATACCACCAGATGTGGCGCGACTCGAACAACCGCGCGGTGACGTTCCTCGAGCAGGCGCTGCTGCGTGCGCCGTCCTCTCCCGACATCCTGAACGCGCTGGCGATCGCCCTCTGCCGCAGGTTCGCGTTCGACGAGCTCGCCGACGACGCTGTGGACGAGGCGCTCCGCGTGGCCGCGCGCTCCCTCGAGATTGCGCCAGGTCGCGGCGAGGCGCACGTCGCGATCGCCAGTGTACGCATCAACATCGGGGAGACGGTCGCCGGGGCGCGCGAGCTGCGTCGCGCCATGGAGCTCTCGCCCCGAAGCCCCGACGGAAACGAGCTCTACGGCCGGCTCCTGGCCGAGGTCGGGCACCCCGACGAGGGCGTCGCGCGCGGCCAACTCGCGATGTCGCTCGAGCCGGGACTCGAGGGGGTCCGCTACGAGTGCGGGCGCATTCGCGCGCTGCAGGGCAGGTGGGAGGAGGCCGACCGGATCTTCGGCAGGCTCCCGGAGGGCGCACTGACGAACCTCTACTGGATCTCGAGGTGGCGCGTCGTGCTCTGGAAGGGCGATGTGAAGGTCGCTGCGGACCTGCTCGCGCACGTGGCCCAGTCCTCGTTTTCCATCAAGGACGCCGTCGTCGCGATGCTCTCGGTGTGCGTGACGAAGAAGGCGTCCCTCGAGTCTCTCCGCGAGCTCGACACGCGGGCGGACTGCGGTCGCGCGCTCCGTCGCCGGGCGTTCTTCCGGCAGCTCAAGGCCGAGATCCTCGCCTACACGGGCGACACCGACGGGGCGCTCGAAGCTCTCGCGGACGCGGAGCGGGCGGGGCTCTTCGACATCTTCTGGCTCGATCACTGCCCGCCGTTGGTGCGGTTGCACGGCGACCCGCGATTCGAGGCGACCCGCGAGAAGGTGCGGGCGCGCGCGAGCGAGGTGCTCCTTGCGCTCACGACGCCGACCGGCACCAAGAGCACCTGAATCGTCCCTCCGCGGCCCCGTCAATCCCGCACGAAAACGCCGTCGCCGCCGGTCGACACCACGACGTCGCCGTCGCGCGCTGTCGCCCACATGCGGTCGCTCGTGGCTGCGTCGCGCCACTCCGATGGCTGCGCCCCCGCGCAGCGCGTGCCGTCGAAGGCGCGCAGCGTCTGCCGCCCCGGCCCACCGAGGACCCGCGTGAGCCGTTCGACGACGAGCGCGCGCGGGTGGCAGTAGTCTGCGTTGAGCCCCTCGTCGGGGCGCCCGGCGGAGATGACGGCGTAGCGGGGCTTCGCGCGCGACAGGAACGCCGGCGTCGTCGACGTGTCGCTTCCGTGGTGGCCGACCTGCAGGAGCGTGACCGGCGCCAGCGTGGTGAGGCGAGACTCTTCGTCGTGCTCGGCGTCGCCCGTGAAGAGGACGCTCGAAGCGCAGTAGTCGATGCGCAGCAGGATCGAGCAGGCGTTCGCGTCGTGGGCGCACGACGGCGGCCACGTGGCCGGGACGACCGGCGTGATGCGGAGCTCGCTCGTGGCCTCGAGCGGCGCCTCCGCGTGCGCCGGGTCCACGGTCCCGACGCGCGCGCCGTGCTGCTCGGCCGCGCGATGCGCGAGCCGCACCTCCGCCTTGCGCTCGTCCTTGCCGTTGTCGACGTACGCGCCCACCTTGAAGGCGGCGAGCACCTCCGGCGCGCCGCCGATGTGGTCGGAGTGCTGGTGAGTGACCCAGAGCAGATCGATCGGCGCGCCGTGCAAGTCTGCGCGGAGCTTGGCCAGGAGTGCGTTGTGCTTCGTCGCACACACCTCGCCGCAGCCCGACCGAGCGGGGCTGTCTCCGGTGTCGACGAGCACGTGACGGCCGTCCGGCAGATCGACCAGCGCAGCGAGCGCCTGCCCGACGTCGTAGAAGTGAACCCGGAGGCGCTTCCCGTTGCCGCACGCGGGACCTGGTGGTGGGGGGCCTGCCGCGGGAGGTCCCGGCGACGGTGGCGGAGCGATCACCGGCGGCGGAGCCTGCGAGATCCCGCCGCCCAGAGAGCACGCCGCGAGCGCAAAGCCCGAGGTGCCCGCGGCGACCGCGAGGATCGCGACGCCTTGCGCGCTCCGTCGCCTCATGCGCCGTCCTTCATGCACTTCGCCAGCTCGGCGAGCACGGTCTCCGCGTTCGTGAGACCGTTGCCCTCGCCGTCGAAGCGGCGGCCGAGGCGCATGTCCGGCGTGAGGCGGTACGGGCTGTTTTTGGCGCGCACCAGCGTCATGATCTTCGCAGGATCGAGCGGCGTGTCCTCGCGCAGGTGCAGCGTGACGTTGCGCGCGTTGGCCTCGCAGCCCAGCGCCTTCAGCCGGCGCAGCTCGGTCTTGAGGCTCATGAGCTGCACCAGGCGCCGCGCGTCTTCGGGCGGTGGGCCGAAGCGGTTCTCCATCTCGAGGGCCAGGTCGGCGACCATCGCCTCGTCCGTCGCGCTCGCGAGGCGCTTGTACAAGGAGAGGCGCACGCCCACGTCGCCGACGTATTCGTCGGGCAAGAGCGCGGGGACGTCGAACGACAGCTCGGTGTCGACGTCGTGCACGACCGGCTCGCCGCGCATCTCGTGGACGGCCTCCTCGAGCATCTGGCAGAACAGATCGAAGCCGACGCTCGCGACGTTGCCGCTCTGCTCGCCGCCCAGGAGATCGCCGGCCCCGCGGAGCTCGAGGTCGAGGCTGGCGATCTTGAAGCCGCTGCCGAGCTCGGTGTGGCGCTCCAGCGCGTCGATGCGGGCGCGCGCGTCGTCGCTCATCGCGTTTGGCGGAGGCACCACGAGGTAACAGTACGCGCGCTCCTTGCTGCGGCCGACGCGCCCGCGCAGCTGGTAGAGCTGCGCCAGGCCGAACATGTCGGCGCGATCGATGATCATCGTGTTGGCGCGCGGGATGTCGAGTCCGCTCTCGATGATCGCCGTCGCGACGAGGATGTCGTACCGGCCCTCGATGAAGTCGACCATCGTCTTCTCCAGCGTGCCTTGGGTGTCGTCTCGGCCGCCGCCCTTGAGCGTCATCTGCCCGTGGCCGACGCAGATGCGCGCCTCGGGCACGAGCTGCGCCAGCCGCTGCGCGCGCTCGTACAGACCGTCGATGCGGTTGTATACGTAGAAGACCTGCCCGCCGCGCGACAGCTCGCGGCCGATCGCCTCACGGACCACCTGCTCGTCGAAGCTGGTCACGATGGTCCGCACGGCGCGCCGGTCGGTAGGCGGGGTCGTGATGAGCGACAGATCTCGCAGGCCGCTCACCGCCATCTGCAGCGTGCGCGGGATGGGCGTCGCCGTCAGCGTGAGCACGTCGACGGCGGTGCGCAGCTGCTTGATTCGCTCCTTGTGCGCGACGCCGAAGCGCTGCTCCTCGTCGACGACGAGGAGGCCGAGGTCCTTGAAGTGTACGTCCTTCGAAAGGAGGCGGTGGGTGCCGATGACGACGTCGACCTTGCCGTCCTTCAGGAGCCCGAGCGTCTCGTCCTGCTCCTTCTTCGTCTGGAAGCGGCTCATCGCCCGCAAGGTCAGCGGGTAGCCGTGCATCCGCGCCTCGAACACGCGGAAGTGCTGCTGCGCCAGCACCGTCGTCGGGCAGAGGAGCGCGACCTGCTTGCCGGCCATCGCGACGCGGAACGCCGCGCGGACAGCGACCTCGGTCTTGCCGAAGCCGACGTCGCCGCAGACGAGGCGATCCATCGGCCGCGGCGTCTCGAGGTCCTTGTTCACGTCGGTGATGGCCTTGGCCTGGTCGGGTGTCTCGTCGAAGGGGAACGTCGCCTCGAACGCGCGGTAGTCGTCGTCGGCGGGATCGAGCGCGTCGCCTGGCTGCGCTTGTCGCTCCGCGTAGAGGCGCAGGAGCTCGTCGGCCATCTGGCGGACGGCCTTCTTCACGCGCGATTTGGTCTTCGAGAAGGTCGACCCGCCGAGGCGATCGAGCTTGGGCTCCGCCGACTCGCCGCCCGAGTACTTCTGGATCTGGTTGAGGCGGTAGACCGGCAAGTAGAGCTTGTCGCCGCTCGCGTACTCGACGACGAGCAAGTCGACGGTGAAGCCGCCGACCTGCTTGTGCACGAGCCCGTGGTAGCGGCCGATGCCGTGCTCGACGTGGACGACGAGGTCGCCGACGTTCAGCGAGCGGAGATCCTCGAGGAAGGGGCGGGTGGTGTCCGTCGCCTTGCGCTCGCGCCGGCGGTGCGCGCGGCCGCCAAAGACCTCCTCCTCGGTGACGAGGACCAGCCCGTCGGCGGGGAGCAGCACGCCGCGTGACAGCGCGCCCACGATCACCTGGGCGTCCTCCGACGCCGGCTCGTCCAGCCAGGCCGGATCGAACGCGCCGAGGCGCGCGCGGCACGCGACGCCCTGGTGTCGCAGCAGCGTCGTCAGGCGCTCCGCTTGCGTCTGCGCGCGCGCGGTCACGAAGACCTTGAGCCCGTGCCCGCGCCAGTGAGCGATGCGCAGCGCGAGGGGCAGGAGCGTCCCGGTCTTGCCCTTCGTGGAGCGGGCGCCCTTCACGGCGCGCTCGAGATCTTGGTGATCGCGCGCGGCGAGGTCGAGGGGGGCGGTGGCCGTCTCGTACTGCGCGAGTGTCCCTGGCTCGCCGGCGCCGAGCACCGGCGTCGCGTGGATCGCGACGACCGCGCGGGTGGCCAGGGCGCCCGCGAGGTCGGCCTCGGCGTCGAAGAACGCGGCGGTGGGGAAGTGCGGTTGGCCCTTCTTGGCCGCCGCGTCGTCGTCCGCGCGCGAGAGCTCGGCGCGGAGCGCTCGCGTGACCTTGGCGGGATCGTCGAGGGCGATGGCGGCGCGCGCGCCGACGTAGCCGAGGAGCGGCTCGAGCGCGTCGTAGTACGCGGGCAAGAACCCTTCTGCGCCGAAGAACGCGCGCGCGGTCGCCACGTCGTCGACGAGGGCGCGCGCGCGCGTCGTCGGGAGATCGATCTCGTCGCACAGGTGCTGCACGACACCCTTCGCGCGGAGTGCGGCCTCGCGCGTCAGCACCGCCTCTCGCGCGGGCGGGAGCCAAAGCTCGCGCAAGACACCGGTCTTGTCCGCGTCGCCGCGGCTCAGCGTCTTCTGTTCGAACGGATCGAATTGCTTGATCGACAGGACGACGTCGCCGTAGAGCTCGACGCGCGCCGGGAGCTCGGCGTTGGGCGGCCACACGTCGACGATCGCGCCGCGCACGGCGAAGGAGCCTGGGTCCTCCACGACCGGCGCGCGCAGGTAGCCCGCCTCGGAGAGCCGCCGGATGAGCGCGTCCCGGTCGAGCTCCTCCTCGGCGACGATGCGCGAGGTGTGGCGAACGACGACCGCCCTCGGCACCACTTTGCGCACGAGGCTCGCCGCCGAGACGACGAGAACCCGCCAGGGCAAGCCGCTCGCGAGGTGGAAGAGCGTGGCCATGCGGCTCATCGCGGCGCGCCGGTCGGGGCTCACGTCGGCGTACGGCGAGGACTCGCTCGCGGCGAAGACGAGGACGTCGCCCTGGCCGGTGTCCTCCGCGGTCTCCTCGTCCTCTCGCGCGCGGAGGAGGAAGCCCACGTCGGTCGCGACGCGGCGCGCCTCGTCGACGTCGGCCGTGACGACGACGAGCGGCCGATCGCCGGCGCGCGCGATGGCGGCAGCGACGGCGGAGGTCGCGCAGCCGTGCGCGCCGGCGACGTCCACGCGCCCGGTCGCGGTGGCCGCCACCCGGGCCGCCACGTCGCGGAGGCGCACCGCAACGATCCCCTCCGGCGGCAGGATGGGCTCGAGCGCGCCTGTGCCGAGCTCGACGTCCTCTGCGCTCAGCGACACAGTTGCGTCTGCTGATCGTGGAGCTCGTTGCAGGTGACGAGGCCGTAACACCACGTGTGCGCGGCCTGAGCGCCGCACGCCGTGTCCTGATCGAATCCCGACCCCTGGCAGCCGATGGTCACCTGGCAGTTCTTGACCCCGAGCTGCTTGTCCTCTTTGCCATTGCAGTCGTAGTCGAAGCTCGCGCACGCGTTGAGGCCCGATTGCCAATCCGTCGCGCCGGGGTGGACGCGCGCGTCGTGGTCGCAGCAGTCGTCGCCGCCGCACGAGAGCGCCTCGTGGCCGTCGCGGTCGATGTCGCAAGGCGGCGCGCTATCCGCCGCCGCCGCGGCGTCGAAGCCCGACGCGTCCTCGGCGGCGGACGCGTCGCGCGCCGCACCGTCGCCTCGCCCGTCGGCGGTGGCGTCGGAGATGCCGGACGCGCCGCCGTCGTCGGGAGACGGGTAGACCCCGGTGCCGGTCACGTTGAGGCTGCACCCCGCCGCCACGGCCACGGTCGCGAGCGCGAGCGCGAGCGCGCTCCCCACCATGCTCGGAGTACTGCCCATGGCGGGGCTAGTCTTCTACGAATCGGGCGTCCCCGCAAGACGAAGGCCAGCCGGAACGACGACCAGCGCAGCCAGCACGCCGGCGGCGCTGCCGAGGGCTCCGACCGCGCCCAGATCGCGCAGGCCGTCGAAGCGGCACACGAGCAGCGCGGCGAAGCCGGCCGCCGTGGTGAGCGCGGTCGCGACCACGAGCGGCCCTTGCGTCTCGAGCGCGCGACGCGACGATCCGTGCGCCCGTGCCGCGTAGAGGAGGAACATGGCCTCGTCGATCGTGATGCCGAGCAGGACCGGCACGACCAGCGCGTCGTACACGTGCCATCGCACGCCGAACAGGCGCATCGCGAGGCCGAGGAGCACGATCTCGGCGGCGAGGGCGGCGAGCGCCAGGACGACGTCGCGCGCGCGGCCCAGCGCAGCGCGCAGGCCGACGGCGACGAGCGCGAGCGCGAGCAGCGCGATCCGCGGCAGATCGCGGGCCAGGCTGTCGCGCAACCCCTGGTCGAGCGCGGCGTAGCTCGTCACGACGGCCGCCGGGTCCGCGCCGCGGATCGTCACGAGCGCGCGCGCGTCGAGGGACGGATCGCCGCGCGGCCTTACGAACGTAACGGCCACACCCTCGCCGGCATCCTCGCGCAAGTGGCGCGCGACGAGCCACCCCACGCCGTCGTCGTCGTCGCGTGGGATTGGAGCGACGTCGTGCGCGGGCGCGGCAAACGCGGCCAGCGCCGGTGCGCACGCGTCGACATCGAACCCCTCCGTGAGGAGCGCACGCTCGAGGCTTGCCCTGCGCGCCGGCAGGTCGAGCGCATCACGCTCGGCAAGGCGGGCAAGCTGGATCGCTGGCGAAGGTGCGAAGGTCGCGAGGGTGTCGAAGCCGTCGATCGCGCCCGCCTTGGCGAGGCCCTCGAGCGCCTCGGCCACCGCATCGGCACGCGCTGCCGCCGCATCGCGACTGGCGCCGCGCGAGATGACGAGCCACTGCCCGGGCTTGCCGCCGAAGAGGCGGTAGATCTCGTCGCTCACCTGCAGCGGCGCGAGGGCGCTCGGCCTCACGGCGACGAGCTGATCGCCCGGGCGCGGCCACCCCACCCACGCGAGCGCCACGGAGGCGACGACGAACGCCGCGGCCAGCGCGCCGGCTCGGGCGCGGGTAGCCGTGAGCGCCCCTACCGCGCCCGTCCACGGCGCCGCGCGCAGGGGCGGGGGAGCGCCGCGCTCGAGCCACGCCCCGAGCTCCGGCGTGACGAGCAGGATCGCGCCGGCGGTCAGTACCTCGCCGATTCCGCACAGCACGCCGAGCTGCGCCATCGCTGCCAGATCGGTCCACGCGAGCGAGGCGAACGCCGCGCCGGCGAGCGTAGCGGCGATCAGCGTCGGCCGCCAGGTTGCGGCGCGCGCGTGGCGCGCGGCGTCGGCGGGCGACAGGCCGGCGCGTCGGCCGTCGAGGAGGGCCGCGTAGACGTGCACGCCGGTGTCGACACCGACGCCCACCACGACCGCCGCGAAGGCGATGGCGATGGCGCTGAGGCCCTTCGTCGCGAGCGCGGCGACGCCGGTGGTCCACACGGTGCCGAGCGCGAGCGGCGGCAAGACGGCGAGGAGCGCGCGCGCGCGCCGGAACGTGAGGAGGAACACGCCCGCCGCGAGGACGAGGCTCGCGGCGCCGCTCAGCATCAGATCGCGACGCAGCATGAGCTCGGTGGCGCGCGCGATCGCGTGCCCGCCAGCAAGCGAGACCGTGGCGCCCGGGTGGCGGGCCATGACGTCGCGGCCGACGTCGGCAACGTCGGCGACGAACGCCTCGGCGGCGCGCGACTCGAAGGCGTTGCCGCGCGGCACCACCGCGACGAGCCGCGCCTTGCCGTCGTCGGCGGTGAACGGATCGCCGCCCCGCGCTCCGACCCCCGCCGCCAGCTCCGCGCGCTCTTCGAACGGAACGCTCGCGAGGCGCAGCGGGTCTCTGGCGAGCCACTCCTCCGCGCCGGCGCCGCCCGGCGCCAGCAGCATCGCCCGGGTCTCCGCCAGGCGCGCCCGCATCCCCTCGTCGCTCGTGAGCGCCGCGAGCCTCTGCCGCGCCGCGGGCCCCGCGAGGGTCCATGCGAGCGTCGGGTCCTGCGGGGGCGAGCTCGGCGCGCGATCCACGACGTGCGCCACCGACGGCCGATGCGCCAGCGCCGCGCGCACCTCGGCCGCGACGGCGGAGGCCTCCTCGGCGGTCGCCGCGCGCACCAGGACGAGCCCGAGGTCCCCGCCGCCAAACACGCGCGCGTATTGCGCCAGCGCGCGCGAGCGCACGTCGTTCGGGAAGAGCAACGACAGGTCTGCCGAGACATGCAGGCGCGCGAAGGAGGCCCACACGGCGACCGCCGTAGCCGCGAGCACGAGCGCGCGAACGAGCCAGACGCCCCGCCGCCCGCCGGGCGCCGTCATCGTTCCGTCGATCGCGCCTTCGCCGCGCGCACCCGGAGGCGCGTCACGCGCCGTCGGCTGACGGCGGTGATCTCCGCCATCCACACCTCGTCGAGCGAGACCTTGTCCCCCTTGCGCGGGAGCCTCCCGAGGAGCGCGACGACGTGCGCGCCCACCGGCTCGCCGAGGTCCTCCTCCTTCACCGCGACGCCCATCGTCTTCAGGCTCTCCATCTTGGCGTGCGCGTCGACGTCCCACTCGGTCTCGCTGACCTTCGTGAGCTCGGCCTTCTCGTCGTCGAACTCGTCGTGAATCTCGCCGACGATCTCCTCGAGCAGGTCCTCCATCGTCACGATGCCGCTCGTGCCGCCGTACTCGTCGACGACGACGGCGATCGGCGTGTGCTCGCGCTGCATCTCTCGAAGCACGTCGAGGAGGCCCTGCGCCTCGGGAACGAAGAGGATGTCGCGCTTGAGCGTCCACAGGTTCGGGAAGCTCAACGACTCGGGGTTCAGGAGGAAATCTTTCGCGTAGAGGTAGCCCGCGATCTCGTCGAGCGACCGGCCCTTCGTGAGCAAGACGCGGGAAAATTCCAGCTTGCGCAGCGCGGCGGCGGCGTCGGAGCCGGACACGTCCACCGCGAGCGACGCGACATCGACGCGAGGGACCATGGCGTGGCGCGCCGTGCGCTGCGAGAAGCGCACGACCCGTTCGAGCAGGTGGCTCTTTGCCTTGCCGCTCGGCCCCCTGGCGGCCTGCGCGGCGAGGATGCCGAGGATCTCTTCCTCGCTCAGCGCCCCCTCGGTGGCCGCGTCGGCGCTCATCCCCATCGCGACCAGGATGAGGGCGGTCGCGCGCTCCAGGATCCAGAGAAGGGGGCGGAACGTGAGGTACATCGCGCGGAGCGGCATCGCGACGGCGAGCGCGGTCTTCTCCGAGCGCTGGATCGCCACGAGCTTGGGGATGAGCTCGCCGAACAGGACGTGACCAAACGTGAGCAGCGTGAACGCGATGACGGTGACGACGATCTTCGCGTACCGGCCTGGCTCGTCGTGGACGACCGCGACGAAGAGCGCCGTCACCGCGTGGTCGATCGCGGGCTCACCAAGCCAGCCGAGCCCGAGGCTCGCCAGCGTGATGCCGAGCTGCGTCACCGACAGGTACCGCTCGAGCCGCGACACCACCGCGTGCGCGACGACGGCCTTGCGCTCCCCTTTGCGCGCGCGCGTATGGAGCTGGGTCGCCTGAACCTTGACGAGCGCAAACTCGGCCGCGACGAAGAAGCCGTTCAGCGCGATGAATAGGAGTGCGACGAACAGGCCGGCGAGCACGTGTTTGGGATTGGTATCACGCCTTGGGTTGGGCTACAGCGCTCGCCATGCGAATCATCAAGGGTTTCGGGGCGCTCGCGTCCGTGCTCGGGATGCAGCTCGCCCTCGCGCGCCCGGCGCTTCCTTGCGGCGCGGTCGCGCCCGCCGGCTCGTACGTGCGCCTCGCGTCGGAGAAGACGATCCTCGTCTGGGATGCGGAGAACAAGAGGGAGCACTTCCTACGCAAGCCGGTGTTCGAAGGGGACCCCAAGGACTTCGGCTTCCTCGTGCCGACCCCGGTCGTGCCCGAGGTCGCGAAGATCGACGACAGCGTCTTCGCAGAGATGGCGGCGCTGGTACCGGCTTCGCTCCCCGCACCGACGCCCGGCAGGGTCGGCGGAGGGGCGGGCGGCAGCGCGGCCGCGGTCGTCGTGGAGCAAACGGTCCGCCTGGGCGACTTCGAGCTCGTGACGCTCCGCGCGGGAGACGCGCGCGCCCTCGTCGACTGGCTCGCGTCGCACGGCTACGCCAGCCGACCATCGCTCGAGATGTGGGCGCGTCGCTACGTCGTCCGCGGCTGGGTTTTGAACGCGATGCGCTATGCGGGGGAGGGGGCGGGAACGCGGGAGGGGCCCGCTTCGCGGGCGCGCAAGATCGAGGCGCCGGCGGTTCGCCTGTCGTTCGCGATCGAGACGCCGTTCTACCCGTACACCGAAGCGCCCCCCGACCCGCGCGAGGAGCAGGCGTTCGCGATGCGAAGCAAGGCTGCGCCGCGGACGCGCCCGTTCGATTTGTGGGTCGTGGCCGCGGGCGAGGTCGAGGCGCGGGAAGGGGATGCGCTCGTGGGGACCGAGGAGACTCCTGGACCGCGGCGCGTCGGCGGCGGGCAGGTTCCGTCGTGGCGCCTCGAGGGCGCGCTCGCAGGATCGGGAGCCTGGCTGCGCGTCCGCGCGCGCGACACATGGACGGTCACACGCTTCCGGGAGGACGCGCTCGCACGCACAGCGTTCGACGATCTGACCTTCGAGGCGCCCCGCGGCGCCCCCGGCGACGAGCCGACGGTGCCGGACAGGTCGCGCAACGTTGCCTTGGCGATCGTCGCGGCCGTCGTCGCCTTCGCGCTGGCTATCTCCTTTACAGACCGCAGCCGGCGGGGATGATGAACACGATGCCCAGCACGAGCCCGGCGATCGCGAGCCCGCGTCCGCGCTGACCGGGTAGCCGCGCGGCGTGCTGCAGCCCGAAGCCGCTGCAGACGATCGCGACGATGCAGAGCAAGAAACCTATCCAGAACGGGAAGAGGCCGAGCAATCCGCAGATGAACCCGATCGTAGCCACATGGTTGCTCGGATCGGAGCGGCTCAGCATCGGTGCGTAGTAGTGCGCGGGGTAGTGCGCGATCGGCGGCGGCGGTGGAACACCGGGCCCATACGGGCTCGGCCGCTCTGGCGGCGGCGCGAAGGGATTCACCTGCTGCTGCTGCTGCTGCTGCTGCTGCTGCTGGGGCGCGAAGGGATTCGGCTGTTGTTGCTGCTGCTGCTGGGGCGCGAAAGGATTCGGCTGTTGCTGTTGCTGTTGCTGGTGCTGGGGCGCGAAGGGGTTGGGCCGCGCCGGCGGCGCCTCCCCGCTCCGGTACGTCGGAGCATAAGCGTCGGTGATCGGGGTCTGCGCCGGCGGCGGCGCGCCTGCCGGCGCCTGGCCGCCACCTGGCATGGGGGAGATCGGCGACGGCGGCGAGACCGGGGCGCCGCATACGATGCACGCGGTCGCCCCTTCGAAGAGCGGCCTTTTACAGACGGCGCAGTTCACGGCGCATGAAGGGTAGCCGCTTTTCCGCACCGATGCTCGCCAGCCTCGAGTGTCCGCTACGACGTTCGCTACAGGATCTGGAGGCGTACGGCGCGGCTCCAACCGGCGCCCTTGATTTCGGCGACGGCGGGCGTGCCGCGCGTCACGTGGACCATCGGCTCCCACATGATGTGCGTGCCCTCGGCGGAGACCTCGGAGTAGCGCACCTCCACGATGAAGCTCCCGTCCCTGCGCGGCTCCGCCCGCAGGCGTAGCTCCTGCTTTTCGCGCGAGGTCCCGGCTTGCTGCTCGACTCCGATCGTTCGTCGCGGCTCGGCGTCGGTGTGGCCGGCGAGGATGACGTCCGCGCCTGCGCCGCCCCGCGACACCTCGTACGCGACGGGGATGGTCGCGAGCTCCGGCGGCCCCTTTGGCGGATCGCTCGGGCGGGCAAGCTGCGCGCTGGGGGCGCAGGCGGCGAAGACGAGAGGAAGCGCGGCGAACGACGTCGAGGACAGGGACAAGGACCACGACCAGGGGAAGCTGCTCATCGGTTTGGAATCTCCTTCGGGCCAGGGAGCGCGCGGCGTCACGGCCGAATTCCGCGGGCGCGCGCGTTCGTCATCTTGTCGTGCGCGCCTTCCCCGCGATGTCGGCGCTGCCGTTTTGTCGATCTCGGCTGTAAGGTTCGCTTCTAGGCCGCGTTTCGAGGGACATGCGCCCGATCCACCTCCTCGCCGGCCTTGCCTCCACCCTCACCTTCTCGCTCGCGTCGCTCGCCTCCGTGACGGCCCACGCGATGGAGCCCCCGTCGCCGTCGTCCCCGATCGCGAAGGAGGAGGCCACGTTCGGCACGACCCCCGCGCGCGCCGCGGCCCCCGTGTCCGCGTCGAAGCCGTGGAATGACGGCTCCGACTCGTTCGAGGTGCGGGGCGCCGAGGCGCCGATCGCCAAGGATCCGCCGCCGGACTGGGCGGTCCTCCACGCGGGCCTCCGCCCCGAGCTCGGCACGTTCGCCGGCGTCGCGACCCTCGCGGTTGCTCACGCCCGCACCGAGCGCTTCTATGGCGTCTTCTCGTTCTCGGCGATCCGTAGCGACGTGGGCACGCACGTCGGCCTTGCGCAGATCGGCCTCGGCCGCAGCCTTTCCGACACGTTCGCGGGCGGCGCGCAGGTGAGCCTCACCGAGAACCGGGCGCGCACGTTCTACGGGCTCGGGCAGTTTGCGCTCGCGTACAACCGCACGCTCGACATGGTCGCCGTCACCCAGCTCGGCTCCTACAACCGCGCGCGTTCGTTCAGCGGCGTCGCGCAGGTCGGCCCGTACAACGTCACCGACGAGAGCTTCAAGGGCATCGCGCAGATCGGCGCGTTCGACCACGCGCGAAAGGACTTCAGCGGCCTGGTGCAGATAGGTGCGCTCTCGGCGGTCGGCCCCGAGCTCTTCGGCGAGGGCACGAGCCGCGCACGCTTTGCCGGCCTCGCTCAGATCGGCGTTGCCAACACGATCCAGGGCAATTTCTACGGCATCACGCAGGTCGGCGCGTCGAGCCTGGTGTCGGGCGACTTCGTCGGCGTCGCGCAGATCGGTGGGCTCGGGGCGGGCGCGCGGCACTTCCGCGGGCTGGCGCAGATCGGTCTCGCAGCGGTCTCCGGGGACTCGATGGGCGTGCAGATCGGCGCGGCGTCGGTGGCGCTCGACGAGCACACCGGCCTGCAGCTCGGCGGTCTCGGCAACTACGCCGGCACGGTGCACGGCGCGCAGATCGGGATCGTCAACCTGGCCGAGAACGCGCGCGGTGTGCAGATTGGAGTCTTCAACCACGCCAAGAGCCTCCGTGGCGTGCAGATCGGCCTGGCCAACCACGCCGAGGACGGTGTCCTGCCGTGGACGGCGATCATCAACATGGGCTTCGGCGACGACGACGACGCGCGCGTCGCCTCCACGCATGATGACGAGCCGCGCGCGCGCCCGACAGGCAGGCGCGCCTGGACCTTTTGACGCTCAGCCTGGCCCGATCGCGAGCTTCAGCTTGGGCACCCCGGCCTCGCCGTGGCGCAAATATCCGTACCGCGCGAGGTTGCCGAGCACGCGCGCCACGTAGATGCGCGTCTCGGTGAAGGGGATGAACTCGACGAAGACGTCGGTCGCCATCGTGGGCGCTCGGCTCGTCCAGCGTGCGATCGCGTCGGGACCGCCGTTGTAGCCGCCTACGGCGAGGGGGATCGCGCCGTGGAAGCGGTCGAGCAGATCGCGCAGATACCGGCCCCCGAGGGTGATGTTCTGCGCGGGGCTCGTGAGGCGCGTGTCGTCGTGCGCGAGCTTCATCTCGTCGGCGACGGCGCGCGCCGTCTCCGGCAAGAGCTGCATCAAGCCGACGGCGCGCGCCGGTGAGACGGCGTCGGGGTCGAAGTTCGACTCCTGCCGCATCACCGACACGACGAGGCCCTCGGGCAAGTGCCCGTCTTCCTCGCTCGCGCGGACGACGCCTTCGTAAGGCATCGGGTACGCGCACTCCCATGCCCACCGCGAGCGGGCGTTCGGCGCGCGCGCCAGCATCGTCGCCGGGATCTGAAGGGCGACGTGGTAGCGGCGGCGCGCGCGTCCGAGCTGACCGTACGCCGCGCAGAGCGCCTCGGTGCCGCGCCCTGCCGCGCCCTGCGTGACGGCGGCCTCGCGCGCGGCGAGTGCGTCTTCCGCGTCGCCGTCCAGCCCGATGCGATGGAGCACGTCGACGGGGGGCGGCAGCTTGACGACCAGCGGCTCAGCCGCGGGCTGCGCCTCATCCGCCTCGACCGTGGGCGGAACGGGCGCGCCGGCCTCGATGAGCCGCGCGCGGGCGACGAGCGCCGGCCACGACAGGGGCCGCGCGCGGGCCACTTCCGTCCAGCGGGCCACCGCGTGCGTGCGGTCGCCCTCCCTGGCCGCCGCGAGCGCCTCCATGTTCGCCGCGCGCGTGCCGCCAAGCCCCTCTTCGTCGTCGGCGATCTGGCCGAAGAGGCGCCGCGCCGCCTTGTGCTCGCCGGCCATGAGTCGGCTGAGCGCGAGGTCCCGCGTCGCCTCCTTGCGGTCGCCGCCGGCGGGGTAGTGCTTCAGGTACCCGTCGAACCCTGTCGCCGCTTCGCGCCAGCGCGCGTGCAAAAAATGAAGCCGCGCCGCGTGGAACGCGGCCTGCTCGGCCCATGTCGTGCGAGGAAAGCGCCGCTCGATCCCCTCGTAGTCACGGATGGCCTCGTCGTCGCGATCGGCGCGCGCGAGCGAGCGCGCGGCCATGAACGCGTCCTCGGTGGCGTGCGGCCCGCCGAGCTGCGAGGCCTGCGTGAAGGCGGACCACGCCTCGCCGTAGCGGGTCTTGGCCTTGAACAGCGCGTCGGCCTTTGCGCGCATGCGCTCGACGCCGGCCGGAACGCGACCCGGTGCGCTCGCCGCCCTGTCGATCGCGGTGAGCGCATCGTTCGCGCGCCCGGCGTCGGCCAGCACGCGCGCGCGGGTCATCCACTCCTCGGCCGTGAGGGGGTGCGTCGGATCGGCCTTCGCGAGCGTCGCCTCGGCGTCCTTGTCGAAGGCGGTGTCGGGCGCCCGCACGCGGAGCCAGCGCGCGTCGGCGGCGATCGCGGCGTCGGGGCCTCCGAGACCCGCGCGGATGGCGCGGGCCTCGGCCTCCTCTCTGCGCGTCCGCTTGTCGTGCAAGATGACGCGATCGGCGGCCGTTCGCGCGCGCGCGTCCTTTGCCTTCACGAATGCGCGCGCCGCCTTGAGCTGCGCCGCCGCGGACGACCTCCCCGCGAAGTACTCGCCGGCGGCGTCGAACGGGCCCGCCACGAGGCGCGCCTCCGCGCGGTAGCGGGCGACGTCCTCCGACAGGAGGGGCAGGAGCACCTCGAGCCCGTCGAGGAGCTTGGTCGCCGCCTCGGCGTCGCCGCGGGCAAGCGCGACGCGCCCGCGCGCGTAGCGAACCTCGGGCAGGGCCTTGTCGGCGGCGCCGAGCGCCTCGAGCGCGAGCCACGCATCGTCCCACCTTTCCCGCCGGATCGACTCGGCCCACGGTAGGGAGGCGCCCGCGTCGTCGCTCGCGCCGGCGCCGACGGCGGCCCCGGTCTCGCCGCCGGGACTCGCGGCGGTCGCCGACGCCGAAGGCGCGGGAGGCGCGCTCGGCGCCGGAGACTCCGGCTTCGCGCATGCACAAGCGCACGCGAAAAGCGTGACCACGGCGACGCGCGCGCGAGAGACAGAGGAGCGTGCACTACGCATAGACCCCGAAGCCCCCGCCACCGGCCCACCTGCTCGCGCGCGTGACGCCGGTAAGATCGGCGCCGTCGACGACGCGGCGCAGACGCGGCAGGCACAGGTCGTCCATGTGCTCCCCCTGTTCGATGCCGACCCAGCGCCGCCCCATCTTGTGGGCGACGGCCGCCGTCGTGCCGCTCCCCAGGAAGGGATCGAGGACCCAGTCCCCGGGCGCCGTCGCCATCTCGAGCACGCGCGCCAGCAGCCGCTCCGGCTTCTTGTTGCGCGAGAAGACGACGCCGCCCTCCTTCGCGATCCCCTGGAACGGCACGTCGTCCCACACGTTGGTCAGCGGCTCGACGAGGACGCGCACGCCGTCCACCTCGCGCACCTTGTCGGCGAGGCAGAGCAGGCGGTTGCCGCCGCGCAGGACGAGCGGCTTGTGCTTCGCGCGCGAGAGCACGAACACGCGCTCCGGCTCGGCGCGCGACCGGTCGATGAGCGCGCGCGCCTCCTTGCTGACGGCCTCGTAGCGCGGCTGCGCGAAGCGGACGACGTGCGCCGCGTGGGCGAGGGCGAAGCGCTCCATCTCGCGCATGAAGTGATCGGCCCCGAGCTCGCGCGTCGCGTCCCTCCGCGTCGCGTAGCCCAGCGCGCGCGCCGCGTGGCCGCCGAGCGGCTCGAACCGCCACGCCTCGCGGGGGGCGGAGACGTCGGGCACGTAGGTTCGGTACGCCGGATCGTAGCCCCGCCGCGCGCGCACCTGCGGGCGGTAGGCGAAGCGCGCGCGATCCTTGGCGTAGACGAGGAGGTAGTCGGCGACGTTCACCGGAGCCGGGTTGATCGCCTTGTGACCGGTCGCCGCCGAGCGGACGATCGTGATCGTGCACACGCGGTTCTTGGCGTCGAAGAGCTCGTCGAGCAGCACCTGCAAGGGTCCCAGCTCGGTGTCGTCGATCTCCACGAACACCGCGCCCGTCTCGGCGACCAGCGGCAGGAGCGCGACGAGGCGCGCTCGCATCATCGCGAGCCAGTCGGCGCGTGTCCTCCTGTCGTCGTACTCCGCGAACGCGCGCCCCGAGTTGAACGGCGGATCGAGGTAGACGCACTGGAAGCGCCCGCGCATCGGGCCCGCGAGCGCGGTGAGCGCGGTCAGGTTCTCCGCGTGCACGAGCGCGTTCTCCTCGCCGCGCGGGCGGGCGCCGTACGAGCGCGCGTCGTCTCGCGCTAGACCGAGCTTGGGGGCGTACGTAGCCACGGCTCGGTGATCCTACGCCAGTTCGCCTCCGCGCCGAGCCCCGCGAGCACGCTCGCCAGGCCCCACTGGAGGCGGTTCACGAACGTGAGGTCGGTCGGCATGCGAATGGGCTTGGGCAGGTTCGGCAGCGCCTCGTCGGGGCGGAAGACCATCTTCTTGCCGCCGCGCACGAGGAACGCGACGCACTCGCGCGCGTGCTCCGGCGTGTGGGCGAACGGCGCGTCGCGCGTGAGCGGCTCGATCACCATCTTGATGTACTCGGTGTAGAGCTTCCACCCCTCGGGATCGGTAGGGTCGAGGCCGAGGACCTCGGTGCAGATGCGGTAGAACGCCTCCCAGTCCCCATCCTGCGCAGCGATCACGTACTCCTTCATCCCTCGCAGGAGATCGGGCGGCAGCACCTTGATGCAGCCGAAATCGAGGAACGCCACGCGCCCGCCACCGAGGAAGCGGTAGTTGCCGGGGTGGGGATCGGCGTAGAGGATCCCGTGCTTGTAGAGTGCACGGAACATGAACCGCCAGATCGTCTGCCCGGCGCGGTTCTTGTCCTCCGCCGAGGCCTCCTTGCAGAACGTGGCGTAGTCGACGCCGCCGACGAGCTCGCACGTCAGCACGCGACGCGTCGTCAGGCTGTGGTGCACGCGAGGGATGAGGATGTCCTCGTCGTCCTCGTGGATCTGCCGGAATCGGTCGGCGGTCGTCGCCTCGCGCGTGTAGTCGAGCTCGGCGAGGAAGACGGCCTTCACCTCCTCGAGCGTCTCCTTGGTCTGGTAGCGGCGGCCGACCGGGGCGATCATCGATTCGAGCATCGACAGGCTCTTCAGATCGTTCTCGATGGCCTTGTCGATTCCGGGGTATTGCACCTTCACTGCGACGGCCTCGCCGCCGTGGGTGACCGCGCGGTGGACCTGTCCGATGCTCGCCGCCGCGAACGGATCGGCGGCCCACTCGGCGAACACCTCCTCGGGCGCCCCGCCGAGGTCCTCACGCACGACACGTGACGCCGCCTCGCGTGAGAGCGGCGGCGCCTTGGCCTGGAGCTGGACGAGCACCTTCTTGAAGCGCTCCTCGTAGCCGGGCGGCGCGAGGCCGTCGATGTACGAGGCCATCTGCCCGAGCTTGAGCGGCAGGCCCTTCATGTCGCCCAGGGTCTTGAGCATCGCCTCGGCGGTCTTCTTGGCGCTCTTTCGGAGCTTCTCTCGGGCAGCGCGGAGATCGTCCTCGTCGCGCTTCACGCCCATCGCGCGCTTCATCCCCTCGATGGCCATCGGCAGCGCGCGCGGGGCGAGCGCGGTGAGGCGCGCCAGACGGCCGAGGCGTGACGTCGGCGGCGCGTCCGGACGCTTCTCCTCCCGCGCCGCCGGCTCGGGGCGATCGGGGGGCGGGGGCTCTTTTGCGCTCATCGGAGTGGGCTCAGCGAGGAGCTCGAGCCCATTATCGCTTTTCGACGCGACTTCGTCGAGGGAGCGGCGTTTGTCCTGTGGAGGACAAGAGATGATTCTACTTGGCAGGCTCGAAACCGTGGCCGCGCTCTTCTCGGACGACACGCTGGAGGGTGCCCACGACGCGGGTGGCGCCGGCGGCGCGATTGGCGGGATCTTCGCCGCCGTATGGGCCCTCGTCGTCGTGATCGGGCTCTGGCGCGTGTTCACCAAGGCCGGCCAGCCCGGCTGGGCCAGCCTCGTCCCCATCTACAACGCGTGGGTGCTCCTCAAGATCGTGGGGCGCCCGGGGTGGTGGCTCGTGGCGCTGCTCGTGCCGGTCGTGAACGTCGTCTTCGGCGTGATTCTTTGCATCGACCTGGCCCGATCGTTCGGCAAAGGCTCCGTTTACGGGCTAGGCCTCGCGATCTTTTCCGCGATCTTCACGGTGCACCTCGGACTCGGCGACGCCCGCTACACCGGCCCCGCCGCGGCCTGATGCTTCAGGTGCGTCGTCGCGGTGGGCGCATCCCCCGCAGCCGACTGCAGCCTTTGCGCCTCCGCGACCGAGCCCCCGGTGTGATGTGCGAGGACCTCCAGCCTCACCGCCGCGCACGCCGTTTGCAAAGCCGCTGGGCATGCGCTTCGCCGTCGCCGCGCTCCTCGCGCTCCACGGGCTCATCCACCTGCTCGGCTTTCTGAAGCCCTGGAAGTTCGCCACCGTTTCCCAGCTCAGCGGGCGCACACTCGTTCCGCTCTCGGAGCCTGCGGCGCGCCTCGTGGGCGTCGTGTGGCTCGGAACGGCCCTGCTGCTCGTCGCCGCGGCCGGGCTTCGGTGGCTCGACCGCGAACCGTGGTGGATCCCTGCGGCGGTGGGGCTCGTCCTGTCGCAGGCGCTCATCGTCCTGCAGTGGTCGGACGCCAAGGCCGGCACGGTCGCGAACGTGTTGCTGCTCGTCCCCGTCGTCGTCGGCTTCGCGACGTCGCGCTTCCACGCGGAGAGCGAGGTCCACGTCCGCGCGCTGCTCGCCCGCGCGCCCGCCGAAGCGGCGCCCATCCTCGGCCCCAGCGACGTCGCACCGCTTCCGCCGCCGGTGCGAAGGTGGCTGGAGGCGTCCGGTGCGATCGGCCGGCCGCGCGCGCGCACCGTGCGCCTCGCGCAACGCGGCGAGATGCGCACCAGCGCCGACGCGGCGTTCATGCACACCGAGGCGATCCAGTACTTCACCGTCGACACACCCGGCTTCGTGTGGATGGCCGACGTAGCGATGCATGGCGTCCCTGTCGTCGCGCGCGACAGCTACGTCGAGGGCCATGGACGGATGTTCATTCGCGCCGCAGGGCTCGTCACAGTCGCCGACGGGACGGGCGAGAAGTTCGATCAAGGCACCTTGCTGCGCTTCCTGGGCGAGATCATCTGGTTCCCGTCCGCCGCCGTCGCCCCCTACATTTCATGGGAGCCGATCGACGACGGCAGCGCTCTGGCGCGGATCTCCGATCACGGCGTGACCGCCTCCGCCGTCTTCGCGTTCGATGCGCAGGGCCGGCTGACCTCGCTCGCCGCGAAGCGGTACTTCAACGGCGAGACGCTCGAGGACTGGGTCATTCCCATCACCGAGTGGAAGACCATCCGGGGCATCGCGATGCCGACGCGCGGGAGCGCGGTGTGGAAGCTCGCGAAGGGCGACCTCGAGTACTACCGGTGGGAGATCCTCGACGTGGAGACCAACCCGTCGGCCTCCGTAGGGAAAGCGCGCGAGCAGGATCCGACGGATTGGGCTCCTCGGGCCGGCTCCGGGAAAGCGTCCTCCCAGGTTGGGCGAAGGCGCGAGCTGCTTGAGCCGCGCATCGAGCGCCTCGAGGAACTCGTTGCCGAGACCGGGCCGTTTCTCGTCGTACCACCCAGCTCCACTCGAATTTCGGCGAGCGCCTCGTCGTGAAAGCGAAGCTCGAGGCTCATCCGCCGCGTGGGACACGCAGACTGCGCTCGACCTCCGCACGGACCTCATCCCAGGTGCGCCCGCGCCAGTTCGGATCCCGCGCCACGGCAGCGCGGCGCTCGAGGTCCACCGCCATTCCTCGTCGGTGCGCGTATCCTGCGGAGCGTCGAGCTTCTCAAGCAGCTACGCGACGAACGCATCACGATCTTCGGCCGGCAGCGCCAGCACCTCATCAAGAAGCTCCCAGGTCGGCCTCATGTTCTTGAGGTCGCCCAGCAACCTGGGTCGTTGGTGACAGTCGGAGCGAGAAGGATGCACAAAAGGGGCCGGTCCGTACGACGTGATGAGGCGCGGTAAGGGCGACAGGTGAGCTCGGTCATCGACGACGAAGCGAGCATCAAGCTCGTTTACTGGGAACATGGGTCGCGCTCGCGAGCACCGAGGATCGGGACCCCACAACGTCGGTCGTGGACCTGCTCGAGCACGAGGCGCTGTGGCTCTCGAGCTGGTGCTGAAACCACCATCGTGCCGCGCTCGGCCTCGCCCCGTCACCAGACGGTCGGTGCACCGAAGGCGGCAATTGCCGCGTCCGACGTCAGTACCGGGCATCCCTCCAGCAGGCTCTGCGCCGCCAGCATCCGATCGAACGGATCGCGGTGGTCTCCCACCAGCGCGCCAGCCTTCTGTGCGTGAGCGATCGTTATGGGGAGCTCGTGAAATCCCGCGCGCGCGACGTGACCGGGGAGATCCTGAATCAGAACGTTGGCCGCGGGCAGCTTGCCGATCCGGAACTTGGTCGCGATCTCCAAGCCGCTCGCGCTCGACACGAGGACGTGGTTGTCACGATCGGAGACCGTCGCGCGGGCCCGCGCCGACAGGCGGCGGTCGTCGAAGAGCCACCAGAGAAGGACGTGCGTGTCGAGGAGGTACCTCAAGGCGACGGACGCTTGGCCCGCTTCGGCTTCGGCGGCCTCGCCGGCGGCTCCCACGCCGCCAGCTCCTCCTCCGGCAAAGGCTCGAAGAACTCGGATCCGACGCGACCCTTCAGGAGCCCCGGCCGGCGCGGCCCAAGCGGCGCGAAGGGAACGAGCTTGGCGACGGGCCGACCGGCCTTGGCAATGACGATCTCCTCGCCGGCTTCCGCCCGCTCGAGCAGCTTCGAGAGGTGCGTCTTCGCATCATGCACGTTCACGGAGGCCATCTCGAAAGGTTAGTCTACATGGTGGACTAACGCAACGACAGGCGACGGGACGCTAACGCGACGAGCAGATCGTGCCCGCACTCGTCGCAGTGAACGCGGACGAAGCCGTGCGCGAAGACGCCGCAGCGGAGGTAGCCGCGAAGCTCGTCTTGCACCTAGCGGGGGAGCGGCGCGTGGTAGGTCTCGCGCGCGTGCGCGAGGAGTATTTACCGCTGGGACATCCTCGACGTGCGACGACTCCCTCCACCCCGCTGCAGCCCGCGCGCGGCGCGCCGCGCGTGCGGTCGGCGGAGGCGCGTGGCCCCTGAAATTCGAGTACCCTCGCCGCCCGTGAGCTGTGTGCGCGTTCGGATCCGCTTCTCCAAGCTCCCCGGGGCGCCTCGGCCGGGCGCGCGGGTTTTCTTCCACGTCCGCAAGGCGGCGCGCGAGGAGCTGCGCCTGGAGGACGCGCTCTTCTCGATCCGCGGCGACGTCGTCCTCGCCGACGTCCAGGCCGCGCACCGCCTCGCCGAAACCCTCAACGCCAGGCGCACCGCCGCGCGCGCCGATCAGCTCCAGGCGTCACTCCAACCATCGCTCCAGCCGTCGCAGCTGCACGCCATGGGCCTCATCCACGAGGTCTACCACGCCATCGTCGCCCGCTACCGCGCGACCGCCGCCGGCGATCCGTTCGGCGTGCTCGTGCGCCGCCTCCGTGAGACGCACGGCGACGACCTCGGTCGCACGCTCCGCGTCTTCATCGGCGCGTTCCCTCCGCCCGCCGTGTTCCGCGGCGAGCTGACGGCCGACGCGTGGCTAGGCGGCGCGACCGGCGGCATCTCCAACGAGGAGTGGGCGATCGAGGAGCTGCTCCTCGCATGGCTCGGCAACGAGAACCCCGCGTACGCGCCGATCGCGGAGCTCGTCTCCGACGACGAGCTCCGCCGCACGACGCCGTACTTGTCGGTGCTGACCTCGCTGCGCGGCGCGCTCGACGATCAGCCGCGCTTCGGCCCCGACGCTCAGAACCTCGTCGACATGCTCCTCGCACCCATCCGCCACGCGCCGGGATCGATTGTCGGGCAGCTCGAGTTCATGCGGGAAAAGTGGGGCCTCGACGTGGCGCTCCTCCAGCGCTTGCTCCTCGCCGGTGACCTCGTGAAGGAAGCGGGCAAGTGGTTCCTCCGCCACGACCACGATCAGGACCACGACCACGACCACGGCGGCGGTGGCGGCGGTGGGCACGGCCCGGTGCATCCCGCCGATTTCGCGGGCGAGCTCTACGAGCACGAGCCCGAGCGCTTCAGTCCCGATCTGGAGTGGATGCCGCGCGTCGTCATGCTCGCGAAGAGCACGTTCGTCTGGCTCGACCAGCTCTCGAAGACCTACCGCCGCGGCATCCACACGCTCGACGCCATCCCCGACGAGGAGCTCGACCGCCTCGCGTCGCGTGGCTTCACCGGCCTCTGGCTGATCGGCATCTGGCAGCGGAGCCGCGCGTCTCTCCAGATCAAGCAGCGCATGGGCAACGCGGACGCGGTGGCGTCGGCGTACTCGCTCCACGACTACGAGATCGCGCCGGAGCTCGGCGGCCACGCCGCGTACCAGAACCTGCGCCAGCGTGCGTGGCGGCGCGGCGTCCGCCTCGCGAGCGACATGGTGCCGAACCACATGGGGCTCGACTCGCGCTGGGTCGTCCAGCACCCTGACTGGTTCGTCCAGTCCCGCGAGCCTCCGTTCCCGAGTTACCGGTTCACCGGGCCCGATCTCGGCAACGACGATCGCGTCACGATCCAGATCGAGGACGGTTACTGGTCGAAGAGCGACGCCGCCGTCGTCTTCCGGCGCATGGATCGCCACAGCGGCGACACCCGCTTCGTCTACCACGGCAACGACGGCACCAGCATGCCGTGGAACGACACCGCACAGCTCGACTACACGAAGGCCGAAGTGCGGGAGGCCGTCATCCAGACGATCCTCCACGTCGCTCGGCTCTTCCCGATCATCCGGTTCGACGCGGCGATGACGCTCGCCAAGCGCCACTACCAGCGGCTCTGGTACCCGCTCCCCGGCACCGGCGGCGACATCCCGTCACGCGCGGCGCACTCCATGACGAAGGAGCGCTTCGACGAGGTGTTCCCCGTCGAATTCTGGCGCGAGGTCGTCGACCGCGTCACGCGCGAGGTACCGGACACGCTGCTGCTCGCCGAGGCGTTCTGGATGATGGAGGGCTACTTCGTCCGCACCCTCGGAATGCACCGCGTCTACAACTCCGCCTTCATGCACATGTTCAAGAAGGAGGACAACGCGGGCTACCGCGCCTCGGTGAAGAACGTGCTGGCGTTCAATCCGGGCATCCTGAAGCGCTACGTCAACTTCATGAACAACCCGGACGAGGAGTCCGCGATTTCGCAGTTCGGCCGGGACGACAAGTACTTCGGCGTCTGCACCGTGATGTGCACGATGCCCGGGCTGCCGATGTTCGGGCACGGTCAGGTCGAGGGATTCGCCGAAAAATACGGCATGGAATACAAGCGCGCGTACTGGGACGAGAACCCCGACGCGCACCTCGAGGACCGCCACGCGCGCGAGATCTTCCCGCTCATGAAGCGGCGCGCCCTCTTCGCCGACGTCGAAGCGTTCACGTTCTACGACGTCGTCAGCGACGGCGGCCAGGTCGACGAGGACGTCTTCGCGTACTCGAACCGGCGCGGCGACGAGCGCGCGCTCGTCGTGTTCCACAATCGCTACAAGGACACGCGCGGGTGGATCCGCGCCTCGGTCGGCTTCGTCGACGACGCCGGCGAGACGCACCACCGTACGCTCGGCGAGGGCCTCGCGATCGATCCGCGGGCGGGCGCGTTCACCGTCTTTCGCGACCACGTTACCGGCCTCGAGCACATCGTGGAGAGCCGCGAGCTCGCGACGCGCGGCATCTTCGTCGCGCTCGGCGCGTTCAAGTACCACGTGTTCTTGGAGTTCCGGGAGGTCATGGAGGCGGACGGACGGCCTTGCCGTGCGCTCGCAGACCGCCTGGCTGGGCGCGGCGTTCCGTCCGTCGAGCACGCGCTCGTCGATCTCGTCCACGGACCGATGCACGACGCGCTTCGCGACGCGCTCGCGCTGCGCGGCGCCGAGAACGCGGGGGCGACGACCGGTGCTGCCGAGCCGTCATGGCGCGTCGCGCTCGAGGCGGTTGAGCTGCTCGAAGAGGCGACCGACCGCGAAGATCCCATCTCGGCCTTCCGGCTCGACCGCGTGCTCGGCGCGGACACGGACCTCGTGCGCGTGCTGCTCCGTGCGAGGCCGCTCGGTGGCGTCCACGGCGTCGGGCCTCTCCTCGCCGACGACGTCGCGCGCGCGTACCTCGGCGTCCACGAGCACGGTGGCGTCGAGTGGCTTCGCAAGGAGCCGTGGGACGCGCTCGTGCTCGCCCTCTCTGCGGTGGGCGGCGCGCCCGCGGCGGTGACCGCGACGCTGACCGCCGCCGCCGCATCGGCCGGCTACGACGTCGCGAAGCTCCAGCGCGCGCTGACCTGAGCGACCTGACCTGAGCTGCCCTACAAACGCGGCTTCGCGCCGGTCGCGCGCGAGATCGTCCACTCGAGCGCTTCCCACACGCGGAGCACGCGGAGCGGCGTGTCGAGCCAGCCCGTCGTGATGCAGTAGTTCCGCGTGTGCGGCGCCACGTGGTGCGCGTGGTGATGCACCGGCGAGAGGATGACGCGCAGCTTCTGGAGCACGCGGACCAGGATCGGCGGGCGATCCATGTGCGCCCACTTGTGAATCTGGCTCGTCATCGCGATGAAGATCGCGCCGGTGATGAGGTAGACCTGCGTGAACGTGCTCGACGCGTAGAGCCCGATGCCCGACAGGATGACCGAGAGCGCCGCGTTGTGGCCGTTCGTCTCGACGAAGTCGTGCTGGAGCATCGCCTTTTCGTCGACGTGATGCTCACGGAACGTGCGGATCGCGAGCGCGCCGACGACCGGCGTGCGCACGGTGCCCCACGTATCGAACATCCAGTGCACCGTCCCCGACGTGATGTCCGCGAGGAGCATCCCGAGGACGATCGCCATCACGGCCGAGCCGAGGGCGAGACCCGGACCGTTGGCCATGCGCCAGGCGAGCCAGAGCCCGCACACCGAGCCCAACGTCACGCCGCCGTACTCGTAGAGCCGGTGGCTCGTCGCATATCCGGCCGCGAGGGCGCGGGTGTCTGTGGGATCGCGCATCACGGTAAAGCTACGTCCGAGCCCACGCGGCGGTTGCTCCGGCGAGCACCTAGGGGGATACGGCTGACCATTCCCGGCATCGTACCCCGGCTCGGACCCTGCTAGAAGCGGCTCGATGCCTGCCTTGAAAGGGTCCCTCACCTACGCGCGTTTTTTCGTGGAAGGGGAGCCCCCGGACGACTTCCGGGAGAAGTACATGCGGGCCATTCGCCTGCGCGCGCTGCGACCCCTCGAGCCGGACGACGAGGCCCTGGAGAGCGTCGGGTGGTGCAAGGTAGGTGAGCCTTTCGAGCTCGAGCTCGGCTACGAGGACGTCTTCTTCAACGAGTACCTGAACCTCGGGCTGCGCACCGATCGCTGGGTCATCCCGGGCCCGCTCCTGCGGCGAAAGCTCCGCGAGGCGGAGACCGCGTTGCTCGCCAAGAAGGGGCGCGAGCGCCTCGGCCGCCAGGAGAAGTCCGAGCTGAAAGATATGGTCTCGCGCAAGCTGCGGCGCGATCTCGTCCCGGCGATGCGCGCCGCCGACCTGTCCTGGTCGCTCGAGGAAGGAATGATCCGATTCTTCAGCCTGTCACCGCGTAGGGCGGCGACGATGACCGACCTCTTCCAGCGGACGTTCGGCGTGAAGCTCGTCCCCGAGGCGCCGTACACCCTCGCGGCGCGCCTGGGCCTCGCCAAGGCGGAAGAAGCAGCGTGGGCAGCGCTCGAGCCGACGATGCTCGGCGAGGCGGAGGCCTGACATGCAGCTCCTGGAGCGCATCGAGAAGCGCCGCTTCGTCGGCCGCGAGTTCCTCCTCTGGCTCTGGTTCGAGTCCGAGATGTTCGAGGGGACGCTGAGCACCGCGGACCACGGCGACTTCGGTCTGTGGATCGAGAAGAGCTTCACGCTCTCCGCCGGCAAGGAGACGACGCGCATCAAGGGCGCGTACCCGGCGGGGAGCCGCGAGGCCAAGGAGGCGCTCCTCCGCGGCAAGCTCCCCGAAGCATGCGGTCTACACCTATCGTGGCGCGACCAGGAGACGAGCTTCACGCTGAAGGCCGAGCAGATGGCGTTCGCCGGCCTGCGATTGCCGACGGTGCTCGGCGCCGGCGAGGACGAGGCGCCGAAGCTGCTCGATGAGCCAGGCCCCCCGCCTCGCGGTAAGAAGCGCGCGAAGAAGAGCGAGGACGCGAGCGACGAGGCCCACGAGGCCTTCTACGAGCGCATGCATCTCACGCGCGACGTCGAGTCGCTCGTCGAGGCGCTCTACCGCGATTTTCTGGCGCTTCGTCTGGGGTCTGCGTGGGAGGCCGTCGTCCTGCCCGCCCTGCACGCCTGGGCCCGCGGGGAGAAGAATCGAGACGCCGACGCGTACCGAAAGGCCTCCCGCGCTTTCTTGGGACAGCGACGGAAGCGACCGCTGCGCGCGTAGCGCGGCAGCAACACGCGCGTCAGGGGCGGGTCACTTCGCGCATTCGACGACGCAGCGGTCGCGGATGCATGCGTCGTAGGCGCGCTCGTTCGCCACCGAATCAGGGTGTGCGCGGTCGCACGTGCTCTGGCAGGTCGAGCCGCTACCGCCGCCCGTGCCTCCGCCCCCGCCCCCGCCACCGCCACCCCCACCACCGCCACCGCCACCCCCACCCCCACCACCGCCCCCACCACCGCCCCCACCACCGCCGTCACCGCCGCCACCGCCATCGTCGCCGCCGACGGTCGTTCCGCCCCTCGGGCAGTCCACGCTGCAGGTGTAGAGGGCGACGCAGTCGGCGGCGCCGCGCCCGAAGCACCCCACCGCCTCGCTGCAGCACTTGGCCTGCATGCATGCGTCGCACGCCGGCGTTGGAAACTGGACGCCGCTGCCGCGCATGTCGCACGCGCCTGCCGCGTCGCCTGCCTCCGCGTTCGCGCCGCCGTCCGAAGGCTGTGCGGCGTTCTTGTTGCTCGAGCACGCGAGGACCATCGCTGCGACGACGAAGGCGGACAGGCTGCGCATCCTGCAAGACTACCGACAAAGGCGCGAACGAGGAGGAGCGCCCAAACCGCCAGCGGGCATTGTTACCGAACTGTAACGCTTGATCCCATCCGGTAACGTCACCCGAGGGTCAAGTCGCGAAATCCGAAGGCATTTTTGCGAGCGTGCCTGGCGACCGCCGCTGCGCCTTCGGGGTTTTGCGGCGCGAGCTGGAGCGCTGCGGGAGGTGGCACCCGCTTTGCGTACATCAGGCGCCCACGCAGCGGCGGCCGATGTCCCTGCCGGATGGTCCTTCGTTATGAACTCGACGCTCCGGTCACTAAGCACCGCCTGTGCCCTACTCGTGCCTCTGCTAACCCGCGCCGTCGCGGGAGCCGAGGCCCCGCCTGGGCCGGTGTTCGCACCGAGCGCCTCCCTCGACTTGCCCGGGATGATGCAGATCGTCGCGCGGCGGTCCGCTGCCGTGCAGGCGGAGATCCTGAACCGCGAGCTGGCGACGGCGGAGGTTCGCCAGTCGCACCTCCTCGGGAATCCGACGTTCGACGCCACATGGGGGACCGTTCCGCTGGGCGAGACCAACCCGCCGCAGCTCGGCTCGCCGCTCACGTCGGTCCCCAGCTACGGGTTCGGCCTCAGTTACACGTTCCCGCTGGGCAAGCGCGATCCGCGGCAGCAGCGCGCCGCCGCGCTCGAGGAGAGCGCCCGGGCGACCGTCACCGCCACCGCACGCGCGCAGGCGCTCGACCTCGCCCGCATCCTGGGCGCCGCGGCGGTCGCGGCACTTCGCGTCGAGGGCCTCGGTGGCCTGGTGGCGCAGGAGCGGGGGAGCATCGCGCTCGCGCAGAGCCGCCTCTCGGGCGGCTTCGGCACCCCGCTCGACGTGGACCGGCTGATGATCGAGCTGAATCGCACCGAGCAGCAGGTCCTCGACAACGAAGGGGACATGCGCGAGGCGCTGACCACGTGCGCGAGCCTCCTTGGCCAGCGCTGCGAGGCGTTCTCGAACACCGACGACGCCCGGGCTTTTCTCACGGCGTGGGTCAAGCGCGCCGAGGGCCTGAATGCGGGCGGCTCGATGGACGCACGCCCGGACGTCCGCGCCCTCGACGCGGCAGGCCGCGCGGCGATCTCCGAATCCGACTTCGCGTCCGCGCAGGCGATCCCCGACCCCACGCTGCGGCTCGGGTACGTCTACGACCAGTTCGTCGCCTCCGGCAACCAGGCGCACTCGCTCAACGTCTCCCTCGCGCTGCCGCTCCCGATTTTCGATCACGGTCAGGCGCTCCGCGACGCGGCCGAGGCCCGGCGCCGCAGGTTCGGGACGCAGCGTGACCGAATCGTCACGGTCGCCAAGGTCCGGATGACCGTGCTGCGCGATCTGCTCGACATGCGCGAACGCCGACAGGAGATCATCGTCATGCAAATGCTCCCACGTGCGAGGGCGGTGGTCGGCGACCTGGAGAAGGCGGCCGCGACCCGCCTCATCCCCCTCACCGACGTCATCCAGGCGCGTCGCACGCTCAGCGAGCTGCTCGTCCAGGAGGCCGAGACCTACGGCGACGCGTTCCAGGTCGCCGTCAACATCGTCGAGGAGTCGCCGATGGGTAGTGCAGACGTGGACCCGCGATCGGGCAGAGCGGGGGCGCCCCCGTGAGCGGCGTCCAGGAAGACGTCGCGCTGTCGCCCGATCCGCGCCCGAAGCGTTCGGCCAGCACCTTCGCCCTGGGCGCAGGCGTGGGCGCCGTCCTCACCGGCCTCCTCGCCGTGCTCGTCCTGCCCAAGCTCCTGCACGTGACGCCGCCCCCGCCGCCAACGGCGTTCGGCGTCGAAGGCGACGCGATCCGCCTCAAGCCCAAGGCGGTCCCGATGAATTTCGAGACGGCGCGCGCCGAGCTCGGACCGCCGCTGGCACGCAACCCGGTCACCGCGCGCGTGGCCACCGTCGAATCGCGCACCGCGCCGAGCTTCGCGCCGCTCGACGGCCGCGTCGTCCAGCTCAACGTCCACGTCGGTGATCGCGTCAAGCAAGGTGACAAGCTCGTCCTCGTACGGAGCGGCGATCTCGCGACGATGCAGCGCGATCTGCGCGCCGCGCAGCTCTCCATCCGGACAAAGCAGGCCCTCGCCGATCGCCTCAAGATCCTCGTCGACTCACGCGCCGCCTCGCAGAACGATCTCATGGTCGCGCAGAGCGAGCTCGGCGAGGCGAACCTCACGGCCTCCGCGGCTGGGTCGAAGCTGCAGTCGCTCAGCGTCGCCCAGGAGGGAGACACCAGCTACTGGGTCCTCGCCACGCGCTCCGGGACGGTCGTGCAGCTCGACGCCGCCCCCGGCAAGCAGGTCGGGCCCGACAAGGACAAGCCGATCGCCACCGTCGCGGATCTCGACGAGGTCCTCGTCGTCGGCGACGTGCCGCAGAAGGAGGCCGGCTCGGTGGTCGTCGGCATGGAGGTGCTCATCACCGAGCCCGGCGTCGCGGGCCAGGAGCCGATGAAGGGGCGCGTCGAGGTCGTCTCCGACGTGCTCGATTCGGAGCGGCAGACGGTCCCGATCCGCATCAAGGTCGTGAACGTGGGGCACCACCTGCGGCCGAACGAGTTCGTGGAGGCCGCGTTCGCGCCGCCCGTGGCCGATCCCATCCTGAAGGTGGCGACCGAAGCGGTCGTCAGCGACGGCGCCGTGTCGGTGGTGTTCGTGGAGCTGACCCCAGGCGTGCTGCGTCGCCGGCCGGTGAAGGTCGGGCGCCAGAACCGTCAGCAGACCGAGATCCTCGGCGGCCTGGCCGAGGGCGAGCGCGTCGTCGTGCGCGGCGCGCTCCTCTTGCTCAACGCCGTCGATGTGAAGGGCTGAAGCGTGTTCGAGAGTATCGCCGACGCGTGTCTGAAGCACCGGCTCGGCGTCCTCGTCGGGACGCTGCTCCTGTCGATCTGGGGCGTTTGGGCCTACCTCGGCCTCACGATCGAAGCGTTCCCCGATCCCACCGACACGCAGGTGCAGATCATCACGCGCAGCGCCGGCCAGCCGGCGGAGGAGATGGAGCGGCAGGTCTCCATCCCCATCGAGCGCGCCGTCAACGGCATGCCCGGGCTCTTCCGGGTGCGAAGCATCAACCTGTTCGGTCTCTCGTACATCACCCTCACGTTTCGCGACGGCGTCGACGCGTACTTCGCGCGCGCGCAGACAATCGAGCGACTACGGCTCGTCGACCTCCCCGAAGGAGTGCGGCCCGAGCTCGGCTCACACTCGACGCCGATCGGCGAAATTTACCGCTACACGCTCGCGAGCGCGACCAACGATCCGTTGGAGCTGCGCGTCGCGCAGGACTGGATCGCCCGGCCGCGGCTCCTGCAGGTGGACGGGGTCGCCGACGTCATCAGCTACGGAGGGCTCGTCCGCGAGATCCAGGTTCGCCCCGATCCTGTCGCGATGGCCGCGAAGCGCCTCACGATGGGCGACCTCGAGGAGGCGCTCAAGGGGGCGTCGATCAACGCCTCGGGCGGCGTCCTCGAGCGCGGCGCCGAGCAGCTCGTCATCCGTAGCGAGGGCCTCTTCGCCAACGTCGCCGAGATCGGCAGCATCGCTGTGGCCTCGCGCGGCGGCACGCCGATCTTCCTGTCGGAGGTCGCGTCGGTGCACGTCGGGTGGATGCCCCGACAGGGGATCGTGGGGCGCGGGGACGATCACGACGTCGTCCAGGGCATCATCCTCATGCGCCGCGGCGAGAACCCGACGGTCGTGCTCGAGCGCGTGCGGGAGAAGGTCGCCCAGCTGAACAAAGACGTGCTCCCGAAGGGCACGAAGCTCGAGGTCTTCTACGATCGCACCGAGCTCGTCTCCAAGACGCTGTCGACCGTCGGCAAGAACCTCCTGGAAGGGGCGGCGCTCGTCACGATCGTCCTCTTCGTGTTCCTGCTCGACATCCGGGCGGCGCTGATGGTGGCGACGCTCATCCCGCTTTCGCTCATGTGCGCGTTCGTCTACCTGCGGTCCCGCGGAATGGCGGCGAACCTGCTCTCGATGGGCGCCGTCGACTTCGGGGTCATCGTCGACGGCGCGGTCGTCGTGGTCGAGGCGATCGCGGTGAAGATGGTCGGCCTCGAGCAGGTCCCGCTCAGCCTCGAGTTCGAGGTCGGCGACCGGATCCGGCAGGCCGTGAAGGACGTCGCGCGCCCGACGTTCTTCTCGCTCCTCATCATCATGGCCGCCTACCTCCCGATCTTCCTCCTCGAGCGCGTGGAGGGACGCATCTTCGCGCCGATGGCGCACACCGTCGTCGCCGCGCTCGGCGGCGGCCTCGTCTTTTCGATCACGCTCATCCCCGTCCTCGCGACGTTCGCCTATCGAAAGCCCCGGCCGCACCGCGAGTCGCCGATCCTCGTCGCCGCGAGCCGCGCCTACGTGCCCGCGCTCCGCGGTGCGCTCCGGCACCCCGTGGCGGTGATCGGCGTCGCGGTCGTGGCCCTCGTCGCCTCCGTGCGCCTCCTCGGTACCCTCGGGAGCGAGTTTCTCCCCGAGTTGAACGAAGGGGCGATGTACCTCACGTTCACGCTCCCCGCGAACACGTCGTTGAACGAAGGCCGCCGCATGGAGCCGGTTATGGCGGACATCATCGACCGCTTTCCGCAGGTGCAGTCGCGCATCAGTCAGCTCGGGCGGCCGGAGGACGGCACCGATCCGAAGCTGGCGAACAACCTGGAGTTCTTCGTGAAGCTTCGCCCGGCGGAGGAGTGGCCCAAGGACACGCCCACCATCGGTGCGCTCATGAGCAAGATGAACGACGCGATGGGCGCGATCCCCGGCGTCGAGGTCAATTTCTCCCAGCCGATCCGCGACAACGTGAACGAGAGCATCGCCGGCCAGCAGGGCCAGGTCGCGCTGAAGATCTTCGCCAACGACATGGGCGACCTCAAGATCGCGTCGGACCAGGCCAAGTCGGCGCTCGCGAAGGTGGTTGGCATCGCGGACCTCGGCATCGTGAAGAGCGGCGTGCAGCCGCAGGTGAAGGTCAAGCCGAAGCGTGACCAGCTCGGCCGCTTCGGGTTGACGATGAAGGACGTGCAGGGGTTCCTGTCCACCGCGCTGGGCGGGAGCGCCGTGGCCACGATCTGGGAAGGCGATCGCTCGTTCGACGTGGTCTTGAGACTGCCCGATGCGTCCCGCGATACCGTCGAGCAGCTCGAAGCGCTGCGCATCCCCACCCCCACGGGCGCGCTGGTGCCACTCGCGTCGGTCGCCGATGTCAGCGTCGGCTACGGCCTCGCCGCGATCAACCGGGAGAACGCGCAGCGCTACGTCGGCATCCGCATGAACGTTCGCGGGCGCGACCTCGGGGGCTTCGTGGACGACGCGCGGGCAGCGGTCGACGCCAAGGTGGAGAAGAAGCCCGGCATGACACTGGAGTGGGGCGGCGAGTTCGAGTCGAAGGAGCGCGCCATGAAGCGCCTCCAGCTGGTCGTGCCGGTCGCGCTCATCATCACCTTCGCCCTGTTGTTCAACGCGTTTCGGTCGGTGTCGCTCGCGGTGATCGTGCTCCTCAACGTCCCCTTCGCCTTGATCGGCGGCGCAGTCGGGCTCTGGCTGTTCGACATGCCCGTGTCCATCGCCGCGGCGGTCGGGTTCATCGCGCTCGTAGGCCAGGCGGCGCTGAACGGCGTCCTCGTCTTGTCGGCAGTCGAGGCGCGCCGGCTGACGGGCATGCCCCTCGACGAGGCGATCGTGAAAGGGGCCGGCGATCGTCTGCGCGCCGTCTTGATGACGGCGTCACTCGCCGCGCTCGGGCTCATCCCCGCCGCGGTGTCGCGGGCGATCGGCTCGGAGATGCAGCGTCCGATGGCCGTGGTCATCGTGGGCGGCACCGTCTCGGCGGCCATCCTCACGCTCATCGTGATGCCGGTCATGTACCGGGCGGCGATGCCGCTTCTCAAGAGGATGGGGACGCTGGCCGAGGTCCCCGACCTCCGGAGCCCGCGCCCGCGCGTCGAACCGCACTGAAATTGGACGAGACCATGGATGACATTGCCGGCACGACCCGGGATCACGAGTTCACCGAAGAGCAAAACGCCGATTTGCGCGCGGTCGGCTCGCACGCGATCACCTGGGGATTCGTTTGCGTGAGCGCGGGCGTCGCCTGCATCGGGCTGGGGCTGCTCGGGGCGACTGGAAAGCTGCACGGCACCGCGTGGCGGCTGGTTCTCCCCTCCGGCGTGATCAACTCCATCGCGGGCGTGAACTTCCTCATCGCCGGGCGCGACTTCCGCGCGGCAGTCCACACGCAAGGCTGCGACGTCCGGCACGTGATGGAGGGGCTGACGCACCTCTCGCGCGCCATCCTCGTCCAGATTCTGCTCGGGCTCGCGACGATCGCTCTGGTGGTCCTCGGCGCGCAGCTCTCGGGAGGCCACTGAGATGGCCGAGTACGAGTTTACCGCCCGCGAGAACGAGGTCGTCGGGCGCTTGGGGCGTCGGGCGAAGCTGTGGGGGTGGATCTCGGCGATCGGCGGCGTGCTGTGCCTCTTCGCTGCGCTCCTTGGCATGCGGCTGGGCGCCGACTCGTCGCGGATCCTCCTCTTTCTCCTCGCCGCGCTCCCGCAGCTCTCGGTCGGGCTGTCGTTCCTCGGCGCCGGGCGCTCGCTCGTCGGCGTGGTGGAGACGCGAGGCAACGACGTCACACTGCTCATGGATGCGCTCGGCAACCTGACGGTGGCGATGAAGATCCAGATCGCGATCACTCTCGTGTTCGTCCTCCTCGTTGTGGCGAACGCGGCCGGCGTCTACTCGATCGGGTAAGGGGCGGAGTCGGATCGGCGTGCCTGCGAAAAAGACGCACCCGGCCTATTCGCTGCTGTAAGGCGACGCCGCGACGCGCGTTGAGGGGGGAGCCATGATGCGATCCTTCCGATTTTCGCGCCTTTCGATGGCCTCGTGCCTGCTCGCCCTCACCGCTTCGGCGTTCGCCGGATGCGCGAATCAGGGGGCGCCCCGGACCGCGTGGCAGATGCCGACCGAGGAGTGGCCGGCCGTCGCGACGACGAGCGCGCCGCTGGCGACGAGCCCGGTCAGCCTCACCGCGTCGGACGGCACCGGGCTCACGCTGTCGTCGCTCACGGCGCGCGCCGTCGTGGACGATCCCCTCGCGTTCACCGAGATCACGCTCACGTTCGAGAACCCCAACGATCGCGTCCTCGAGGGGACGTTCCGCATCACGCTCCCCGAGCGCGCGTCGGTCAGCCGCTTCGCGATGAAGATCGGCGACGAGTGGCAGGAGGGCGAGGTCGTCGAGCTCCAGGCGGCGCGGCGCGCGTACGAGGACTTCTTGCACAAGAAGCAGGATCCGGCGCTCCTCGAGCAGGCCGCCGGCAACGAGTTCTCGGCGCGCGTCTTCCCGATCCCGGCGCGCGGCAAAAAGGAGATCATCGTCTCGTACGCGCAGGAGCTTCCGGAGGGACGCTACGCGCTGCCGCTGAAGGGGTTGCCCGAGATCGACGCGGTGAGCGTCTCGGCGGTCGCGACCGGCGGCCAGGACGTCCCCGCTCCCCTCAAGCTCGCCCACGTCGCACCGACGGCGGACTTCGCCTTCCGCACGAAGCGCCCCGGGGAGGCGCCGTCGGTTCGGTCGGGCACCCTCGTCGCCGCGGCCGTTCGCCCGCACTTGCCGACGAGCGCCGATCCGGTGACGTCGGCCATCGTGCTCGTGGACACCAGCGCGTCGCGCGCTCTCGGCTTCGACGGGGAGCTGGCGACGCTCCGGCGCATCGTCGCCGGGTGGGCGCCGCGTCACGTCGCGGTCACGGTCGCGAGCTTCGATCAAGCGGTGAATGTGGCGTTCGAGGGGGATGCGGCCGCCATGAGCCCCGCCGACCTCGCGAAGCTCCACGATCACGGCGCGCTCGGAGCGTCCGATCTGGAGGGAGCGCTTCGTTTCGCCGGAGCGCGCGCCACCAAGACGCACGCGCGGCGCGTGATCCTCGTGACCGACGGCGTGGCGACGCTGGGCGCGGTCGAGGCGGCGAAGCTCAAGGAGGCGAGCTTCGCCCTTCGGCGGTCCGGGATCGAGCGGATCGACGCCATCGCGGTCGGCGGCATCCGCGATCAGGCCACGCTGTCGCAGATCGTCCACGCCGGGCTGGCGCGCGATGGCATCGTCGCCGACGGATCGGCCGACGCGGACGCGCTCGCCCGCCGCCTCGATCTCGCGACGCGCTCCGGGCTCGACGTCGTCGTCGAAGGGGCCGCGTGGTCGTGGCCGCGCAGGCTGGACGGCGTTCAGGAGGGGGACGTCGCGATGATCTACGCCGAGGTCCCGGAAGGGCGCCCCGTGCGCGTGAAGATCGGCGACGACGCCGCACGGAGCCTGGATCCTCGCCCCGCCGATCGGCCGCTCCTCGAGCGCGCCGTTGCCCAGGCGCGGATCGCGAGCCTGTTCGAGCGAAAGGCGACGGAGCCCAAGAACGCGCGCAACCTCGATCGCGACATCGTCGCGCTGTCCGTGAAGCACCGCGTCCTCTCTCCGCTCACGGGGATGCTCGTGCTCGAGACGGAGCAGGACTACGCGCGCTTCGGCATCGATCACCGCGCGCTCGCCGACATCCTCGTTCTGCGGGACGGCCACGTCGCGCGCTCCCAGCGCGCGTTCCACGCGCACGGCGCGCCGCAAGCGCAGCAGGCGAAGTTCGACGAGGAGTGGAAGCGCGCGGAGAAGGCGGGCGATCAGGGACCGCCGCCCGCCGACGCGCCCGCCGGGCCGCAAGCCTCGCGCTCGTCGCCGCCGCCGCCGCCGCCGTCGCTGTCGCCGCCGTCCGCCAAGCCCGCGTCGGCCGGTGCTCCGTCGGGCGCTGCGCCGGACATGCGGCCCGCACCGGCGACGGCATCTGCGCCCCCGCCGCCCTCGCCGCCGATGTCGCCGTCGCCGTCGCCACCGTCGCCGTCGCCGCGGTCACCCTCGCCGGTCTTTGCCGAAGCGCCGCGCGAATCGAGCTCGAGCTCGTCGCGGCGCCGCTCGGACGACGAGGCCGAAGCTCCGCGCGCCGTCGACGCGCCCGCCGAGCCTCCGCGGGTTCACCCGTACACCGGTCGCTTCGCGGCCATCATGGCCATGCTCGCGCGCGGCGACGTCCGCGGTGCGCTCGGACGCGCCAAGGAGTGGCGCCACGAAGACCCGGCCGACGTCCTGGCGCTGCTCGCGCTCGGGGAGGCGTACGAGAAGGCCGAGCTCCCCGCGGAGGCCGCGCGCGCGTATGGCTCGATCATCGATCTCTTCGGCAACCGCGCCGATCTGCGGCGCCTCGCCGGCGAGCGCCTCGAGCGCCTCGCGGGCGGCGCCGGCCTCGACGTCGCCATCGACACGTACGCGAAGGCCGTAGCCGCGCGTCCGGACCATCCCTCGAGCCACCGCCTGCTCGGGTACGCGCTCCTCAAGCGCGGCGCTTACGCGCGCGCGTTCGAGGCCGTCAAGACGGGCGCCATGCAGTCGTACCCGGAGGGTCGCTTCCGCGGCGTCGACCGGATCCTGCGCGAGGACCTCGGCCTCGTCGCGGCCGCGTGGACCAAGGCCGAGCCCGCCCGCGAAAAAGAGATCCGCGCCAAGCTGAGCGCGGCCGGCGGCACGCCCGAGGACGGCCCGTCGCTCCGCTTCGTCCTCGTCTGGGAGACCGACGCGAACGACGTCGACTTCCACATTCACGACGGCGAGGGCGGCCACGCCTTCTACGGGACGCCCGCGCTCCCGAGCGGCGGCGACCTCTACGCCGACGTGACGACCGGCTACGGCCCCGAGTGCTTCACCATCCGCGGCAAGAAGCGCGTCACGCCGTACGTCCTCGAGGCCCACTATTACTCGCGCGGCCCGATGGGCTACGGCATGGGCAAGCTCGAGATCGTCGAGCACGACGGCCGCGGCGGGCTAAGGTTCGAGGAGCGCCCCTTCGTCGTCATGGTCGATCAGGCGTTCGTCGACCTCGGCACCGTGCAGTGAGCCGGCCGAGCGCGTGACGCGCCGCGCCTGGACGCGCTAGTCTGTACGTCTGGGGGTGGCATGACCAGACGGCACCGGGCGCTCGCGATGATCCTCGGCACCAGCGTGGTGACGGTCGCGTGCACCACGCTGCTCGGCATCGAGGACGTGTCGTACGGCCCCACCCCCGATGGCCTCGCCGACGCGACCGCGGGCAACGACGCGCTCGACCGTCCCGACGTCACCGGATCCGACGCGCAGACGGACGCGGCCGCGGACGGCGTAGCGGACGCCACGACCACGCGCTGGTGCGACGGCGGACATCTCTTCTGCGCCGACTTCGACGACCTCCGGGACGGCGATCCGCCGGGGAAGGGCTGGACCGGCGTATCCGTCGCCGACGCGTCGGTCGGGTGGTCGAGCAACTTCTCGGTCTCCTCGCCGAACGCGGCGCGCATCGACGTCTCGGTCAACGCCAAGGCGTACCTCTACGCGACGCTGGATGCCGGCGGGCCCATCAAGACGGTCACGCTGACCTTCGCGATGCGATCCGAGCTGCATTCCGCATGGAACCGCGTGGACGGCGCCCCGCCGGGCCTCGAGCTCCCGCTGCTGGCTTTCCTCTCTGCGAGTGGGCTGACGGTCGGGGAAGCGCACCTCAACTGGCGCTCGGACGGCGTCAGGGTGGTGCACGAATCGGACGGCGGACCGTTCTACGTGGTGTCCCCGGCCTTTTGGACCTCCGGAAAGGATGGTGGCCCGCTGGCGTACGCGGATTGGGTCACCGTGAGCCTGACCGTCAACCTCGTCGACGGAACGATGGCGGCCGCGATCTACGACAAGGGGGGGACCACGCTGGCCACGTACAATCCGTCGTCCGTCGGCTGGCTCCCGGCGGCGGGGGTTCGCCTCGATCTCGGCGCGCCGCAGAGAGCGCTCGATACCCCCGACCTCACCCTCTTCCTCGACAACGTCACCGTCGACGTGACGAAGTAGCTCCCTTCAGGTTGCGTCGAGCGCCGCGCGGATCGCGTCGCGGAGCTCGGCGCTCTCCGGGGTGACCTTGCTCGGGAAGCCGCGCACGACGTTCCCCTTCTTGTCGACGACGTACTTGTGGAAGTTCCACTTGGGCGACCCGCCGCCGCCGCTCGAGAGCAGGGTGTAGATGGGCGAGGCGTCGCTCCCGTTCGTCTTCACCTTCTCGAAGAGCGGGAACGTCACGTGGTACGTGCTCGCCGCGAACGCCGCGATCTGCTCGGGCGTGCCCGGCTCCTGCTCGCCGAACTCGTTCGACGGGAAGCCCAGGATGACGAAGCCCTTCGGCGACATCTCCTCGTAAAGCGTCTCGAGCCCCGCGTACTGCGGCGTGAACCCGCACTCGGAGGCGACGTTCACGACGAGCGCGACCTTCCCTTTGTAGGCCGCCAGCGGCGCCGGAGTGCCGTCGAGCTTCTTGGCGTTCAGATCGTAGATCGTCGCCGTCTTCAGGGCGGCACCCGCACCAGGCGCAGCAGCGGCGGCCGTCGCGGCCGTGCTCTCTGTCTTGCCGTCTGGCTTGGGCGGCGATTTGCAGCCGCTCTCCTCGGCGGCGAGCCCGAGGACGAGGACGAGGCCGAAAGCGGTCGAGGCAATTCTGCAGGTTTCCATGGGTTCATCCATCGTAGGACGCGAACGCCGTCGCGGCGAGGGGCCTGCGCGAGTAGGCTGCGCGTCCGATGGCCACCATCTTCACCAAGGGCGACCTCTTCAATACCGACGGCATCCGCGCCTACGCCTTCGCGACCAACGGGGAAGGCACGATGGACACCGGTGTCTCGGTGGCCATCAAGAAGCGATTCCCGAAGGTCGGCGAGGCCCTCGCGGCGCGCGCCAAGAAGGGCGAGCTCGCCCTCGGCGACGTCGTCGTCCACACCGAGGGGGACGAGACGGTCTACGCGCTCGTCCTTCAGGAGAGCGGGACCAAGAAGGCGAAGGTCTCCTCCCTCACCAAGGCGGTCACGACCCTCGTGCAGCTCGCGACCGAGGCGAAGATCGAGCGCGTCGGGCTCTTCCACCCCGGCCTCGGGCGCACCGCCCTCGAGTGGCCCCGCATCAAGAGCGTCCTCACCGAGATCGGCGACGAGACCGACGTGGCCCTCGTCGTCTTCGAGCAGTTCGTCCGAAAGAAGGACGCCGAGTGAATCGTCCGCCCCGCGCGGAAGCCGCGTAGCATCCAAGACGCCGCCATGCGCCAAGTCTGGATCACCAAAGCCGGTCCGCCCGAAGTCCTGAAGGTCCAGGAGGCCCCCGATCCCGACGCGGGCGACGGGCAGGTCCGCATCCGCGTGCAGGCGGCGGGCATCAACTTCGCCGATCTCATGGCCCGCGTCGGCCTCTACCCCGACGCGCCGAAGATCCCGTGCGTCGTCGGCTACGAGGTGTCCGGCACGATCGACCAGGTCGGCAAGGGCGTCACCGGCTTCGCGAAGGGCGAGCGCGTCTTCGGGATGCCGAGGTTCGGTGGCTACACCGACACGCTCGTCGTCTCGGCCGAGCAAGTCTTCAAGATGCCGGAGGCCATGAGCTTCGAGGAGGCCGCGGCGCTACCGGTCACGTACATCACCGCGCACTACATGATGCTGTTCACCGGGAACCTGCGCGAGGGCTCCCACGTCTTCATCCACTCCGCCGCCGGCGGCGTCGGTCTCGCGGCGATCCAGCTCGCGAAGACGAAGAACTGCGTCATCTACGGGACGGCGTCGCCGAAGAAGCACGAGTTCTTGCGCGAGCAAGGCTGCCACCACCCCATCGACTCCGGCGGAGACTACGCGGCCGCGACGCGCGCGATCGTCAAGGAGCGTGGGCTCGATCTCATCCTCGACCCCGTCGGCGGTCCGTCGTGGAAGGCCGGCTACGATCTCCTCGGCCCCGCGGGGCGGCTCGTCTGCTTCGGCCTGTCGTCGGCGGCCGCCGGCAAGACGCGGAGCCTCTTCCACGCGCTCATGCAGGTCGTGCAGATCAAGAAGTACAGCCCGATGGATCTGATGACCGACAACAAGACGGTGAGCGGCTGCAACATGGGCCACCTCTTCGATCGGCTCGATCTGCTCCGGCCGCAGTTCCTCGATCTCCTCGCGCTCTACGACGCGGGGAAGATCAAGCCGCACGTCGACAAGACGTTCTCGTTCGACGAGGCGCCGGCCGCGCACCACTTCATCCACGATCGGAAGGCCGTCGGCAAAGTCCTGCTCGTGCCGTGAGGTGGTCGCGCCGCCCAGGCGCGTACGAGCGAGCCTCAGGCGCTGGGCTCTAGGCACGCTTCAGGGGTGCGTGCCGCGCCGCTTCGAGCATCGTGAGGAGCTCGGTGAGGTTCTCCGCCGTCAGCATTCCGAAGAGGCGTCCGCCGGCCACCACCATGAGCGGCGCGGGATCGGCGACGTTGAGGCGCGGCATCGCGCGCTCCAGCGGCTCGTCGGGGGTCGCGGTCTCGAAGGTGCGGTGCATGGAGCCCTCGACCGCAGAGGTCGCGCCGAGGGTCGAGAGGCCACGGACGACGTCGGCGCGCGTGAGGACACCGACGACCTCCTCACCGGCGACGACCGGGAAGTCGTGCTGCGTGCCGGCGACGATCTCCTCGACGGCGATGCTGAGCGGATCGGTGGGCGCCAGCGTTCGGAACTGCGTGATCGTCGCGCGCGCGACCGGCACGGCGGAGAGGACGGACTGCAGGCGCACCATCGAGAGCTCCTGGCTCGCCCCCATCCAGACGAAGACGGCGACCAGCGCGAGCATCGGACTGTAGGCAAGGCCGACGAAGCCGAAGAAGAGCGCGAAAGCGTGACCGATCGCGACCGCCACCTCGGTGGCGCGTACACGCGGGAGCTTGAGGGCGAGCAGGGCACGCAGCGCGCGCCCGCCGTCCATGGGAAACGCGGGGATGAGGTTGAAGACCGCCAACGACACGTTCACGAGGACGAGCTTCTGCAGGAGCGGCGTCGTCACGACGTCGACGCGCGCGAGCTCGGGCACCTGGCCCATCGCCACGGCGAGCGCGGCGAGCCCGAAGGCGAGGACGACGTTCACCGCCGGGCCGGCGAGGGCGACCACGAGCTCCTGCGACGGCTTCTCCGGCATGCGCTCGAGCGCCGCGACGCCGCCGATCGGCAGGAGCGTGATGCTCCTCGTCCGGATCCCGTACATGCGCGCGGCGAACGCGTGGCCGAGCTCGTGGAGCACGATGATGCCGAAGACCGCGAGGATGAGCGCGAGCCCGCCGGCCGCCGCCCGCGTACCGCCGCCGCCGCCGAAGTGGCGCATGGCGACCCACGCGAGGAGCAGCGCGAAGGAGGCGTGGACGTAGATGCCGATTCCGCCGACGCTGGCGAGCTTCCACGTCCACGCCGGCCGCGCGTCGTCGACCACGCCGCCGCCTCCTCCTCCCGGCGCCGACGTGGAGGGGGACGCGGCGGGGTAGGCGGGAGAATGGGCGAGGGCTCGAACGGCGGGCGCGGTCATGCCTCGCGACTACGCAAAGCGCGTTCCCGCCGCAGGGTCTTGAAATAACGACAGGAATCGGTGTGTGGACCGGCTGCGGCGCGCAAGGCTTGCGTTCGCGCGCAGCTTCCGAGGCGCCGGGTTTCGGCTAATGTCCCGCTCCATGGATCCGAACTGGAGGAACGCCGCCGTCTCGGCCGCCGACGCGCTCTCGCATGTGGCCAGCGGCATGAAGGTCTTCATCCAGGGGGCGGCCGCGACGCCGACGCCGCTGCTCGACGCGCTCGCCGAGCGCCAGCACATCGAGGACGTGACGGTCTATCACCTGCACACCGAGGGCGCTGCGCGCTTCGCCGAGCCGGACCAGGCGGGGCGCATCTTTTCGGTGTCCCTCTTCACCGGCCCCGCGCTGCGAAAGCCCGTGGAGGATGGGCGCGCCGATTTCATGCCGGTGTTCCTCTCCGACATCCCCGACCTCTTCCGCAAGGGCCGCATCCCGCTCGACGTCGCGCTCGTGCAGTGCTCGCCGCCCGATCGCCACGGCGATTGCACGCTCGGCACCAGCGTCGACGCCGCGCGCGCCGCCGTCGACTCCGCGCGCTTCGTCATCGCCGAGATCAACGAGCAGATGCCGCGCACCCACGGCAACTCCTCTCTGCCGCTCGAGCGCATCACGGCCTTCGTCACCACCGATCGCCCGCTCCCCGAGGCGCCGCTCGCCAAGGAGACCGAGGTGGAGGCGCGCATCGGCGAGCTCATCGCCGATCTCGTCCTTGACGGGTCGACCTTGCAGCTCGGCATCGGCGGCATCCCCAACGCCGTCCTGAGCCGCCTCGGCAACAAGCACGACCTCGGCGTGCACACCGAGATGTTCTCCGACGGGCTCATCGATCTCGCGCTCTCCGGCGTCATCACGAACCGCAAGAAGAAGGTGCACCCCGGGCGCATCGTCACGAGCTTCGTCAACGGCACGCGGCGCCTCTACGACTTCGTGAACGACAACTCGACCGTCGAGTTCCACGGCTGCGATCGCACCAACGACATCTCGCTCATCCGCAAGAACGATCGCGTCGTCGCCATCAACTCCGCGCTCGAGATCGATCTCACGGGCCAGGTCTGCGCCGATTCGATCGGGCACCGCATCTACTCGGGCATCGGAGGCCAGATGGACTTCATGCACGCCGCCGCGTACTCCGAGGGCGGAAAGCCCATCATCGCGTTCTCGTCCACCGCCGCGAAGGGCACGGTTTCGCGCATCACGAGCGCACTCAGGGAAGGCGCCGGCGTCGTCACGACGCGCGGTCACGTGCACTGGGTCGTCACCGAGCACGGCGCCGTGAACCTGCACGGAATGACGCTCCGCGAGCGCGGCCAGGCGCTCATCTCGATCGCCCACCCCGACTTTCGTGTCGCGCTGCGCAAGGAGCTCGCAGGCTTACGCCACTTCACGCCGCGCTGACGCATAGCAGCATCCGCGGAGCGTTGCAGACGGCCTCGCGCTAGCTCATGCTGGCGAGGATCTTTCGGCTTGCTTCCACCATGGCGGACGACGACTGCTGGGCCATACGCGCGCAGGCTGATGCGCTGCAGAGCGAGGTGTCGACGCTCCGCGGCGCCGTGGCCGCGCTGCGTGGTTCGCGCGCTCGTTCGGTTGTCGCCTCACCGCTGCCGCGCCTCCTGCCCACTGCCGCGCGCGGTTCTTGGCAGATGGCGGCGCTCGCGTTCGCCCTCGGCGTCGCGATGACGCTCGCCGTCGTCGCGCTCTTCGTGGCCGCACTCTGCCCGTAGCGGCCGCCCCGAGTGCTCGCCCTACGAATTTGCATCGCAACTATCCCCGGCCACGTCGGGTCCAGCGGACTTACTTCTTCTTTCCCGGTTTGGCCGGCGCCGCGGGGGGCGCCGAGGCCACGTGCGTGCCCGGGGTGGACGACGGGGCCGGCAGGGCGACGCCGGTGACCTTCGCGTTGCCGCTCCGCGAGATCGTGCCCGATACCTTTGCGTCGCCGCGGACGTCGACCGTGGCGTTCCCGGTCGCGGCGATCGCCACCTCGCCTTCGAGCGCGCCGCCGACGATGACGACCTTCGCGTTGCCGTTCGTCTGCACCGCGAACGGCGCCTTGAGCGTGCAGCCGGTGCACGTGACCTGGCAGTTGCCGCCGGCGCTGAGCGCCGCGCCGGTGGGGAACGTCGCGGTGACGCCGCTCACGTTGATCTGATCGTTGCCGTCGCACGTGAGCGCCGTGGTGCCGTCCCAGGTGTCGGGCCCGTCGTCGTCCAAGTGTTCGAGCGCAGCGATGTGCTTGCCCGTCATGCGGTGGTAGACCCAGCCGGCGCCGCTGAGGAGCGCCAAGAGCGCGACCGCGGCGAGCCGGATCGTCCAGTACATCGAGTAGCCGCTCGTGTACCTCACGGGCCGAACGATGACGGCGTGCGGGCGCCCGACGTCGAACGAACGCCTGCAAAACCCACACAGATACGGCGAAATTCCCTCGGGGACCTGTGCCTCCATGCCGCAGTGCGGGCAGCTCGTGACGATCATGTAGATCCATACGACGCCGGGTCGCGAAGTTGGGTGCCGGCCGAAGCTCCCCCGGCGGCGCCGTTCCGGACGGCGCACCAGCCACCCTGGACCTGCCTTCGTCCGCCCTGCCACGAATGTCTCGGGTGGCACAGGTCGCGCGTCGAACCAGGGCCATTTTCTCGGAAGATTGCGCTGGCACTGTCGTCGCAGGAGACCCCGCCGGAGGTAGCGTCATGAAGTCGGTCAAGCGCGCGGCAGCACTGGTGGCTTCGACCCTTGGCATCGCGGCCGCGGTCGCGTGCGGTGGCCACACGGCGACCGACGACCTCGGCGGCGATGGCGGGTCGAGCAGCAGCAGCAGCGGGGCCAGCAGCAGCAGCAGCGGAGGCAGCAGCAGCAGCGGAGGCAGCAGCAGCGGGGGCCTGGCCTGCCCGGCCTCGCTTCCGGTCAACGGGTCCAGCTGCGTCGGCGCGCCGATCGACTGCGAATACGGCAGCGATCCGAACCTCCAGTGCAACACGCTCGCGCATTGCATCCAGGGGCGCTGGCAGATTACCCCGCCGGGAAAGGCGCCGTATTGCCCGTCGCCTGGCATCCAGAGAGGCTGTCCGTCCACCTACGCCGAGGCGTCGCTGGGCCAGTCCTGCGCGCCCCCCGGCCTCGAGTGCGACTACGCGCAGGGCCGCTGCGCCTGCAGCCTGGGCTTCGGCGGGCCTACCCCGGTCGATGCGGGGTCGGGCCACTGGGCGTGCGACGTGCCCCCCAAGGGGTGCCCCCAACCCCGGCCGCACCTGGGCTCGCCCTGCACTGTGCCGTCCAACCTCTACTGCAGCTATGGGGCCTGTATCCTGCCGGGCGGTGCGTCGATGCAGTGCCAGGGGGGCGTCTGGGTCGACACCCCGAGCGCCTGCCCGGCAGGGGCGAAATAGTGAATATCGTCATGTAAATCGGCGGGGAGACTTGACCGGGCGCCTCGTACGAGGAAATACCCTCCGCTCGCCCCGTGAGCACCGCCCCCGCCACCCTCCCCGAAGCGCCGCCCGAGTCGCCGCGCCCGCTTCCGCGGGCTTTCGGGCGCTACAAGCTCTTTGACTACATCGGCAAGGGCGGCATGGCGGAGATTTACCTGGCCCGCGCCGAGACGGGGCTGGTCGGCGCCGCGCGGCTCTGCGTCGTCAAGCAGATCATCCCCCAGTTCGCCGAGCACCCCGAGTTCGCCGACATGCTCACCCACGAGGCGAAGCTCGCCGCGCGGTTGTCGCACGCGAACATCGTGCAGGTCTTCGACCTGGGCCGCGAGCAGGGGCACCTGTTCATCGCGATGGAATACGTCGAGGGGATGGACCTGAACGCGCTCCTTCGGCGCTGCTCGCAGACCAAGACGCCGCTGCCCGTCGGCTACGCCCTCCGCATCCTGAGCGACACGCTCAAGGGGCTCGACTACGCCCACCGCGCCAAGGACGACGACGGCAAGCCTCTCGGCATCGTGCACCGCGACGTGTCGCCTTCGAACGTCCTCATCTCGCTCGAGGGCGAGGTGAAGCTCTGCGACTTCGGCATCGCCCACGCCAACGATCTCGTCGAGAGCAAGGGGCCGCAGGTCGACGAGGCGATCAAGGGCAAGGCCGGCTACATGAGCCCCGAGCACGCGCGCGGCGAGGCGCTCGACGCGCGGGCCGACGTGTTCGCGGCCGGCATCCTTCTCTGGGAGCTGCTCGCCGGGCGTCGCCTGTATCGCGTCGAGCCGGGGCGGCCGCTGCTGCTCGAGCAGGCGCGCCGCGCCGAGGTGCCGCCGTTGCCCGACAAGGGGCTCCCGAAGGAGCCGGAGCTGAAGGCCATCGTCGCCAAGGCGCTCGCCCCGAACCGCGCGGATCGCTACGCCTCCGCCGGGGCGATGGAGCGCGACCTCGAGGCGTACATCGCGTCGGCGAAGCTCGCGTCGAGCCCGCTCAAGCTCGGCGAGTGGATCGCCGATCGCTTCGGCACCGCCACCATCACCCAGCGCCGCGCGCGCGAGCGGCTCGTCAGCGATCACCCGGGGCCGGATCCGGAGGCCGAGCCGCCGCCGTCGTCGATCCCGCAGCCGCCGGTGACGCCGAGCCTGCGCGCCTTGCAGGAGGCGCTCCTCACCGAGCCCCGCGTGACGCCGGTGCCCCCGATGCCGCAGTCGGGCCCCTCGAGTCCGCCGGGCGCCCTGCCCCCGCCGCCGCCGCCCTCGATCTCGGGGTCGAGCTACCCGATGCCGGTGGCGCCGCCGTCCGCGTCCGGCGGCTTCGCCTCGTCACCGCCGCCGCCGCGGATGCCGCTGCCGGCGATGCCACCTTTGGGGCCGCCGCCCACGCTCGGCGCGCCACCCGCGCCGATATCGGTCGCCCTCGGCACGGTCGACCTGGGGCCGCCGTCGAGCACCGTGGTGACCGGGCGTCGGCAGGCATCACGTGCAAAGTACATCGTGCTCGCGGGGCTCGCGCTCGCGCTGCTGATCGCCGCGGCGCTCGCGGCCGCGTGGTTTCGCATGCCGCACGCGTACTGAGGCGCCGCTGCGCCGTTCTCTGCTAGGATTTCTCGAGCGATGAACAGTGACTCGGAGCTCCGGCGCTTGGCTCGGCAGGCTACGTGGACGGCGCGCGTTTACCGCGGGCCCGACGTGCATGCCCAGATCGAGGCGGACGACCTGGCCGAATGGGCCGCGATGGATCCGGGGGCGCGCCTCGCGCTCGGATGGAGCTTGAGCCTCGAGCAGGAGGGGATCTCCGATGACGCAAACGCTCCCGCGCGACTTCCTCGATCTGCTTATCGAGTTGAACCGCGCTGACGCGAAGTACCTCCTCATCGGTGGTCACGCGGTCGGATTCCACGGGCGCCCCCGGGCGACGAAGTACTTCGACCTCTGGATCGAGGCCTCGCTCGTGAACGCCAGAAGCGTCGTGGCTGCGCTCCGCGCGTTCGGGGCGCCGCTCGGCTCACTGTCGGAGGCGGACCTGGCGAAACCAGGCCACGGCTTTCGCATGGGGACGCCGCCCTTCCGCATCGAGATCCTGACGGAGATCTCCGGGCTGACGTCCGAGCAGGCGTGGCCACGGAGGCAAATCTGGGATGCGGACGGCGTCGCGCTCTCCGTGATTGGCCGCGACGAGTTGCTCGCGAACAAACGCGCCGCCGGGCGACCGCAGGATCTCGCCGACGTCGACGTGCACGAGCGCCAGGCAAAGGGGTAGTCGCGCGCCGCGAGAGGGTTCGTCGCTTCGCTTGTCGCGGCATGGCGCGGCGTGCAAGGCTGACGGGGCCGTGCGCCTCATCGATCTCGCGTTGCCCGTTCCGCTCGCGCAGGTCTTCACGTACGCGGTGCCCGACGAGCTCGCGGACGCGGCCGTTCCCGGCGTGCGCGCGGTCTGCCCGTTCGGATCCCGGAAGGTCGTCGGCGTCGTCCTCGGCGCGCGCCCGGAAGGGACGGCGCCGCCGCCCAACGTCCGCGCGATCCTCGCGGTGCTCGAGGGGGCGAGCCTGCCCGAAGAGCTGCTCGGCTTCGTCCGCGATCTCGCCTCGTACTACCTGGCGCCGCTCGGCGAGGCCGTGCGCCTCGCGCTGCCCCCCGTCGACAAGACGACGACGCGCGCGCTCGAAGAGCCGACGCTCTTCGACGACGCGAAGGGGATCTCGTCGCGCAAGGTGCAGTGGGTGAAGGCGGCTGCGGCGTCGAGTGAGGCGGAGCCCAAGCTCGGCGCGCAGGCCAACGCGATCCTCGCGCACCTGCGCGCCCTCGGCGAGGCGCCGCTCGCGCGCCTGAACGAGACCTGGAAGAACGCGCGCGCGGCGACCAAGCGGCTGGCCGAGCTAGGCCTCGTCGAGGTCACCGAGCGCGACGCGCCGGACGATCCGTACTTCGCCGAGCTCGTCGCCAAGGACGTGCCGCCGGAGCTCACCGCGCACCAGGCCGAGGCGACGCGCGCGATCATCGCCGCGCTCGAGGCCGGGCAAGCGAAGACGTTCCTCCTCCACGGCGTGACCGGCTCGGGCAAGACCGAGGCGTACCTGCGCGCGATCTTCGCGGCGCGGGCGTGCGGCAAGGGAGCGATCGTGCTCGTGCCCGAGATCGCGCTCACGCCGCAGCTGGTGTCGCGCTACCGCGCGCGCTTCGGCGACGAGGTCGCGGTCCTCCACTCCGGGCTCACGCCGAAGGAGCGCTTCGTCATGTGGCGGCGGCTGCGCGAAGGTGCGGTCGACGTCGCGATCGGCGCGCGCAGCGCCTTGTTCGCGCCGGTGGCCAAGCTGGGGCTCGTCATCGTCGACGAGGAGCACGA
>JANYHK010000077.1 GCA_025359105.1 Myxococcales bacterium | reverse complement strand
GCCCTGTCGCGCGCCGGCATCGAAGCGCGCTACGTCTCCCTCGGCAACATCGGACACAAGTGGCCGGAAGACTTCGACGCGCGCCTCGGCGCGTCGATCACCTGGGCTGGATCCGACGACTGAGCCCCCCAATCTGCCACCTTCGCAGGAGGGTGGTGGTTTTCGTCGAAACCGAGCGAGGCCAAGGAGGACCGAGGAGACGTAGTTCCTCTACGTCGACGAGGCCCGACGCCGGCATCGCGAAGGTGTCGGCGAAAAACACCGCCCTCCGCAGGAAGGCGGACCGACGGGCGCGCGTACGAGGGGGGCCAATTGAGAGGGGTCTCCATGCACGTTCGTCTCGCTCGCATCACCAAGCTCGCGGCCACCGGGATCTTCTTCGCCTCGCTCCTCTCGGTCGGAACCGGCTGCGGCGCCATCAAGGCGGCAGCGAACCCCAAGTCCGCGTGGGCCTTGACCGACCCGGCCCCCATGGCCGTCGTGGTCCGCCGCGCCGACGCCGCAGAGGGCACGGCGAAGGAGGTCGATCGCCTCCTGACGAGCACGCCCGCGAGCCCCGATGCGCCGTGGGTCCAGGCGACCGCGCCGACCGACGAAGAGCAGAAGAAGGACGGCGAGGCGATCGCCAACCACACCCTCTACGTCCAGTCCCAGGCCCGCATCGTCTCCGCCGAGCTGTGGGCCCGCGCCCTGCCCGCGCGCAAGATGGACGGCAAGGCCGACAAGAGCGACAAGAGCGACAAGGCCGACAAGGCCGGAGAGCCCGCCAGGATCGCCAAGGCCGACAAGCCCGGCAAAAAGAAGGGCCGCAAGCCCGCCGCGAAGGCGGATTCGAAGTCGGCCGCGGCCGACAATAAGGCCGACGTGGGCACCACGACCCTCACGGGCGCCGAGGTCCCCGCGGCAAAGCCCGCCTCGCGCGCCGGCAGCCTCGTCGCCGCGATCGATCCCGCACTCGCCGACAAATACGCCGTGGTGATGGCCAAGAAGAAGGAGGTCGCCGACCTCCGCGCCCAGATCGCGGCCGAAGAGCAAGCGGCGGACGAGAAGGGCGTCGCCGAGGCCGACAAGAAGACGCACAAGGACAAGGCGACCGAGCTCGGCAAGAAGGCCGACGCCGTCGAGACCGAAGCGAGCCAGCTCGCGAAGGACTTCGTCCCCGCGGCGAAGACGGCCGCGCAGAAAGCCGGCCCCGAGGTCGCGGAGAAATACGGACCGACGCTCGTGGCGCTCCGTCAGGCAGTGACCGACGCGAACACGGCGAACGGCGCCGCGGCGATGAAGTACCCGCTCGCCCTGCCGACGCTCAAGGACTCCGCCATGCAGATGATCGGCGTCTACGTCTCCGACGTGATCGAAGAAAAGACCGGCAAGCGCCCGGACCTTCGCACCTTCCAGCCCGGCATCACCCTCGACGGGACAAACGTGAAGGTCACCTTGAACGGCCTCACGCCCGAGGACATGGGCAAGCTGAACGCCGCCGAGGTCACCAAGGAGGTGGCCGATCGCGAGCAGAAGTGGGTCAAGCACGCGGTCATGCTCATGGCGTCGATCTCGGCCAACAAGGAGATCCTCTCCTTCGAAGAGGAAGTCCTCGTCGCGCTCCTCGACGGCCTGTCGGGCGGTGGCTGGAAAGCCCCCGCGCCGCCGGTCCTCAAGGAGCCGCCGCCGGGCAAGCCCGTGCCGCAGGGCGCCGCGCGCCCGAAGACCGCCTGAAACATCAGTGCACGTGCAGCGGGATCTCGACCCAGGTCGCGCCGCCGCGGTTGTCGTGGGCGACGATCCATAGCGAGCCGTCGCCCGCTTCGTTCGGCGCCTGGTACTTGATCTCGGAGCCGTCGACCTTGCCGCGCACCGGATCGTAGAGGAGGCGCGCGTCGCCGGAGAGCTGGCCGACGTTCGCGAAGTACGCAGCCCAGACCTGCTCCTTGCGCTCGTTACCGTCGGCATCCTTGTCGCCCGGATTTTGCTCCCAGCTCGCCTCGGTCACCGCGACGTCGATCTTGAGCTCCGGGCAATCGCGCCGCTTGTCGGTGGTGCAGCGGTCCATGTCGATGCCCTTGGTGAGGTCGATAGGGCTGCCCTCGAACGTGAAACGATCGAAGACCGGGTTCGTGTTCGTGCGCTCGTCGTAGGCGTACACGCGCGTGAAGCCGATGACGTACTGCGAGGGATCGAGCTGGTTCTCGTTCTCGTCGAAGCAGGCGAGCGGCACCTGCTGCTGGCCGGTCGACGGATCGGCGGGGATGATCTCGAGGTGCCCCGCGCATGCGACGTTGAAGACGATCGCGACGCCGTACGCCACGTCGGCGCCCGGCACGACCCGATGCGACGTGACGGCGTCCTTGGGAACGGTGATGTCGTAGGTGGGGCCCGTCTTGAGGAACGGAGTCAGATCGACGCCCGGGCGCAAGAGCCCCAGGCCCGCGTTTCCTCTCCCTGCATCGCTTGCGTCTCCCGCGCCCGCGTCGGAGGCTGCTGGCGCGAAGCACGCGTAGTAGGCGTCGTTCCGCGGGTTCTCGCAGACGAATGGGAGCCAGTACATCTTCATCGGCCGCGACTTGTCGGCGCGCCCGTCGACCGAGAGCACCTCGAGGTGCACGGCCTCGCCAGGCTTGGCGTACGGCTTGTCGGCCTTCGACGCGAGGATGCGGACGCTCGCCAGCTTGCTCTGCGGATCGAAGTCGCCGGGGCCGCACGACGACGCGATCACCAGGAGCGGCAGGAGCGGGACGACGGCGCAGAGAAGACGTGTGAGGCGGCGCATCAGAGCTCCCCCCGGACGCCGAGGCTCGGCAAGAGCGGCAGCCCCTGCGCGAACGTCGAGCGCGTGTAGTCGTAGTTGTAGCTGACCCCTTCGACGTTGCCCTGGTTGTAGGTGTTCTGCACGTCGAGGTACGCCGACAGCCGCCATTGCTTGAACTGCCAGGTCTTGTCGACGCGGATGTCGAGCTGGTGGAAGAGCGGCAGGCGCGAGCCGAAGTTCGGGTACTGCTGGAGCGGCAGGTTCGCGCCGGCGTTCTCGTCGAAGAAGCCATACTGGTTCGGCGTGAAGAGGCTGCCCGACACGAGGCGAAAGCGCGCTCCGAGCTCCCAGCCGCGGCCGAGACGGTAGCTACCGAGCACGGTCAAGATGTGCGTCTGGTCGAACCGCGCGAGGCGCTCGGGCTCGCCCGGCGAATCGCGGCGCACGCTGCGCGACAGAGTGTAGGCGAGCCAACCGAAGAAGCGCTCGTCGGGTTTGTAGCGGAGCAAGGTCTCGAGGCCGAACGCGCGCCCGGTGCCGACGTTGCCCGCGCTCTGCGTCACCAGGTGGTCGAGCTGCTTGTAGAAGCCCTCGACGCCTATCTCCACGTTGCGGTTCACCTCGCGCTCGACGCCGAGCCCGTAGTGGAGCGCGCGGTTGGAGACGAGGCCGACCCTGCCGAAGACGGGGTTGGTCTCCTGGGGCTGCGGCGGCTGCGAGAAGACGCCGATGCCGCCCTTGAGCGACGTGCGCGGCGACGTCGTCAGATCCTGCCGCGCGCTCACGCGGGGGGACAGATCCCACGAGCGCGTGTCCTTCGCGTAGTCGACGCGCATGCCGGGGACGACGCGGCCCCCCTTCCACGGCACGATCTCGAGCTCGCTGTAGAGCGCGGGGCGGTAGAGCGCGTCGCTGTCACCGACGTTGAGCGGCGGGCGCGAGAACTGCGGCCCCGACGGCGGCTCACCGGGCCGCGGAGGCGACGGCAGGCGGACGTCGACGCGGTACGGCACGTAGAGCATGTCGAGCCCGGTGTTGAGGATGAGCCCCGGCGCGACCTTCTGCGAGAGCTCGACGCGCGAGGTGATGACCTGGCTCGTGAGCTTGAAGAAGTTGTCGCCGATCGTGAAATCGAGAAAATCCTGGCCGACCGCGGCCATCAGCTTGAGCTCGGTCTCGTCCGAGAACTTGTTCTTGTAGCGGCCCTGCATGCGCCAGAAGCCGGTGTGCGCGGAGAGCCCGCCGGCCAGGCTGGGCTCCGAGGCGTTGACGCTCTTGATCAGGATGTCGAGGCGATCGTCGGAGCCGAAGAAGAAGAGGCGGAAGTTCTGGTTCTTGGAAATGTCCTTCTGCAGGATCGCCTGATAGTCGTAGTAGACGGGCGCGGTGGAGACGCCCGCGCCGCTCGCGGTGAGCACGGGCTTCAGCCACACGTCGACGTACGAGCGCCGGCCGGCGACGGCGAAGTTCCACCCCGTGTTCAGGACGGGGCCCTCGGCGTGCACGCGCGCGTCGATGAGATCGACCTGGGCGAGGCCGTGGATCTTGCCGTCCTTCTTGGGATCGCGCACGCCGACGTCGACGATGCCGCCCATCACGCGCCCGTACTGCGCGCTGAAGTTGCCGGGGTAAAAATCGATCTTGTCGAGCATCTCGGTGGGAACGACCGAGGAGAGGCCGCCGAAGTGGTAGACCAGCGGGATCAGCGCGCCGTCGACGAACACGTTCGTGTCCTGAGGCGCCGAGCCGCGGATGATGAGCAGGCCGACGAGCCCGGGCGGGCGCGCGACGCCGGGGAGGTTCTGCAGGCTCCGGAGCGCGTCGCCGTTGGTGCCGGGGATGCGGCTCATCTCGCGCTGCTCGAGGGTGCGCTTGGTGACCTCGCGCGGGGGCTTCTCGCCCTTGACCGTCACCTCTTCTACCGGGCCTTCGGGCTGCCCCGGCTTCGGCGTTTCACCGGTGCGCCGGGCGTCGATGCGCATGTCGCGCTCGGTGCCGGGCTCGATGTCCTCGTCGTACTCCTGCGTCTCGTGCCCGTCGGCGGTGACGATGAGCTTGTACTTGCCGGCTTCGATGTCGTCGATCCGGAACGAGCCGTCGGCCCCCGACGCGACCTTGCGAGCCGGTGCGGAACCCGCGGCGGGGGCCTCGGCGCCCGCCGCCCGCAGGGTGAGCGTCGCCTGCGCGAGCGGGCGCGTGCGGCTCGTGCCGTCGAACACCTTGCCGACGATCCGCGACTTGGGCGGCGCGAACTCGTAGGTGTGGCGCACCTTCGCGGCGACGGGTGACCCGCCTCGCTTGGCGGGCTCGTAGACGAGCTTCCTCGCCGCCTCGACGGCCGCGCGATCGAACGGCTCGTAGCCCGAGCCCTTCTCGACGTCGACGCGCGTGACCTTTCCGGCGGGATCGACGACGAGCACGAGCTTTACGTCCACGGTCTCGCGCGGCGCCTTGGCCAGCATCTCCGCGGGGTACGCGGCGCCGTCGTCGCGCGTGAGAACCGGCGGCGTGACCGCGACCGGTGGCGGCGGTGGCGGCGGTGGGGCGTTCGGATCGTCCTTGGGCACGAGCACCGCGCCCGACGCGCCTCGCGGAACACTGGACCCACTCTGCGGCGGCGGCTCGTCCTTCTTCGGCTGTTGCGCGTGCGCCGAGTTGGACGCGAGCGCGAGCCCGAGCGCGAGCGCCCATGTCCCCCCCTGCCGGAAGGACCGGCGTAGGCGCTGCGCCAGGGACATGCGCCGCAGTTAACTCGTCCCCACGAGATTCCTCAACCTGGTTTTGCGTGTCCGTACGGGATAGAAGCGTGACGGGCGTCCCCCACATGTCGTCGTCGTCGTCGTCCCGTGTTCGCGCCGCCATCGCAGCGCGCCTCCCCTTCTTCGCTCGCCTCTTCGCACGCGTGGACCGGCCCCTTTATGCGGTGTGGGCCGCGGTCGTCACCCTCACGAACGCGCGGGCTTTTTACGGCTCGCTGCTGAAGCAGACGGGGGGCGAATGGAGCGCGCCCCTCGACGACGTCTTCATCCACTTCGACTACGCCCGCGCTACTGCGGAAGGTCATCCGTTCGAGTGGGTCGTCGGTAACGGATACTCGTCGGGCAACACCAGCCTCTCCTACCCTTTCGCGCTCGCGGCGGGGTACCTGGTGGGGTTTCGCGACCTGTCGATCATGGTGTGGGCGGCGATCGTCGCGGCGATGTGCTGCTTCGGCCTCCTCCTCGCCGTGCGTCCGCTGTTCCCGAGCAAGGCCGCGAGCTACGTCGCGCCGCCCGCGTTCTTCTGGCTCGGGGCGCTCGACTGGTCCTTGTGGAGCGGGATGGAGGTCGCGTTCTTCCTCGGCATGTGGGCGATCGCGCTCGTCGCCTGGCAGAAGCTCGAGGACGCGCACGTCACCGACGTCGCGAGCGCGGGCCGTTGGCTCGGCATCGCCAGCGCGATGCTGGTCGTGACCCGCCCCGAGGCAGTGACCACGATCGCGGCGTTCGGGTTGGTCGGGGCGTGGGGCGTCCGCCGCCGCGTGAACCGGCGCGCCGCGCTGTGGACGCTCGTGCGTGTGGGCTCGCCGGCCGCCGCCCTCCTCGCGCTCCAGACGGCATGCAATCGCGTGCTCACCGGCGAGTGGACGGCCAACGGCGCGATCGTGAAGCTGGCCGTCAATAACCCCTTCCTCACGCCCGAAGAGAAGATTGCAGACTACACGTTCAACCTGAAGTACGCGATCCTGCGGAACCTCGAGTACCACTTCACCGACGACGCGCACGTCGACTTCCTCGTGCCGGCGCTGGCGTTCGCCGCGCTCGCCATCCCGAAGACGCGCAAGGTCGCCGTGCTCCTGCTCCTGCAGCTCGCCGGGTGGTTCGCGATGGTCGCGATGAACGGGCAGGTGCGCTGGCAAAACGAGCGCTACACGATGCCGGGGGTCGCGTGGCTCATCCTCCTCGCCGCCGTCGGCGCCACCGCGCTCGCCCAGCGCGCGAACCGGCCGCGCGTCATCACGATGGCGCTCGGCGGCGCTCTGTGTGCGCAGCTCGTCGCGCTCTCGGTGCGGCCGGGCGGCGAGGATCCGTCCTGGCGCCTCGCGTGGACCCTCGCGTTCGGCGCAGGCCTCGCGGCGGCGCTCCTCCTCAGGTACTGGCCGGTGCGCGTCCTCGCGGTGTCGGCGGCGGTGGTCCTCGCGTCCACGCACCAGGAGCACAAGATGCGCGACCAGCGCTGGTTCTTCGGGCGCGCGAGCCGCAACATCCGCGACCAGCACGTCGTCGCCGGGCGCTGGCTCGCGACCCAGAAGGCGCGGCGCATCCTCGTCGGCGACGCCGGCGCGCTGATCTACGCGTCGGCGCGGCCGGGGCTCGACATCATCGGCCTCGGCGGCCTCGGCAAGCTCCCGTTCGCGCGCGCGGGCGTGCACGGGCTGCCGGCGACGCTGGAGCTCATGGAGCACCTGCCGCCGACCGACCGCCCCGATCTCTTCGCCATCTACCCGAGCTGGTGGGGCGTGCTCCCGACGTGGTTCACGAGCGCCGAGATCGCGCGGTTCCCCGCCGAGGGCAACGTGATCTGCGGCGGCTACGAGGACGTCATCTACAAGGCCGACTGGCATCTGCTCGGTACCGGCAACCGCCTGCGAGGGATGCCGGCGTACGACGTGCGCGTCGTCGATACGCTCGACGTCGCCGATCTCCTTAGCGAAAAGGAGCACGACTACGCGTTCCCGCGCCCCGCGGGCGGGTGGACGGACATGAAGATCCTCCCCGACCCCATGGACCCGGGCGAGGACATGTTCGACGGCGGGCGCCGCATCGGCAAGGGCCGGCGAGAGCGCTTCGTCGTCCGCGGCGCGTCGCGGGGGCGCGTCGCGCACCTCGTCATTCGTAGCGCGCCGGACGGCCGCGCCACCGTGCACGTCCGCGTGGGCGGAGAAGAGGTGGACCACGTCGACTTCGAGCGCACCGAGGGGTGGGTCGAGAAGGAGGCGAAGATCCCGGCGGAGAAGGTGACCGCCGATCTCGACGTCGAGCTCGCCAACGACGGCCCCGACGACTTCATCGACTACCACGTGTGGGTCACGCAGTAGACTTGGCGCCGATGTCGCGCCTCGCGCAGCTCCTGGGCACCTGGCACCGGCCGGAGGACGCGCCCGCGTGGGTCGCCCTCGCCCTCGGCGCCGCGCTCGCGCTCCGCGCCGTCGCGCGCGGGCGTTCCGTCGCGCAGCCGCAGCCGCGCACGCGCTTCCTCACGATCGCGGCGTTCGTGGCCGCGTTTCTCTCTCTCGGCTACGTCGCCCACTACCTGCGCGGCGGGCCCCGCATCATCGACGCGACGACGTATTTCCTGCAGGGCCGCGCGCTCTCGCACGGCACGTTCTCGTGGGCGGTGCCGGACGTGTCGGCCAGCTTCCGCGGTCGCTTCCTCCTCTTCCAGGAGCCGGGAACGGTCGCCGGGATCTTCCCGCCGGGCTACCCGCTCCTGCTCGCGCTGGGGTTCAAGATCGGCGCGCCGATGGTGATCGGTCCGGTCCTCGCTGCGGCGGTCGCCATCGCCACGTACTTTGCCGCGCGTGAGCTTGCGCGTGGCCACGCCGAGGAGGAACGCATCGCGCGCCTGGCGACGGTGCTCTCCCTCCTGTGCGCGACGCTCCGCTACCACACCGCCGACACGATGGCCCACGGCGCGACGGCGCTCGCCGTCACGATCGCCTTCGCGAGCGCGCTCGCCGGACAGCGGACCGGGGGCGCGCGCTTCTTCGCGCTGGCGGGCCTCATGGTCGGCTGGGCGGCGGCGACGCGCATGGTCAGCGCGCTCCCGATCGGCGCGCTCGTCGCAGTCCTTGCCTGGGGCGGCGGGGCGGCGTTGGATCGACGCGCGCGCGCCCGTGCGCTCGGGTGGTCGGCCGCCGCGGCGCTCCCTGGCCTTCTCCTCTTGTTCGCGGCGAACCGCGCCGCGACCGGCTCCGCCTTCGCGTCGACGCAGCTCGCGTACTACGCGACGAGCGACGGTCCGCCCGGCTGCTTCCGGTACGGATTCGGCAAGGGCATCGGCTGCACCTTCGAGCACGGCGACTTCGTGACCGCGCGACTCGGCGACGGCTACGGGCTCGCCGCGGCCATCGGCACGACGCTGCGCCGCTTGCGGATGCACCTCACCGACGTCGCGAACCTCGAGCCCCTCGCGCTCCTCGTCCTCGTCCCGCGCTCACGAACCGCGCGCCTCGCGCAGGCCCTCGTCGTGGGGCAGGTGCTGGCGTACGCGCCGTTTTACTTCGACGGAAACTACCCGGGCGGCGGCGCGCGTTACTTCGCCGACGTGCTCCCGATCGAGCACGCCCTCGTCGCCCTCGCCGCCGCCGAGCTCTTCACGCGCGTCGCCTTCCTGCGCCGCGCGTACGCGCTCCTCGCCCTCTCTCTCGCGGGCTTCGCGGTGCACGCCTCGCACGACCACCTCGCCCTCGCCGCGCGCGACGGCGGTCGGCCGATGTTCGAGCCCGACAAGCTCCGCGAGTCGAACGTGACGACCGGCATCCTCTTTTTCGACACGGATCACGGCTTCAACCTCGCCCACGATCCCGGCGTCGGCGCAAGCAAGGGCGTGCTCGCCGCGCGCCTCCGCGGCGACGATCACGATCGCCTGCTCGTCGCGCGCTCCGGACAGCCGATCGCGAATCAGTACGAGCTCCGTCCCGAGGGCGCGACACTCACGCGCTGGCCGGGTGGCGCGGCGCTCACCGATCCTCTCTGGAAGTTCGAGACCGAGAGCGACTGGCCGCCGCTTCGCCAGTCGAACGGCTGGGCGGCGCCGCTCTGGGTGCCGAGCGGCCGCGTGCTCGCGCTCACCGCGACCGGTGATCCTCGGGGCGAGAGGAGCGCGAGCGCCGTGGTCGAGCTGCCGGTTCCGCGCGCGGGACTCTGGCGCATCCGTCCGAGCGTCGTCCATCGCGGATCGGGCGGCGACGGCGCGCTGTGCATCTACCACACGCCCGATCAGCCGCTTGTGACGTGGGCGTGGAGGGACGGTCCGCGCGACCAGTCCGAACGTCTTCCCGAGCAGTTGGCGAACCTCTCGCCGCCACGGGCGTTCGTAGTGCTGACGACAAACCGTGAAATATCCATCGATTACATAACGCTGGAGACCGCCGAAAGCCGTTATTGACGTTTCTAGGCCCCCTCTGTTACCGATTTTAAGAGCGATCTTCGGACCTTCGAACATCCTCGGAGTCCTCCAAGCCCCGCCGAGCCCGACCATGACGAAGAGCGAACTCATCGACGCGATGTCTTTGCGCAGCGACCTGACGAAGGCGCGTGCCGAGCTGGTCGTCAACTGCGTCTTCGACTCGATGACCGAAGCGCTCGAGCGCGGCGAGGGAATCGAGATTCGCGGATTTGGCAGCTTCACCGTTCGCCCGTACAAGCCCTACTCCGGCAGAAATCCTCGGACGGGCGCGCCGGTCCCGGTTCCCGCGAAGCGACTTCCCTTCTTCAAGGTCGGAAAAGAGCTCAAAGAGCTCGTCAACAACAGCCGTCACCTCGCCATCACCGGCGGTGACGACTCGGACGACTGATCATGACCAAAAGCGAACTCATCGACGCCCTCGCCGCCCGCACCGAGCTCACCAAGGCCCGCGCGGAGCTGGTGGTCAACTGCGTGTTCGACTCGATGACCGAGTCGTTGCAGCGCGGTGAAGGAATCGAGATCCGAGGATTTGGGAGCTTCACGGTGCGTCCGTACAAGCCCTACTCCGGCCGCAACCCGCGGACGGGTGCCCCGGTCCCGGTTCCCGCCAAGCGGCTTCCATTCTTCAAGGTCGGCAAGGAGCTGAAAGAGCTCGTCAACAACAGCCGGCACCTCGCCATCACGGGCGGCGACGACTCGGACGACTGACTGCCGACGCCAGCTGCTGCTGCCGCCTGGCCGATGACCGTGGCAGAGGATGCCGGGTCTGTCATACGGGCTACGGAGCCGGATCGTCAGCGATCCACTTCATTTGTCCATCTTGCCCATGGCTGAGCCAGATTGCCGAATAGTTTTGCGCTGACGCAAGACGGCATGGTGTATGCGAGCGTTACCTACATCATGACACTTCGCCCCCTAAGCTTCGCACTCGCCGGGTGCATCGCCGCGTGCAGCGCGGCAGCGCCGTCGGACGGCACGACCGACGACGACGCCACCCGCTCGCGCATAAAGGCCAAGGTCGTCGCAGCCGTCGCGGACATCCCCTCGAAGCCCCCCACCGCGAAGCACTACCGCATCCACATGATCGACGTGGGCTCCGGCCTCGCGATCCTGGTCCAGGGGTCCGACTTCACGATGCTCTTCGACGGCGGCTCGGGCGACGACGCCCGCGGCCTCACCGCAACGAGCAACAAGAGCCGCCTGCTCGCCTACCTCCACGCCGCGATCGGCCCGTCCGGCGAGAGCGCCTGCCAGCCCGACGGCGACGTGTGGCCCGACTCGGCCGGCAAGAAGCTCACGATCGATCACGTCTTCCTGAGCCACCCCCACGACGATCACGTGGCCGCGCTCGACGAGGTCCTTCGCTGCTACGACGTGAAGAACCTCTGGGAGCCCGGCATGGGCTACGACAATCAGAACTACGGCGCGATGCTCAAGGCCGCCGCCGACAGCCCCGACCTCGCGTACCACACGGCGCTGCCCGTCCCCGGCAACCGTGGTCAGAACGTCAACGGCGAGATGATCACGATGCCCGCGAAGGTGAAGTGGTCCTCGTTCCAGGAGAACGACACGACCGCGCTCGGCGTCGGGGCGCACTTCAAGATCCTGCACGCCGACACCCAGTCGTTCTCGCAGAACGCGAACATGAACTCGCTCGTGGTGCGTGTCGATCTCGGCCGCACGAGCCTCCTCCTCATGGGGGACGCGATGGCAGGCGCTCCGTCGCAGTCGATCGACGCGACGCCGTCTCTGGCCGAAGGGGCCCTCATCGCGAATCACGCTTCGGACATCAAGGTGGACATCTGGCAGGTAGGCCACCACGGCTCGCAGACGTCGAACCGCTCCACGTTCGTCAAGGCAGTGAGCCCGGCCTTCGCACTCTTGAGCGCGGGGCCGCGTCCCTACGCCGGTACCGTCCTTCCCGACGCGCCGGTCGTGGCCATGATCGAGAAAGCCGTGCCGCACGTGCTCCGCACCGATGCCAGCGACAAGGCCGGCTGCGCCACGAAGGATCGCGTCGGCGTGGACGACTCCGCGCCCGGCGGCTGCGACAACCACATCCTGGACATTGCGCCGTGAAGCTCGTTGGGGCCCTTCTCGTCTCCTTGGCCACCGCCCTCGCCGCGTGCAGCGGCTCCCCGGACGCCCAGCAGGGCGAAGACACGAGCGACGTGAAGGCGACCCCCTTCGAGCTCTTCTTCACCAACCCGCTGCCCGACCTCGTCGCGCGCGGTCAGGTGAAGCAGGAGGACGCCGAAGCCCTCGAGATCAAGATCGCCGGCGGACCCGCGCCCGACCTGCGCCTCGTCCAACTGATCGACCAGACGAAGGGGGCCGGCTGCTCGGTGCTCCTCGCCGACTACGACTTCAACCTGCAGAACATCGCCGACGCGATGGTGCGCGCCAAGGGGCGCGGCTGCGACGTCCGCATGGTCACCGACGGCGACACGATCGATCGCGGCAACCCCAGCGACGACGCCGGTGAGCGCTACGGTCGCCAGAAGTTCGACGAGATCTACGAAAAGCCGATGGCCGCGATCCTCAAAGCCAAGATCCCGGTGCACGACGACGGCGCGCGCGGCGCCATCATGCACAACAAGTTCGTCGTCCTGAACGGCAAGACGGTGTGGACCGGCTCGTGGAACATGAGCCAGGGGGATCTCGCGTACTGGAACCACGCGTTCGTGGTTCGCTCGGCCGAGCTCGCGGCCCACTACACCAAGCAGTTCGAGTTCCTCTACTCGCATTTCACCGCCGCGCGCACGCCTGGTAACCACGTCATCGACGTCGACTTCGTGATGCCCACGCAGCACACGCTCGAGATCGCCGGGAGGCCCTTCGAGGTGTTCTTCCCGAAGAACGACAAGGCGACGACGCGCGTAGCCGAGGTGGTCGCCTCCGCGAAGAGCACGATCCACTTCATGGCGTTCCAGTTCACAGACGGGCCGATCTCCCAGGCGGTCATCGAACGCGCGTCGCACGGCATCGAGGTGAAGGGCGTCTTCGAGAACAACGGCGCGTGCGCCGGCGCCTACCCGAGCATCCTCGCCGCCCACGGCAGCAACGTCGACCTCTCTCGCTGGACGTTCGGGCGCATCCAGGGCCTGCGGAACTTCCTCCACCACAAGGTCTTCATCATCGATCACAAGACGGTCGTGCTCGGCTCGTTCAACTTCAGCAAGAGCGCAGACGACGCCAACGACGAGAACCTCCTCATCGTCACCGACGCCGAGCTGGCCAGGTCGTTCGAGGACGAATACGAGCTCCTCGCGAAGGCGACGAAGCTCTCCGCGGCTCCCGCGGCCTGCAAGCCGAAGACGCCGAACGCGCAGCTCGTCGCCCAGTAGACTGCTCCCAAGACCGGGAGATTTGCTACATAGGGGGGCATGCCCACGTTCCTCCCCGTCGATGAGCAGCTCGCGCTCCTCACGCGCGGCGTCGTCGATCTGCACGTACGCGCGGAGCTCGAAGAGCGCCTCACCAAGTCGCGCGAGACGGGCGTGCCCCTCCGAGTGAAGGCGGGCTTCGATCCGACGCGGCCCGATCTGCACCTCGGGCACGCCGTGCTGATGAACAAGCTGCGCCAGTTCCAGGACCTGGGGCACAAGGTCATCTTCCTCGTCGGCGACGTCACCGCCACCGTCGGCGATCCCACCGGCCAGAACGATCTGCGCCCGCGCCTGACCCGCGAGCAGGTGCGCGAGGCGGCGGTCACCTACACCAAGCAGGCGTTCCTGATCCTGGACGGCGACAAGACGGAGCTCCGCTACAACTCCGAGTGGCTCGACAAGATGACGCCGTCGGAGATCTTCGAGCTCATGGCGAAGATGACGGTGTCGCGGATGCTCGAGCGAAACGACTTCGGGGAGCGCTTCGCCAAGCAGAAGCCCATCTACCAGCACGAGTTCTTGTACCCGCTGCTCCAGGGCTACGACTCGGTCGCGCTCGAGAGCGACATCGAGCTCGGCGGCACCGACCAGCTCTTCAACCTGCTCGTCGGCCGCGACATCATGCCCAAGTACGGCAAGCGCGCGCAGATGGTCATGACGACGCCCATCCTCGAAGGCATCGACGCCAAGATGGAGGGGGCCAAGGTCGTCGGCAAGAAGATGAGCAAGAGCGCCGACAATTTCATCGGCCTCCTCGAGGCGCCGCTCTCGATGTACCGCAAGGTGATGCAGATCGACGATCAGGTCATTTACCGATACTTCGAGCTCCTCTCGACGAAGAAGAACGAGGAGATCGCCGCGCTCAAGGGCTCCGGCGATCCGCTCGCGGCCAAGCACGAGTTCGCGCGCGAGCTCATCACGCGCTTCCATGGCGCGGAGCTGGCCAGATCGGCGCGCGGCGACTTCGAGAAGGCGTACCTGGCGGACGAGCTCCCGAGCGATATCCCCGAGCACACCGTCACGACCGAGCAGGCGACGCTGTGGATCGCCAAGGCGCTCAGCGCCGCCGGTCTCGTCAAGTCGACGGGCGAGGGCAAGCGCCTCGTCGAGCAGGGCGGCGTGGAGCTCGATCGCGCGCGCGTCGCCGATCCGAACCTGCAGCTCGAGGTCGGCAAGCGGTACCTCTTGAAGGTGGGCTCGAAGAACCGGCGCTTCGCGTACGTCACGGTCGCTTCTTGAGTCGCGCGGCGGCGGGGCTCCCCTCCGCCGTTGCTGCGCTCGTCGCGCTCGCGGCGGGGTGCGGTGGCGGCGGTGCGCAGGCGCCGAAGCCCGCGGCCGCGTTGCCGGCGCTGCACGTCGCGCCGGTGAGTGACGTCATCCCCGCCGCGCACCTCGCCTGGCTGATTCTGGCCCGGCCGCGAGACCTGGCAGGGCGGAGCGATCTCATCCCCGCCGTGCGGGAGCTCGTGAGCGAAGAGCGGCTCGATCTCTTCGCGAAGCGCAACGGCGTCGATCTCCGCGCGATCGACGAGCTCGCGGTCGCGAGGTACGCGGACAGCACCCTGTACGTCGCCCGCGCCCGCGTCGAGCCGCTCCGCGTCGAGGCGGCCTTCACGCTGCACCTGCGCGAGGTCGGTGGGCGCGCCGTCGATCGACGCGGTGACGCGGAGGGCCAGATCGTACGCACGTGGGGCGAGGCGGGAGGCGAAGGCGAGCAGCTCGCGATCCTGGGGACCTTGGGCGTCGCGCTCGAGCAGGGGAAGCTCGGCAACGTCCGCGCGGTGGAGCTCTTCGCCGAGCAGCGCCTGAAGAAGGCCGCGCCAGCGCTGAGGACGCCGCTGCTCGCGCGCGCCGCGGAGCTCGTGGGGGACGCGCCGCTGCGTGCGTTCGCGCCCGGCCCGTTCGAGGACGGGCGCGGGCTCGGCGGTCTCCTGGCCGCCACCACCGGCGTCGCCGTGGCCGTGCGCTTCCCTGCGCCCCGCGCCACGCCCGGGCGCGCCGCGACTACGACCACGCCCGCGGAGGTCACGGTAGCCCTGCTGGGAGCATGGAAAGCCGACGGCCCGGCCGCCGCCGAGCGCCTCCTCGCCGTCTACGGGACCCTCAGCGGCTCCTCGCTCGGGAGCCTCTGCGGGCTTGACTATCCGCTCCGGGCGCCCCAAGTCCGTAACGAGCCCGACGCCATCGTCCTCGACGTCACGGTCGACGCCCTCGCAGCCACCCGAGGATTGCACGCCGCGATCGACGGGCAAGTCGCTGAAATCATGAGATATGGCTCACCTCACGTGTCCGCTCCGTTGACGCCCGTTCCTTAGCAATGATACGGGGCCCCGAACCCCATCGTGAGCCTACGAATGGGTCGAGGTCTCCGCCGCAAAATGCCCGCCCCCCGCACCACCGCTGCCCGTACGCCCTCCTCCCCCGCACCCGCGCCTGCGCGCCCACTCTCGAAACGCCCGTCCACGAAGCCACCGGCCGCCGCCAAGACGGTCACCGCCCCTTCCCCCAAGGCGCTCGCAGCGTCTCCGGTCGCCGCCTCCAGAGCGAGCGCCAGCGAGCGCCCCGCGTCGGCCGCACCCGCAGCCGCCCCCGCCCCCGCCGCACCTGCCGCCCACACCGGTCACCACCACCCCATGCGGCCCTCTCGCCCGCCGAGCCTGCGTCCGGCGTCGACGATGCCGCCGCCCCCTCCCGGCCCGCCCATCAAGCTGAACGTCGGCGACAAGGCCGTCCACCCGGCGCACGGCGTCGGCGAGGTCACCGCGATCGACCGCCGCGAAATCGGCGGCACGACGGCGGACTTCTACGTCATCAAGATCCTCGACAACGGGATGAAGGTCATGGTCCCGGTCGGGTCCACGGGCTCCATGCTCCGCGCGATCATGACGTCGAAGGAGGCCGACGGCGTGCTCGAGACGATGCGCGCGCGCGAGGTCGCCGTCGACCTGCAGCCGTGGAGCCGCCGCTTCCGCGCCTACACCGAGATGATCAAGAGCGGCGAGCCCCACGAGATCGCCAAGGTCCTGCGCGACATGTACCGCCTCAAGTTCGACAAGGACCTCTCCTTCGGCGAGCGCCGCCTCCTCGATCAGGCCAAGAGCATCCTCATGAAGGAGCTCGCGCTCGCGAAGAAGATGCAAGAGTCCGAAATCCTCGCCGAAGTGTCCGGGATTTTTACTGCGTGATCCCCTGAACTTTTGCGTGCATCGGTGGACGTGGGGGCGTCCACCGATCTCCGGCGCAAATCGTTGAATTTGTGTCGCAAGGTGGGCGGCATGGCGGTTGCTCTATCTCCTCTACGAAGGAGATGACCATGAACCGATTCGCTCCCCTCTTCATCACTGCGGCTCTTTCCCTTATCCCCACCGCAGCGTTTGCGGGGGACATCCGCGACGACGTGCGCGACATCCACGGCGACCGCGTGGACATCCGCCACGACGCGAAGGACCTCAAGCACGACCGCGCCGACCTCAAGAAGGACGAGCGCGACATCAAGAAGGACAAGGCCGACCTCAAAAAGGACGTGCGTGACCTGAAGCAGGACCGCGTCGATATCGCCAAGGACAAGGCGGACATCGCCAAGGACAAGGCCGATCTGAAGAAGGACATCGCGGCGGGCGACCTCGCCGACGCGAAGAAGGATCTCGCCGACCTGAAGCGCGACGAGCGAGATCTGCGCAAGGACCAGAAGGACGCGCGCCAGGATCGCAAGGACGTCCGCGAGGACCGCAAGGATCTCCGCGCCGACCGCAAAGACGCGCACCAGGACCGCAAGGACATCGTCCAGGATCGCAAGGATCTGCACGGCGACCGCAAGGACCTCGCGGCCGACCGCAAGGATCTCCGTCACGACATCCGCTCGCACCGCCACTGAGCCCGACGCGTTCGAGGTATTCTTAAACGATGAACCGCCCGACGTTGCGCCCCCTGCGACGTCGGGCGCTCGCGTTTGTCGCCGCGAGCGCGCTGGCCTCCGCCGACGCGCACGCGTCGGACTCGCTCACCGCGGAGCTTGGCGGCGGGCAATCCAAGCCCACGCCCACGATCGCCTCGGCGCCGTTCGAGTACCAGAAGCTCGCAGGGCGCTGGCAGGCGGCCGAGACGCTCTCGCTCTCTGCGTCGGTACGCCTCACCCACGATTTCGCGGGGGCCCCCACCGAGGGGACGGTGCTCCGGGCCGGCAGTGACTGGGTGTGGCAGGGCACGGTCGGCGTCTCGCACGACGTGAGCAAGCACGTGGCGATCGGATTGGATCTGTCGGGCTCGCCCCCGGCGCGGCGCGACGTCGTGAGCGGCATCACCTACCCGGTCGGCGGGACGTCCACGACGCTCGACACGTCGATGCGGGTCAACGGCTGGAACGCGGGCGCCACATTCGATCTTCAGTACGACACGTTCGACGACGAGGCCGAGCACGACGTCGATCTGACCGTCGGCGCCAACGTGGGCTACACGCACTTCGGCAGCACGCAGCTGCTCTCCGCGGTGGACGAGCCGGGCGCGGTCGTGTCCGCCCAGACGCTGGCGACGCGCTGCGCGGGAACGGCCACCCCCGAGTGCCAGGCCTACGGCTTCGCGGCGCAGAAGAAGACCGCAAGCCTCGAGCAGCTGCGCCTCGGCACGACGCTGACCGCGACGCTCTGGGACCGCACCGAGCTCGGCGCAGACGTGAGCTACTACATCTACGATCGCGGCAGCCCCGGCGACGCTGGTTTCTTCACCGGGCTCTTGACTGGCGGCGCGGCGACCGCCCCGAGCACAGCGTCCTGGGGCGCCGGCATGCCCGTGCTGCCCGCGCGCTGGTCGCTGCGCCCGGAACTGGGGCAGAGGTGGGACTGGATCACGGTGCGCGCCTACTACCAGTTCGCGAGCTACGCGGTGGTGCCGAGCGAGGTCGGGCACACGGTGGGCGGCAAGGTGACGCTGCTGCTCGGCAAGTGGCGCCCGTACGTGACCGGCAACGTGCGCGAGGATCTCGCCGGCGGAAGCGCGGGCGCGAGCTCGTGGACGGTCGGCGCGGGGCTGCAGCGGGTGTTTTGACGCTCAGCCCGCGCGCTGAAGCGCCTTCGAGCTGAGCGCCGCGCGGAGGCTGCGTCGATTTCGCGCAACCGGGAGTGGGCGGTGCCGATGGGCTTCACGAGGGCAACGTCGCTCTCGAGGAGAACGCACCCCATGGCGACCTACGACGACACGATCGCCCGCATCCAGGCAGACCTTGCGCGGCGCACCAGCGAGCTCGAAGCGAGCGTCCGCGAGCTCGAGGCTCTGGGCGACCACGCGCTGTGGATCGAAGGCCGCGTGATCGAGGAAATCGAGGGTGCCGTGGACCGCTTCCGGAGGCGCAGCGGGCCTCCGGCCCATCCCGCAACTCGCGCCTGAGCCATCGACCACCAACCACCAACCTGAGGATTCCATCATGTCAGCCCACGACCCCATCAACGCCAGGACCGCCGGTTCTTCGAACCCCATTGACCTGGAGGGCATCACCAGCTCGGGGCCGCAGCCCCCCGGCACGATTCCGTTTGGATCGTCCGCAGCGTGCGAGTTCGCGCGAATCATGTCCGGCTACGTCAACTCGTACATGACGAGCTGCCTGACGGAGATGCAGAACGCCCAGCAAGAGTCTGCCGCCTTGAACAGCGCCAGCGCGATCCTCTCCCGCTTCAGCGACGGCGCCTCCGGCGACGACTTCGACAAGGTGCGACAGGGGCTCCTGGACGCCGCCGCCCAGCTTCCTCCGGACTCCCCCGTCGCGGCCAAGCTCCGGACGCTCGCCGATGGAGACACCATGCACAGCGGCAACGACAAGTACCTCAGCAAGCCCGACATCGCCAGCCTCACCAGCACCGTGAGCTCCATGGCGAAGGACATGGACACGGTGATGCAGAGCCACGGCCTGGAGATGCAGCAAAAGATGGGGGAGCAATCGACCATCTTCACGACGGCGTCGGATCTCGTGAGGAGCTGCCGCGACGCCATCAACGCGATCACCAAGAACTTCTGATCATGATCCCCACACCCGCGAACACATCGGCGGCGGCCGATGGCCTCTACGCCACCGCCCACTGGCTCTACGAAGCGGCGAAGTACACCGAAGCCACCGACGTATTTCGAGCGCTCCTGTTGGTTTCACCTGCGGACGAGCGCGGCTGGCTGGGAATGGGAACCTGCCAGGTCCAGCTCGAGCGCCGCGACGTCGCCTTGAAGATCTTCGCCATGGGGGCGGTGGCCGTACCAGGATCCTCACGATGCTGCCTCGCGGCAGCTCAGGTCCTCCTCCTGGACGGACACCGTGAGGCGGCCGAGGAGGCGCTGGAAAAGGCGTCCGAGGCGGCTGAATCGGCTCACGACGACGAGGTGCTCGAGGCCGTCGCGATGATGCGGAGGGCGCGATGATAGGGCCCGTCGGCCCGGCCGCCGCCCGGCAACCCTCCGACCTCGCCGACAGCTCGCCGACGCAGGCCCTTCCTCTTCCGGAGCCGCAAGCGCACGGCGAGACGTCTCCAGGTGCGCTCCTCGTCGTCCTGGGGGAACTGCTGATGCAGAGTCGCAACACGACCCTCGAGCTGAAACAGGAGGGCGTCCAGCGGTACGGCCAACAGTGCCAGTCCGCGATCGACGCGGCGTGCGACGCGCAGAAGCGGGCCGCCGATGCGGACGCCGACAACGGCGGGCTCTTCAGCGACATCGAGAAGGCCTGCGGCGACGTGCTCGACGACGCGGTCCACCTCCGTGTCGTCGCGATCGTGAGCGACGTGAAGGACGACACGGTCTACGATCCTCAGTTCTGGAAGGACCTGGCGTCCACCGGCGCGACCGTGGCCAAGTGGGCGGCGGTCGTGGGTAGCGTCGCGCTGGCGGTGGGGTTGACGGCCACCGGCGCAGGAGCACCAGCCGCGGGTTTGGCGATCGCCGCCGCGGTGATGACCGTCGCAGGCGCTTCGGAGTCCGAATTCGGCGTCCTCGAGAAGCTCGGCGTGGACCCGAAGGCGGCACAATGGATTGGCCTCGGACTGAGCGTCGGCGGAGCCGCCGTCGGGGCGGGCGCCGGGATCGTCGCGTCCGGCGCCCAGAACGCGCAAGCCGCAAACGCCGCCGCCGGCGTGTCGGGCAGCGCCGGCGCGGATGCCAGCGAGGCATCGGCGACGGCCGCGGACAAGGTCGTGCGAGTCACCCAAGAGACGGGGTTCGCCGTCGATCAGGCTTCGGGTGCCGCCGGCGTCGTCGGCGGAATCGGCAGGATCGGTGTCGGCTACTTCGAGTCGGAGTCGCTGGACGCGCAGGCTGACGTGACCGCAGCCACGCAGAATGAGGCGCGGCTCCGAAGGCTCATCGAGGCCGTACAGAAGGCCATGCTCGAGACCTATCAGGACGCGACGACGGCGCTCGCCGGCGTGAGCTCGACGATGAACAAGATGAACGAGGCAAAGCTCAACACGTGGAGGATGTCATGAACGGTGTCGGCGGAATCGGTCCCACCAACGAGCATTGCAGCGCGGACTGCATCGAGACACGGGCGGAGCGCCACGTCGCCGTCCTGCCAGGCCCCGCCTCGACCCTCGCGCCCTCGACGGTCGTCATGCGAGAGGTCTTCGCCCTCTTGCAACGCTTGGCTACGGACGAGCGACACGGCGCGGAGAAGCGGGAATGCGCTGCCGAACAAAGCGAGCTGGCGCACGAGGACGCGGGTGTCGCCGCGCTGAGGCAGAAGGCGACCGATGCCTTCTGCGAGGGCCTGGTCGGTGGTCTCTCCGATGCGGCGAGCGCGGGAATTCTCATTTCCAACCCCAGCGCCACGCCCGGAAGCACCAAAGCGTGGGTCACGGCGGGGTCCAAGTTCTGCGAGGGCAGTGGGAAGCTCTCGGCAGGGTATTTCAAGTCACAGGGGATCCACTGCGACGCAGAGAAGGCCAGCGCGGACGGCGGAGCTCGTCACGCTGGCACGCTGGCGAAGGACGCCGCGAGCATGGCGCAGGGCGGTCACGATCTGTCTCGCTCCGTGCTCGAGCACATGAAGCAGTTCTTCGATCAAGAGCTCCAGACGCGTATGAGCATCCACTTCGCTTGAGCGCGCCGGCGCGCCAGCGCTCCGAGGTCGCCCGAAATACGAGCCGATATGCCGAAGGGCGGCGATGGAATAAGCTCATTCGCGTGAAGATCTACACAAAGACCGGTGACGACGGCACCACGGGCCTCTTCGGGGGCGCTCGGGTGCCCAAATCCTCCGCGCGGGTCGACGCGTACGGGACGGTGGACGAGCTCAACGCGACGCTCGGGGTTGCGCGGGCGGCGAAGGTCGGCGCGGTGGCGGACGGCGTGCTCGCGGCGGTGCAGGTCGACCTCTTCACGCTCGGCGCGGAGCTGGCGACGGTGCCGGGCAAAGAGGACAAGCTCAAGATGAAGCTGCTCGGCGCGGACGACGCAGAGCGCCTCGAGCACGCGATCGACGCCGCCGAGGTGGGGCTGCCCCCGCTCACGAACTTCGTGCTCCCCGGCGGCACTCCCGGCGCGGCGGCGCTCCACCACTCGCGCACGGTGTGCCGGCGCGCGGAGCGACTCGTCCTGGCGCTGCCCGACGCGCCCGCGCGCGGCGAGCTCATCATCTACCTGAACCGCCTCAGCGATCTGCTCTTCGTCCTCGCGCGCAAGGTGAACAAGGACGCCAGCGTCCCCGACGTGCTCTGGGCGCCGCGCGGCGCGTAGCCACCTCGCGGATCGTCACTTCTCGTACGTCTCGTCGCCGATCGCGCCGACGAGCTTGCCCGTCGTGCCGTTCAGGATGGCGAGCGACGACGTGCGCACGACGTAGACCCAGCCGCCGCTCGCGACGATCGCGTCGATCGAGTCCACCGCGAAGATGCGCGGGAGCTCTGTGTCCCAGATGCGGGCGCCGGAGCGCGGCTCGAGCGCGGAGATGTGCCACCCCTTGCTGCCGCTGCCCCAGGTCGTGACGTAGAGGCCGGGCGCGAGCGCGTCGTGCTCGTTCGAGCGTGGTCGCACGAGCGACGGATCCACGGTCGGCAGCGTCACCGTCCATCGCACAGCGCCACTCTTGGGGTCGAAGCCGGCCGCCATGGGGATCTCGGTACCTGGCGACTTGGTGCCGCCGACCACGCCGACGTCGCCGTCCATGCGCGTGTGGCGCGCGGCGAAGCCAGGGACCTTGGGCACTGCGTCTTTTCCGCCGTGCCGGGTGCGCGCCGACCACTCGTCTTCGCAGCCGGCGACAGGGCGCGGCCCTTCGTGCGTCGCGCCGGAGTGCACGTCCACGACCGTCCCGCGCTTGTCGACGGTGCCGACCCACACGGAGGCGGCGCCGGCAGAGCACATTCGCTCGACGCGATCGGTGAGCTTTGCTTGTCCGACCTCCTTGCCGGTCTGGACGTCGACGAGGTGGACGAGGGATCTGTAGTCGGAGACGACGACGCGATCGCCTTGAACGAAGAACCTGGTCGCCTGGTAGCCCTGGCTGTAACTCCCCAGCGGGCCGAAGCGCCAACCGATGCTCGCCGTCGCCGGGACGAGCGAGACGATGAAGAGCTGGTCCTCGCCCGCGACGCGGATGCGTCCGACCGCGGCTGGGGCGCCACCGATCACGGCGCCCTGGGGCGCGCCGCCGACGCTGTCCCAGTAGAGGCGCTCGTGGGGCGCGAAGAGGCTCGAGCCGGGGCTCGTGGGCGTGAGCCCGTGCACGGCACCGCTGCGGCTCGTCTGGAAGTAGACGAAGATGCCTGCGGCGACGAGGAGCGGCACCAGACAACCGACGCCGCGCGCTCCGTTCGACGCGCGGCCACCGCCTGTCCGGGCAGACGAGACGGCCTGCACGGGCGCCTCGATCTGGATCCGCAGGACCTGCGGCGCCGGCGCGGGGGCCGGCTCGTACGCGTGGCCGCAATAGGCGCAGCGGTACACGCCGCCCTCGGGCCGCGGCGGCAGCGACGCACCGCACTGCTGGCATTTCAGGTCGACGAGCTCCACGCTCCGGCGATCATAGCCGTACGCGCGCGTTCACGCAGCTTCCGCCATCTTGCTCGCGAGCATCTTGCGGCCGCGGTGCAGGCGGCTCATGACGGTGCCGACGGGCAGGCCGAGCTCGCTGGCGGCCTCGCGGTACGAGCGCTGCTCGAGATCGACGAGGGTGACGACGGAGCGAAAGCCGGGGGGCAGCGAGTCGAGCCGCTCCTTGGTGCTGGGGGTGAGCGGCGCCGACGCGTCGGGCGGCGCGAAGCGCTCGGGGGTGGTCCACGCGCAAGGGTCGACGGCGAGCACCCGCAGAGCGTTGCGCTCGCGGCGCGCGCGGCGGTAGCGCGTGACGAAGACGCTGAAGAGGATCTGCTGCGCCCACGCGCGCAGGTTGGTGCCGCGCTCGTATTGATCGGCGAACTTCAGGGCGCGCTCGATCGTGTCCTGCACGAGATCGTCGGCCGTCGCCGCGCTCTGGGCCAGGCGCAGCGCACGCCCGCGCAGCTCGGGGATCATCGAGACGAGCCCCGCCTGAAGGGAGCGGAAGTCGTGGGCGATCACCGGCTCGCGACGGGGACGGTTCGGAAAGCTCGGCGCGGCAAACGAAGAAGCGGGTGAAGCGGTCGGCATCTGCATCCTCCGAGGGGATGCATCGCAACGCCGGTGCCACAGTTCTGTGGCAGGAAATCATTCACGATTTCGTCCGCGCGCCGCCGGGGCTGTGTCCGTGTGGAATCGCGGCGTGGGCGGGGGGCGACTCCATTCCACGCGGCGGCCAGGAATTTCGCCGGCGAGGGAGCCACCTCGCGCCGGAGGTCAGCGCAGGAGGCCCGCCAGGACCCCTGGGACGTGCTCGGCGATCTCGGTCGCGAGCATTCCACGATCGGCGCCTCCATGCGTGGCTTGCCACGCGTCCGCCGCGGCGCCGTGCACGTACGCGGCCGCCGACGCCGCCTCGAACGCCTGCGCGTTGCACGAGATGGCGCCGAGGATCCCGGCGAGGACGTCGCCGCTGCCGGCGGTGGCCAGGGCGGGGTTGCCGCTCGGGTTGATGACGACGCGGCCCGCCGGCGTCGCGATGAGGGTGTGCGGTCCCTTCAGCAGGACCACGCCGCGGGTCTTCGCCGCGACGCCGCGCGCGGCCGCGAAGCGATCCGCTTCGACGTCGCGCGCCCTTCCGCCGAGGAGGCGCGCCATCTCACCCGAGTGGGGTGTCAGGACCGGCGTCCGCTTCGCGCGCTCGAGCAGCTCCGGCGTCCGCGCCACGATGGTGATCGCGTCGGCGTCGAGGACGACGGGCCCCTCGTAGCTCGCGAGCACGTGGCCGAGCACCGCCTCGGCGTCGGCGCCGGTGCCGAAGCCGGGGCCGATCACGACGGCGTGCTTACCTGCGAGCGCGCGATCGATCGACGCGGGATCGGTGCCGATGCGCGCGGTCATCGCCTCGACGACGCGCGCTTCGAGCGCGTGCGCGGCCTCTTCCCACGTCGCGATGGTGACGGCGCCGGCGCCTGCGCGCAGCGCACCGGCGGCGACCATGAGCGACGCCCCGACCTTGCCGGGCGAGCCGGCGAAGACGACCACGTGCCCGACCGAGTGCTTGTGCGCGTCGGCGGGGCGACGGCCCATCCAGCGCGCGACGTCGTCGCGCTCGACGACCTCCGCCGCTTGCCCGGTGTGCACGATCAGCGACGCGGGGACGCCGATGTCGACGACGTGCACCCGCCCGCAGCGCCGCGCACCGCCTGGCGTGAGGATCCCTGTCTTGTAGTGCGCGAACGTGACCGTGACGTCCGCGCGCACGGCGATGCCGAGGACGCGGCCGGTCTCGGCGTCGAGCCCGCTCGGCAGATCGAGTGCGACGGTGCGCGCGGGGGCACGATTGATCGCCTCCACGACGAGCGACAGCGGCGGGGCGATGGGGCGATCGAGGCCCGTTCCGAACAGCGCATCGACGACGACGCTGGCCGCGGCGATGGCGTCGTCGAGCTCTTTGACGCCCTTCGCAGGATCGACCGTGTGCACGTGACCGCCCACGCCGAGCCAGGCGTCGTGGTTCTTGCGTGCGTCGTCGCTCATGCGCGCTGCGCTGCCGACGAGCCAGGTCTCCACCGCGATCCCGCGCGCGAGGAGGTGCCGGGCCACGACGAAGCCGTCGCCACCGTTGTTGCCGGTGCCGCAGACGATGACGACGCCGTGGGATAGTGGCTCCTTCACGATGACGTCCGCAGCGCCGCGGCCCGCGTTTTCCATCAGGACGATGCTTGGGACGTGGCATACCTCGATCGCGTGCGCATCGAACGCGCGCATCTGATCCCGCGAGAGGACGGGGATCATGCCGCCACCTTCTCGAGGACGACGGTCGCGACGGCCACGCCCGCGTCGTGGCTGATGCTCACGTGCCATCGGTCGGCGCCGAAGCGTACGACGGCGTCCGTGGCGGTGCCGCGGAGCTCGAGCACGGGCCTGCCGCTGGGCAGGCGCCGCACCTCGACGTCGTGCCACGCGACGCCGCGCGCGCCGTCGAGCGCCTTGGCAAACGCCTCCTTCGCGGCGAAGCGGCCGGCGAGCGCGGTGGCCGGCTCGCGCCCCTCCAGGTCTTTGCGCTCGCGCTCGCTGCAGATGCGCGCGAAGAAGCGCTCGCCGTGCCGCTCGAGCGCCTTTTTCATGCGCTCAATCGAGCACACGTCCACTCCGATCCCCACGATCATCGTCGTGCAAGGGTACACGAGTCCGCTGGCGCGGGTTAAGCTGGCCGCTCCATGACGAAGCTCTCGGTCAACGTGAACAAGGTCGCCACGCTGCGGAACACCCGGCCGAGCCTGGACATCCCCAGCGTCGTGCATTGCGCACGCATTTGTCTGGACGCCGGCGCCCACGGCATCACCGTCCACCCGCGCCCCGACCAGCGGCACATCAAGCCGGGCGACGTCGACGCGATCGGCGCGCTTCTCGCAGAGTACCCGGGCCGTGAGTTGAACATCGAGGGCAACCCGTTCCTCGACTACATGCCGCTCGTCGAGAAGGCGCGCCCGACGCAGGCGACGCTCGTGCCCGACACGCCCGAGGCGCTCACGAGCGACCAGGGCTGGAACCTGGCGAAGGACGCCGAGCGGCTCGCCCCGGTCATCGCGAGGCTGAAGCAGCTTGGCGCACGTGTCAGCCTCTTCATGGACGCGGTCCCCGCGGGGATGGATCTCGCGAAGAAGGTCGGGGCCGATCGCGTCGAGCTCTACACCGAGCCGTACGCCGCCGCCTTCGCGCGGGGCGATAAGGACGCGGCCGGCCCCTACGCGGCAGCGGCGGAGCGCGCGCGGGAGCTCGGCCTGGAGGTGAACGCCGGGCACGATCTCAACCTCCAGAACCTCGCGCCGTTCCTGGCACGGGTCGCGCAAGTCGCGGAGGTATCGATCGGGCACGCTCTGGTGGCCGACGCGCTCGAGCTGGGGCTGAAGGAGACGGTGATGCGGTACCTCGCGGCGGTCGCGGCCCAGAAGAAGGCTATCTAGCAACCGCTCCCTCCCAAGGACGCTGGCGATGCGCGTCTAGCGCAGCGCCAGAAGGAGCCCGAGCCCGAGCCCCACCAGCGCCGCGACGCCGAGCGCGGCCGCCACGACGATCCGCCCCACCAGCATCGCGCGCTGGTCGCACGTTCCGAGCGCGGCGCGGCACATCGCGGCCTTCTGGTCGGCGTGCGCCGCGGCGTCGCCCAGGAGCATCGCGCGATCACGCTGCTCCTGGTACTCGCTGCCGAAATTGAACTCGTCCTGGAGTACGTGCATGGCGAAGTCTATGCACGTCGCACGGAACGCCGCGCGTGCCTCCTCGACGGCAGGGTCTCGACTGGAGGAGGCGCCGTATTGCACGCTGCTCACGGCTACCAGCTCGTGCTCGACCGCGGCGAGCTGCGCCTGGAGCTCGCTCGACTGCGGCCCCGACTGCGGCCCCGACTCCGTCGCCGCCTGCAGCTGCTGCCGCAGTGTCTCGGCCTTCGAGCCCAGCATCTTCAGCGTGCTCTCTTGCCGCGCCGTCGCGGCGGCGACGGCGGCGTCCTTCTCGGCGAGCTCGGCCTCTCGCTTGGCAATTCGCTCGATCCCCTTCAAGTAGGAGGTCCGTGGCGGCTTCGCCATGGTGGCGATCTCGGCCGCGGCGCGCCGCGCCACCGAGACGAGCAAATCCTCGAAGGCGCTCCTGGCAGCCTGGTGATGTTGCCCCGCGGTCTGCAGCTCCTGGTTGAGCTCGATCCGCCGCGCCTGGACGCGGCGAGCGTAAGCCGGCGCCTGCCACCAGTGCTTCGGCGGGGGGCCGAATCGGGCAAGCAGGCGCGCCTCGACGGGGTCGACCGCGCGAACGGCCGGCGCGATGCGTGTGATGGGCGACGCCGTCGCGATCACGTTGGGCGCTCCCCGCTGGATGGGGTTCCCCGGCGAAACGTCGAGCTCGATCTGCGACGGCCCATCGTCGGTCTCGAGGACTCGCTCGCCCTCCGACCCCTTCTTGCTCTGCTCGGATTCCAGCTGGGTCGCGTGGATCTTCTCGGTGGCCCCCCCGATCGGAGCCGCCGGCGCGGCGGGCGGCCGTGAGCTGGCGATGAGCTCCTTTGCGCTCACGGCCGGTCGAAAGCCGCTGCGGGTGCGGCTGATGCGCGCGAGACGCTCGCTCTGGTCGGTCCCGGTGAACGGCGCCAGATCGCGGGCAAATTCCGCGATCGTCGCGGTGCGCTCGCTTCGGTCGCGCGAGAGCGCCTTCGAGATCGCCACCGCGAAGGCCGAGGGCACTCCGGCGAGGGGCGGAATCGGGCTCGTGAGGACCTTCACGAGGACCTCGCTGATGCTGCCGCCGGGGATAAGTCGCTTGCCGGTGATGAGCTCGTGCGTGATGACGCCCAGCGACCAGATGTCGGCGCGACCGTCCACGTCCCTGGCGTCGGTGATCTGCTCCGGAGACATGTAGCGGGGCGAACCGACCAGGGTCGCCGTCTCGGTGAGCGATCCGTCCCGGTGATGAATCCACTTGTCCTGGCCGCGGTACTTCGCGATCCCGAAATCGATGACCTTGAGGAGCCAGGTTCCGCCGCCCTCGTCGGTCACGAAGAGGTTGGAGGGTTTCACGTCCCGATGAACGATGCCGGCGGCGTGCACCGCCGCGATCCCCTCGGCGGCCTGGAGCATGTACGTGGCGGCTTGCGCGGACGTCATGGGGCCGGTCGTCCTCGAGATACGTGCCAGGTCCTCCCCGTCGAGGTGTTCCATCACGATGTACGGGACGTTCTTGTGCGTTCCGACATCCAGGATGCGTACGACGTGCGGGCTACGGACCCGGGCCATGGTCCTGGCCTCGACGCGGAACCGCTCGACGCCCTCTTTGGTCCACTCGCCGCCAGGGGCGAAGAGGAACTTGATGGCAACGCGCTGGGCAAGGTGCAGGTGCTGGGCCGCGAAGACGACACTCATGCTCGAGGAGCCGATGACGTCCTCGACCAGGTACTTGTCGTCGACGAGGTCTCCGACCGAGACGGGGTACTCGCGCCCCTTCTCGGAGTCTTGGTCTCCTTGGTTCTCCGCCACGCTCTCCTTGGGCCTCCCAGGTCTCGGTTCGCCAGCTGCCGGTGCGAAAGTCGTTCCCGCCCAGGATACCGCACCCTCCTGCCCCTAGCATTCGGGGAAACGCGGGAGGGCTCGCCGGCCGCTCGGTCCAATGGCGCGGAGCGTGCTAAGCCGCCGACGCGCGCGCGGGCTGGACTTGTGGTCCCGTCGGCGCGATGCTGCGCGCGAGTAGCATCTTGGCACCGGACGACACCTCCAAATTCCACGCGAGCGACTGCGTGATGCTGATCGGGGTGCCGGACCCGCTGGTCTTTCGCATCGCCGAGATTTGCCAGATGCCCGTAGTCCGCAGCCGATTTCCCGAGCAGGCGACCCAGCGCATGCTGACGGTGCGACCCCACGTGGTCGTCGTCGGGGGCGAGCCCTCGGAGCAGGCCATCGACCAGCTCGAAGACGTGGCGGCCGCGGTGAATGCGCAGCTGCTCTTTCTCCGGGATCTCGGCGAGGATCCGAAGGTGCTCGAGCCGCACCTGCGCTCGGCCGTGTTCGCCGCGGCCATGCTGCGGAAGGCCAAGACGTAGGCTGCGCGCGTTGCACGGGTCGCAACATGTTGCGGCCGACGCAACGTCGATCCCTTGCGGTTACGGCAGGTTGCGCGTGGAACATGCCGTGCACTGACGTGAGACATGCAGGTCATGGGACGCCGGCGTCTTCTTCTCGGATTCGTCGTGTCGCTGAGCCTCGTGGGCGGGGCGGGCTGCCGACTCGACGCGGGCGTCTCCGAGCTCGTCACATCTATCGAGTCCAGGCAGAGCACGCTGGGCGTTTGGCTCACGAGCCACGCGCCGGGTTGCGGAACGCCGGCGCCCGCCGACGACGCCGCGGGCGCGGGGCACGTCCTCTTTCGCTTGCCCGACGGCCATGCGTATCGCTTGCCTGCGCGCGCGGGGAGGCGACCGCTCGACGTGACGGCGGCCCTCGACGCCATCGGGCCCGGCAAGGACTACATGGTGACCGGCTCCCCCGAAGGCGAGTGGCTCGTCGTCACGACGACCCGTTTCGGCTGCGGCGAGGACGCGTGCGCGGCCCTCGTGGACGCGCGCGGATGCCGCGCTCAGGTCATGGTCGCGGACGGCGAAGTGATTCATCCCGGCGTGCACAATGCGGTCGCCCCGCACGGCGCGGCCGTGGTCTACCCCGCACACGGCGTTCATCCGATGGATCTGTTCGCCGTCGAGCGCCAGGGCGACGGCTGGTCGTCGCCGGTGAACCTGACCGCCAACGCACCAACGACGTACAACCAGCAGCCGGTCATCTCGCCGGACGGAAAGCGCGTCCTCTTCGACTGCGGCACCGACCCCGGCTCGGGTCTCGGTACCTCGATCTGCGAGGTGGAGCTGGACGGCGCGGGGCTCCGGGTCGCGGTCGCCATGAGTCTCCACGGCAAGCGGAGCGCGAATCACCACGCCGCGTACGCCCCCGACGGGTCCATCGTGTTCGAAGGCACCTGGGCGGGCGGCGCCGAGCAAGTGTGGCGCGCGCGGCCCGGCGAGGATCCTGCGCTCGTGAATCACGAGCCCACGACCATGGAGGACTCCGCGCCTCGCTACTCCGACGACAACTCCCCCTGCGTCCTGCCGGACGGACGCGTCGCGTCGCTCTGGCTCGGACGCTTGAAGGGCAGGAAGGGGGCCGGCCACGAGCTCAAGGTCATGGGCGCCGATGGCACCGGCGGCGAGATGCTGCTCGTCGGCGTCGACGTCGTCGACACCGGCATCGTGTGCACCCACTGACCCGGACCGAGGACCAAAACGCGCGCGAGTGTTACAATCCCAAGGATGAGCCACGATGGGCGGATCCCCGAGACGATCGTCCAGGGGTACGCCCTGGAGCCCGCGCAGCCGCGTGCGAGCCCGTGGCTTCGCTGGGCGGACACCGCTGGACCCCACGAGCTCGAGCTGACGGGTGCCGTGACGGCCGGATCGAGCCCGAACGCCGGGCTCGTGGTCGCCGATCGCGCGGTCTCGCGCGTGCACGCGGAGCTCACGCCCAAGCGGGACGGACTCTGGGTGCGCGATCTGGGGAGCCGCAACGGGACGTACATCGACGGGATCGCCATCGTCGAGGGGCGCGTGCCACCGGCGGGCGTCTTGCGCATGGGCAAGACCGAGCTCACCGTCACCTACGGAGCGGCCGAAACGCCGAAGGACCTCTGGCCGGACAAAGCGTTCGGGCCGCTGCTCGGCCGCACCGCCGTGATGCGCGAGCTCTTCGCCCAGATGGCGCGCGTCGCCGCATCGACGGCGGCGGTCTTCGTCTCCGGTGAGAGCGGTACCGGCAAGGAGCTCGTGGCGCGGGCCATCCACGATGCGTCGGCGCGCGCCGCGGCCCCGTTCGTCGTCGTCGACTGCGCCGCCCTCCCTCCAAACCTCCTCGAGAGCGAGCTCTTCGGCCACGTGCGCGGAGCGTTCACCGGCGCCGTGGCCGCGCACACTGGCGCCTTCGAGTCCGCGGGCGGCGGGACGGTGTTCCTCGACGAGGTGGGGGAGCTCCCCCTGCCGCTCCAACCGAAGCTCCTGCGCGTGCTCGAAGCGAAGATGGTTCGAAGGCTCGGAGAGACGAAATATCGGAAGATCGACGTCCGTGTTCTCTCGGCGACGCACCGCGATCTGCGGACGATGGTAAACCTCGGCGCCTTTCGCGAGGACCTCTTTTTCCGTCTCGCCGTGCTCCCCGTGAAGGTCCCCGCGTTGCGCGAGCGGCTCGCCGACCTCCCGCTCCTCCTCGAGGGGTTTCTCGGCAGCGAGTTCCGACGACTCACCCCCGAGCTCCTCGACAAGCTCATGCTGCACTCGTGGCCGGGCAACGTCCGCGAGCTCCGCAACCTGTCGGAGCGCGTCGCGGCGCTGGGCGCGGCGAAGGCCATCGCCCTCACGCTCGAAGGCGAGCAGAGCGAGCCGGAGTCCGCCGAGGACGACACGCAGCGGATGAACGCGGCCCCGGTCCACGCGGCCGAGGCTGCTGAGCTCGCCACCGCACCGGACATGGCCGGCGGCGCCCTGGGGCCGGAGCTCGAGGCGTTGTGCCTCTCGGGCTTCAAGGAGTTCCGCGACCGCTGGACGGATCTGGGCGAGCGCGAGTATCTGAAACGCCTGATGGAGCGGACCGACTGCGCGCCCACCCGCGCGGCGCGCGAGGCCGGCCTCGACCGGACCTACCTGTATCGCCTGCTGCGCCGCCACGGAATGTGAGGCAGTGCTAGGTTCTCCTGATGGATCGGGAGGAGGAGTTCCTCGAGGGCAAATACCGCGTCGGCGAGGCCCTCGGGCACGGCGGGGCGGGGGTTGTCTACGAGGGCCTCGACATCCGCACCGGACGCAAGGTGGCCATCAAGGTGATGCACCTGTCGCCGGCGACGGACCGCAAGGCGCTGGCCCGGTTCCACCGCGAGGCGCGCGCCGCGGTCCAGGCGCGCTCGCCGCACGTCGTCGACGTCTTCGCCACCGGCGAGCTGCGCAACGGCGACCCCTACATCATCATGGAGCTGCTCGAGGGCGAGGACCTGCGGGTGCGCATCGAGCGAACGGGGCGGATGAGCCCCCTCGAGATCGCCCATATCGCGGTGCAAACGCTCGAAGGGCTCGCGCGCGTGCACGGCGCCGGCGTCCTGCATCGTGACCTGAAGCCCGCCAACCTGTTCCTCGCGCGCGCCGCCGACGGCTCCGAGCGCGTGAAGATCCTCGATTTCGGCGTCTGCAAGATCTGGGGCGAGCCGGGCGAAGGGACCGGGCTCGGCGGTCTGCTCGGCACGCTGCCGTACATGGCCCCGGAGCTCATCGAGCACGGACCGAAGAAGCTCGACGCGCGCGCCGACCTCTACGCGCTCGGCGTCATTCTCTACCGTGCCGTGAGCGGCGCCCTTCCCTACAAGGCGAAGAACTTCGTCGAGCTGCGCATCCAGATGCGCGAAGGTCGACCTCCCCTGCTCAGCGAGGTCTCGCCGGGCGTCGACGGCGGCTTCGCCCGGCTCGTCGACAAGGCGATGGAGTGGGAGGCCTCCGGGCGCTTCGCGTCGGCGTCGGCGTTTCAAGCGGCGCTGGTCGGCTGGATGGGAACGGTCAGCCGCGTCGACTCGCTCCTGGGCGAGTTCCTCTCCGACGTCCCGCCCCGAACCCCGGTATGCTGAAGGCGCCGAGATGTTCGCGCCGAAGAAGATCGGTTCCTACGAGGTGCTCGGATTGCTCGCCTCCGGCGGCCTGGGCGCGGTCTATCTCGCGCAGCGTCACTGCCCCGCGAACGTGCGTCGCCTGGTAGCCATCAAGCGCTTGCACCGGCACGTCGCCGGAGACGCGGGCATCGCCGCGATGTTCGTCGACGAGGCGCGGCTCTCCGCGCGGATTCACCACGCCAACGTCGTGTCCGTCCTCGAAATGGGCTCCGACGAGAGCGGCTCGTTCGTGGTCATGGACTACATCGAGGGGACCGATCTCGCACGGCTGGCCGAGCGGGCGGCGGGTCTGAGCCTCCCGATGCCAGCGCCGGTCGTCGTGCGCGTGCTGCTCGATCTCCTCGCCGGCATGCACTGCTCGCACGAGCTGCGGACGGACGACGGCACGCCCGTCGAGCTCGTCCACCGCGACGTGTCGCCGCCCAACGTGCTGCTCGGCTACGACGGCGTCGCGAGGCTCACCGACTTCGGGATCGCGAGGGCAGAGGAGCTTCGAACGTTCGAGACCGTCGGGGGTGGCGTGAAGGGCAAGCTCCAGTACATGGCGCCCGAGCAGTTCGAGGGGGCCGCGGTCGATCGCCGGACCGACATCTTCTCCACGGGCACCGTCCTGTGGGAGTTGCTCACGGGGCAAGCCTTGTTTCGCTCGGAGAGCGAGGTCGAGACGATCCACCGACTGCGCCTCGCCTCGGTCCCGTCGCCGTCGGAGGTCGAGCCAGGGGTACCTTTCCCTCTTTCGCGCGTTTGCCTGCGCGCCCTCGAGCGCTCCCCTTCGCGGCGCTATGCGACCGCCGCCGAGTTCGCCGAGGATCTCGAGCAGGCCGCCCGCGCGAGCTCTGGTATCGGCACGCAACGCGAGGTCGCCGAGTACGTCGCGTGCGTCATGGGCCCTCCAAAGCGCCCCCAGCACCAGACCACCGACGGCCCGGCGGAAGCGGCCGAGCGCCGACCGCACACCATCCAGCTCCCGGCGAGCGAGCCGCTGCTACGCGCCGCGCGGCGCGTCTCGCCCCCCCTCCTCGAGCGAACGGGCGAGGACCCGCCGAGCGAGCTCGAGCCCCTCGCGACGGCCGCGCCGGAGGTGGACATCGAGGCGACGATCCCCGACGAGGCGACCGCGGCCGCGCTGGCGCACGCGGCGCCCGGCACGAAGGCGACGTGAAGGCCGCCGACGCTTCTGTTCTCTCGTGGTTTTCGTGTTGGCCCATGGGCGGCCTTCGCCAGTCGTAACGCAGATCAGGTCTGCGGCGACGATACGCCGAGCACCCTCCGCGCGACCTCCGCGTCGCAGAACGCACGCGTCGTGGCCGACGAGACCTGTTCCGTTTCGTGGCCCTTTCCGGCGAGCACGATCACGTCCTCCGCGTTCGCGCCTTCGATGGCGCGTGCGATCGCTGCCTCGCGATCGAGCTCGGTCTCGACCCGCGGGTGCCCGACGAGCCCTCGCGCGATCTCGCGCGCGATGTCGCCGGGATCTTCGGCGCGCGGGTTGTCGCTGGTAAGAAGGATGCGATCGGCGACGCGCGCGGCTTCCCCCATGGGGGCGCGCTTCGCCTTGTCGCGGTTTCCGCCGGCACCGAAAACCACCGTCAGCGTGCCTTGGCAGAGCGCCCGCGCCGCGGCGACGGTGCGCGCGAGCGCGTCGGGGCTGTGGGCATAGTCGACGACGACGTACGGCCTCTCGTGAATCACCTCGAAGCGACCGGGCGGCGGCGGCGCGTTTGCTATGTGCTCCGCGGCGTCCGTCGGCGGAACGCCTGCGGCAACCGCACCGAGGAGCGCGGCCAGCGCGTTCTCCGCGTAGACGTCGCCGATCGCGCGAACGCGGAGCTCTCGCGGCATCGCAGGAAGCCGCGACGACGCGGCGCAGACGAGGCGCGTTCCGTCCCAGCCCAGGGCCACACTCTCGGCGCGCAGATCGAGCTCGGCCTGCGCCGCACCACGACTCGGGACGCCGTAGCGCCAGATGCCGACGCCGTTCGGAATGACCTCGCCGAGCAAGCGCGAGGCGGCGTCGCAGCCATTCAGGATCGCCGTGCCCCCCTTGGGCAGGTTCACGAAGAGCTGCGCCTTGCTCGCCAGGTAGTGCTCCGGCGAACCGTGGGTGTCGAGGTGATCGTGCGTGAGGTTCGTGAAGACGCCTATCTCGCAGGGCCACGCGACCGCGAAGCCACGCGCGAGCGCCTCGCTCGTCAGCTCGATCGCTGCCAGCTTTCCGCCGCGCTCGAGGCAGGTGCGCATCACCTCCAGGAACCCGTCGTAGTCCTTGGGTAGGGCGAGCTCTTCGTCGTCGAGGTAGTAGCCCACGGTCGTCGCGCGCACGACGGGCCGCGCCACCGCCCGAAGCGCCGCTGCGATCCACGTCGTGGTCGACGTCTTGCCGTTCGTACCGGTGACGCCCACCGTCCGGAGCGCGCGGCTCCAGGCGGGGGCGCTGGGAACCGTCCCCTTCACGACGTGCGGCCTCGCGTCAGAGCTGCGCGAGGCAGGTCTTCACGTCGGTGATGAAGCACGCGCTCTCGGTCATGCAGGCGACGAACTTCGTTCGGCCCGCTGCCGTCAATCCGGCGGTGTACTTCTGGCAGTCCGCTTGCGAGACCCCGGCATCGACGCCGGCGTCTCCACAAACCGACGCGATCTGGTCGCACGCGGCCTTGCCTGTCGCGTCCGGACACGCGCCGGCGAGCGCGGTGGCGATGCACACGTCGATGCCCGCGCCGCTCTCGCACGTCGGCAGGGCAAAGACGCACTCGATCGTCTTCTGCGCGACCTTGGGCTTGAGATCCGCGAGCACGTCGTCGCACAGAAGCGACGTGAGGCACGCGTTGCCGGCGTCGCCGCCGTCGGTCGGTCCGGCTCCGCCGTCGGCGTAGCTGGCGCATGCGCCCGCCGTCCCCACGCTGTCGTCGCAGATCGCAGCGTCACTCGCGCCGTCGGGGTTCGTCGACGTGTCCTTCCCCGAATCCTGGGAGGTCGCGCCGTCCCCGGTCGTCGTCCCGTCGCTGCCGCCGCCGCTGTCGTTGCCTCCGCCGCCGCCGCCAGGAACGGTGTTGTTCGTCGACGTCACCGCGCACGCGGCGATCGCGCCCGAGAGTGCCGTCGTCAGCATGAGGAATCTTGTACGGTCCAGCTTCATGTCGTTGGCTCTCCTTGGAATTGCCTCCGAACGGCTCTCCGCTCGATCCTGGATGGACGGCCGCGCCGGCAACTCGATGCAGGCAGCGTCGCACGAAGCGCCTGAGCTACGGAATTATCCGTAAGGGAGGCGGCTCCAACCTTTAGGCTCGCGTGCTGCGGGGCTCCGCCGGCGAAGCCCCACCGGGGTGAAAGCGCGGCGGATGAGGCGCGGGCTCCGGCTCGTGTGTCGGATCCGGCGGCGCGTGGAGCGGCTCGTTCGGTAGAGGTGCCGGCGGCTCGACCGGTGCCGGCGGCGGGGGCACCGAGGGGGACGGCGGCGCGATTGGCGGCGGCGCGGGATTGACGTTCGGCGAGTCGGGATAGGGCGTGAGGGGGTTGGTCATGCCGGGAACGCAGCACATCGCGTGCCCGATTCATTTCTCGAGCGGTGTCTGGCACGACGGGTGCTTTGATCATTTCCATGAGCACGTTCAACTCGCACGCGACCACGCGAACGAAACCGCGCAAGGATGAAAAAGTCGAGCCCGGAGCAACGCTCCCCGATGGGGAGCCCAAGATCGCCCGCAAGCCACGCAACCCGCTCCTCTCGCAGACCGATCTCGACAAGGAACGCGCCGACGGCGAAGGAATGATCCCCAACAAGCCCGCCGCCCACGACGAGCCCTGATCTCGCAGACCCGCCACAGCGCGTGGCACTCTTGCCTGCTCTCGAAGGAGAACCACCCCCCTCCTCGAGCCCCGCTGCGACGCTCGGGCTGTCTCGCGCATCGGAACCTTCAGTGCTCGCACGCGGCGATCGGCCCACCACGCGGCCATTTCCAGCTGCAGTGCGACGCGGGGCCCACCGGGGATTTCCGCACGGGCTCGAACGCGCTGTGGTCGTTGGTGCAGCCCCAGTGGCCGTTGAAGGCAAGCGTCAGACGCGCGTCCTCGGTGAGCGGGCGGTCGACCTCGCCGAGGTTGAACGGACGGCTCTTCACGTCGGGCACGAGGTAGCTCGTCCCCTCCCCGTTGTGCGGGTTCAGGTGGAGCGTCAGCGGCCCCGCGTCGATCTGCGCGTGGCCCCACGGCCCCGGCCAGAACTCGTGTGCGCCGCGCTCGACGTACACGGCGACGTGCCTGTAGCCGGCGGCGTCGACGTAGAACGCGGCCTGGTTGTCGTCGTACGCCGGGCGGGCGGCAGCGTCGAAGAAATTTCCGAGGTCGGGCGCGTAGTGGCTCCCCTGCACGGTGACCATGCAGCTTCGGCAGGTCGGCTTGGGTCCGTCGGGGACGTGAAACGTGATCGACTTTCCGTGGATCAGATAGAGGACCTGCGCGAGACGCCGCTCGGTGCGGTCGAACCACACTTGCACGCTCGTCCAGTCCCCCTCGTGGTCGCCGTATGAGCCGAGGCCGAGGACGGTGATGTCCTGGTTGTTGAACGCGAAGAACTGCCAGTACTCGATCTTGTACGCGGGGTGGCCGTTCACCGTGTCCGCTGCGACATGGGCGGAGAGCCCGGTCGCATCCGCGCGCGCCTCCGCGAACGACACGCCGCCGTAGCGATCGTTCTCGATGTTGAGGCAGAGGGTGCTCTTCGCCATCGACACCGCGAAGCTCGCGTCCTTCTCGCACTCGTAGAGCGACGCCGGCGGGTCGAGGTGGCGATCGCCGCTCCGCCCGCAGCCCGCGATCGGATCGGTCGCGCCGTCGCCGGGGGCGCCGAGGCGCTTCAGCTGAGAGTGTCGGAGCTCGTCGACGGGATCGGCGGGGCGACGATCTTCGTCGTGGCCGTCGGCGCTCGAGAACTTGTAGTACGGGCGGTAGCGGCGGATCAGCTCCTCTTCGAGCACGTCGTCGATCCCGTCGCCGTCACGGTCGGCGGAGCGGCCCGCGGTGCCCGCTGACAGGATGCGTCCGAGGTCCGCGCGCCGGCTCGGCGGCTCGGGATCGGCTTCGCGATCGGGAGCGCCATCGGCGACGCCGAGATCCGACTCCGCGGCCCCTTCGGGCGGCGCAGCGTCACCGCACGCGACGAGGAGGGCGGCGAGCGAGGCGACGGCAATGAGAAGGCGGGGGGTGAGCATCGCAGCACCAGAGAGCACGCGGCGTGCCCGCGGGCGCGCCGCGCAAGGACACGATTCCTGGCGACGATCGCGCCGCCCGCGGCCCGGGGGCGATCCGGATCGGGCGCTCGCCAGGTCGCGAGGCGTCGCGGGGTGGCCTCGCGATGGTTCGCGGGCTGACACCGCCCGAGCCGGCCACGGCGTCCGCGCGCACGCGTCCTCGGCGCGCGCCGGTGATACGTTGACGCCATGCACGCGCCGGAGATACGCGCACTCGCACGGAGTGACGAGGCGGACGCGACCACCGTCCTCGGGCGCGCGTTTCGCGACAACCCGACCTACGCAGCCGCCCTTCCGCGGCCTACGCCCGAGGCGCGCCTCGCGCCGGTGACGCGCGTGCTCGGTGGCTTCGTGAGCGCGGCACTGCGCCACCACGAGGCGACCGGCGTCTGGGTGGACGGGCGCCTCGCCGGCGCGATGCTCGTGCAGGCGCCCGGGCAGTACCCGACCCACCTGGCCGCGAAGACCCGTCAGGCGGTGGGCGTCGCGCGCACCGGTCCCGCTGCGATCGTCCGTTTTCTCCTCATCGATCACTACATCGCGCGCGCCCACGTGAAGGAGCCGCACCACTACCTCTTCATCCTCGGCATCGATCCCGACATGCAGGGCCGCGGTCTCGGCAAAGCGCTCCTCGGCGCGCTCGCGGCGCAGGCCGACGCGCGCGGCCTGCCTTCTTACCTCGAGACCGACAAGGAGACGAGCGTCCGCCTCTACGCGTCCGCGGGGTACGAGGTCCTCACCGAGGGCGTCGTCCCCGGCGTCGCTTTTCGCATGTGGACGATGCGTCGACCGGCGCTGCGCTGAAAGGCTTGGCGGGCGTCCTCCACGCGCTCTGCGAGTTGAGGCCGCGCTCCACCGGCGCGTGACGCGGTCGCGGCACCGCCCCCCACGACGGGCGCTTGGGCAGGCCTGCGTGAGCAACGCTCCGTTGGTCTCACGCATCCAAAAAGGTAGCCCCATGAAGCTGTTCGAAAAAGGGCGCTACTCGCCGCCGCCACCGCTGCCCGCAGCCGCACAGCAGGTCTCCACCACGCTCGCGTCGTGGCCGGACGTCCATGCGCGAACCCACTGGCAGCTCGGCAACGAGCGCCGGGTCGACGGCGCCGACTTCTACCTCGGCGAAGAAGAGCTCGGTCACCTGCACCTCGACGGCGAGGCGCACGTGGCTACCGGCCTCCCGATCCGGAAGGCGCTGGTCGCGGCAAACCTCGCCGAGCCGTTTCACTGGAGCACTGCGTTCGTCGTGCACGCGGTTGCAAAGCAGCCCGACGTGGACCACGCCCTTTGGCTTTTCCGGCTCGCCTACGATCGAAGACGCGGAGTGTCGGACGCCGAGCTCATTGAGCGCGTGCACGCGAGGCGCAAGCCTTGACCGGCGCAACCCGCCGCACGCAGCCGACGGACCGCCCCACGCTGTTCGACTTCCCCCTCTGTCGTGCCTCCTCGTCGCAACCGCTGACCTCGTCCCCGCTTCTCCACGATCAGCCAAAAGGCTTGACGGGCGTCCGTCGTCAGTCGTCGCCGCCGCCCGGGGTCGCTTCGCCGAGCTCCTCGTCGGTTTTCGGGGTCGCGAGCAGCTCGCCTTGCGGACCGTCGCGACGGATGATGAACATCTTGCGACCGACGGTGTCGGGATTCTCGCGGGCCATGACGGTGACGACGTTCACGCCGGGGCGCAGCGGGAGATCGGCCTCGAACGGCATCTTCTTCGTGTCCGCGCTGTTGCGGTTCGAGCGGTAGAACACCTTGCGAGAGCCGACGAAGATGTAGCCGTCGAGGAGGCGGTCTCCGTCGGTCGCCGTCCCCTTGATGACCATGTGCGAGTCCCGCGTCGTCAGCGCCACCGCCGAGATCTCGATCTGCGGGGGCTGACGGGAGAAGACGTCCTCGAGGGTGAGCGCGCCGGTGGTTCCGCCGGGATCGAGCTCCGCCGTCCGCGCGAAGGCGAAGCGGCCGTTGTCGAGGGTCACCTTCGTGAAGCCACCGGGCGTCGTCGCTACCGTCGCCACGCCCACGCCGGGCGGGAGCCGCGCAAACGTCCGCGCGGAGGCGTCGGGCGCCTCGAACAGGCTCGCGCCGCCGGGCTTTGCGCGCATGATCCCGGTGCTTGGCGTCATCTCTGCCGGCGCCGCCAGCGGCATCCGGATCTTCTCGACGATGCTCTCGCGCAGATCGCGGTCGCTGATGGAGACCTCGACCTTCGCCTCGGGATCGGCGAGCTGGGGCTCGACGTCGAACGTGAACGAGACCTTCTTGCTCTCCCCCGGCTGCATGTTCGACACGTCGAAGCGCCCCTCGTGAAGCAGGAGCCCGTCGCCCGAGAGGTTGCGCAGGTTGGCCTGCGTCTCGAACGAGCGGCCGCGGCCGACGTTCTTGACCGTGAGGTAGAGGGTGAGGTTCTCGCCCTTCTGCACACGACCATCGCCGTTGCCTTTGCGGTTGTCGACGAGCTGATAGCTGTAGGCGAAGGTCGGCCGCTCGATCGATTTGATCGCCACGCGCGTCTCGCCGTCGGCGGGCGCGCGTCCACGCGCCTCCTCGAAGTGGAGCTTGATGCCGTCGGCGCGCATCAAGGCGTCGCGTGGCACGCGGCAGCTGCGCGGAGCGTCCTTGGGTAGCGGCGCGGTGCTGCCGACCTTGTGCCCTTCGATCTCGCACCAGCCGAGCGGCGCCGTGGCCGTCTTGCTCTTGCCGGGCTCGAGCTTGCCGATGATGAGCTCCTTGTTGTCGAACATCGGGTTGTCGCTCTTCGTCACGCCGTACAGGCGGTACAGCGTCGTCGTCCCCTTGTTCGTGACCGTGGCCTTGATGTTGACCTGCTCGCCGGCGTTGACCTCGTTCTGGGGCTTGTCCGTCTCGAGCTTCACCTCGACGCCCTGCGGCGGCTGGGGGCCGGGGAGCTGCGCGACGTCGCCCGGCGCGTCCGCCCAGTCGATGCCCATCGCGTGCAGGTCGGACGCGGTTTTGGCGAGCTCGGCGGCCCGCGTGTCGGCGATGATCTGCTTGGCCTGGCGCAGCTGGTCAGGGCGCTTGCCCGGCTGCAGCTTGGAGACGACGTCGCGCCCGAACTTGATCGGGAAGTCCATCGCGAAGATCTCGTCCGGATCGCCGCCGCGCTCGCGGAGCTCCTGGCGGTCCTTGCTCTGCAGGTTGTAGCGCACGGTTTCCAGAGGCCGCTGCCCCTCGCGGGCGCGGCCGTTCGTGAGCGAGCGCGACAGATCGCGCTCCTTGAGCGAGCCGGCGTCGACGGTGAGGTCCATCTCCTGCGCGTCGACGGTCATCGGATCGAGCTCGATGTCGGGCGTCACGCCGGTGCCCTGGATCGAGATGTCGCCCGGCTCGGTGAGGTACTGGGCGATCGTGAGCTTCAGCGCCGCCTTGTCCGGCAGATCGGTGAAGACGAGCTGCACGCTCCCCTTGCCGAACGTGGTCTCCCCGATGACGACGGCGCGATCGTGGTTCTTCATCGCGCCGGCGACGATCTCGCTCGCGCTGGCCGACGAGCCGTTCACGAGCAGCGCGATCGGGTAGTTCGGCTCGGTGCCGTCCTGGTGCGCCGTCTTCTCTTCGCGGCCCTCCGACGGGTTGCCGACGGTGGCGACGATGGGGCCGTCGGCGATGAACTTGTCGGCGACGCGCGCCGCCTGGTCGAGCAGGCCTCCCGGGTTGCCGCGGAGATCGAGGACGAGGCCCTTGAGCTCGCCGTTCTTGCGGAGATCGGTGAGGGCGGCGTCGAGGTCCGCCGACGTGTTCGCCTGGAACTGCTTCAGGCGGACGTAGCCGATGTTCCCCTCCAGCATGCGGTGCTCGACGCTGGCGATCTTGATCGTCTCGCGGACGAGCTCGAACGGACGACTCCCCTGCCATCCGTCCGCCCCGTCGCGGTGCATGAAGACGGTGACCTTCGAGCCGGGCGCGCCGCGCAGGTGGTTCACGGCCTCGTTGAGGCCCATGTTGAGCGTCGACTCGTTGTTGATCTTGGTGATGCGGTCGTACTTCTTGACGCCTGCGCGCCCCGCCGGCGTGCCCGGCACCGGGTTGATGACCGTGAGCTGCTGGTCGCGGATCGAGATGACGATGCCGAGGCCGCCGAACTGGCCGCTCGTCGACATGTTCATTTCCTTGTAGGCCTCGGGCGAGAGGAGCACCGAGTGCGGATCGAGCGTGTGCAGCATGCCGTTGCACGCCGCGTACTCGACCTCGCGCAGATCGACCTCCGTGCCGCGCAGGCCTTCTTGCACGAACGCAAAGACCTCTCTCAGACGCGCGGAGACGTCCCACGGGCCGAGGACGTTGTCGACGCGGAACTCTTTCTCCTGCGTGTCGACGCGAATCTTCACCGTCGGCGCGTCGCCCTCGTGCAGGACGATGACCTGCGCCACGTCGCGCTGGACGTAGTTGAGCGCGGACAAGAGCATGTCCTTCGGCTTCACGCGCTTCGGATCGACGTACCGATCGCGCACCGTCTTCAGCACCTCGTTGACGACCTTCAGCTGGGTGAGGTCGTACGCGGCCGGCGTGTGGCCGGCGGTCGCGTTGTTCGCGGCGTTGGCCGGCGCGAGACCGCGCCAGAGGCCGCCACCGTGAAGCTGAAGCGCGAGGTAAGTCGCAATGCCGAACGCTCCGAAGAGGGCCGACGCCTTGGCGAGCCTGGGGAGGATGCGCATGAATTGTCAGTATAGACGCCGGACGCCCCTAAAAGGTTCGCCACTCCGCGGATTATTTGCCCCTGGCTGCCTGGTGCTGCCTCCTCTGATTTTTCCGTGCCGGCCGCGCCGGGACGCTAATCTAAGCAGATGCTGAGCTTCCGACGGGGTCTCACGCTCGGGACGTTCATCCTGGGTCCCCTGGCGTGGCTCCTTGTCACCTCGTGTGGAGACGGGTCGAGGCCGCCGCCCGCGACGGAAGTCGACGGCACAGCCCCAGTTCCGGACGTCGCGACCGACAAGGACAGCGCGACGGGCACCGACGGCGGCGCGAAGGACGCCACGACGAAGGACGCCGATGCCGGGGACGCCTTGGGGACGCCGGACGCAGCCGACGGAGCTAGCGGAGACGGCGAGGCGGGACCGTGCAAGGCGCTGGACGCCGGCGGCCCCGTGCTGCCGGAGACCGTCGTGGCGGGGTTTCCCCCCGCGGCGCTCGGCGGGCAGCTCTTTCCTGGCGAGTACTGGCTCACGGAGCGCGACTTCTACCCCGCGGCGACCGATCCGCCCGACGCCGGCTCGAGCCGAGCCAACATCGTCGTGCAGAGCAGCTACTTCTTCGGGGCGACGACCCTGGACATCGTCGAGGGCCAAGGCCCGCTAGGTGCGACCACCGTGGTGACGAGCAGCCGCTCCGGCACCTACAAGCTCGGCAGTGCGACCCAGGTGACGATCGATGAGGCGTGCCCGGGGACGACGCAGCGCAACGTCCCCTTCACGGTCTCCGGGGACGAGCTGTGGCTGTTCCCCACGCAGGACCGTCGAGACGTCTACACCCAGCAGTAGAGCGAAAACTCGGAGAGCGAAAGACAGGCGAGCGAACGTCGACCGCTCACTTCGCCGGGATGCAGTCGAACAGCTGCTCCCAGTTGGTGAGCGTCGGCGACAGGGCGCCTGAGACGTTGAACGTCATCGTGACGCGCAACCACTCCTGCGAGGTGAGGTTGCCCGGGCCGGGGCACGCGTTGTTGCCCGTGAGGTGCTGATCGACGGTGCAGGGCGCGGGCCCGACGGTGAGCGGAGGCGCCGCGTAGAGCTGCGTCGTCCAGGTCGACGTCGTCCCTCCCGCCGTGCCGACGGAGAACGGCGAGGCGGGCGCGAAGGTTCCCGGCGCGCCTGCGCTGTCGGGGGCCGTCTGCGCCGTGAAGTCGATGCTCGTGCCGAACGGTACGCTCGCTTGCCAGTTGAACAGCTGCCACACCGGGAGGGTTCCGTTCGGACAGACCGCGTGGAAGTCACGCGTGAACGTGACGCCCCCGGGCAACGGTGGCGGCGCGGGCGGCGGCGGCGGGGCCGTCGTGGCAACGGGCGCGCCGCCGATCGCGCACGAGCTCAGCGTGAAGAACAGGTAGTCGAACGTCCCCTCGTTCGCGCTCAGGTCGGGACCGAAGTCGCACTCGGCCGGGAACGAGCTGCCGGCGCCCTTACGGGCGACGTCGACGTGCATGGCGCTCATGACACCGCGACCGCAGCCAGCGCCCGCGCCTCCGTCGGGCTGCAGCGTCGGTACGATGCCGGCGTCGTTGGTGTCGAACGAGAAGACCGAGGTGATGTCGCCGCCCGGATCTCCGACCCAGTTGTTGCTGGACTCTCCACGCAGCCACTCGAAGGAGTTCGCCGTCGGCGTATAGGCTTCGTCGGTGACTCCTTGGGGCGTCGTGAGGACGCCGCCGCCGTAGTAAGTCTGGTTGGTCAGCCAGGTCTTGAAGTTCGCTTGAGGCACGTTGGGCGTCACGTTCGGCGACACCTTCGTGTTCAGGTTCTTCTTGTTGCTCCCGATCGGCGTGTTCCAGCTGCTCGTGTTGTCGAAGGGCGCGATCGCGTGACCATTGTTCGGCACGGGCAGGAGAAGGCCGTTGGCGGAATAGTGGTTCATGAAGACGCGGCCGCCGCCCTTCAGGAAATTGTAGAAGTAGGTCTGGCCGTTGAGGGACGCCGGGACCGTCGTCTTGCCGAGATTGAAGACCTCCCCGCTGCCGCCGCCGCACTGCAGAATGACTTCATCGAAGGCGTTGAGTGCAGCCTGGCTCGGCCATAGGTTGATCTGCGCGTCGGGGAGCGGCGTCCCCACCCCCGAAGAGTAGAGCGACCAGCCGATGAGTCCGTTCTTCGCGTCGGGTCCGACGGCCGATGCGTTGGTGATCGCGAGGGTCGTAGCGTCGATGAAGGCGGTGACGTTGAACGATCCGTTGTTTCCGCCGCTGGCGGCGCCGGACAGGACGAGCACGTCGCCGACGTCGGCTGCAGTCCGGCCGGAGAGCCCGCCGATGTTCAAGGTGGTGATGCCATTGCTGGGGATACTCCACGTGAACCCCGCCCCACCGGTCTCGTTGACGGCGGCCGCGTTCGTGACCTGGAGCTTGGAGCTGGACAGGACGGCGTTGATGACGAAGGCGCCGTTGTTGCCCGCGTTGCCCGCCCCTGCGAGCGTGATGGTCTTGCCAACGTGGGCGGAGGACAGCCCGCTGAGCTTGCTGATGGTGGCCGTCGCGCCGCTCTTCGACACCTTCGGCGAGGCGCCACTCAGAGCAGGAAGCGGCGGGACCCCGACGGCCGCGGTGGTTCCGGAGGCGACCAGGATGCTCGTGCTGCCGATGCCGTTGTCCTTGAACAGCTCCAATCGCTTCCCGCTCCCCGCTGGCCCCATCTCCGACGTGCCGCCCATGTACTTGGCGATGGTGCACTCGAAGGGCTCGGCGCTTCCGGTCACGACGGCGATGTGGGGGATGTCTCCTTCCGCTTGCGTCTGGGGCAAGCGAGTGAGGCAGGCGGCGCCCGGGTACTTGCAGTCGTTGGCGACCGTGATGTTGTTGACGGCGCACGCGGTCAGGCCGGTCAGCGAAATCTGGCGGCGCCAGCGGCCGGTCTGGAAGACGACCTTGGGCGAGGTCGTGGTGACCTCGAGCGCGAAGTTGCCCTGCAGATCGCTGAACGTCGACGAGACGAGCGGTGAGAGAACGGAGGTGCAGGTGTCGCAGGTGACGCCGGCCGGGAACGCCGTGAGCGCGCCCGACGGCTGGTACACCGCGATGGCCGGGAGGGGCACGTTCGCGCCGGGATCGAACACCGTCCCGCTGACGTAGGTGTGGCAGCCCGCATCGCCTCCGTCGCCCGCGCCGGCCTCGAGCCCGCCGCAGACGGTTCCGCAGATCTGGCTCGTGCACGCCGACGCACCGGGGAGCCCGGGGTTCTCGGCCGAGTAGTTGTTGCACGCGGCGCACTCGGCGAGCGGGGTGTACCCAGCGACGATCGCCGTCGGAAGGACGGTCGTCGACGGATTCACGACGAAGAAGCGCGGGCCGCCCGTGAAGTCGAGCGCGCCGCCGGCCGAGGCCGTGCACGACGTCGCCGTGTTGAGCGTGACGCACTGGCCGGGACCGATCGCCGTCGTCGCCAGGTTGATGGAGCAGTAGCCGTCCTTGGTGCTCGCGGCGGGGACAGCGGGCCCGGCGAACGGGCACGTCGTCGCGGCCGACGTCGGGTTGCTCTTGTTCACGGCGACGTAGAGGGTGCCCGTGTTCGCGTTCGCGAGGCCACGGTTACAGACCTCGAGCTCCTGGGTGGTGCCCGATGTGCAGCCCATGCCCAGGGTAAAATCCGGAGCGCCCGTGCACGCGGCGTTGTAGCCGGAGATCGCGTACGGCGTGCACGTCCCGGCGCCGCCGTCCGGGTTGTTGCAGACATAGTCGTGCTGACAGGTGGTGTTGGCGCCGCCGGTGCACGCGCCGGTGTTGCCCTTCATCGCGGCCGGGAGATTTCCATAGAGCGCCGCGGAGCCGCCCGAGGGCTCATCGCAGTAGCAGAGGTTGCCGCCGCCCTGCGGGACCGTGAGCCCGCAGTCGGCGGTGGACAGTCCCGACGCGTCGAGCCCGCACCCGTTGTCGACGATCTGGTTGCAGTACGGATCGCACGGGTTCGCCGTGCCGCACGCGCCCTGCGAGCCGAGGGTGTTGACGTGCAGGCCGGCGCCGCCGGCGAAGGTCTTCGGCTTGGTGACGACGACGTCGCCCTGGCACGCGCCCCAGTGCGTGCCATCGCACGTCGTCTTGCCCATCGCGCACATCACGAAGGAGCCGACGGTCTCCTCGACGCGGCCGCAGTCGGCGACGACGCCCGCCGCGTCGCACGCGCAACCGGGGTTGGGGTGGTCGCAGAGGCTGCCGTTCGGCGGAAGATTGCCGGTGCCCCTGCCCACGCCGGCGGCGTTGTCATTTCCGCAGGCGACCGACCAGCCGACGACCATGACCACGAGGAGACAGACAACAGCGGTCAGTCGAAGTCGCAACGGCTTGGGGATTCTCATTTTGCTCCGCGCACGTAAGCGTCCACGGTGTTCACTCTAACACCAAAGAACGAGCGGCGAAAAAACCGCGCGGCGTCTAGACCCGCGACCCGCGACCCGCGGCAGGCGGGTGTCGATCAGTGGGCGGACATGCTCTGCGCACGTCGAGCGGCGCACACCGCCCTCCACGCAATCCCTCGTTTTCACACCGCTGCGCCATGCCGCGTGAGGCGGGCTCCTAGCCGCCGAAACCGAAGCCGCCACGGCCGCCGCTCGGCACGCCGTGCACGCCGCCGAAACCACCGCGGGCGCGCGCGTAGAAGCGGACATCGGAGCAGATCGTGATGCGCGGCGCGACGCTGTAGTGACGGCGTACGAGGACTTCGTTCCATACGACGGGGCCCTGCAGCTTCTTCGCGACGAAGTCGAGATCGACCATGAAGATGGAGATGCCTGCGGCCTGGTACGCCATGAACGTCTCGTGCAGATCGTCCTCCTCGGTCTCCGTGTCGTCGAGATCCTCGACGACGTAGACGACGCGAGAGATGCCCTGCGCCCGCAGCGCGCCGGGATCAGGGAGATCGCCGGGCGTCAGCATGTAGCGGTTGTCGGTGACGTCTTCGTCGGGCTCGTCTTCCCGAAAGGCGAGGCGCCAGGCGTCGAGGAGGATGACGGGGCGCGTGGCGAGATCGTCGGGCTGCGGGAGGCGCGGCTGCATCTGCACGAGCGCGGAGAGCGTCTCCTCGGCGGGGATGATCTCGCTCTCGGCCGGCCAGTTGTTGAAGGTGAGGACCGTGGCGACGGGCTCACGCGACGCGCGGCTCAGCGACGCGCCGAACGCCACCGACGCCGCGCCGCGCAAATCCACCATCCACAAGGTGTCGGCCGGCAGTCCCGCCGCGGCGACGCGCACGCCCGCGTTTTGCGCGTCGTGAACGACGTCGAGCTGCGAGACGTCGGGGAGCTCGGCGGTGCGCTGCGGGGCGGCGTCGAGCACCGAGAGGAGCGTGAGCTTCTGCCAGCGCGCCCACGGGTTCTGCGGAGGGAGCTGCCAGCGCTGCGCCGCCTCGGGGTAGGTCGGGAGGGCGACCGTGTTGGGCGGCGGGACATCCTGCGCCCAGTACGCCACCGAGACCGACGGCGTCCACGGACGCGACGCGCACGCCGCCGACAGGAGGGCGACAGGCACCGTGCCGAGGACGCGCCTGAGCGTCATTCGACGAACACCGGGACGACGAGGGCGTCGTGCGAGACGTGGCTCTCCTCGGTGATGCGCGCGAAGTAGCCGGCGAACTGTCCGTCGAGGACGTACGCGCCGAGCGTCACGAAGCGCGGCCCCCACGGCGTGGGCAGGCGGCGCTGGCGGATGAAGCGCTGCGCGATCCAGCTCTCGCCGGCACGGCGCTTGGCGAGCGCGTCGTCGACGAGCACCGTCCACCCCGCGGCGTCCTCGAGCTCGCCGACGTGCACCTCGTCGCCGACGCGGCCGAGCGCGCGCTTGACGACCCAGCCCGCGCGATCGGCGAGGAGCACCTCGCGGGGCACGTCGGCGAGATCGTGGGTGTCCGGGAGGTGCGAGGCGATGTCGGCCCGGTCGGCCGGCGAGAGCTCGCGCGCGAGCGCCGATGCGCGCGCCATGCCCATCTTGCTCTGCAGGAAGATGTGCGAGAAGGCGCTCATCGAGCGGACCCTGCCAGAGCGGATGGCGCGCGTGACGTCCTCCAGGTTCCGCTGCCCCTCCATGTATTCCGCAGGGAAATACCTGTAGAGCGCAGTTATCTCGGTGTCGCCGACGAACAGCCGCTCGCCACGGAGGCGCGGCGCGGTGGGAGGCGTCAGGATGGCGGTCACGCCGCGGGCCTCGAGGGCGCGCTTGATGATCGCGCAGACCTGAAGGTCCTCGGCGTACGCCGTCGCGAACAGGAGTGCGACAGCGCCAGGGCCGCCGCCTCCCTGCGCCGCCAGGCCCTCCAGGCGCGCGGCCGCCCGCTCGACGACCGCGGTCGGGTTCTCGCCGCTCATGAAGCCCGCGGCGCGCGCGAGGCGGGGGAGGCCGAGCGCCTCGTTGTGCCCTCCGGGGCAGTCGGCGTTGATCTCGCACGCGCGCCACGTGCCGTCCTCACCGAGCAGGAGATCGACGCGGACGAGCGAAGCGCGATCCCCGGCCTCCTGCGACGCCGCCGCGAGCGCGAGGACCTCGGGGTGGAGGTCGTAGCGCGCGCGCTCTTCCGGATCCTCGTGCGCACGATCGCACGCGTGACCGACGGCACGCACGACGCCCTCGGCGGCGCGGACGGCCGCCGCGTGAAGCGCGCGCGAGAGGACGAGCGGATGGAGATCGACACGACGCTCGCCGCCGACGTACGCGTCCCACACGAGGTAGCGCTGCGTCAGCTCGCGGAAGAGCGACGGATCGGAGAGCGGATCAAGCCGCCCCAGCGCGCGGACCTCGGCGGTCATGGCATGGCCCTCGCGAGGGTCGGCCACAGCAGCGGGTCTTCGGCGCCGAGGCCGTAGTAGAGGATGCCTACGGACGGCGGAATGACCTGCGGCCCCCATGCGCGCAGCGTACGAACGGTGGACTGAGCGTCGTCGTACCAGACGTCGTGCGGGCGGCCGGTGGCGTCGGAGTACGAGAGGTGGAGCGCGCCGGTCGGACCTGCGCTCGGAGCGACGCGATAGTCGAACGCCAGCGCCAGCGCCTCGAAGTAACTCACGTTACGCGTGCCGAGATCGCTGACGTCGTTGCCGTACAGCGGCACGGCGACGTCGATGGGGAGGCTGCCCACCCTCCCCTGCGCGAAACGGACGGCGTCGACCGCCCATCCGGGGTCGATGGTCGGCCCCGACTGCGGGTCCGCGTAGTCGAGCGTCGTGACACGGAGGCGATCGATGTACTGCGAGAGCGCGGGGAGATCGAACGCGTTGCCTCCCGGGACGTCGGACGGGTCCTGGGTGGACGGCGGCGCGAAGATTCCCACCTTCTTCGACGGGCGCAGGGCGGCGCCCACTTCCTTCACGAAGGCGGACAGGTCGCCGCGCGCGGTGGGCGGCAGGTCGTGGAAGACGAGCTCGACGCCGTCGGTGGCCTGGGCGAGCTGCTTGAGCGACGCCGTCACCTCCAAGCGCCACGTCGGGCTCGCAAGCTGCGCGGCGGTCAGCGCGCCGTCGTACCGCTCGGCGGTCTCGTCGGAGAACTGCACGCCGAGCTTCACCTTGTAGCCCTTCTGCTGAAGCCCGGCGGCGACCTGGGCGAACTGGGTCCGCGCGCTCCCGTCGACCGGCCCTACGTCGCCGCTCGCGCGCGCGGTGGCGCACAGGAGCACGACCTCCTGCACCACGCGGCGCATGTCGGCCGACGCGAGCGCGGAGGCCTGCCACGTGTCGGGCGTGCATCCGTCGGACAGCACGGTGCCGTAGCGCGCGGGGATACCGGCGCCGTCCCCCTGCCCTACGTGATCGACGGTCTCGCCGGAGAATCCGCAGCCGGAGATCGCCGCTGTCACCGCGAGCCCTGCGAGAAGAGCGATCGCCTTCATGGTCCAAACTCCCACCGCAGGCCGGCGGTGACGGCGTTGCCGAATCCGAACTGGTAGATGCTGGGCGAGATGGCGAAGCAGACGCGCTCCACCGGGTCGAGACGGCGGCACGCCTCGAGCTCGGCGCGCAGCAAAAAGGAGAGCGCCGAGCTCGAGGCGGCCGCCGTGTCGGCGCCGCTCGCCACCGAGGCACCCATCGCCGCGTAGGTGACCCCGGTGCGGACGACCGCGGAGAACATCCACCGCTGCTCCTTCACGCGGTAGCCGACGCCGGGCAGGAGCACGTCGCCCATGTACGTCGACCACGGACGTTGCTCGACGATCGAGCCGTCGATACTCGAGAGGACGCGCGGGCTGCCGCCGACGGCCGCCGAGAAGGCGAAGCCGAAGAGCGGGAAGACGAGATGCCTGTCGACCGCGACCGTGAGCTCCCCCGAAGCGCCGGCCAGCGTCAGGTGCCCGGTCGAAGGGAGCGCACCACGCAGGCTGCGCGGGGAGTCGCCCGGCGCGGTGAGCGTCATCGTCGGCATGGCGCGCATGTACGTGCCGAACCCTGCGAACGCGCCCCCAAGCTCGAGCTTCGTCTCCCGCGCCTCCGCGCGCCCTTCACCCCAGGCGAACGTGAGGGCGAGGAAGGAGAAGAGGCAAGCGCTGGACAACCCAGCCATGGAGACACGCCGCACAGAGGCTCCTTGAGCAAGAAGCCCACCACGCGGACAACATGACCATTCGATGGTTTTTCTAGCGCTCCGACGCCCTCGCGCCTCGGCATCGCGCCGGCGCTAGGGCAGATTGCCCGGGGTCCTGGCCGCGGTAGGTGAGCTAGACTGTTGGGCTGATGCAACGCTCGGAGGCGGCGCCGATGCTCGCGTGGGCCCTCTTGGCGGGGTGCATGACCGCGTGCTCGCTCGACTGGTCGTTCTTCGCGCGCGCCGACGCGGACGGCGGGCGAACCGACGCCTCGGACGCCGCGAGCCTTGGCGACGCGGGGGACCCGAGCGACGGAGGTGTCGACGGCGCGACGACGTCCGACGCGGCGCAAGGGAACGACGGCGCCACGACCGACGCGCAGGACGCCGGCTCCGGCTGCCGCTCGAACGCGGCGTGCGGCCCGAGCGAGCTTTGCCACTACCCGGATCACAAGTGCGGCCAGGCGGCGGCCGGCAAGTGTATCCCCCGCCCCAGCCCGAGCAGCTGCCCGGTGTCGACGCCGTTTGCGTGCACGTGCGACGGAGTCGTCGACACCTGCGGGCGGTGCGGCTCGGAGGCCAGCGGGATCGACGTCTCGACTCTCGGCTGCTCCACGTCCCCCGGGAGCCCGTGCGGCTACATCTATTGTGTCACCGCGTGCCTGCCGAGCACGCTGCCGAGCGGTGAGACGACGTTCGACTGCCAGTAGCGGGTTGGCTGGCGCGAGCAGCAGCCCCGATCACTGCGCGGTGACCCACCTGCCCGCTGCCGTACTGCCGTCCGGCCCGGCGTCGAGGTCGCCGACCCCGCTGGGGCCGGTGCACCACATCATCGCGGTCGACAGGCAGCCCTTTCCGTCGGGGTCACCGACGCCGGGATACGCGCAGGTGAGCCCGACCGGAGCGCAGCCGATTCCGCGGTAGCCGCTCGAGTACGAGCTCGGACAGCGCGGATCGTTGTGCACCGGCGGGTAGACGCACCCCGTCGGCCCCGTGCCGCTGCCTGTCGGCGGAGGGCACGAGCAAACGCTCGCACCTTGATCCTTGAGCCGGCAGCTCCACGTGCCGCCCGCGCACGCGCACGCGTAGTTGTCGATCGGGTAGTTGCCGCACGCGCAGTCGGAGACGAGCAGCTCGCACGTGGCCCCCCCCGCGCAAGCGCCGGTGGGGAGCGCCTCCCTGCCGTAGACCGACGTGGAGCCAAATCGCGGCGCGGCACGCGGGACGCACTTGTCTCCGTATCCCCCGGTACTGCTGCTGCTGCTGCTGTTGCCACCTCCGCTGCTACTGCCCGAGCTCGCGGAAGGACCCGAGTTGGTGGAGGACTCGACGGCGCCCCCGCAGGCGGCGGGGAGGAGGGCGGAGAGCACGGGAATCGCCAACCAGGTCGGGGTTCGCATGCGGCGAGCCAAGCAGGCCCTATGCCACGCACAAGTAGCTAAAACTACTTGAGAACGCGTGTGCCATGGTGTGTCGACGACCCTCGGGCGTGACACTCGAGGCGCCGCGCACCGCGGCGCGATTAGAGCAAAAGCTCTATGCCTTCCGAAAGACCGCGACGTAGAAGCCGCCGAAGAAGGCGGCCGGCGTGTCGGCCAGCAGGTGCTCGACGCGCCGGAGCACGCTGCGGATGCCGGGCAAGCGCATCGCGGCCGCCGCTGGCGTGACGATGCGCACGCCGCGCGCGGTCTCGAGGTGCGTCCCCGCGGGGGCGAGGCGGCGCACCGCCCACGGATCGTCGAAGCGGGTGAAGACGTCGCTCTCGCGCTTGGCGTCGCTGATCTTGCCGGCGGGGCCGATGCGCTTGGCGAGGGCGCGGAAGCTGAGCGGGTTGTAGAACTCGGCGAGGACGACGCCACCCGGGCGCGTGACCCGGGTCATCTCGGCGAGGGCGAGCTCGATCTCGGGCACGTGCGCGAGGACCTTGAACGAACAGGTGACGTCGAACGACGCGTCCTCGAACGGCAAGCTCGTCACACTCCCCTCGCGCACGTCGAGTCCGCGCGCGCGCGCCCTCTCCAGCATGCCGGGCGAGAGATCGATCCCGCGGGCGGCGAGCGCGAAGGAGCGCACGCGGTCGAGAATGAGACCGGTCCCGCAGCCGCACTCGAGCACCTCTTTCCCCGTGCCGTACCGGGCGACGAGGTCGATCTCCAGATCGTCGATCAGCGCGTGGTAGCCGGCGCCGTCGTTGGGCCTTCGCTGATCCTCGTAGCGCTTCGCAAAGTCGTCGTAGTACGCGCGCGTCTTGTCGAGCTCGGGATCCATCGAGGGTCCTCGTTTAGCACGGAGCTGGTACGCGAGGCCCGCGAACGTGCGGGGCGAGTGCTCGGCGCGCGGACCGGCGACGCCGAGCTTCATGGCGGGCACGCCAGGGTCAGGGATGCGAGGTTCGGACCGTCCGTGTAGCGCAGAAGCAGCGAGCGCGGCGCGGCGACGTTGGCGTCGCCGACCCAGCTCGCAGCGGTGCCGTCGGCGTCGAGGCCGACCCAGCTCGCCGCGTTGCCATCGGCGACGAGGCCTAGCGAGTGGAAGGCGCCGTCGTCCTGGATCCGCCCGAGCTCGATGCCCCGCGGCGCGTTGAGGCCGGGCGCTCGGGGGACGGCGCGCGCGACCTGGATGGGCGTCGTGCCGCGCGTCGCCGCGATGGGCGCCGGATCGAGCCCGTAGGGGTACATCGACCACGTCACATTCGCGTCCTCGTGCGGCGGATCGTCGATCTGCACGATCGCCATTCCGAACGTCGTCAAATCGCGCGCGATCGGCAGGACGTAATAGGCAGCGGTCGCGCTCGTCGCGAGCACGCCGGCGACGTTCGGGTCGGGCGCGCCGCCGATGAAGAGCACCGCGTCCTTCCCGACGCTCGGCTTGCCGTCCTTCTCCTCGACGACGCGCGCGTGGACCGGGACCATCACCGAGCGCGCATCGACGTACGCGACGATCGCGCTCTTGTCGCGGGGTGCGACGTCGACCGACGTGGCGCCCGCCCCGTCCTCGGAGATGCGCGTCGGCGGCAGGCCGTCGATCGACGCGAACGCCTGGAGCATGATTCCGTCGCTCGTCTTCTGGTCGGCGAGGAAGACGACGATGTCGTGCTCGGCGCGCTCTCCGAACGAGGTGGCCGCGATCTTCGTGCCGGGTCGCGCGCGGGCGAGCCTCTTGCCGACGGCATCCCCCTTGGGCGCGCTCTCGAGGACGCCGTCGTCCTTGAGGGTGTAGCTGCGCCTCGTCGTCTGGGCGGTCGTTCCCGGGCGAAATCCGGCGCGCGGCGCGATCGACTCGCGGGACGGTGCACATACGGATTTTCCGGCGTCCCACGCCTGCGGCGGCGCGTCCTTCGCCTGCGGCGGACGCGCGGAGGCAAATGGCGGCGGCGTGAGGGTCGCGAAAGCGGCAGGCTCGCGCCGCGTGGGCGAGGGCGCCGCCGACGCGACTGGCCTCGGCGTCGCATTCGGCTTGTCCTGGCAGCCCATGAGGGCAAAAAGGAGGACGGGGGCGGCCGCGCGTCGCATCGAAGAGAGGATCGCCCAAGCGCCGCCACTTGTCACCGGACGCCGCTCATCCGGCGCGCGTCGCCCACGCGAGCGGCCGGACGACCTGGGACTTGACCCAAGACGTCGACCGCTGTGCGCGGCTCGCGCGCGTTCGCTGAAATCCGCGCCCGAGATCGGCGAGGATGCGGTCGGCGCACTCCATGGCGCTCGCGGCGGCGAGCTCGGTGCCGACGCCGCGGCCGCCTGCGCCGCACCCCGCGACGTAAAGGCCCCGGATGGGCGTGTGGACCGGAGGGCGCCGGGCACCGACCTGCGAAGGCGTCTGCCCGGTGGAGACCGCAGGCCCGAACTCCTTGCCGATCCACTTCTCGATGAAGTCGACGCCGAAGCGGTCCACGAAGAGCGTGTTCTCGTCGAGCCCGGGGATGACGCGGCGCAGCGTGCGGAGCATCGCCTCCTCCCACGCCGGGCCGGGATCCTTGAGCGCGACGTCGCTCGTCGGCGCGACCGAGCACACCGTGAGGAGCTGGTGCCCGGGAGGCGCGAGGTCGGGGTCGAAGTTCGACGGCACCGGACAGTAGAAGGGAACGAGCGGCGGTATCTCCCCCTGCGCGACGCGCTCGAACATGGCGCGAAGATCGCCGTGCGAGACGCTGCGAAGATCGACGTCGTCGCCCACGCCGCCGACGATCGCGCCGGCGTCGACGAGGCGGCGCCGCAGGCCGATCTTGGCCTGGACGGCGATGAAGGAGCCCTGGATGGCGAGGGCGCGCGCGACATAGTCCTCGGGGAAAGCCGCGGAGCCGACGAGGTGGGTCACGGTGGTGCGCAGGCTCGACGTGCTGACGACGATGCTCGCCGGAATGAACGTTCCGTCCGAAAGCTCGACCCCGCGGGTCCTCCCGGCCTCGGTAACGATCCGTCGAACCCCACAATTCGTGCGGACCTCGGCGCCTCGCGCCTCCGCCAACCGAATGAACGTTCCGGGGATCGCGATGGATCCCCCCTTCGGGTACGAGAGGAAGTTGTCGCGCGCCATCCTGCGAAAGCAAAGGAGCGCCTCCCCTGCCGACACCTGCCAGTAGGGCAGAATGAAGTAGAGACCGAGGAGGAAGCCGAAGATCCCCACGGTCGGCGGGTGGTCGACGTACGGCGCGATGAACTCCTCGAGCGTGCGGTCGTCCCACCGCGTCACCTCTTCGTCGCTCATCGTCAGGATGTGCGTGAAGAGCCGCCCGGCACGCGCCGCGTCCCGGGGCGAGAGGCGCAGCTCCCGCGCGAGATCGAGCGCGAAGCGCGGCATCCGCCACAGCTCCGCCGGCACCCGCACGGCGCGCGGCACGTCGCGCTTGGCGGGGAAGCGGATCTCGGCGATGTCGCGCGTCCGGCGGAACGTGATCGCCCCGTCCTCGCCGACGCGACGGAGGACGTCGCCGAGCGGCCCCTTGGGCCCGCGGCAGAACATGTGGGTGCCGATGTCGATCGTGAAGCCCTGCTTCTCGTAGCCCGAGCACGAGCCCCCGATGCGCCGGTTCTTCTCGAGCAGCGTCGTCGGAATGCCCGCGTCGGCGAGGAGCAGCGTGAGCGCCGCGCCGCCGATCCCCGAGCCGATCACGATCGCCCCCGCCGCCTTCGGCTCCGACGCGGCTCGAGCGGTCACGCGGCCAGCAAGTCGCGCAGCGCGCGCGGCGAGGTGATCGCTTCCTCGCACGCGTGCACGAACCTTCGAAGCTCGACGTGACCGTTCTCGTCGGTCGACTTCTCGAGCGTCTTGATCACGCGTGGCGTCCCGCGCCGCACCATGCCGACGATCGCGTCGCGTAGCGCGTGCTCGGGAAACGGCGGCAACGAGCCGGTCACGTCCTCGTAGTGCTGGTACATCGCGTCCATGATCTTCGAAAGATCGATATCGAGGACGCGTAGCGGACCCACCAGATCGTAGGCCGCGCACGCGAGGATGATCGTGGTGGCCACGTTCTTGGCCAGGATCTGCGCGCGTCGGGCCTTGAACTCCGGGTACACCTCCGGGAAGAAGCGCTGGCCGGCGCCGATGTGGCGCGACTCGTCCTTGCCGATGAGCGCGAGGATCTTCCGCACGCTCTCGTCTTTGGCGACGTGGTTGATCTTGTGGAAGATCTGGTTGGCGAGGTGCTCGCCGATGATGTTGATGTTGCCCATCATGAACGCGACGTCGTCGCGATCGACGACCCCGAAGGAATAGAGGAGGCGGACCCACGGCGACGGCGGGTCCATCGGGCGACCGGTGATCTTGGGGATGAGCCGGCGCAGGGCGTCGTAGTGCTTGGCCTCCTCGAGCGCCTGTTCGACGAAGTAGAACTTCGCCTCCTCGCTGCGGACGAGGCCCGAGATGTAGCTGGCGCCCGTGACCGCCGCCTTCTCGCCGGGGCACAAAAACGAGAGCATCGCGGCGATCGGCTCGGCGTACTTCGGATCCTCGCGCACCGGCGCGTCCCAGGCGATCGCCGTCGGCACCGCCCAGAACGAGCGCTGGCCGAGCTCGAAGATTTCCCAGCCCTTCTTGTTCGGGTGGTCGCCCGAGGTGTCGAAGACGCCTCCGCCGAACACCACGTGACGCCACGAGAACGAGGCGGTGTCCCTCGCAACGCCTACGGCGCGTCGTTTCATCTTCGCAGTATGAAGCCCCGACGCGCGGCGCGCACGGCGAGGAGTGGGAGTGTGTAGGCCGCGCGGCGATCGAGGTCCGATCACGCGCGCCGGACGAGCCACCGGCGCCGCGCCTTCACGTGGCGTAGCGCGAACGCCGACGCGGTCAGCGCGCCGAGGTCCCCGTCGATCGCGAAGAGCCCCGGCGCCGCACGCTTGGCGACGCGGCCGATCCGGTCGAGGCCGAGCGCTCGTGCGCCGTTCCAGGTCGCCATCGCGAGGAGCTCCACGGCGGGCACGTCGGGGAACCGATCGGCGAGGGCTCGCGCCTCCGCGAGGACGTCGAGCGACGCGCTCGAGGCGAGCGAGTCGGTGCCGAGCGCGGCGGCGATGCCGGCGCCGCGCATCGCGAGGAGCGGCGGGAGGCGCGTCTCGATGAACAGGTTCGAACGCGGGCAGAGGACCACCGGCGCGCCGCTCTCCGCGACGCGGGCCAGCTCGGCTTCGCGGGCGTCGGCGAGGTGGACGAGCAGGACGTTCGGCGCGAGCACGCCGAGCTCGGCGGCGAGCGCGATGGGCCCCTTGTGCGGCCAAACCTGCTCGCTCGTGGGCAGCCGGATGCGCGACGCGAGCCATGAAGGCACCGGGCCGTCGCCATGCTCGAGCGCGCGGCGCTCGGCCGCGTGCTCGGCGAGGTGGATCGAGGTACGCCGACCGTGCGCGCGCGCGTGCTCGACGATCGCCCGCACGGCGTCGGCGTGGGTCGTGTAGAGCGTGTGGATGGCGAGCGCGTAGGAGAGGCCCGCGCGTCCCGGGGTCGACCATCGTCCGAGCTTCTCGTCGACGTCTGCGAGCAGCGCGGCGGTCCGGCGCATGACGCCCTCGCGCGCCACGCCGAACACCTCGTGAAAGATGCAGCCGACGAGCCCCGCGCGGCCCAACGCGCCGACCGCTGCGAGCGAATTGGTGACCTCGCCGACGGCGACGGTCCCGGCGTCACCAAGCTCGGCGACCGCCCGCTCGATCGCGGCATGATCGTCCTCCGGAGACGCCTCGACGCGCGCGCCGATCAGGCGCTCGACCCAGGGGACGAACCCCGCGCCGCCCGGCACCTGCCCGCGTAGAGCACTCAGCTCGAGGTGGGTGTGCGCGTTGACGAGGCCCGGAACGACGACGCCACGCACGCGCTCGACGTCGGCGCCGGCGTGGCGCGCCAGAAGCTCGTCCGCACGCCCGACCTCGAGGATCTCCCCATCGTCGCCGACGACCACCGCGCCGTCACGCAGGTCGGGCCCGTCGCCGACGACGATTCCATCGGCCCAGAAGACGCGCGCGGCCACGAGGACTACATTACGCTCAGATGAAGCCCGGTGATCACCCCGAGTTCTTCCAGTTCCCGGCGCCAGAGGGGCGCTCCCGCGAGAGTACGATACGCCTCGACGCCGAGGGGCGATTCCTCCACGACGGCGCGCCCGTCCTTCACCCCAAGCTCGCGGCCGCGATGCACGGTTGGATCTCGCGCCACCCCGACGACGGGCGCTACATCCTCACGAACGGCTACGACTGGACGTACTTCACGGTCGACGACGCGCCCTACTTCGTCCGCGCGCTCCGTCTGGAAGGAGACGGCGTCACGCTGCTCCTCAGCGACGACACGGAGGAGCCGTGGGATCCCACCGCGTCCGAGGCCTCGCCGGGCGGCGCCCTCTACACGAACGTGAAGCGCGCGGCGAAGGGCGGCCCCTTCCGGGCGAAGTTCACCCGCCACGCGCAGGCATCACTGGCCCCCGTCCTCGTCGACAACGACGGCGCGCCGGCGGCTCGACTCGAAGGTCGCGTCGTTCGGATCGGCGGACCCTGCTAGGCTCTCCTCGCCGATGGCGGAGATCCCCAAAATCGGAGAGATGCTGCTGGGCAAGTACCGGCTGGATGGTGTCGTCGGCGAGGGTGGCATGGCCGTCGTGTTTCGCGCGCACGACGGAGAGGGCGCGAAGCCGGTCGCCATCAAGGTGCTGCGCCCCGAGATCCTCGCAGAGCCCGATCTCGCCGCGCGCTTCAACCGGGAGACGCGCGCCGCCAGCCGCCTCACCGGGCCGCACGTCGCGCGGGTCTTCGACGTCGCGGCGACGCCCTCCGGCCTCCCCTTCATGGTCATGGAGCTGCTGGAGGGGCACGACCTCGCCGAGGAGCTCGACCTGCGCGGGCCGCTCCCGATCGACGAGGCGGTGGACTACGTACGGCAGGCTTGCCAGGCGATGGCCGAAGCGCACGCGAGCGGCATCGTCCACCGCGATCTGAAGCCCTCGAACCTCTACTTGTGCGATCAAGGCGGTACGCGAACCGTCAAGGTCCTCGACTTCGGTATCTCCAAGGTCCTGGACAGCGAGGGCGACGGACGCACGACGCACGCCGACACATCGATCGGGACCCCTCTGTACATGTCGCCCGAGCAGGTCCGATCGTCGAAGGACGTCGATCTCCGCACCGACGTGTGGTCGCTCGGCGTCATCCTCTACGAGCTACTGGTCGGGCGTCCCCCCTTCGCGGGCAGCGTGACCAACGCGACGGCGATGATCGTGGCGCAGGACCCCGCGCCGCCGAGCAAGCTGCGCCGTGACGTTCCTGCTGCGCTCGACGTCGTCGTCGCGAAGGCGCTCGCGAAGCAGGCGGCCGAGAGGTACCCCGACACGGCCGCCCTCGAGGCCGCGCTCCTCCCCTTCTCCTCTGGAGAGCCGATCGCCGGCGAGCGACTCGCCCAGATCGTCCACGACGCCGAAACGAACCGCGCTGTCCGCCTCGCGCCCTCGACCGCGTCGTCGCCCACGCTCATCCGCCCCAAGCGCGCGGTCGCGGCCGCGATCGCCCGGGCCTCGTCGCACCCCCGCGGCGACGAAGAGAGGCGCGCCTGGGTGTGGGTGCTCCTCGGGCTCCTGGTCGGGCTCCCTTTTGCCGCTGCTATCGCATACTTCGCGCTCCGCTGACGCCGCGTTTGCGGTACCCTTCGACGCGATGCGTCTTCTGATCGCCGACAAGCTGCACCCCCGCGCCGTGGAGGAGCTTCGCGCGCTTCCCGTCGAGGTCATCTACGAGCCGGAGCTGAACAAGGAGTCGATCGCTTCCAAGCTGCACGGCGTCGGCATCCTCGTGGTCCGCTCGACCGAGGTGACGAAGGAGGCGATCGAGGGCGCGCGCGAACTCCACCTCATCGTCCGCGCCGGCGCCGAGTACACGAGCATCGACGTCCGCGCCGCGAGCAAGCGCGGCGTCTACGTCGCCAACTGCCCGGGCAAGAACGCCGCCGCGGTCGCCGAGCTCGTGTTCGGAATGCTCGTCGCGATCGATCGCCGCATCCCCGACGCCGCCCTGTCCCTGCGCGCCGGCAAGTGGGAGCGCGCCGAGTACGGCAAGGCCGAGGGCCTCTACGGCAAGACGTTGGGCATCGCCGGTCTCGGCGCCATCGGGCGCGAGGTCGCCGTACGGGCACGGGCGTTCGGCATCCACGTCGCCGCCTGGAGCCGAGGGCTCACGGTGCCGAAGGCCGCCGATCTCGGCGTCGTCCACGCGGCGTCGATCGACGAGCTCGCCGCCAAGAGCGACATTCTCACGGTGCACCTCCCGCTCACCGAGCGCACGCGCCACATCGTCAACAAGCGTGTCATCGATCTCCTCCCCAAGCGCGCCATCCTGCTCAACTTCGCGCGCGCCGATCTCGTCGACTACGTCGCGCTCCAGGACGCCGTGCGCACGCGCGGCCTGCGCGCCGGCATCGACGTCTACCCCGACGAGCCGAAGGGCAAGCGCGAGTACGCGTCCGATTTGTTCGAGCCGGCGACGGCGAACGGCGGATTCATCTACGGCACGCCCCACATCGCCGCGTCGACCGACCAGGCCCAGCTCGCCATCGCGTCCGAGACGGTGCGCGTCATTCGCTCGTTCTTGCTGAAGGGGGACGTGCCCAACGTCGTCAACGTCTCTTCGGCATCGAGCGCCCGCTTCCAGATCGTCATCCGCATGGTCGACAAGGTGGGGACGTTCGCGAACGTCCTGTCGGTCATCAAGCGCCACGGCATCAACGTGGAAGAGGTCACCAACACCGTGTTCGAGGGGGCCGTCGCCTCGTGCGCCAAGCTCCGCGTCGTCTCGCGCCCGAGCGAGGCCTGCCTCCAGGAGATCCGCGCATTCGACGAGGTGCTGCACGTCGACGTGGTGCCGCTCCCGAACCTGGCGTAGACCAGCACCCGTGCGCGCCCGCGCGGTGTTCGTCCTTTGCCTCGCCGTCGCGGGTTGCCCCGCGTCGTCGTCCCATTCCATCGACGGTGGCCCGCGCGGCGATGGCGGCAAGGACGCGGGCGCCGACGGCCAGTCCGCTTCCGGCGCGCTCGACGCCGGCACCCCCGACGAGCTTTTGCCTCCGTCGAGCTCCGAAGAGATGACCGCACGCGCCCGCCACCTCCTCGAGGCGATCGCGCACGACAGCCCCGATCTCGCGACCGACATGGTCTTCCCGCGCGACGCCTACCTCCTCACCCGCGACAGCACCGATCCGGGCAAGGCGTGGGACGCGAAGGTCACCGCCGCCTTCCATCGCAGCGTCCACGTCCTCCACAAGCGCACGCACGGTGTGGAGAAGGCCCAGTTCGTCAGCTTCGAGCTGGGCAAGAGCGTCCAGCAAGCCACCCCCAAGAAGCGCGAATGGAAGCGCCCCCTCTGGCGCGTCAAGCACTCGCGCATCACCTTCACCATCGACGGCCGCACGCAGCGCATCGAGCTCGCCGAGATGACCGGATGGCACGGCGCCTGGTATGTGACGAAGCTTCGCTAGGTGAGCGCGTTGCGGGGGGGGCGCACGCCGCTCGGCCGAGGACGCCCCGCGGCGCCGGGACCAGCGGTGGCGCGCTCCTCCTCACAGGCGGCCTGGTCGTCGCGCTCGTCGGCATCGTGCTTATGGCGAGCCCCCGACGAGCACGTGCGCACGCTCATCCCGTAGAGCGCGGCTCAAGGAGCTCAGTGAAAGAATCGTGACGGCGCCTCCCGTTCCCCCTGCTCCTCCGGGCGCCGGCGCGATTCTTCGCCCCCGAGGGCGACGCGGGGCGTCCTCGGCCGAGCGGCGCGCGCAACCCCGAGGGCGACGCGCCTAGGGCTTCTTCTCTCGGCGAACCTCGTCGAGAAGGATCTCGATGCGGTCGACCTTCTCCTGCGTCACGTCGTAGTAAAACCGCAGCTCCGGCGCGAACCTGAGCCCCACGCGCGTCCCGATCTCGCGCCGCAGCATCCCCGCCGCGCGCTCGAGGCCCTTCAGCGCCTCCTCGCGACGTGCCTTGTCCCCGCCCTCGAGGAGCCGCACGTAGACCCGCGCGCCGCGCAAGTCGTCGGGCATCTCGACGCGCGAGACCAGCACGCCGGCGAGGCGCGGATCGCGCACGTCGGTCACGAGGAGCTGCGCGAGCTCCGTCTTGACCCTCGCCGCCACCCGCACCGCGCGCTTTACTTCGGCCGGCATCGTCCTTCAGCTCCTCAGAGGCGCTGCTTCACCGATTCGACCTCGTAGGACTCGACGATGTCCTTCTCCTTGAAGTCGTTGAAGCCTTCGATCGAGATGCCGCACTCGAAGCCCTCGGCGACGTCCTTCACGTCGTCCTTGAAGCGCTTGAGCGCGTTCATCTTGCCCTCGTAGACCATCGCGTTTTCGCGCACGACGCGGACGTTCGTGCCGCGCTTGATGAGCCCCTGGATGACGTACGAGCCAGCGACCGCGACGCCCTTGATCTTGAAGACCTGCCGGACCTCGGCCTTGCCCTGGAGCTTCTCGGTGAGCGTCGGCGGGAGGAGGCCTTCCATGGCCCCCTTCACGTCGTCGATCGCGTTGTAGATGATCGAGTAGAGGCGAATCTCGACCTTGTTCTCGTCGGCGTGGGCCGCCGCCTTGCCGGCCGGGCGCACGTTGAAGCCGATGACGATGGCCTTCGCGGCGATCGCGAGGTTGATGTCGCCCTCGGTGATCGCGCCGACGCCGGCGTGGATGATCGAGAGCTTCACCTTCTCGGTGGAGAGCTTGGCGAGCGCTTCGGCGACGGCCTCGACGGAGCCCTGGACGTCACCCTTGATGACGACGCGGAGCTCCTGCTGGTCGGCGTCGGTGATCCGCTTGCTGAGCTCCTCGAGGGACACCTTCGCCGTCGCGGGGATGAGGCTCTTGGCCATCTTCCCCTTGCGGCTCTCGGCGATCTCCTGTGCCTTCTTGGCGTCCTTGACGGCGTGCATCGGATCGCCGGCGCCGGGGACGTCGGACAGGCCGAGGATCTCGACCGGCGTGGCGGGGCCCGCCTCGTGGACGGATTTGCCGTGCTCGTTCGTCATCGCGCGCACCTTGCCGAAGCCGGCGCCCGCGAGGATGAAGTCACCGACCTTGAGCGTGCCGTCCTGCACGAGCACGCGCGCGACGGGCCCGCGCCCTCTGTCGAGGAGCGCCTCGAGCACGGTGCCGCTGGCGGCCTTCTTCGGGTTCGCCTTGAGGCCGAGCACCTCGCTCTGCAGCCCGATCATCTCGAGAAGCTGCGGGATGCCGTCGCCGGTCATCGCCGACACGTTCACGAAGATCGTCTCGCCGCCCCACTCCTCGGGCTGGAGGCCCAGCTCGACGAGCTCGCGCTTCACGCGCTCGGGCTCGGCGCCCGGCTTGTCGATCTTGTTGATCGCGACGATGATCGGAACCTTCGCCGCCTTGGCGTGGTTCACCGCTTCCTTCGTCTGCGGCATGACGCCGTCGTCGGCCGCGACGACGAGGACGACGAGGTCCGTCACGCTGGCGCCGCGGGCGCGCATCTGCGTGAACGCTTCGTGGCCCGGCGTGTCGAGGAAGACGGTGGGGCCGTGGGGCGTCATCACCTTGTAGGCGCCGATGTGCTGCGTGATGCCGCCGGCCTCGCCGCCCGCCACGTTGGCCTTGCGGATCTTGTCGAGGAGGCTGGTCTTGCCGTGGTCGACGTGGCCCATGACGGTGACGACCGCCGGCCGCAAGACGAGGCCCTCTTCGACGACAGTCTCCGTGGTCGCGACCGCCGGAGCCGCCTCTTCGCCGCGCGCGGCGGCGATGGCGCCCTCCTCGCTTACGGCGACGTCCTCGACCTCCCAGCCGAACTCGCTGGCGAGGATCTTGGCCGTGTCGGCGTCGAGCGTCGTGTTGATGTGGATGCCGGTCATGCCCATCCCGAGCAGCTTCATCAGAAGCTCGGTGGCCTTGAGGCTCATCTTCGCGGCCATCGCGGCGAGCGTGATGTTCTCCTCGATGCGGATGACCTTCTTGTGCGCGCTCATCTCCTGGGTGGAGACGATGCCGGAGGGCTTGCGCATCGGCATGGCGCCGAAGCGGCCACGCGCCCCGCCGGGGCCCATGGGGCGTCCGCCCATCATCGGGCGACCCTGCTGCGCGCCGCCGCGCAGCGCGGGCCGGCCGGCCGGGCCTTGCGCGCCTGCGCGAGGATCGTACTGAACGCGGCGGGGCATCGAGCCGACCGAGCCGCCGCCGATTCCGGTGCGCGGCGCGTTGATCGGCGTGGGCATCGGGACGCCCGGACGACCGGTCCAGTACTCTACGCCCGTCTTCGGCGCGGCGGAACGAGCCGGCGGCGCGTCGGACGCGGGTGCAGAGGCCTCGACCTGAGCCGGGCGCTCCTCGACCTGCGCGACCGGCGGCGGAGGCGCCATGACGGCGGGCTCCTCGAACGGAGGCGGGGGCGGCGGCGGCGGCGAGGCTTCGACGACCGCGTGAACGCTCGAGGGCGGCGGCGGGATCTCGGCAACGGCGACGTCACGCGTCGAGGGGAGTGCGCGCGTGGAGCGCGGCGCAGACGGGGCGGCCGCGACGATGGCAGGCGCGGCGGCGCTCACCGCATCCACGTCGCGCGTGCTGCGGCGCTCCTCGGGGAGCTTCGGCGTGGAGGGCAACCGCGCGCTGCTCTCGCGATCGCGCAGGTCTCGGGCGCTTGCAGGCGCGCGCTGGACGTCGTCCATCTGATGCGTCGAGCGTGAGCTGGGCATCGCGGGGACGTTCGCGTGATCCAGCACCGAACGCGGCGCGGCGACGTCGAGCTGCGACACTGGCGTCGGCGGGATGTGGCCGCTTGGAGCGTCGGGCGTGGGCTTCGCGATGGCGCGACGCTTGATGACGCGCCCGTCGGTGCGGACCTTCTCCTCGACGACGTCGTGCGTGCGCGCCTTCTCCAGGTGCCGCTTCACGCGCTCGACGGCTTCGGGGTCGACCGAGCTCATATGGTTGCGGACGTCGGTGACGCCCACGGTCTGGAACAGGGTCACCACCTGTTTCGGATCGAGGTTGAGCTGTTTGGCCACTTCGTAAACGCGCACCTTGCTCATCTCTCCTCCCGCCCTTTGCATGCTTCACTCCTGGAACGGGCCTCTTGAATCTCACGGGCGATCTCTGCGTGCGTGACGCAGAAGATCCCCACCTCGTCGCGACCGAAAAGTTTTCCGAGCTCCGCCTTGTCCTTCCAGACAACCGCGCGCCCCTCGGCGGCCGCGCGCCTCACTTCGTTCTTCTTGACGACGCTGCCCGCGTCGCAGGCGACGATCGCGAGGACCGGCCCGCGGGTGAGCGCCTCGCACGAGGCATCCGTGCCGATCTCGACGTGCCCCGCGCGGCGCGCGCCGAGGATGAGCCCCGTCACGCGCCGATCGTGCGCCTCGCCGATCTGGGCCACGAGCTCGTTCACGTTGGCACGGACCTTCGCCCGGAAAGAGCGCGCGAACCCGCCTTTGCACGCCTTGGCGAGGCAATCGAACGACGGGTGGACATGCGCGCCGCGGCCGACCGAGCTCCCGCCGACGTCCACGACCACTTCGTGCTCGCCGTCGATCGCGCCGCCCATCACGACGCGTAAGAAAGCGCGGGGCGTATCCGTGCGGCCGCAGCCGGCGCACGTGCGCTCGCTCTTCTTTGCCATGTCGTTGTTGTTCACCGCGGCGACCATTCTCTCTCCAGCTTCGGCTTCCGTTTAGTGCGAGTCCGCTTGCTGCGCCTTCTTGGCAGCTTCCTTGCGCGCGACGTCGATGACCTTCGACTCGTTGCCGAGGAACTGCTCCGCGCCCTGCTTGATGACGCGCGCCTTCTTGATGCCCATGCCGGTCTTGATGGCGAGCTTGTCCTCGTCCTCGCGGTAGATGTCCTCGACCGTCTTGTAGCCGGCCTCCTCGAGGAGCTGCACGGTGCGATCGCCGATGCTGCGCACGAAGAGGAGCCGCTCGCGCTCGGTGAGCGGCTCGATGCGCGTCGTCGCCGCCTGGATGCGCTGCTGGCGCAGGCGCTCCATCGTCTCCTCCGCCGCCTTCTTGATCCCCGTCGCGGCGCCGTCGCCGCCGAGACCCGGGATGCCGGCGAGCTCCGCCTCGGACGCCTCGGCGAGCTCCTCGAGCGCGCGGAAGCCGAGCCGGTACATGCTGCGGGCGACGGCCTCGGTGACGCCGTCGATCTGCTGGAGCGCGGAGATCGCCTCCTCCTCCATCTGCTTGAACTTGCTCTCCGAGATGATGTCGAGCTTCCAGCCCGTGAGCTGGGCCGCCAAGCGGACATTTTGGCCTTTGCGGCCGATCGCGAGCGAGAGCTTCTCGTCGGGGACGACGAGCTCCATGCGGCCGTCCGCCTCGTCGACGATGACCTTGTTCACTTCCGCGGGCTGGATGGCCGCGCAGACGAAGCGCGCCGGATCGCGATCGTACGGGACGATGTCGATCTTCTCGCCGCGGAGCTCCTGCACGACCGCCTGGACGCGCGAGCCCTTCATGCCCACGCACGCGCCCACCGGAACGACGTCCGCGTCGCGCGACGTGACGGCGATCTTGCTGCGCGCGCCCGGCTCACGGGCGCAGGCGACGATCTTGACGATGCCCTCGTAGATCTCCGGGACCTCGGCCTCGAAGAGCTTCTCGACGAGCTTGCCGTCGGCGCGGCTCAGGATGACCTGCGGCCCGCGGGCCTCGCGGTCGATGTTCTTCACGAACGCGACGATGCGGTCGCCCGGGCGGTACGTCTCGCGCGGGGTCTGCTCGCGGAACGGGAGGATGCCCTCGGTGCGCCCGAGGTCGACGATCAGGTTGTTCCCCTTCTCGAAGCGGCGGACGACGCCCTTGATGAGCTCGCCCTGGCGATCCTTGAACTCGTTGTAGATGAGGTCGCGCTCTTCGTCGCGGACGCGCTGGATGAGGACCTGCTTGGCCGTCTGCGCCGCGATGCGGCCGAACGACGAGCGCGCCTGCTTCACGTTGAGCAGATCGCCGAACTCCTTGTCCTGCTCCGCCGCCTTCTTGGCGTCGGTCGGGTGCCAGAAGATCTGGAAGCCGAGCTCCTCTCCAAGCTCCGCTTGGAGACCTGCTTTCTGCGCGTCTTCGAGCGCGATTTCACGCTCCTCGTCGGAGGGGTCCTCGACGACGGTCATGTACTGGAAGAGGTCGATCTGCCCCGAGTCCTCGTTGAACCGGGCCTCGAGCTCGCGCGTCGGACCGAATACGCTCTGGGCCGCCTTGAGGATGGCCTCCTCGACGGTCTTGATGAGGCGAGTTTTGTCGATGCCCTTGTCCTTCGCCACCATTTCGATGGCCTGGAGGAGGTTGATATCGGGCTGGGACGGTTGCTGCTGCTGCTGGGTCGCCATGGTTCCCTCGACGTGCGGTCTACTCTTCGGAGTCGCGCTTGTTGGAGATGCGAGACGCGTGAGTCGTGTTCTTACTTCTTCTTCTTCTGTTTGCCTGGCTTCGGCTGGGGGCCGAACTCGAACACGAGGCGCGCCTGCGCCACGTTGTCGAGTGCGATCGGATACTCTTGGTTCCCGTCTTTGAGCGGAAACGCGCCGTCACGTACTGGCCCGATGACGCCGATCACGACCTTCTGGCCCTTGATCGCGTTGACGAGCTTCACTTTGGCCTTCTTGCCCGAGAAGCGAACGAAGTCCTTCTCGGTGCGGAGCGGGCGCTCGATGCCGGGCGAGCTCACCTCGAGGTGGTAGCGCACGGCGACGAGATCGATCGCATCGAGCGCCGGCGAAAGCTCGCGGGCGACGCGCGTGCAGAGATCGAGATCGACCGCCGCGTCCTTCGTCGATGCGTGAGTCTCGCTGCTCCCCAACTTCTCGACGAAGATGCGAAGCACCCACCCGTTCGCTTCGCTCTTCAGCTCGACGTCCACGACCTCGCCGCCGTGCGCGCGCACGATCGGATCGACGATAGGGCCCAGGCGGGCGCGATCGATCGCGAACGGGTGGCTGCTCTTCGGGGCGAAGTCGGACATCTCGGGCGTGAATTCTTGTAAAAACAAGTGGTTGGGGTGGGTTTGGAGGCACAAGTGGGGCAAAAAAAAACGCAGGCCCCGGTTTGGGGTCCGCGTCTGACACAACCACCGGGAAGCGCGCGCAACCTAGCTCCGCGGCGCGCCTCTGGCAAGGACATCGCGCACACGACGCGAAAATACCAGAAGTGTTCGGCTTTTCTGACGCCCTAGAGCCCGGCCCAGGCGCGCCAGTACGGGTAGGTGAGCCAGGCGATGAGCAAGAGCGACGCGAGCACCAGGAAGAACGTGAAGACGCCGAGCAGCGCCGAGCTCTGCGGCGCCTCTTCGGTGATCGTGAGGCGCGGCGGCATCGCGGGTCCCGGCGCGAACGCGACCTCGGGATGGGAGGGCGGCGGCGGCACGAGCGCGACCGCGGGCGACTGCGGGGACATCGAGATCGGCGGTCCGTACGGGCCCGAGGCCCGCGGCGGCGGGAAACCGGCGGCGGGCACGGGGATCGCCAGGGGCACCGTGCGCATCCCGAACCCGGCACCTTGCTGCTGCTGCTGCTGCTGCTGCTGCTGCTGCTGAAGCTTCTGCTGAAGCTGCTGAGACTTGCGCATGTCGAGCGTCGCGTCGACGGTCGACACCGCGCGGCGCATCTCGGCGGCCTGCTCCATGTTGACGGTCTCTTCCAGGATGAGTGGAGGCCCGGTCGGGAAGGCGGACCGGTCGAGGTTCGTCGTCTTCGCGAGGAGCTCCTCCACCTCTTCGTTCGCGGCCGTGGACGGGCGCGGCGGGGACATCCGCGACTGCATCGTCGGCGCCGGGCGGCGCGCCGTGACGATGCTCGCTTCATGGTCGGCCGGCAGATCCAGGGTCACGATGCTGTCGGACGACGCCCGCATCGTCGCGGCTGCGGCGCCAGGAACGCTGATGCTGATGCTGCTGTCGTCGACCGCGGTCTTGAGCTCGCCGGTCGCGTCGTCGTCGTACATGGCGAGGACGCCGTTCGCCGCCGCGACGGATTTCGTGATCGTCGGCGCGTCCTCGCCGAGCTGGCGCTGCTTCGCGATGAGGTCGGCCTTCACGTCGGGCGGCAACGTCGACGTGATGCTCGGGTCCTCGGCGTACGCGGAACGCCGCGTGCGCCGCGCTTCCACCAGCGGCCCGTGCATCGTGGCCGGGAGCGCCCGCAGCAGATCCCCCTGGATCTCCGTCTTGAGCTCGCCGTCGTCCTCGGGGTGAAGGCGTGGGATCTCCGTCGTCTCCGCCTCCTCTGGCGCCTGCAGCAGCGGGTTCTTGAGCTCGATGGCCGTCTGCGCCTCCGCCTCGTCGTCGCCGTGGATGGGACGGAGCGTCTCGTCTTCACGATCCGGCGTCGTGGCGCGAATATCGGAGTTCGAGGCCGTCGCGGGCATCGACGCTTCGCGACGGCGGGCTCGGATGAACGGGCCGACGAGCGACTCGACGAGCTCCACGACGTCTCCCGCGGTGCCGACCCGGCGCCCCGCGGCCTCGAGCAGCGCCTCGAGCATCGCGCCCGCCGAGACGTAGCGATCGCCGGGATCCGGCGCGAGCGCGCGCATCACCACGTCGACCACGGGCTCCGACCACGGCGCGTCGTCGGGAAGCGGAGGGACGGGAATGCCGCCGCGGAGCTGGGCCGCGACGAGCCCTTCGAGGGTGCTCTGGTCGTACAGTCGCTGCTGCGCGAGGGCCTCCCACAGGATGACGCCGACCCCGTAGACGTCGGAGCGCTCGTCGGCATCGGCGTCGCCGCCGAGGGCGATCTCCGGAGCGAGGTAGCCGATCGAGCTCGCCGTCCGCGACTGCCTGGCTCCGAGGACCACGCGCGTGAGGCCGTCGGCGCCGACGAGGAGATCGTCGGGGGCTAAGCGTCCGAAGATGATGCGGTCGTGGTGGATGCCTCCGGTGCCACCATGCAAGGCGGAGAGCCCGGCGAGCCCGTCGCACAGCATGCGAAGGGTGAGCTTCAGGGTGATCGGTCGCGAATGATCGCGCGCGGCGAGGAGGAGCGACGGGTAGGCCTCCCCGTCGACGTAGTCGGTGGCGACGAGGACCTCGGCCCCGGTCGCGTCGGCCGAACGCACACGGACGACGCACGGATGGTCGACCTCGATGGCGCGCCGCGCCTCGGTGAGCGTGGGGATGGGGCGCCCGTCCGCAGACACGCGATGGACCAGGACCAACGCGCCGTCGTGACGACGGCGGGCAGTCCACGTCCCGGGACGTCCCGCGACCTCCCGGAGCAGACTGAATCGTCCATGACTGTCGGACGAGCTTGCCCCTGCGCGCTGGAGCACCACCCTTACAAGATACCTCGGCTTGGGCGAACCGCGTAAGATCTGACGTGGTATTCGGCGTGCAGAGAACCTGGGGAGATGGATTCTCCTCCTCTCACGCGCCCGGTTCCCTGCCCCCACCCGCGCGGTTGGTCATGGCTGGGTGCGCTCTTTGGCGTCTCGGTCAGTGGATGCGTGGCCAGCGCCTACACGCCTGGCGCCCTCGTCGACGCAGGCGGCGGCCAAACCTATCCGAACGCGCGAACGCTCGGAGATTGCTTGGATCTCGCGTCCTCGGCGAACCGGGCGGCGGAGGTCGGGCCGAGGGGTCATCGTCGATGTCGTGTTCGGAAACCGGTGCGACCACGGGGTGACGGTGGACCTGCGCGGCCTGCGGGTCGTCGGTAGGTGCGGAGAAAGGGCGAGCGTGGAGCTTTCGCCTTTTGACCCGCGGAGCGAGATCAGACCCGGGCGGCTCGCCCCACACGGTGAGGGCCGAGAGCGCATCGCGTTCGGCTCGCCCTCGTGCGACGCCGTGCCCAGCGCCATCTGCGTCGACTTCTCCGGTGTGACGACGGGCGCCAAGACGAGAGGCAGGGCAGGCGTGCTCGATCGATCCGAACGGTCTCTGAAGGACGACGCCACGACGATCTGCTTTCCCGAGTCGCAAAGTGGGAGCGACCCGTGAGGCGCGTGGTCCTCGCGCTCGGGCTGGCCTTCGGACTGACGGTGTCCGCGACGGCGGAGGCGCGAAACAGCTGCACCGAGACGAGCGAGAGCGAGGCGGTCGGCTTCGCGAAGTGCCGCCGCTTCGGCCGGTGGGATAGGAGCGGCGTGCATCTGAGCGCTGAGCTCACCCTCGGCATGAACATCCACCGCGTGGACGCTGGCGGGCGAGGGCTCGCGATCTGCGACGGGGGTAACAAATGCAAGCCGATCGCGTACGGCGACGTGACCGAAACGCGCTGGCCGGATCTCCACACGACGGTAACGACCGGCTTCGCGCGCGTCACCTGGCTCACGGTGTACGCGTTCAAGCTCGGAACGCACATGGAGCTGGGCGGCGGCGGCGGCCCCGACCAGGTGCGCGGGCCAGGGGCGACGGGAGGCGCGACGTCGCTCATGTACATGACCATGGGAGTCTTCGGCGGCGCGCGCACGAGCCTCGGCCACTTCGTGCTCGGGGCCGACTTTCTCACCGGCGTGAGCTCGATCTCGGTCGACACGAGCTGGCTGAAGATCCGGGGCGTCGGGCTGGTTCGGAGCGACTCGCAAAGCGACACGCGCCTCGCGCTGCAGGGCGACGTCAGCCTCGTCTACTACCTGTCGCCCGGCGTCGGCGTGGGCGTCCGCGCCGGTGCAGACGTCCTCCACGCCACCGGAGACTTCTTCGGTGGCGCCGTCCTGCGCCTGTCGTTCGAACCGTACGAGGGCACGCGCCGCTGAGGCGGTGCCCTCGCGCGGGATCAGAACGGCATCGGGACGGGGAGCGGCGCCGGAGCGGGCTTCTTCGGATCGGTCGGCGCGGGCGCGTTCTTCGTCGCGTCCTGGTCCTGGATGATGAACTGCACGCGGCGGTTGCGCGCCTTCATCGCCCCGGTGACGTTCGGGGCGATCGGCTTGGTGTCGCCGTAGCCCTTCGCGATGAGGCGGTCGCCCGGCACGCCGTGCTGCACGAGCCACGTGCGCACCGAGTTGGCGCGATCGTCCGAGAGCTGGCGGTTGTGCTCGCTCGGGCCAGTGTTGTCGGTGTGGCCCTGGACCTCGATGCGCTTGATGCCGGGGTTCTTCAGGATGACGTCGGCGATCTCGCTCATGAGGCCGAACGACTCGGGCAGGATCACCGCGCTGTCGGTCGCGAACGAGATCTGCTGGCGGATCGTGATCTCCTTGCCCTGGACCTGAACCGACGGGTTCTTCGGGCGCTTCTTGAGGACGATGTCGGCCGTCGCATCGACGCGCGGCTTCACCTCGGTCGGCACCACGACGGTCATGTAGCCCTCGGCGTCGGCGGCGATCTGCACCGTGCCCGGCGCGACGCCCTCGAAGCGGAACCCGCCGCCGGCGTCGGCCGACACCGGAGTCTCCTTGCCGGAGGCGTCGGTCAGCTTGATGACGGCGCCGGGGATGGCGGCGTTCGAGTCGCCGTCCTTGACGTGGCCGGCGACGGCGCCCATGCGCGGGAGCGCCTCGAGCGCGCAGTCGGTGGTCATGTCCGTCTGCTTCTGGATCGTCGCGGCGCAGGCGCCGTCCTTGTAGCCGTCGGCGTGAACGACGAAGCGGTACTCGCCGTCGAGCAGCTCCTGCGTGACGAACTTGCCGTCGGCGCCGGTCGCGAGTGAGGTGATCTCCGGGTGGTTCTCCCACGCGACGATCGCGTTGGGGACTCCGCCTTCCTTGTCCTTCTCGTGGACGAGGCCGATGATCTTCGCCTTGGCCTTGGCGGGGCCCTGGATGACCCTCTCGACCGTCTTGAGCTTCTCGACCGGCGGGCGGTCCCACGTGTCGATCGCCCACCCGGCGCCGAGGAAGAGCGTCCACGGCGGGGTCGGCGAGACCTCCTCGATGAAGTTGCCCACGCCCGACACGCCGATGTCGAGCGCCGCTGTGAGGCCGAAGCCGTGCTTCCACGGGAAGAAACGGCCGCCGATCGTGAGCTTGCTCGGCGCGGTCGGGCTATTCGCGAGGCACTTGTCCGCGCTGGGGTTATTGGGCTTGCAGAGGTAGCCCTGGCGGTTCACCGGCGCGAGGAGGCTGTACTCGATGAAGGGGCGCACCTTCTCCTCGGCCGCGAAGAACTCGCCGCCGAAGTGGAGGTCGAAGTGATCGACGCGGTTCACCGCGAGGCCGAAGCGCTCGATGCGCGTGACCGGCTGGTTGCGTGCCGTCGGGGCCTCGGTCGAGGCGAGGACGTCGCCCGAGTTGTCGAGCGAGTAGGTCGTGTTGAGGCTGAAGCGGAGCGGCGTGCGCCCCTGCAGGCCGCGCAAGTCGGCGGTGGCGATGCCGCGGAATTTGGCGCTCGTGCCGCTGCCGTCCAGGCCGACGGCGCCCGTGCCGTTGATGAGCCAGAGCTCCATCGCCCCGCCGACGAACAGCCACTTGTTGAGGCCGCCGTGGACCTTGGCGCCGAAGTTCGTGTCGCCGAGGACCTGCAGGAGCGAGGGCCGGTTGGCGGAGTCGGAGTTCGCGAAGGCGCCCGTGGTCGCGTAGCCCTCGAGCCATTTCAGGATCGACGCCGTCACGCCTATCGTGCCGCCGATGTGATCGAGGCTGTCGCTCGTGAGCCCGGCGCCGCCGCGCGGATTTTTGCACGGAAACTCCGAGGTGCAGAGGAAGCCCGCCGAGAAATACTCGGTCATGAACTGGAGACGGAACTGGCCGGGCGCGCCGCTCTGCGCGTGCTGCGTGCGCAAGAGGCCCACGCCTCCGCTCAGCGTCTGCGACTCGTCGAGCTGGCGATCGCGCTCGGCCCACTCGGCCTGCTTGCCGTCGCCTTCGGCCGGGGCAGCATCACCCGCGGCCGCACCTGCGGCGGGAGCCGTGGCCGCCGCCGCCGTGTCCGTCGCCGGAGCGGCCCCTGGCGCCGCACCTGACGCCGCAGCGGTCCCCTGCGCTCCGGTCTGGGTGTTGGCGCCACCGCCGAAGCTGACCGATCCGCCCTGCGCGAACGCGAGGCTCGGCAGCAAAGCGAACAAAGGAACAAGTACCGCGCAAGACGTTCGCATCTCGACTCCCAAGACTCAGTGTGGTTCGCAGCGAGCAAAACCGATCAATCTTTACGGCGGGTTCGGTTGTAACACCGGTTGTGCCGCGGCGGGAAGTTGTTACGAATACGGGCATGGCGTCCCGCGGGAGGATCTTGATCGTCGACGACGAAGCGAACGCGCGCGCCGCGCTGAGCGAGATCCTGAAGGACGAGGGGTACGTCACGGAAACGGCGGCGGACGGCTTCAAGGCGCTCGGCAAGCTCGAGGAGTTCGCGCCCGACGTCATCCTGACCGATCTGAAGATGCCCGGCCTCGACGGGATCGCCTTCATGGAGAAGGCGAAGGCGGCATCCCCGGGGGTCGTGTTCGTCGTCATGACTGCGTTTGGCACGATCACCAGCGCGGTCGAGGCCGTGAAGAAGGGGGCAGAAAACTACCTGACCAAGCCCCTCGACTTCGATGCCCTCGCTGCGGTGGTGGAGCGTGCCATGGAGAAGGCGCGGCTTCTCCATGAGACTCGACAATTGCGCGATCGCTTGCGCGAGCGCAATGCCTTCAGCCACATCGTCTCGGACGATCCAAAAATGGGCGCCGTGCTCGATCTCATCGCGCAGGTCGGCCCGAGCAAGGCGAGCGTCCTCATCACCGGCGAGAGCGGCACGGGCAAGGAGCTCATCGCCGAGGCGATCCACCTCGCGTCGCCGCGCGCGCAGAAGCCGTTCGTGCGCCTGCACTGCGCGGCGCTCGCCGAATCACTCCTCGAGAGCGAGCTCTTCGGACACGAGCGCGGCGCGTTCACCGGCGCGGTCGCGCGGCGCGAGGGGCGCTTCAAGCAGGCCGACGGCGGCACACTCTTCCTCGACGAGATCGGCGAAATCCCGATGGGCACGCAGGTCAAGCTCCTGCGCTTCCTGCAGGAGCGCACGTTCGAGCGCGTCGGCGGCAACGAGACGCTCAAGGTCGACACGCGCATCCTCGCGGCGACCAACCGCGATCTGAAGGCGGAGATCGAGGCCGGCGCATTCCGAGAGGATCTGTACTACCGCCTCAACGTCATCACCGTGGAGCTGCCGCCGCTCCGCGATCGCAAGAGCGACATCCCCGCCCTCGCGAGCTTCTTTCTCCGCCGCTACGCCGCGGAGAACGGCAAGACGATCGAGAGCTTCCAGGAGGAGGCGCTCGCGCGCATCACCGACTACGCGTGGCCGGGCAACGTCCGCGAGCTCGAGAACGTCGTCGAGCGCGCGGTCGTCTTGTGCGACGCGCCGCAGGTCGAGGTGAAGCACCTGCCGCCGTCGCTCGTGCCGGAGAGGCTGCGCGACGGCCCTCCACCGGTCCCCGGCTCGACGATCGCCGACCTCGAGAAGTACGCGATCCTGAAGACGCTCGAAGCGTGCGGCGGCTCGACGTCCAAGGCCGCGCTCATCCTCGGCGTGTCGACGCGCAAAATTCAGTACAAGCTGCACGAGTACGGCGAGGCGGGCGAGCCGCCGCCGGAAGAGCCGGGCAGCCCGGCCTCCCCATGAGACGCGCATGAGCAAGGTCGTCCTCGAGGTCGAGAAGCTGGCCAAGACGTTCCGCAAGCCCTTCACCGGCAAGAAGGTGGACGCGGTCCGCGGCGTGTCGTTCCAGGTGCGCGCGGGCGAGATCTTCGGGTTCCTGGGCCCCAACGGCGCGGGCAAGACGACGACGATCAAGATGCTGACGGGCCTGATCGCGCCCACGAGCGGCAAGGCCTCGCTCCTCGGCACGCCCGTCCCCTCCCCTGACGCGATGGGGCGCGTGGGGTTTTTGCCCGAGAACCCGTACGTGTACCCGTACCTCACGCCCCGCGAGTTCGTGAGCATGTGCGGGCGCCTCAACGGTGTCGGCGGCCGCGGCTACTTCGCCAAGGTCGAGAAGGTGATCGCGCGCGTGGGCATGAGCGAGGCCATCGATCGGTCGGTGCAGAACCTCTCGAAGGGCATGCTCCAGCGGGTCGGGCTCGCGGCGGCGCTCATCCACGAGCCGGAGCTGCTCATCCTGGACGAGCCGATGAGCGGCCTGGATCCCGTAGGCCGAAAGGAGGTTCGCGATCTGATCCTCGACGAGCGCGACGCGGGCCGAACGGTCTTCTTCTCGAGCCACATCCTCTCCGACGTCGAGATGCTGTGCGACCGGGTCTGCATCCTGAAGAAGGGCGAGGTCGTCGTGGCCGGCACGATGAACGAGCTCCTCGGCGCGGGCGGTCGGCGGGCCGAGGTCGCGCTGCGCGACGTGCCGGCAGAATTGAAGCGAGCCCTCGAGAAGCTTGGCCACGTCACCAAGGAGCTCGGCAAGGCGCTCGCCGTCGAGGTCGATGGGGACGATCGCGTGAAGGAAGTCCTGGAGCTCGCGCTCGCCCAAGGGGCGCACATCGAGCACGTCACGCCGAAGCGCGAGACGCTCGAGGACATCTTCGTACGCCGCGCGCTCTAGCTTTTCAGCGCCGACGGCGACGACGAGCGGCGAGGAAGACCGCGAGGCCGAGAGCGCCGAAGCCCGCCCACGACGGGGCGCTGCGCGGCGCGACGGTGCGGCAGCCGCAGCCGCTGGGCGGCGGCGGGGTGTCGCCGCTGCCGCCGTTGCCCCCGTCGGTGCCGCCGGAGCTGCTGCTCCCTCCGACGCATTTGTTCGCGGTGCACGTGCCGCCGCCCGCGCAGCTTCCGCAGTCGAGCGTGCCGCCGCACTTGTCGTCGAGCGCGCCGCACTGCGCTCCCTCGGCGGCGCACGTCGTCGGCGTGTTGCAGCCGCATTTGCCCGGAGTCCCGCGGCCGCCGCACGTGAGCGGCGCCGTGCAGGTGCCGCACGTGAGCGTCCCGCCGCAGCCGTCGGGCGCGGTGTCGCAGTTCTGTCCGTTCGCGCACGCCTTCGCGGGCTGGCAGGCGACGACGCCGACCTGCCCGGGCGCGGCGTGAACGGCCGACGGCGCTTTGCCGATGACGAGGAACGCCGTGGCCGCGGCGATCGGCGTCGTTCCGGTCGCCGTCAACGTCAGCGTCGACGTGGCGCCCGCGTTGACGGTGGCGGGGTTGAACGCGGCGGTGACGCCTGCCGGGAGATCTTGAATATTGAGGACGATCGCCTCGGCGGTGCCGGCGCTCGCGACGGTGGTGACGGTGAACGTCGCCGTCTTCTGCTGTTGGAGATCCTGCGTCGCGGGCGTGAGCGCGACGGTGAAGTTGTTCGCGGCGCAGCGTGGGAACTTCACGCTGGCGATCTGCGTGTCCCAGGTCGAGGTCCCCGCCGTCTTGTAGAATTCGGTCGTGTACCAGAAGGTGCAGTCGTCGGCGGGATCGACCGTCATGTTGCTGTAGTCGCCCCAGCGGGAGGCGCCGTTCTCGGTCGCGGTTCCGTTGTCGATGACCGTCTCGCCCTGCGGCATCGTGCCCACCGGATCGGTGGGAAATTGCCCGGTCCACGCGATCGACGGGTTCGTCGTCGCGCTCGAGATGCTGAAGCCCATCGCCAGGTCCTGCGCCTGGTCCTGCGCGAGGCTCGCCATCCAGCGCGCCTTGCCGTCGGCGGGCGCGTACGTCCCCTGCTGGAAGATCGTCGGAGTCGCATTCGGCGCGCGCAGCTCGTACCAGCGCACGCCGGTCGTCGCCCCCGCCGTCACCGAGTGGTTCAAGAACACCGCCTCGTGCGTCCCGAAGTTGCGGTAGGCGAAACGGAACATGAGCCGGTCGGCGAGGCTCGAGAGCACGTGGCCGCCGGCCGCCGGCACGCAGTCGCCGCCGCCGTTGCACGCCTGGGTGAACGCGGCGACCGGGAGCGTCGTCGGACCGGTGAGCTTGGTGTTGGCCGGCGTCGTCCAGTCGACCTGCAGCTTCCAGAGGTCGAGGCTATTGTCGGCGGTGTTGCCGATGCTCGCGAAGAAGCCGGGCTCCCCGCGCGGCGGCGGGATCGGTCCGTCGAGGCTGATCGGCAGCACGCCGCCGATCGCGGTGGTCTGCTGGAAGCACTGCTGCTTCGCGGGCTTCCCCGCCAGCATGCTCACGCGATCGAAGACGCAGAGATCGGCGCCGACGAACGAGTTGCCGCTGAAGATGTTGTACGTGGCGTAGTAGCCGTCGGGCCAGATGCCGAATTTCCCGTAGTCGTTCAGCCCCGCGTACTGGAAATCGTAGAGGGAGTACGCGCCGGTCGGATCGCCGGTCTTGGAGACGGCGACGCACTGGAAATTCGGCGCGCTGTTGGCGTTGGGGAGCGAGAACTGCGTCAAAAACCAGCGATCGGCGAGCTGATCGTAGACGACGACCGGATCGCCGTCGTTGTTCGCCGCGCAGCCGTTGCCGGCGTTGGTGCCGACGTACCCCGCCCACAAGACGTTCAGGAGCTTGGCGGCCTGGGCGACCGTGCCGTTCTTGTTCCAGATCGCGACGCCGCCGTTGACGACCTGCACGTAGTGGTTCGCGCCGACGGCGCCGTTGGTGTCGGGGGGCGTTCCGGTGACCGTGCCGGGGGTCGTCGATCTGCCCTGGCCGCCGAAGTTCGCGATCGCCGCCGGCATCGTGGAGATGGGTCGCTCGGTCTGCGCGACCGGATCGGGCATCCCGACGGCGCGGGAGTGCCAGGGCTGGCGCGGCAAGCGACCGACCTCGTGCTCGATCTCGCGCGGAGCGTCGTCGTCGCGCGCGGCGCGAAGCTCGCGGAGCGGACGGGACACCTCGGCGAGCGACTCGGAGACGACAGGCCCACGCTGCACGAAGACGCGCGACGTGTCCGCGGGTGCCGCGTGGAGAGCCGACGTGGCCTGCGCGGTGCCGCCGTCGGCGCCGGTCACGCTGCCACCGCCACCGCCGCCACCGCTGCTGCCGGGAGGCGCGTCGTTGGCGCATGCAGCGACGAGGGTTGCACCGAACAGTGATCCCAGCGTGTGCAGACGGAGGCACGTCATGGAGCGCAGCCTAGCTCAGAAGCGCCCCGCGAGCCCGAGCACACCGCCACCCTGCACGGGCGCGACCGTCGGCGAGACGCCGCTGACTTGCGGGAGCGGACGTTTCTTCATCTCGTCGGTCTGCGGCACGAAGGTGAGCTGCGCGTGGACGATGCCCACGACGGCCGACGCGGCGAACGCCACGTTGAGCGCGCCGTTCACCACCGACGCGGTGTTGGCGCGCTCGCGGTAGGACTTCAGCGGATCGGCGTCGGGGTTGCTGCCTCGCGCCGTTTCAGCGTGGCTGCGGTTGTACACGTAGAACGGAAACGCGACGGCCGCGCCGATGAGGAAGGCGGCCTCTGCGCCGAGGAACGTCCACCCCAGCGCCTTCTGGCCGTTCTGGAATTGCCCCACCCCGAACGGAATCATCGCGATCCACCGGGAGTGCCGCTCGGTGATCTTCTCCTCGGTCGCCATCTTCTCGAGCAGGCGCACCCTCGCCGCCGCGCGGCGCTTGTCTTCTTCTTCGCGCGCGCGACGCTCGGCCTGCATCTTCGCCTGCTCGGCCTTGGCGGCGTTGATCTTGTCGATGATGCGCTTGCGCGTGTCGATGAACGCGTCGATGACCTCGCTCGGGAAGCTCAGGGGATCGGGCTCGAAGCTCGGATCGTCGAGCAGCAGCTTCTCGAACTGGTCAGCCGCCTCTTGCGGGTTCTTGCGCGCGAGCATCGTCGCCGCCCAGTACATGCGCGCCTGCGTGCGCAGCCCGGCGTCCTTGAGGGTGCCGCTGTCGGGGTTGAGCATCGACCACAGCCGCCGGTCGGCGTCGTCGTAGTTCTTCGCCTCGTACGCGGCGCGCGCCTTGGCCACGTCGGTCTGATCGTCGGCGAACGCGGGCGACGCGACGGCGAGCGCGAACGACGTCGCGAGGACGAACAGGGCTCTCTTGGTCGGCATCCCCAGCTCTTCGAGGATAGGGGATCGGATGGGCGGCGGCCCATAAAAGGAAACACTATGGCAACCGTCACTTCGATGGAACGGTTGCCATAGCCTCCTAGTGGGTCGCTACCGTCGTTGGCCCGTTCCGATCAAACGACGTTCGCTCTAAGGCTCTTCGCCGAACACCGCGCGCGAGGCTTGACCGGCGGTGAGGGTGACCTCCACCTCGCGCTCGTGCGTGCCGAGCTGGCGCACGTGGAAGGTCTCGCTCTTTCGCGTCATGGGTACGTCGGTCGTTCCGCCGGCGTTCACGCTCAGGATCGGCTTCTCCTTGATGACGTAGCTGCGCGTGGGATCGCCGGCGATCGTGAGCTTCGCGGGCTTGATCTTCAGGTCCATCTCGACGGCCTCGTCGCCGTCGCCCGCGCCGATGTTGCGCGTCTGCGGGTCGCAGAGATCCTCGATGCACGAGAAGACGAGCACGTGGGGTTTGCCGTCGACGGTGATGGACTTGCCGCTCGCGGCCTCGGTCGCCGGATCACCGTCGACCGCGACCAAGACCCCGGCGACCGGCCGGATCTTCGCGATGGTGATCGTCCGGCGGGTCGGCGCGATGGCGGATGGCACGGCCAAAAGGCGCACCGTCGGCGCGAGCGGCGCGACGAGGAGCGGAGCCGAGCCCGACGGCGCGGCCGTGGGGTCGAGCCGCGCGACCGGCAGCGCGGACGGCTCCGGACGTACGAGCGTGATCGCGCCCGCGTCGAGGCTCGGCGCGTCCACGGGGAACGACTTGAGCGCGCGCGTGACGAAGAAGGCCACGACACCGAGGGCCAGCGCGCCGAAGATCGCCGGCAGGAGCTTCTTGACGAGACGCGCGCGCGCCTCGGCGCGGTGCATGCCCGTGACGATCCTGAGCAGCTGGGCGTCGTCGGGCGCGTAAGCGAGCGCGCGGTTGTAATCGGCGGCGGCGGCCAGCACCTTGCCCTCGCGGCGCTCGGCGCTCCCGAGCTCGCACATCCGGGCGATCATCCGCTTCTTGTGCGCCAGGGCGAAGGCGGCCGGATCGTCGAACCACGCCTCGAGCTCGGCGCGCGGGGACGTGACGCCCACGCGGCGGAGCTCGACCGCGAGCGCCTCCCGGAGCTCGCCGGTGCTCGGGTAGCGATCGTCCGCTTGCCGCGCGAGCGCGCGATCGAGGATCGCGCTGTACGCCTTGCCGATCTCCGGCCGCTCGCGCTCCGCGCACGCGTAGGTGCCGTCGAGCACGCGCCTCAGCACCTGCGCGGGGTTGTTCCCCTCGAACGGCAGGTGGCCGACCATGCACTCGTAGAGGAGGACCCCCATGCCGAACACATCGGCGCGCGCGTCGACCTCGCCCCCCTCGATCTGCTCCGGAGCCATGTGCGCAGGGCTGCCGAGCACCTGGCCGGTCGACGTCACGCCCTGCGCGTCGAGGAGCTTCGCGATGCCGAAGTCGGTGAGCTTCACGACGACGCGATCGCCCGGCGTCTCTCCGGACGCCGGCGGTCGCGTGCTCGGAACGCTCGTCGTCGCCATGGCCGACGTCGTCGCGGCGCCCAGGTGCGCGTGGTGCTCGAGGATCACGTTCTCCGGCTTCACGTCCCGGTGCACGACCCCCGCGGCGTGCGCGTGCCCGAGGGCGCTGAGCAGCTCGAGCCCGAGCGCGGCGGAGACCTCCGGTGGAACCGCGCCGTTCTCCCGGAGCAGCTTCCGCAGCGTCTGGCCCCGCAGGAGCTCGACGACGAGGTATTGCTCTCCCTCGTCCTCGCCCGAGACGTCGAACACCTCCACGATGTTCGGGTGCCGCAGCTTGGCGACCGCCTTCGCCTCCACGAAGAAGCGCGACTGCACCTCCTTCGAGTCCCGCAGGTGCGGGTGGATCACCTTCACCGCCACGTCGCGGGACAGGCGCTTGTCGTGCGCACGGTACACCGTGGCCATGCCCCCATGACCGAGCTCTTCGAGCACCTCGTACTTCGCCAAGCTTGGAAGCCGGCGCGAGGTGGGGCTGCTCGTGGCGGCCATCGGACGAGTGTACCCTGATCGGAGCCCGAGCGTTAGAGCGGGAGTCGTTTCGACGTCAGGGGGCCGTGGCGTCCTGGCGGTCGTACGCTTTCATCCGGGTCACGACCGTGCGCATCAGGCGGTCTTTCGTGTCGGGCGAGTCGGGGGTCGCGAACGCCCAGCTGTAGTCGGCGGGGAAGCTCTCGCGGACCTTGGTGCGGCCCTTGTTGGGAAAGCGGGCCTCGTCGTTGATGATCTGCGGAAGGCCCGTGGTGTCCCCGGCGTGCTGGTGGCAGCCGATGCAGTTGGTGCCCGCGTTGTGGGCGCCCTTCTCGACGAAGGGGTTCGAGCACCACGTCTGCGGCCCATGCACGGCCGCGAGCGCGTCGCCCAGCGAACCGTCATAGCCGCCGCGGGGATCGGGATCCTTCTCGTCGAAGTCCGTCACCGTGCACATCTTGTAGTTCTTCCACGGGCCGCCGATGTCCTTGATGGCCACGGGGCGATCCTGCCCGAAGTCCTCGTCGGGCTTCGGCGAGAACCAAATCGTGGTCCACACCCAGTGACGCAGCTCCTTGGTGATGATGTGGAGCGCGACGAGCGAGTACTTTTCGCCGCCCTGGAGCTGGATGGTGTACGCGTCCTCGGCGCCCGCCTGCACCATCGGCAGGTCCTTCTGCGGCCAGCCGCCGTCGTCGAGCGCGTTGGCGAGGCGTTTGCGCAGCGTGTCCGCGCTCGTGTCCTGGACCGGGAGCCCGTCGGTCACGAGCGCGTCGTTGCGACGCCACGACGCCTTCACGACGGCCGCGTCCTTCCCGAACTCGCGCGAGAAGCAGTCGGTGAAGTTCGTCGTCGAGCCGCCCGGCGTCTGGAAGGTGAACGAGCCCGTCTTGCCGTCGCAGCCGGCGAGGCTCGGGTAGTCGACGAGGTACTGCCGCACGTACCCGGGGCTGTACGCCGAGCGGGGGTTGCCGGCGAGGCCGTCGACGGACTCGGGATTTTTCACCTGCCCGAGCCGGGCGAAGTAGTCCGCCTCGCTGTTCTGGCCGAGCGAGGTGGCGTTCCACTCGAAGAGGGAGGACACCTCCTTGTCGGTCGGCACGTCACGCGCGAGGCGACGCTCCTTGCCGAAGTCGCCGTACATCTTGCCGAACATGCGATCGAGCTCGTCGCCGCCGAGCCAGGTGCGAAAGAGCGGCACCGTCGTCTTCTTGGCCGGCTCCACGTCGGCGGCCGCCGCGATGGTGACGGGCTGCAGGATCTTCGCGAGCGCCTTCCACCCGAGCTCGCGCCGCGCCCTCTTCGAGCTGGCGAAGCGCGCCGTGTCGTACTCGGAGTACGTGTCCGCCGGGTACGCCTGCGCCTTGCCGACGGCGCGACGCTCCAGCTCGCGGATCGCGTTGTCGCTCCCCTCGGAAGGACCGGTCGACGACGAACAACCCGCCGCCGCGGCGAGCGCGAGCGCGAGCCCGGCGAGCTTCGATTGGATGGGCCGCATGACGTTCACGGCGTGGGGTTGGCTTCCACCTGGCGCACCGCCCAGTCCGACGCGGTCACGTAGTACTTGCCGTTGCTGTGGTCGACGACGAGGAAGTAGAGCCACCCGTCGGACCGGAAGTGCGGGTAGAGCGCGAACTGCCCGGGGCCCATCTTGGTGATCTTCACCTTCTTGCCGGTCACGAAGTCGGCCATGTAGACGTCGCTCGAGCCCTTGTCGTGGTACGCGGGATCGTCCGTGGCGTCGTAGTCGGCCGGCTCGTTGTAGTGGTGCGTGACGAGGAAGCGCTCGTCGAACGAGATGTTCGCCTTGTTGCCCTTCATGCAGACCTTGCCGAGGTCGCCGAGGTTGAACCGGTAGCTGCCGCCCGACACCGTCGGGTTCAGCTTCTGGATCGAGTAGCCGAGCGCGCCGTGCTCGCCGGCGACGCGGCTTCCGATGATCTTGCCGGAGCGGGCCATCATCGTGTCGCCCTGGTACGGGGTGTCGAGCTTGATACCCGGTCCCTTGACCTGGTAGCCGTCGGTCACGTCGTTGCCCTTGGCGACCGCGACGAAGACGTTGATCCCGGCGTCGGCGCCGGCGCGGGGAACCGTGTCGCGCGCGGCGGCGCTGTACTGCCCGGAGTCGCCGGCCCAGATGCTGTAGAGGATGAAGCGGTCGCCGATCGAGTTGTCGCCGAGCGTCTGCCCGACGGTCTGGTAGAGGCCGGCCGCCGAGTTGAGGCTCGAGCACTCGGGCTCGCCGAAGGTGACCTGCGTAGTCGCCGGCTTCTCGAGGAGGCTCTGCGCGCAGAACTTGGTGCCGCCCTGGAACATGAACGCCTTGTTGTCCGGCCAGAAGTCCGGATCGTAGCTGGCGCTGAGCCCGATGTTGCGCGACACGCCGTCGAGCGTCGCTTGCAGATCGATCGCTTGCGCGCCGCCGCTCTGGCCACCGCCGGTGGCGACGAAGCGCCCGTCCGCCGACGAGCGCATCCAGAACGAGTTGGGCCACTTCAGCTCGCGGAGCACGCGGACCGTCGAGCCCTCGATCGCCCAGCCCTTGGCGAAGGCGGTGTCGGCGCCCTTCGGGAAGACGTCCTTGCCGTCACGCTGGTTCGCGAGGCACTGCGTCGGGCTCGTCATGCCCGGATCGCAGCCGAGCATCACGAGGCCGTTGCTCTTGTTCTGCGCGGTCCAGTTGGCGCCCTTCACCTCGCTCGCGTGCGCGCGGAGCCCGTCGAAGTCGTCGTTGCATTCGGTCGGGCGGTTCTCGCGGATGATCTCGTTCAGCTGGGGCATGCCCTTCTTGAACCACGTGAGGATCGTCTCGTACTCGACCGCCGAGAGGCGGGAGAACTGCGGCAAGACCGGCATCAGCATCTCGCCGCGGAAGTTCGCGTAGAGATCGTCCTGGCCCTGGAAGAGGTCGGCCAGCATCTTCCCCTGCTTGAACGTCTCGGGGTGGCGCGTCGCGTCGACGTTCGCGCCGAGGGCGAGGTGCGCTCCGGCGGCCATGATGCCGATGCGCTCCGGCGTGAACCCGGTCCGATCGTCGGCGGGGTTCTGACGGAAGAAGTTCACCTTCTCGGCGGTCGAAGCGGCGCCGCCGAGGAACGCCACGGCGGCCTTGTACTGATCGTTCCACTGGTTCAGGGTCAGCGGGTTGATGCTGTGGCAACCGGTGAAGCCGCACGACGGCGGCGCCGTGGCGCTGCGCACCTGAGGAGCGCCCATGATCTTGAGCGCGGACTTCGCGAGCTCGGTGTCGGTGAGGGCCCCCACGTCCGTTTCGGGCTCCGATTGAGGAGCGCTCGAGCAGGCGAAGACGACGAGCGTGAAGGCGGTGGCGAATCCGAGGTTCCGCATGGTTCCGGGTCTTGAGCAGGAACCATGCCTGTAGGTACAGGTACGACGATGGCATCCCTACGCGTACTTAGGGGGGTTTGATCCGATGCACCGAGGAGACAGTTGGATCCTTTCTCAGCAATTCGTAATAAACATATGATATTGCTTCATATAATACGTGAATTTACCAAAATGTTCTGGATCTCGCATGTACCACCTAAGCGCGAAATGTAGGTAAGTTGGGTACGCAGTAGGATTGGCACACCGCGTGCTGAGGGACAGGGCCATGCACCTCCCCAGACTGGGCCTGCGCACGTTCGGCCTCTTCGCGGCGATCGGCGTTGCAGCGGCCGGCTCGCTCATCAACTGCGCGGCGCCGCAAGCGGACGCGGATCCGCCGGTTGGCGAAGACGCCATCGGGGTCGACAACAAGCTCGGGCTCGGGCTGCGCTACGACGAGGCGACTGGGACCGTGCAGGCCACACTGCGCCAGGAGCTGTCCGCCGGTGAGCGCATCTACGTCCGGGTCCGCCGCGAGAAGGCGGAGAAGCTGTCCCAGAAGAACATCGACTGCGCGGAGATCGCCCAAGCGAGCAACGCCCTCACCGCGGGCAAGCGCGACGGGTCCGGCAAGCTCGTGTTCCAGGGGCCCGCGGTCGACAAATCGATCGTCGATCTCCTCCACGTGTACGACGATCCGCGCTGGGCCACCGGCGACGTCGCGCAGGCACTCAAGGACGATCTCCGCGAGCACGGCTCGGTGCCCGTCGTCGAAGCGTGCAAGATGAAGGGCGCCAAGTTCAGCGCCAAGCTGCAGGTCAACCTCGCCTACGCGTGGGACCAAGGGAGCCTCGATCATCAGGCGGGCGCGCAGACCAGGAGCATCCACCTCCGCGCGGGCGACGGCGGCGCGCCCAGCGGCATCGACGAGACCAACGTGCGGAGCCAGACCGAGTACGGCCAGCTCTGCGTCGACGATCTCGGCGAGATCCCCTTCTTCAAGAAGAACGGCGCCGGCAAGTACGACACGTTCGACTGCCGAAACCTCGTCGGCACGACGGCCACCGGCACGACCGGTCCGATCCCGGGCGTCGAGGGCGCGATGATTCCGGTGACGATCGCCGGTGAGGCGCAGTCCAAGTGCAGCCCCGGAAAGGAGCTGGGCCTGAACTCCGAGTCGTACGGCTGCATGGACAAGGCCGATCACGGCATGTTCCTCGCGACCGGCGACGTGCAGCCGGGGCCGATGGTGGTGACCGCCAAGAACGATCGCGGCACGCACTGGCTGCTGCTCTGCCGCAAGGTCGCCGACGACGGCAACGGCATGACCAAGACGACCGTGTTCAACGACATGGCCATGATCGGGCACAACCCCCGCACCGGCCGCACCTGCTTCTTCCAGAACTCGATCGGCAGCGGCCGGGACGGCGCCCACGTGCCGCACCCCGCCGACGTCGAGAAATCGACGACCGTCTGGTCGACCTCCGTGCAGTCGTATTGCAGCGGCTCGTGCCACGCGGCCGACGCCTTCGTTCACTCGCCGTGGATCGACGGGGCGAAGCGCTCCGACGGCACGACCGTCGTCCCGAAGATGGGCGAGAACCCCGATTTCCCGGTCAGCCAGCTCGACGCGCCCTACAGCATCATCGCCGCCGACAACCTGGGGTTCTCGATCCCCAAGCAGCTCGTCAGCGACGAGGTCGGCGCGTGCAACAACTGCCACCGCCTCGCCGGCAACACGCTCGGCACCTTCGCGCGCTGGTCGACCGGTACGGGCGACGAGTACTATTCGAAGATCACCGACTTCGGCAAAGCGTTCGAGGCCTCGCACTGGATGCCGCCGCGCACCGAAGGCGTGACCGCCGCCAACTGGGACGCGAGCAAGTTCGGCGTGGCGATGGCCTTCATCAAAAATTGCGATTCGAACAGCAGCGACCCGAAGTGCCTCTGGGCGGACTCTCCCCGCGGCGCGTTCAACAACCCCAGCACGTCGCGCTGACCACGCACACGCGTCGCGAGGCGCGTCGGCACCGAGGCCGCGCTCAGCCCTTGAGGCCGAGGCGCTTCAGGCGGCTGCGCAGCGTGCTCTCGCTGAGGCCCAGCGATCGCGCCGCGCGGGACTGATTGCCGTCGGCGCGCGCGAGGACCTGGACGAGAATCTCGCGTTCGAGATCGTCGAACGTCGTCCCGCCCTCGGGGAGGTTCAGCGCGATGGACGCGGCGGGGATGGCGTCCTCCGACGGGAGGCGACCGCTGGTGGGGCCACCGCCGAGCGCGACGGCGGACGCCGGCGGATCGGGCACGAGGCTGGCACGCGGCGGCACGGCGGCGGGGAGCATGAGCTCGTTCACGTCGACCTCGCGGCCGGCGTGGTAGATGGCGAGACGCTCCATGACGTTGCCGAGCTCGCGCACGTTGCCCGGCCACAGGTGACGTTCGAGCCCGCGCCACGCCGCGTCGGTGAGGCGCGGGACCTGCCGGCTCATGCGGCGCGCCGCGGACTCGAGCATCGGCGCGCCGAGCGCGCGGACGTCCTCGGGGCGGCCGCGGAGCGGCGGGATGTCGATCGTGACGACAGCGAGGCGGTAGTACAGATCCGCGCGGAAAGCGCCGCTCTGCGCCTCGGCGAGGAGATCGCGGTTCGTCGCCGCGATGACGCGCAGATCGACGCGCTTCGGCTCGCTGCCACCCACCGGCCAAATCTCGCGCGACTCGAGGGCGCGGAGGAGCATCGCCTGGAGCGACGCCGGCGCCTCGCCGATCTCGTCGAGGAACAGCGTGCCGCCGTCGGCGAGCTCGAAGAGGCCGCGGCGCGACGCCTGCGCGCCGGTGAACGCGCCTTTGACGTGTCCGAAGAGCTCGCTCGTCATGAGCTCGGGCGGGAGCGCCGCCAGGTTCTGCGCGACGAACCGACCGCGGCGCCGCACGCTGCGCTCGTGGATCGCGGCGGCGACGAGCTCCTTGCCTACGCCCGTCTCGCCGTGCAGGAGCACGCTCGCGTCCGTCCCCGCCACGGCGATGATCTGCTCGAGCACCTTGGCCATCGGCGCCGAAGAGACCTGGAGCTTCGGCCGCACGACGCTGCGCGACACGACCTCGACGTCGTCCTTCAGCCCGGCGTTCGCCGCTTTCAGCTCGCCGACGAGGCGGCGGTTCTCGATTTCGAGCTCGCGGATGCGCGCGGCGCGCTTGATGGTGAGCTTGAGCTGCTCGGCCTCCCACGGCTTCTGCATGTACGCGAAGACGTGTCCGCGGTTCACGGCGTCGGCGAGATCGTCGTGATCGCTGTAGCCGGTGAGCAGGATGCGCTGCGTGTCCGGGTGCTCGGAGTAGGCGCGCGCCAAGAGCTCGGAGCCCTTCATCGGCTCCATGCGCATGTCGCTCACGAGGACGTCGAACGGCGCGCGCGACAGCTGGTCGAGCGCCTTGGCGCCGCTCTCGGCGACGGCGACCTCGAACTCGTCCGAAAAGACGGCCTCGAAGACCTCGCGGACGTCCGCCTCGTCGTCCACGTAGAGGACGCGGATCCGAGGGGGCGCCGCTTGCGGCGGAGGCGGGGCAGAGACCGTCATCTCGTCGGCGAACGTATCAGATCAGGCGCCTTTGGGGTCGCCGATGCCGTGGCGACGCAGGTACCCGCGCACGTGCGCACGCTCCATGGCGGCGCGGCGTCCGATCTCGCTGACGTTGCCGGTGCACTCCGCGTAGAGCGCCGTGAAGTACTCGCGCTCGAAGCGCGCGAGGACGTCGCGCTTGGCGTCCTGGAAGGTCCGGCCGCGCGTCGGCGTGGACTCGCTCGCCTGCGCGAGGGGGGCAAGGTGCTGCGCGAGGTCGATCGGGCCGTCCTTCGCGAACGCCATGGCGACAGCGACGACGTTGCGCAGCTCGCGCACGTTGCCCGGCCAATCGTGGCGCATCAGGCGCTCGAGCGAGTCGCTCGTGACGCGGGCGTAGGCGCTCTTGTCGCCTAGATCCGTCATCATGCGGCGAGCCAGCGAGGGGATGTCCTCGAGGCGCGCGCGGAGCGGCGGCAGCTCGACCCTGAACTGGGCCACGCGGAAGTACAAGTCGCTCCGGAACGTGCCGGCGTTGACCTCACGAACGAGGTCGCGACGCGTCGCCGCGACGACGCGGACGTTCACCGGACGGTAGTTGTTCGAGCCGACCGACTTGATGCGCTGCTCGGCGAGCGCGCGGAGGAGCTTCGGCTGGACGTCGAGAGGGAGCTCACCGAGCTCGTCGAGGAAGATGGTTCCGCCGTCCGCTTCGACGAAGGGCGACACGCGCTTGTCCACGGCGCCCGTGAAGCTGCCGCGCTCGTGACCGAAGAGCGCGCTCTCGGCCAACGTGGCCGGGATGGCGCCGCAGTCGACGACGACGAACGGCTTGTTCGCGCGCGGGCTGGCCGCGTGGATGGCAGCAGCGACGAGCTCCTTGCCGCACCCCGTCTCGCCGGTGACGAGGACGGTGAGCTCGGTGGGAGACGCCTTCGCGAGCTTCTCGAAGACGCTCCGCATGAGGTGGCTGGCGCCGACGAGCGGCCCGAACTCGGCCACGTCGGGGACGTTCACCTGCTCCGGCGTCGTCGGCGCGAACTCCATGACGGAGTCGCCGACGGTGATGTTCGTCGGCTTGAGCAAGAACACTTCGCCGATGCGGGTCTCGCCGAGGAACGTACCGTTACGCGACCCGAGATCGCGGACGCGGACGCCTCGCTCGGTCGCCACGAGCTCCATGTGGACGGCGCTCACCTTTCGGTCGTCCAGCACCAGGTCGCATGCCTCGTTACGGCCGACGACCTGCGTGTCCGCTCCGATTTCGAGGGAGGTCTTGTTACCTTTGCCCTTGAGGACGGAGAGAGTGCCGCCGCGGACCTCGAGCTTGCCCTTCGCGACGATAGTAGAATCCACGGGTTGCGGTTTTAGCACACTACGGCCCAAGCCCTGCAAGAACTGAATTCCCCACCAGCTCCTTTGCGCTCCAGGATGGGGCAAGGAGACGCAGGCGGGCCCGCAAAAGGGGCGCGATTGACGGCTTCTTGGTAGGCTGATGCTTTGCGCGGCCCGGTTTGGGGCTGCGGAAGGAGAGCTTGCCATGATGATCCGAGGTCTTTGTTTTGGCGCCGGGGTACTCGTTCTCGTCGGGGCTGCCAGCGGGGGTTGCAGCAGCAGCAGCACCACGAGCGGCAGCAGCAGCGGGAGCAGCGGGAGCACCAGCGGGAGCAGCGGGAGCACCAGCGGAGCGAGCGGGACCTCCTCGGGAACGAGCGGCACCTCCTCGGGAACGAGCGGCACCTCGTCCGGGACGAGCGGCGCCTCCTCGGGCACGAGCGGCGCTTCCTCGGGCACCTCGGGCAGCAGTGGCGACGCCGGGAAGACCGTCTCCTGTGCGACCTACTGCACCACCGTCAACGCGAACTGCACCGGCGCGAACATCGACTACGTCGCGGCGACCAACGCGGCCGACTGCACGAAGGCGTGCGGGTTCATGACGACCCAGGGCACCTACGGCGACGCGCTCAACAGCGTCGGTTGCCGCCAGTACCACTCCGACCTGGCCGCCGGCGCCGGAGCCGGAACCCACTGCCCGCACGCCGGCATGTTCGGGGGCGGCGCGTGCGGCGACAAGTGCGACGACTTCTGCACGGTGGCGGTGGGCGCGTGCCCGAATGCCTACGCCGACAAGGCCGCGTGCGTCGCGGCGTGCGCCAACTGGCAGGTCGACGCGGCGAAGCCGATCGGCCCGGCGTGGACCGGCACCGGCGGCGGCATCACCGGCGTCGCAGCCGAAGGGTACAACTGCCGCTCGTACCACCTGTCCGTGGCGCTCACGACGCCGCAGCCGCACTGCGACCACATCAAGGCCAACAGCACCCCCTGCAAGTGACGACGCGAGAGACGTGAGACGGTCCCGCCTCCTCGCCTTGCTCGGCGTCCTCGCCGCGCCCCTGTCCGCCGCCGCGTGGCTCGGCTGCTCTTCGTCGAGCAGCCCGGGCGACGTGGCGGACGCGGGCACGAACACGGACACGTCGATCGCCGACACGGCGACGGGGGCGGACGTCGTGCCGACGGACACGGCGCCCCCCGACAACGAGATCGTGAGCTGCGCCAACTACTGCGCCCGCGTCGCGGCGAATTGCACGGGCGACGCAGCGCAATACGTCGATTTGCCGACCTGCCTCGCGATGTGCAAGACGCTCCCGCTCGGCGAAAGCCGGGACACGGCGGGCAACACCGTCGCGTGCCGCATGTACCACGCGGGCGCGCTCGCGAAGCAGGCGCCGGGGTTTCACTGCGCCCACGCCGGTCCTTACGGCGGCACCGTCTGCGGCGCGCGCTGCGGGGCCTTTTGCGGGCTCGCGGCCGCCCAATGTCCGACGGCGTTCGCGGGTGACGCGGGCACGTGCGATGCGAGCTGCGGCGTCGCCTTCGACTACACGCCCGACGCCGCGGAGACCCCGCAGGCGCCGACGACAGGCGACACGCTCAACTGCCGCGAGTACCACCTGGAGCAGGCCTTCATCGACCCGGCGACCCACTGCGCCCACATCGGCCGCGCCCCCGCCGCCGACTCGGGCATCACGTTCCCCTGCAGGTAGTCCAGGCCCTCGGGCCCGCAGTCTTACGCTTGCGCGCGCGATTACGGATACCCGACCCACTCCTCCTCGAACGCGCTCACGGCGGCGAGGACAGCGGCGGTGACGTAGCTGTTGGGGTGGGCCACGAAGGGGCCGACGTCGCCGGCGTCGCCGATCGAATAGGACGCCGGCGGCACCCTGTAGTCCTTCGACACCGACGCGAAGAACGCGTTCTGCCCGGCGGACGACGTCAGGATGCCCGCGCCCAGCGGCGAGCGAACGCTGAGCACGGCGCGCAGCGGCTTGAGCTGAGACCCATAGGGGCTCACGCCCACGAAGTCGGCGCGATGAATCGCCGAAAAAATCAGGGTATTGGCGCGCGTGCTCTTGTTCGTGAGGAGCGTACCGGTCGACGGAACCCAGCCCTCGTAGTAGCCGCCGAGATCGGCGTCGTAGAGAGACTGGCTACCGTTCAGCGCCGCGATCGCCTCGTTCGCCCGAACGACGAACGGGTAGCCGTCGAGCAGCCGGATCGGACCGCCGCCCCTCTGGCTCGACGTGACGAGATCGTTGGCGCGCAAGAGCGCGTAGGCGACGCGGCCAGTCGTCTCGGTGGACAGAAGATCGGCGGGGAACGGCGCGCGCGGGGAGAGATCGTCGGCCACCGCGAACGCGCCGGGCACGAGCACGCGACGGTACAGGTGCGTCGCAGGATCGCGGCCACGCAGGTACACGTGGTCGAGCGACTGCTGGGCCGCCGACACGTACGCGGCCGCGTTCGGATCGTCGGTCGGGTGGCGCGCCGCCATGTCGATGAGCGCCAGCGCGCCGGTGGCGACGAGATCCGGCGCGTAGTCCTTCTTGGTCGGATCGCTCGCGAGCACCCCGTCACCCGGCGGCAGCACGCCCGCATCCCCTGCGTCCTTCTTGCCCGCGTCGGTGCCGCCTCCGTCACCCGCGTCGAGCCCGCCATCGCCGCCGCCGCCGTCGAGTGACGACGCCGAGAGAAACACGAAGTGCGCGAAGATGGCCTGGCCGAGCTTGTCGGCGATGGCGTCGAACGCGTTGGCGTCGTCGGTCCGGTTGAGCACACGAAGCCCGACCGCCGCGACGCGGAGGTCGTCGTAGAGACCACCTGCGTATTCGTCCGGCAGCGTGGCGAGCTGTGCCCGGATGAGCGGCGCGAGCGTCACGAGATCCACGTCCACGGTATGGGTGAGCTCGGTGTCGCCGTAGCGCGACGCGCTCGCAGCGTACGCGGCGCACGCCCTCGCGTAGGCGACGTCGTCGTGCACGTCGTGGGCGAGGCCGCCGCTGCCGTCGCCGTCGGGCGCGAAGGTGGTGGAGTCCCAGCTCGCGAGGACGCCTCTATTTGCGACGAACACGGCGTCGTGCACCGCCTTCAAGACCATCTTCTGCGTGCAGAGGAGGACGGGATCGGCCCCGTTGTCGAGCGCGCAGCTTCGCTTCGATGCGTCGGGGGGCGGCGGAAGGACGTTACCCGACTCGAACACGTCGCGAGCGGCCTCGAGCCGAACATCCGCGCCGGCGTCCGTAGCGTCGCCGTTCGAGCTGTCGCCGCACGCCATCCCGAGCACACCGGCCAGGCCGAGAGCGCCGCCCGCCGCAAGAAATAAGCCTCGTTGCATATCGAAGTTTCTATAGCGCCTTTTTCGAGGGGCGCACCCGCCCCAGATCAAGCTACGGGCGATCCAACGCCGTTCGCTCTAGCGCTTCCGGGTCATCCCGTTGAACGTCGAGCTCGTCCCGGCGAAGGTGGCGACGGTCACTTCGGTCTTGTCGTCGATCGCGTCGCGCGACCTGAGCGACGTAGGCGCGCCGCGGTTGGCGGCGTTGCCCATGACGCGGCACACGCGCCTCCAGGCGTCGACCGCCTCGACCGCGCTCGAGAAGCGCTTCTCGCGCTCGCGCGCCATGATCTTGGACAAGAACCGCTCTATCGACGCGGGCCACTCGTCCCCGGTCGTCGACGCCAGGCTCGGCGGATCGCGATCGAGCTTGAGCGCGATCAGCGTCAGCGCGTTCGTCCCCTCGAACGGGAGGCGCCCCGTGAGCGCGCGGAACCCGACGGCGCCGAGCGCGTACAGATCGGCCCGCTCGTCGACGCGGGCCGAGCCGCGCACCTGCTCCGGCGCCATGTACGCGAAGCTCCCGAGCGTCGCGTCGAACGCGGTCAGCGACGGCTCGCTCTTGCGCCCGCCCTTCGGCCGGAGCTTGGACACGCCGAAGTCGAGGATGCGCGTGCGCTCCTCCGCCTCGCCGTCGCGGATCTCGCGGGCCGTGAGCTTGCGCTTCTCGATGAAGAGGTTCGCTGGCTTGATGTCGCGATGAATGACGCCGGCGCGATGGGCCGCCTTGAGCCCCTGCAGGGCGTCCTCGACGATCGGCGCGACCTCGCCGAACGAGAGGTACGCCTCCCGACGAAGACGCTCATCGAGGCCCTCGCCGTTCAGCCGCTCGAACGCGATCCACAGTCGGCCGTTTCTATCCTTGCCGGCGCCGAGAATGCCGGCTACGTACGGCGACTTCACCGTCGCGGCGATGGACGCCTCCCGCTGAAAGCGGGCGACGAGGTCGGGGTCCTGCGCGGCCTTCTCGTGGAGGACCTTGAGCGCGACGTGCTCGCCGCCCTTGCCCTCGGCGGCATACACCTCACCCATGCCACCCTGGCCGATGAGACGCCGCACTTTGTACAGCCCGCCCACGACCGTGCCGAGCGTTAGGCTGCCCGCGTCTCCACCCATTCCGACTCCCTCGACTCTAGCACGGGTGCCCCGGCGACCAGGCCTGGTTTTTCTGCCGCGCCGGCACGGCTTTTGACGCGAAATTTCCACCGCATGATGGGCGACTTCGCCTTCGGGAACACGCGCCCTACGCGGCCGTTGATGTAGATGCGGGGGGACGTTTAGGCTCGGGGTTCGAGACAAGGCAAGCGGAAGGCACCTGGAAGGCAAGAACATGCGAAGCGAGAAAGACGTCGAGGCGTACCTGGGACGCCTGAACCGGCGGTTCGAGCCGGTCCAGAACGGGAACGGCAGCACCTTCTTGATTCATTCGGGGGAGCAGTTCCCGCCGATCGCGCTGCGCGTCGATCCGCCGCTGGTGCTCTTGCGCGTCCACATCGGCGACGTCGCCGCCGACACGTCGACCGATCTCTACCGCAAGCTCCTCAGCTTGAACGCGAGGTCGCTCGTGCACTCGAGCTTCGGCCTCGAGGACGATCGCATCGTCCTGTCGAGCGCGCTCGAGCTCGAGAACCTCGACTTCAACGAGCTCGAGTCGGCCCTCGACGAGATCGATCTCGCGCTCGCCCAGCATGTCCCCGTCCTCGCCGAGCTCACCAAGTCGCCAGGCTCGCGCCCTGCCCCGTCCGCCAAAGGAAAAGCCTGAGCCATGGGTATCTTCAGCCGCCTCGCGCAGCTCATCAAGTCGAACCTGAACGACCTCATCAGCAAATCGGAAGATCCCGAGAAGATGCTGCAGCAGGTCGTCCTGGACATGAACAACCAGCTCGTCGAGGCGAAGAAGCAAGTCGCCGCGTCGATCGCCGACGAGAAGCGGCTGGCCAAACAGTTCGAGCAGGAAGCCGGCAACGCGACCGAGTGGGAGCGCCGCGCGATGATGGCGCTGCGTGCGGGCAACGAGGAGCTCGCCAAGGAGGCCCTGGCCAGGAAGCGCGAGCACGACACGCTCGCCACGACGTTCAAGGACCAGTGGACCAAGCAGAAGACGGCGGTGGAGCAGCTGAAGAAGGCGCTCCGCATGCTGAACGACAAGATCGAGGAAGCGAAGCGCAAGAAGAACGTCCTGCTCGCGCGGAAGAAGCGCGCGGAGGCGCAGAAGGCCATCCAGGAGACGATGACCGGTCTCAAGGACGCCAGCGCCTTCGAGACGTTCGAGCGCATGGCCGGCAAGATCGACCAGATGGAGGCCGAGGCCGAGGCGGCGAGCGAGCTCGCCGACGAGTACACCGGCGACACGCTCGCCTCGCAGTTCTCGCACCTCGAGAAGACCGCGGGCGCCGACGAGGACCTCGACGCCCTCAAGCGCAAGATGGGCATGATGCCGGCAGAGGCACCCGCGGCGCCGCAGGAGAAGGTCCAGGCCCGGGTCGAGGCGCCGAAGGAGGCGGCGGTCGCGAACACGGGTCCGTCGCGGAGCGAGCAAGAGGAGCTCGCCGCGGCGCTCGAGGAACTCGAGGCGGAGCAGAACCAGCAGGAGCAGCGAAAAGCTGGGCGCTGATCCGAGGAAAACGCGGGAGCGGCGCCGACGCTACGGGTAACCAGGCCTGACCACAGCTACCTCGCTGAATCGGAGCTGTTCACGCCCGACGGGGGCTGGGCGATGCGAACGCCGACCCTCAACGTCACGCAGCACGGCCTCGCGGCCATCGGCTCGAACGTTTACGCGATCGGCGGCCTCACGTACTCCGGCAACCAGTACGAAGCGGCGCCGCAAGCGAGCACCTTCGTGGCCGAGGTGGATGCCGCCGGCGCGCTCTCCTGGTCGACGGGATGGCCGCTCCCCGCCGCGCTCGGCTGCGCGGCTCGCTGAGCCTCAGCGCTCGCTCACGCGCTCTTTCGGCCGCGACGGCGAGCTGGGGGGGCCGGTCCTCGGGAGGAAGACGTCCACCGGCGTCTTCAGGATCATCTTGCGGGGTGGGCGCGACTCGAGGCGCTTCATCGGCTCGCGCAGACGATCGGCAAGCTCGCGATCGCCCGCGTAGTCCGCGATCATGCTCGCTTCGGAGCGGCGCTGATCGGCCTCGTCGTCGCGTCCGCGGTTGTAGGCGATGGTCGCGAGGCCCTCGAGCACCTGGGCGCGCGCCGAGTCGCGCTGCGGCGCGAGCTCGAGCAGCTCGGCGAGGACGCCCTGCGCCTGGTCGAGCCGGCCCGAACGGACGAGGGCCTCGCCCAGCTTGCGACCGAAGACGATGCGGGCGCTGATCGCCACCTGCGCCTCGGCGTCACCGCGGAGCTCGTGCTCGCGTGCAACGCGAATGCCGTCCCACAGGAGCGCGATCGTCGCGTCGTCGCTGCCGCAACGCGCCCGCTCGCGGGCCGCGTTCTCGACGAGGAGGAAGGTCTCGAACGTCGGCTCCCCGCGGAGGGCGTGGAAGGCGCGGAGCTCCACGGTCGACGGCGCGTCGTCGATGAGGGCGAGCGCGCGGCTGTGGAGGACCGCCACCGCGCCCGACGCGGCGTTGGCGAGGGCGATGCGGCCGTACAGCGGGTTGCCCAGGCGCGCCTCGCCGTCGTCCACCACCACCACGCCACCCTCGGCGAGGGGACGCAGGGCGTCGTCGAGGTCCTCGGGCCGCGGCAGCACTTCGCCGAGCTGGCGCAGGCTCCTCGCGCCGGCGACGCCGAGCGCCTGGATGGTGCGGAGCTCCGCAAGAGGCAGGTGGCGCAGCCACATCGCGACCAGCTCGTTCAACGTCGGCGGCGGATCGGCGGGGGCCTCGAGGAGCCGGAAGCGCCGGAGGGCTTCGACGTAGAGGGGCTCGATGTCGTCGGGCGCAGCGGCCGGGAGCGGGACGTCACCAAGGAGGCGCTGTGCGTCCGCCCGCGAAAGGCCGCGCAGCTCGTGGCCTCGGATGCGGCGCGCGAGCCCCACGTCCGGCGGCTGCTCGCTCGTCATGAGGACGAAGAGCCCGGTCGTTCCGTCGCATTCGAGCAGGTCTTCGAGCGCCCTCTCGGACACGGGGTCCATCTCGTCGACGTCGTCGATGGCGATGACGATGCGCTCCTCGCCCGCGCGCTCGATCGCGCGACCCGCGGCCCACGTGAGCGCGGCGACGACGGAGCGGTTGGTCACCTCCGGCTCCTGCTCACGCGGGATCTCGTGCCGGAAGATCGCCGCAAGTCCCGCGGCCACGTCTTCGCCCGCATCGCTGTCTCCCTGGAGGTCCTCGGCGGTGAGCCCGGTCAGCACCGGCACGAGGTGGGCGAGCCCGCCAAACGACACCTCACCTGCCGGCCGCGGCCGCGCGCGGAACGTGATGACGCGGACGTCGCGCGCGCGCAGCTCGGCCACGGCGCTCGAGATGAGGCGGGTCCGTCCTATCCCCGCGCGCCCGTGGAGCACGAGGCCTCGCGCCTCACCGGGCTCCGCGACCATCGCGAAGATCGCAGCGAGGTCGGCCTCGCGTCCCGCTAGCCCCTCGTTCTGTGGCGCCGTGGCCAGCAGCGCCGCCGTGTCCGCCAACGCCATCCCATCGTCGCTCTTGACGGGCGCCGGGCTCTTGCGCGGGAACATGCTCGAACGGCCGGCGCTCCAGCTCTCGCGGATCGCGCTCTCGACGATGGCCGCAGCGAAGGTCTCGGCGTCGGGAAAGCGCGCCTCAGGATCGATCGAGAGCGATCTCAGGCACACCTCGGCGAGGGCATCGGGGATCTTGCGATCGGGCGCGACGGCGCGCGGATCGGGCCGCGGCGCGGTGAGCTGCTTGAGCAGGATGCTCGTCGCCACCGCATCGTCGAAGGGCACCTCGCCGGTCAGCATCTCGAAGAGCATGATGCCGACGGCGTAGAGGTCGGCGCTGGGCCCCACGGCAGCGCCGCTCGCCTGCTCTGGCGCCATGTACCAGGGCGTTCCGAACACGCGGCCGGCCTGCGTCCGCCGCGGATCTCCGCCGATGCGGGCGATGCCGAAGTCGATGACCTTCACCACGTGTGATTCGTCGCGGCGCGTCTCGATCAGGATGTTCTCCGGCTTCACGTCACGATGCGTGATGCCGATGTGATGCGCCTCGCCCAGGGCGGCCAGCGTCTGCCCGAGAATGTCCGCGATTCGCGCGAGGGAGAGGCGCTTGATGTCCATGACGGCGCGAAGATCTCGCCCGCCCAGCAGCTCCATCACCAGGAAGAGGTGGCCCCCATCCGACGCGGGCATTCGACCGAAGTCGTAGATGCTCACGACGTTGGGATGATTGAGCTTGCTCGAGGCCCGGGCCTCGGTGAGAAACCGGCCGACGACCTCGTCGGAGGTCAGCAGGTGGGGGTGGATGAGCTTGATCGCGACGGGCCGGTCGAGCGAGGTCTGGATTCCGCGGTAGACGCGCCCCATGCCGCCGACGTTGATCAGATCGCCGACGAGGTAGCGTTCACCGATGACACGGCCGGTGAATGGATCCGCCGACGGCTCCTCGACGACGGCCAGGGCACCACACTCGGGGCAAAATTTGCCACCGTTCTCGGGGTGACCACAGCGCAAAAGCCGCATCCTACGATTGGTCTACCAGTCGACCGGTCCTGTCAACGGAAGGTGGTGTGCGGCCTCGTGGGGAACGCGCATCCGTCATCGCCCCCCGACCCTACTCCGTGATACGTCTCGGTGCCGTGGCCGCGGCCAGCCATCACACCGGAACAGTCGAGGAGCTCCTCACCCGCGTCGTCTCCGACGCTGCCCACGGCCTCACGGCTGTGGAGGCAGCGTCGCGCCTCGCGCGAGACGGGAAGAACGAGCTCCCGGAGCCGCCACGGCCGAGCCGACTCCGCCAGTTCTTCCAGCAGTTCCTGAACCCCATCGTCCTCACCCTGATCGCGGCGGCCGTCATCGCCGTCGTCAACGGGGCGAGCAACGGGCAGGAGTCGTTCCTCGTCCGCTACGGCGACGCCATCGCGATCATCCTCATCGTCGCCCTGAACGCGGTGCTCGGCTACTACCAGGAGCGCCGCGCCGAAGCCGCGCTCGACGCGCTTCAGAAGATGCAGACACCGTTCGCGCGCGTCCGCCGCGACGACACGGTAGCGATGATCGCCGCGAGCGATCTCGTCGTGGGCGACGTCCTCGAGCTCGAGGCGGGCGACGCGGTTCCCGCCGACGCGCGGCTCCTGCAGACGATCAACCTCGCCGCCCAGGAGGGTGCGCTGACCGGCGAGTCGCTGCCGGTGGGCAAAGACGCGCGCGCCGAGCTCGAGAAGGACGCGCCGCTCGCCGACCGATCGAACATGCTCTTCGTGGGCACCATCCTCGTCCGCGGCAAGGGCCGGGCGATGGTGGTGGCCACCGCGCAGAAGACCGAGCTCGGCAAGATCAGCGCGCTCATGCTGACGCCGCGCGAGAGCAAGACGCCGCTCGAGGAGAAGCTCGACCGCTTCGGCAAGCGCGTGCTCTGGGTCTGCCTGGCGCTCTCCGCGTTCCTGTTCGCCTGGGGCATGTTGAGCCCGGGCATCCTCGGTACCCCCCCGCGCGCCTGGCACGATCTGCTGCTCGAAGCGGTGAGCCTCGCGGTCGCGGCCATTCCCGAGGGCTTGCCCGCCATCACGACGATCACGCTCGCCCTCGGCATGCAGCGCATGGCCAAGAAGGGCGCGATCATTCGCAAGCTCGCCGCGGTCGAGACGCTCGGATCCGCCACCGTCATCTGCACGGACAAGACCGGGACGCTCACGCAAAACGAGATGACGGTGCGCGAGGTCTATTGCGCCGGCGTCACCTACGACGTCACGGGGACGGGCTACGATCCGAAGGGCGACATCGTTCACCCGAACGGCACGAAGCTCGACGTCGTCACCGGTCCGCTCGCCGACCTGTGCGCCACGATCGCGCTCTGCAACAACGCGACGCTCGAGCAGAAGGAGGAGGGCGGCTGGAAGACCGTCGGCGATCCGACCGAGGGCGCCCTCCTCACGCTCGCGGCGAAGGCGGGAGTCCCCCGTGAGTCGGTCGCGCCGTCGCACCAGGTCCTGAAGGAGTTGCCGTTCGACAGCGATCGCAAGCGCATGACGATCGTGACGCTCGACGAGCTCGGGCGCGAGGTCGTCCACACGAAGGGCAGCGCGGACGTGCTCTTGCCGCTGTGCACGGTGCGCCAAGCGGACGACGGGACGACGCCGCTCGACGCCGCGACGCGCGCAGAGATCCTGCACGAGGCCGAGCGGATGGCGGGCGACTCGCTCCGCGTCCTCGCCGTCGCGCGGCGCGAGCTCGCCGCAGGCGATGACGGCAAGCCGCCGGAGAGCGGGCGCCCGAGCGTCGAGCTCGAGCGCGGTCTCACCTTCCTGGGCCTCGTCGGCATGATCGACCCGCCGCGCGAGGGCGTGAAGGAGGCCGTCCGCCAGAGCCTCGAGGCAAAGGTGGGCGTCGTGATGATCACGGGCGACCACAAGCTCACCGCGATGGCCATCGCCAGGGAGCTGGGCCTCTGGAGCGAAGGGGCGATCGCCCTGACCGGCACCGAGCTCGAGCAGCTCTCCGACAAAGACCTGCACACGCGCATCGACAGCGTGCGCGTCTTCGCGCGCGTGACCGCCGAGCAGAAGCTCCGCATCGTGCGCGCCTTCAAGGCGTGCGGCCACGTCGTCGCCATGACCGGCGACGGCGTAAACGACGCGCCGGCCCTGCGCGAGGCGCACATCGGCGTGGCCATGGGCAAGGACGGCACCGACGTCGCCCGCCAGGCCGCGGACATGGTGCTCGCCGACGACAACTTCGCCACCATCGTCGACGCCGTGCGCGAGGGGCGGGCCATCTGGCGCAACATCCAGAAGTTCATCTTCTTCCTCTTGTCGTCCAACGCGGGCCTGCTCTTCACCGTCTTCGCGGCGTCGTTCATCCCGCACCTCCGCCCGCTGCGGCCGCTCATGATCCTGTGGATCAACCTGGTCACCAACGGCCTGCCGGCGCTCGCCCTCGGCGTCGACCCGCCCGATCCGACGCAGATGATGGAGCCGCCGCGCAAATCGAACGCCGAGCTCCTCGGCGCGCGCGAGTACCTGGGGATGCTCGTCGTCGGCCTGTGGATGGGCGCGTGCGCGATGGCTTGCTACGTGTGGCCGTGGGACGAGGCAAACGTCCCCGAGCACGCGCGCGCGATCGCGTTCTCGCTCCTCGCGCTGAGCCCGCTCTTCCACGCCTTCAACTGCCGCTCCGCGACGGCGTCGTTCATGGCGCTGCGGCCGATCATGAGCCTTCCGCTCATCGCGTCGGTCGTCGTGAGCGCCGCGATTCACCTCGTCGCGGTCCTCGTCCCGAGCCTCCGAGCCGTCTTCGCGACCTACGCGCTCACGAGCTACGAGTGGTTCGTGCTGATCGCGCTCTCGGCGTCGATCATCCCGTCGGTCGAGGTGCTCAAGCTCCTCCAGCGCCGCGGCATCGTCGCCTCCGAGCTCGGCCCGATGTCGCGCAGGGCGTAGACTCCGCGCTCGGCACGGCGCTGGCAAGACTCCCGAGGCAGGGAGGACGCCCACGCGAATGCTGCAGTCGGAGCGGACGACGCCACTCGGAGCCCGGAGCTTTCACGTCGTCGTGCACGACGTGGCGCCCCCGTTCCTGGGTGAAATCTCCACCATCCTGGGTGAGCTGCGCCCCCTGGTCGGGAGCCGCGTCTCTGCCGGCGTCGTCCCGCGGTGGCACGGTCGGCCGATCGAGGGCGCCGAGGCAGCGGCCCTCGCCCGCCTCGTGCGCGGCGGCTTCGACGAGGTGCTCCTCCACGGCTGGGAGCACCGGCAACGCCGGCCGAGCGGCATCGTCTCCGCGCTCACGCTCATGAGCAACGAGTTCGGGGGCCTCCCCTTCACCTCCGCCATCGCGCGCGTCGTCGACGGCTACGAGCGCTTGGGCGCGCTCTTCGGCAAGGCGCCCGCGGGCTTCATCGCGCCCGCCTGGGATCGGGGACCCGCGACGCTGCGGATGCTCCGCGCCTGCGGGCTCGAGTTCTACGTCGGGATGACCGCGCTCGAGCGCGACGGCGCGCCGAGCGTGCCGCTGTCGACCTGGTCGTGGGACTCGGGCGCCGTCGCGCAGCTCGGGCACCTCGGTCATCTCGCGGGGAACATGATGTTCGCAATGCGCCCGCGCTCGGTGCCGTGTGTCGTGTTCCACCCCTCCGACGTCGCGCGCGGGTTCGTGGCCCGCGGCGTTCGCCTGGTGCGGTCGCTCCTCGCGAGCGGCCGCCGCCCGGTGCAGTTCGAAGACCTCGCGAAGCCCGACATTCCTCTGGCCGCCTGAGGAGGTAGACTCCTGCCGACGTGATGCGAACGCTTCGCCAACCCCGACGCTCCACTTCCCTGCTCGCCCTTCTTGCGCTCGGCGCATGCGGCGGTGGTGCAGGGGGCTCCTCCGCAAAGAGCCCCGACGCCAAATCCGGCGACGGCGCGCGGCCCGCGGAGCCGCACATCGGCGATCTCGCGCTCGCCAAGGGGGGCCTCGCGGCGCTCGGCGGCGCGGGCAACCGCGAGCAAGAGCCGACGCCCTCCGCCGTCCTCGACACGTTCCGCCTCGATCTCGTCGAGCCCAAGGCGCGCGTGAAGGTCGACGGCGTGCTCGGCGAGTGGCCGGCGCGCGTCTCTGCGCACACCGTCGTGAAGGGCGCGGCCGAGGGGGCGACGTTCGCCGCCGCGCTCCAGTACGACGACGCGAAGATCTACGTCGCCGGCGAGGTGACCGAGAAGCGCCTCGTCCGCACGACGAGCTACGGCGACGGCGAGGACCACGCGTCGCTCCTCCTCGCCTTCCCTTCCGGCGGCACGTTCGTCACCTACGAGATCGGCCTCTTCGCCGGCAAGGAAGGAGACGTGCCGGGCGTCGTTCGGTTCGTCTCCGGCGGCCGCGGCGAGGTGCCCGGAGCGAAGATCGTCGAGGCCCCGTCACCCGGCGGCTACACGTTCGAGGCCGTCATCCCATGGAGCACCTTCCCCGAGGCGCGCACCGTGCGTGTGGGGCTCCGCGGCGCCGCGCGCTACTACGACGCCGAAGGGAGCGCGGTGCGGGCGATCCTTGCGACCGGCCCCGGCGGGGCCGACGCGCCCGCGAGCATGCCGTACGTGCCGACGGAGACCGAGCAGTCGATCATCGAGGGCCTCCTCATCCCCAAGCAGCTGAGCCAGACGCCGCGCGCCGAGGTCTTCGCCGATGTCGGCGGCGACGCCATGAAGGAGCGCGTCGCGGTCTACGATCGGTACTTCACCATCTGCGGCCCGTCGTACCGCGGCGGCAAGGAGTTCTTCTTCCGCGATCTCTCGGCGGATCTCGTTAGCCTCGACGCGCGCGACGTCACCGGACGCGGCAAGGACGATCTGCTCGTGCGCCGCCGATTCAAGGTCCCCGGCAAGGCGGACGCGACGCGCGAGTGGTTCGAGGTGTGGAGCCTGACGAAGGGCGACGAGCCAGTCACGCTGTTCGCGCACGAGATCGCGGTGACCAGTGGCGCCCGGCGCATCGCCAACGCCGTGCACGTCGCGCCGAAGGAGATCGACGTGGCGATCGAGCCGGCGACGAACTGGGAGGCGTCGACGTATTCGGAACCGCAGTCGACCGACGTGGACCCGATCCTGCTCCCTTGGGGCGGCGTCAAATCGCAAACGTTCCGCTTCGAAGCAGGGAAATTCGCCAAGTCGAAGGAGATTTCACAGACGCCCACCGCGGCCGCCGCAGCGACCAGCACGCGCACCGACGGCCCCGGCGCGCCGGTAACCCCCGAGGCGCAGGCCCCGCCGACGCCCATCGTCCGCAAGGGGACCGATCTGTCGAAGCAGATCTGGGACCAGTACAAATCGGACAAGGGCCTCCCGAGCGACACCAAGCCGCGCTTCGATCTCGAGGTGCACGTCGCCGGCGACGCCCGCCCCGAGCGCGTGCTCCTCGTCGGCCGCGAGCTGGTCGTGTTCGGCCCTGGCTTTCGCGGCGGCACGCAGTACGCGACGCTGACGCTCCAGCAGTTCGCCGATCCCGGCGACGTCCTCGACGTGACGGCGCGCGATCTCACGGGCGACGGCGCCGCCGATCTCGTCGTACGCGGCAAGCGCCACGTGCCCGCGCCGGGCGGCGGCGATCCGGTCGATATGGAAGCGATGTTCGTCTACGAGGTCAAAGGAGCGCAGATCACGCGCATCTTCGCGATCGAGACGGCGCGCGAGCAGAACGGCAAGCGCGTGCAGGGGCTCGTTCAGTTCGTGCCGGCGCGCGGCGGCAAGTCGTTCGAGATCGACGTGCGCCCGGGCACCGCGAAGGGCTGGACCGATAAGACGTTCCCGTGGCGCGAGGACAAGCCCGGCGGGTCCGTCGAACCGCTGCTCCTTCCCTGGGGGACCACCGGGAGCCTTCGCTACACGTACAACGGGACGGCGTACGCGACGAAGTAGCTCACTTCCAGGGGTCGCAGCCCTTCTCGGTGATGTCGCATTTTGGCTTCGGCCCGCCCGGCTTGGTGGTGGCGGTCCCGGTCGTGGCGCCGGCGCCGGCCGGCTTGGGTGGCCGGGTCCCCGCGTAGAGCGGCTGCATCTTCGCCATGGTGCGCCGCTCGCTCCTGTCGTCGAGCGTCACGGGGAGATCCTTGTATCCTGCACGTTTCGCGACGAGCTCGGCCCGCTCGCCGGCCTTGAGCGCCACGGCATAGGGCGGCCCGTCGAGCGGCGCGTCCCCGCGGAAGAGCTTGGCGTCGGCCGGGTCCAAGGAGAGGAGCACCTCGCGCGACGTGTCCGCGACGGTGGCCGACGGCGGAGGAAGGACGGCCGCAGTCGGTCCGGTCGGCGTCGCCGAGGCGCTCACGGTGGCGACCGGATCGGAGCTCGCCTTCGCGCCGCTCGGCTTGCTCGTCGCGATCGCCAGGGCGACGCCGACGAGGCCGAGACCGAAGACGCCGCCGATCACGGCGAACAGCGGCCAGCGGCTGCGGCCGACGCCCGCAGGCGTCGCCGGCACCGCCTCCGGCATCGCGCTGGGCCGGTTGCGGAAGTAGTCCTGCGGCACGTTGAAGCCGCCCGAGCGGCTCATCATCTCCGCGACCGCGAGCGGCACCTGCCCGCGCTCGAGGAGCTCGAGATCGGCGACGAGGTCGGTCATCGACGCGTAGCGCCCGTCCGGCTTCTTCGAGAGGCACTTGAGGACGATCGCGTCGAGTCCCGGCGGCACCTCGCCCGGCGGCGGCACGAGCGCCAGGATCGACACTGGCGCCTTGTACATGTGCTGGGTCAGGATCCCCATGAAGTTGTCGGCGTCGAACGGCACTCGGCCGCTCGCTAGCTCGTACAAGATGACGCCGAGCGCGTAGATGTCCGTTCGCTGATCGACCGGCGTTCCCGCCGCCTGCTCCGGGGACATGTAGTGCGGAGTCCCGAACACGCTGCCGGCGCGGGTGATGCGTTGGCTCTCGTCGCCGATGACCTTCGCGATTCCGAAGTCGAGGATCTTCACGAAGTCCTTGTCGGAGCCGCGCGCGACGATCATGACGTTGTCGGGCTTGAGATCGCGGTGCACTATCCCCGCCTCGTGCGCTGCGGCAAGGCCCAGGGCGATCTGTTTGCCGACGTGGAGGATGCGCGGCACCGCCCACGGCGTGCCCTTGGTCAGCGCCATGCGCTCGCCGAGGCTCCCGCCGTCGAGGTACTCCATGACGAAGTACGTCGCTCCGTCGGGCAGCTGGCCGAAATCTGAGATGTCGACGATGTGCGGGTTGCCGATGGACGACGCGCTCCGTGCTTCCTGGAGGAACCGGTCGGTGAGCTCCTTCTCGCGCTTGGCGTCCGTCTTCAGGATCTTGATGGCAACGCGCTTGTCGATCACCTTGTGGCGAGCGCGGTACACGAAGCCCATGCCCCCTTCGCCGAGGAGGCTCTCGACGAGGTAGCGCCCGTCGATGGTGCGCCCGAGGTAGGGGTCCGGCTTCGCGGGCACGGGCGGCGTCGTGCCGCCCGACACGTCCACGGCGGTCGGCTCGTCGCCACGATTCGGAGTGTTGCCGCTGTCCATGAGGAATCCCTGGAGCCCTCCATGGTTAATACCTCGGTTGGGGCTTTCGACAAAAGCCTGCTCCAAAAGCCGCTTCGATTGCTGGTGGCGCTCTCGTGGGATGCCTCCCCCGCGCCCTCCTGTGGTAGGAGCGACGGTCAGGAACTGTCTTGGGATACCCGCTCAACCTCGCGCTTCGGTACCTCGGCTCGAGGAAGCGCAGCGCCTTCATCTCGGTCGGCACCGCCTTCGCGATGCTGGGGGTGACGCTCGGGGTCGCGGCGCTCGCCATCGTGATGAGCGTCACCGGGGGCTTTCAGGAGCAGTTCCGCGAGAAGGTGCTGGGCGTCAACGCGCACGTCCTCGTCCTCAAGTACTCGATCGATTTTCGCGAGTACCGGGACATCATGAAGAAGGTGGAGCACGTCCCCGGCGTCACCGGCGTCGCTCCGTTCGTCATCAACCCCATGATGGTCACCCACGGCGAGCGGACGGCCACCGGCGTCCTCCTGAAGGGCGTCGATCCCGAGCTGATGCCCAAGGTGCTCGACCTGCCGAAGCACATCCTCGACGGCGGCTCGCTCGAGGGCCTCCGCAAGCCAGGCGCCAAGCCCCCCGAGCGGCCCCGCGACGCCTTTCGCAGCGATCCGCGCCTCTTCGCGGTCGATCGCGACGCCGGCGCCGGCAGCGACAACGACTATCCGCACTCCGACGGCGGAAAGGAGTCGCTGTTGCACGCCATCGAGCGGCAGATCGCCGAGGACGAAGCCGAGAGCGCGCGCCTCGACGCGGGCGCCGCCCAGCAGAACGACTCGCCACCGCCGCCGCCCCCGCTCAGGAATGCGGACCCGGGCGCCGGCGATCCCGTCGGCGACGTGACGCCGGACGGCGGGTTCGCGAGCAAGCTCCCCGAGGACGACGTCCTCCCCGACTCGATCGACCCCGATCCGTGCAAGAGCGCCGAGCAGGTCGCGCGCCTGCCCGGCGTCGTCGTCGGGCGCACGCTCGCCAAGCAGCTCGACATCGGCATCGGCGACTGCATGCAGATCACGTCGCCGACGATCGGCATCTCGATCGGCGCCGCTGGTGCGCGCCCGCCCATCGCCAAGCAGTTCCGGCTCATCGCCATCTTCGAGGCGGGCTTCGATCAGTACGACTCGAAGCTCGTCTACACCGATCTCTACGAGGCGCAGGCCTTCTACGAGCAGGGCGACAGCGTGACCGGCGTCGAGATGAAGGTGGACGACATCGATCACGCCCACGAAATCTCGGCGCAGATCGAGAAGCTCCTGGCCAACGGCGTCTACCACACGATGGACTGGAAGGAGCTGAACCACGGCCTCTTCACCGCCCTCCTCATCCAGCAGATAGGCATGAGCTTCGTGCTCGCGCTCATCATCGTCGTGGCCGCGTTCACCGTGGTGGCGACGCTGATCATGGTCGTGCTCGACAAGAAGAAGGAAATCTCGCTGCTGAAGGCGCTCGGCGCGCGGGACGCCGCGATCCTCCGCGTCTTCCTCTACCAGGGTGGGATCATCGGCCTTGTCGGCACGACGATGGGCCTGTTGCTCGGATATTTTTGCTGCACCGGGCTCCTAGCGTACGGCTTCCCGCTCGATCCCAAGGTCTACTTCATCTCGAGCTTGCCGGTTAACGTGCGGCCCCTCGAGTTCGGCATCACCGGCATCGTCGCGATCGTCATTTGCACCGTGGCCACGATCTTTCCAGCGGCGTACGCGGCCGGCCTGCGCCCCTCCGAGGGGCTCCGCGCCGAATAGATCCTCAGAAAAGCGCTCGCCCGCGCGCAAGAAAGTGTGGCATCTTCGATGCGCTCCATGCGCTGGCAAGTCGAGATGACGCCGATCGGCAAGACGGAGGCGCAGTCCGTCGTCGTCGAGGCCGAGTCCTGGCAAAAAGCGTTGCAGCACGCGCGCGTCATGCGCGGCGAGATGGGGCCGATGAGCGGCTTCTCGATCGAGCTCCTCGAGCACGGCTACCGCGCGGTCGACCCGATGGCGCGCCTCATCTACACCGTCAAGAAGGCGGCGGACGACGCGCCGATCGACACGGCCATCCGCGGCGCGGCGAAGCCCGAGGCCGCGGCTGCGCCTCCTGCCGCCGCTGCTCCTGCCGGCGCCGCCGCTCCTGCCCCCGCGCCTGCTGCGCCTGCCGCTGCCCCCGCCGCTGCCGCTGCCCCCGCCGCTGCCCCCGCGCGCGCCGCCATCCCTCCCGCGCCCCCAACGCCCGTCGGCGGGATGGGCGGACCGCCGCGTCCGCAGGCCGTCGCAGCAGCGCCGAAGGCGAACCCCAAGGCGACGCTCGCGTTTGGTTCGTCGGGCGCGATGATGGAGGCGCTCCTCCCCAAGCCCGCCGAGATCCCCGCGCCAGCGGGAACCGAACGCATGATGCCGGAGCCCCTTCCCTCGAGCAGTGCGGACGCAACCCTCCTCAACGTCGCCGTCTCCGACGACGCAGCGACCTACATCGACAAGGGCAGCCACGCCGACGTCGCGCACCCGCCGTCACTCTCCGAGGTGGCGGCCACGCAGGTCATCTTCAAGCGCGAGCAGGATCCGACGCCGCAAGCGCCGCTCTCGTACCGCGAGTACGTCTACGCCGTGGCGACCGGGACGAAAGAGGAGGACGCAGAGAACGTTCTCCGCGCGCAGTTCGAGCTCGTTCGAAAGGCGCTCGAGACCGCCAAGACGGGCAAGCTCGTCAATCTGGCGGTCTTCGACGTCGTCTTCAAGGGCAAGCCGCAGGTGCCGCCGCTCGCGATCTTGACGTGGAAGGACTGGAAGGGCGACCCGGTCGTGGAGTTCCCGCGTCGCAACCCGAAGCCCGCGGCGAGACCGGCGCCGGCGCCCGCCGCCGCAGCGCCTGCCGCTGCCGCTGCCCCTGCCCAAGTGGCAATCCAGGGCCCGCCCGCCGCGCTCTTTCAGCAGCCGTCCTTTCAGCCGCAGCCATCCTTTCAGCAGCAGCCATCCTTTCAGCAGCAGCCATCCTTTCAGCAGCAGCCGCCCTTTCAGCAGCCGTCCTTTCAGCCGCCGCAGCAACCCGTTGCGCCGCAAGCTGCCGCGCCGAAGCCGGCCGCGCCGGCCGCGGTCGCCGCGCCCCCGTCGTTCTCGAGCGCAGCGGCTGCGTTTCCCGCGCCGGCCTCGCCCCTCGCGCCCGATCCGACGCCGGGTCTGGGCCCGTCGGAGCGCCCGTCGCAGGCCGGCCGCGCGCCCGTTCCCCGCGGGCGCCACAAGGGCGACGAGCTCATCACCGCGCTCTTCGAGGCGATGCACGATCTCCACTTCCTCCGTGACGCGATCGAAGGCGGGCACTTCTGCATCTCGCTGGCGCTCGAGACGCTGCCGTCCACCGCCGGCATCGTGCACATGTACGACATCGACAAGCGCGAGTTCGTCGTCGCGGTGACCGCGGGCAAGGGTGCGGAGAAGCTCCTCACGCGGCGCTACCCGGAGAGCGATCCGCTCCTCGCCAAGGCGCTTCGCAAGCGCCGCGCGGTCGTCCTCGCCGACGCGTCGGCGGAAGAGGGCGCCACGAACGAGCGCTACTCCGCGTTCGGCGGCGCCAAGAGCATCATCGTCGCGCCGGTCCTCCACGGGGGTCGCTTCATCGGCGCCCTCGAGCTCATCAATCCGCAAGACGGCGACCCGTTCAGCGAGGACGAGGGCAACGCCCTCAACTACATCGCCGAGCAGTACGCCGAGTTCGTGTCCCAGCATGGCGTCGTGATCGACAACGAGGCCATCTCCCTCCGCCCCGGCCAGCTCCGCGCTCGATAGTGCTCCGTGAGCTTCGATCACGGAGCCCGTCTGGTGGGAAGGGGCGATGAGTTGCGGAGGGGTGTTTGGGGTTGGCGGGGGCTGAGTGGACAGGACGACCAGAGATAGGTTCGCTAGCTTTGTGCTGCTTCCGGCGGTTCTGGTCGCGGTCGGGGTCCTCGCGTATTTCACTTTTCGGACCACGTTCCAGATCGAGCGGCTGCGGCAGCAGTCCGTCCTCGAGGCGACGCTTGGCCTCGCCAACGAGAAGGCCGACCGGCTCGACAAGCAGATCGTCGAGCAGGACAACGTCGTCGTTGCCGTTTCCGATCCGGCGAAGCTCGAGGGGCTGAACGAGCGCTGGCTGCCCACCGCGCGCCGCGAGACGCCCAGCGTTCGCGCGATCGTCGTCCTCGACGGCAACCGCACCGTGCTCGCCTTCGCGTCGCGCGCGAGCGGCGCATGGAGCGACGAAGAGGCGTTCCGACGCTTGCTCGTGGAGCGAATGCTGCGCGACATGAACCTGCAAGAGCCGGTCGAAGAGCTCCGCCACCTCCACAAGGAGTACGGCGGTGAGGGCTACCTCGTCAGCTACTGGCAGCGCACGTTCGAGGGGCGCCGTTACCTCGTCGTCGCGTGGCACGACATCGGACGCATCGTGAAGGAAACGCTGCCGACCCTGTACTCCGAGGCCACGTTCCTCGGCACCGCCAGCTCGCAGAGCCGCGTGAACGTCGTCGACGAAGAGGGACGAATCATCTTCGGCCCGCCGCTGCGGAGCGGCGAGTTCACCGTCGGCGTCCGCTTTCCCACGACGCTCTACAACTGGCGCCTCCAAGTCTCGCCGACCGCCAGCGAGGATCTCTCCACGCGCGTGCAGAGCCGCCGCACGCTGGAGCTCGTGATGCTCGTGCTGTCTTCACTCGTCATCGTGGCCGGCGTCGCGACGATCCTCCTTGCCGCCGAGAAGGAGCGCCGCATCAGCGCGCTCAAGAGCGAGTTCGTCGCGAACGTCTCGCACGAGCTCAAGACACCGCTCGCGCTCGTCCGCATGTTCGCGGAGATGCTCCAGTCGGGCCGCGTGCCGAGCGACGAAAAACGGCAGGAATACCTGGAAATCATCGTACGCGAGAGCGAGCGTCTCTCGAACCTCATCGAGAACGTGCTCGACTTCGCGAAGGTCGAACGCGGGCGCGGCGCCTACGAGTTCGCAGAAGGAGACGTCGGCGAAGTCGTCGCGCGCGCCGTAAACGTCTATCGCTACCGCGCCGAGCGCGAAGGCGTCGAGCTGCACGTCGACGTCGCGCGCGCGATGCCGCTGGCCCGGATCGACGAGAGCGCCATCCAGCTCGCCGTGATCAACCTCGTCGACAACGCCCTCAAGTACGGCGCCACATCCGGTGGGAAGAGTGAGCAGAACGCGATCTCCGTGCGCGCCGCGGTCGAGGACGGCGCCGTCACCGTGCGCGTCATCGACCACGGCCCCGGCGTTCCGCCCGAAGATCGCCATCGAATCTTCGAGCGTTTCGAGCGCGGGAGCGGCGGCGCCGAGGCGCGCCCGCAGGTTCGAGGCAGCGGAATCGGCCTCGCGCTCGTGAAGAACATCGCCGAAAGCCACGGCGGCCGCGCGTGGGTCGAGCCCTCCAAGCCCCGCGGGGCGTGCTTCGTCTTTACGATTCCTCTCCGCCCATCGGCCGTCCGGCAGGCCGTAGCGACCGGTCGGGACGAACAAGCTCAGTGAAATGGTGTGGGGTTCTATGAGGTTGCGACCCATGGGGTGGGCAGCCCGCAGCGCCAAGAAGAATCGACCGCCTCATTTCCAAACCATTTCCACGTCTTGACGGGAGTTGCCGGCACGGTATCGTTTGCTTCTGGATCGCGCTTGGAAGGAGAGCGCGGCCATGCGTTGGTTTTTTTGTCGAGGTCCGTACGTGGAGGTCTGCCGTTTTGGTTACGGGGAATGAGGATTCGAAGCTGTTCGTGGCAGGGCTGCCGGACAGTGTTTCTGAAGAAGTACTGAAGCAGCTCTTCGAAGCGACTGGCGGCACCGTCGTCAATGTGAGCTTGCCGAAGGATCGCGCCACGGGCAGGCCCCGAGGGTTCGGCTTCGTCACGCTCTCCACAGCAGCCGAGGCTCAAGCCGCGCGCGATGCGCTCGACGGCTCGATGCAAGCGGGCAAGTCGATCTCCGTTCGGCCTTTCCAGGCCGAGCCTCCGCGCCGTGATGGGCCCGGAGCTGGGCCCCCAGGCCCCGGCGGTCCGCGCTCGTTCGGAGGTCCGCCTCGTCCTGGTGTTGGGCCCGGTGGGCCCGGTGGACCCGGTGGACCCGGTGGACCCGGCGCTCCCGATCGCACGCTGTACGTCGGCAACCTGCCGTACGACTGCACCCAAATCGAGCTCGAGACGCTCATCAACGGTGTGGCCGGGGCGGGCCAGGTGGTGCGCGTCCACCTGCCGACGGATCCCGACGGCAGAAAGCGTGGCTTCGGCTTCGTCACCATGGCGAGCTCGGAGACCGCGAAGACGGCGTCGGAGCAGCTGAAGGTCGCCGACTTGCGCGGCCGAAAGCTCGTCGTCAACCTCGCCCACCCGAAGGGTGACCGGCCGGCGCGGCCCGACGGCGGCTTCGGTGGTGGTGGTGGCTTCGGCGGTGGTGGTGGCGGCTTCGGCGGCGGTGGTGGTGGTGGCGGCTTCGGCGGCCCTCCCGCAGGTGGCGGCGGCGGCAGCCAGTTCGGTCCGCCGGCGCGCAAGACGTTCGACGAGCGAAGGCGGAAGACCCACAGCAGCGGCGGCGAGGACGGCCCTCGCAAACCCCGCTTCGGCGGCAACGAGCGCGGCGGCGGCGGAAGCGGCCGAGCGCGTACGACGGATGACGACGGCGGTTGGAGTGGCGCGGGCGGCAGCGGCAGCGGCAGCGGCACCGGCGACGACGACTGAGCCCTCTTTTCTCTGTCTGCTTCTGTCTGCTCCCGCGTGGTCCCGTCTGCCTTTTTGGAGGGCGGGGCAAACAACAAAAACAACTGAAGATGCGGGCTCTTCGCGCCCGCGCGATGGGTAAGGCTTGACTTGCCCCGCCGCGCGGGTAGGTTGCCCGCCCCTCTAGGAATTTCCCAATGCGCGACCTCATCAAAATGACGTGCGGAAACTGCAACCGCGCGAACTACACGACGACCAAGAACAAGCGCACGATGAGCGAGAAGTTCGAGATCAAGAAGTTCTGCCCCACGTGCCGGAAACACTTCCCGCACAAAGAGGGCAAGATCTCCAAGGGCTGAGAGCGCGTCGGTGCTCGATGCGCCACGCTAGCTAGCTGCCGTCTCCGACGATTCTCGAAGCCCCCAGGCTCGGTGATCGTCGCGGCGGGCTTCCGTCAGGTGGGCTCTGCCCACACCCGCTGGGGAGCTCCAGGCCCCCCAGGCCCCCCGTCAGGACTCGCTTCACCTGACACCCACCCCCGAATCGAGAGGAGGACGCGATGATCTTCGACTGGGCTTCAGGCCTATTCTCGAACGATCTCGCGATCGATCTCGGAACGGCGACGACCCTCATCTACGTGAAGGGCAAGGGCATCGTTTCGTGTGAGCCCTCCGTCGTCGCGGTTCAGCGCGACGCGCGCGGCGCGAAGCGCGTCCTCGCGGTCGGTCGCGAGGCGAAAGAGATGCTCGGGCGCACGCCAGGCAACATCCAGGCGGTCCGGCCGCTCCGTGACGGCGTCATCGCCGACTTC
>JANYHK010000146.1 GCA_025359105.1 Myxococcales bacterium | reverse complement strand
CTCCATCCGACACACCCCCTGAGCCGGCTCCGGAGCGCACGCTCGAGCCGGGAACACCCGAAGCCCGAACGCGCGCAGCCGCCCCTTGACCCCGCAGCGGAACCCGGGCACTTCGTTGGCCGTTCGGAGAGACACGACATGGAGCTCACGGTCGCCAAAAAGGATTTGCTGAAGATCGTCGCGCGCATGCAGGGCGTGGCGGAGCGCAAGAGCACGATGCCGGTGCTCGCGAATGTCCTGCTCGCCGTCGATGGCACCGGTGCCATGAGACTGGCGGCCACGGACCTGTACCTGTCGCTGCTCGGTCGCGTGCCTGCCGACGTGAGCAAGCCCGGAAGCGTCGCCGTTTCCGCCAAGGATCTCTTCGAGCGCGTCAAAATGATGCCCGACGGTCCGATCGTGATCGCGACGCAAGACAACGCGACGACCACGCTGAAGGCCAGTGGCAGCGCGCGCCGGTACACGCTTCGCGGAATGCCGGGCGATGACTTTCCGCCGCTCCCGCAGCCTGCCGAAGGTTCGCCGACGCTGGCGCTCGACGTCGAGGTGCTCTCGGAGTTGATCCAGAAGACCCACTTCTCGATCTCGACCGACGAGACGCGCGCGCACCTGAACTCGGCGCTGTTCGAGTGGGAAGGCGACACCGTTCGCATGGTCACCACGGACGGTCATCGCCTGTCCAAGGTCGACGTGAAGGTCAACGGTCGTCAGGCGTCGGCCACTATGCTCATCCCGCTCAAGGCCATCCACGAGCTGCGCCGCCTGTGCGACGAGATGCTCGCCGAAGGACCTGCTGACTCGAGTCGCGGCGAGAAGGGCAAGCCCGAGCTCCTGATCACGCAGAGCGGCTCGAGCGCGTTCTTCCAGGGCGCGGGCATGACGTTCAGCGTGAAGCTCGTCGACGCGCAGTTCCCGCCCTACGCGCAGGTCATCCCGAAGCAGAGCGACAAGCAGGTCCACGCCCCGCGCGCGGCCTTCGCGGACGCGCTCCGCGCCGTCGCCATCGCGGCGAGCGAGCGCACCGGCGGCGTGAAGATCGGGATCCAGAACGGCACGATGCGCATCACGAGCGAGTCGCCCGACAGCGGGGACGGCTTCGACGAGGTGCCGGTGGAGTACACCGGCGCGCCCATCACGATCGGCTTCAACGCGAAGTACTTCCTCGACGTGCTCGGCGCGCTCGACGACGAGAACGTCATCCTCGGCCTCTCCGGCGAGCTCGACCCTGCGGTCCTGCGCCCCGCATCGCCGCCTCCGGACAAGCAGTTCCTCGCCGTCGTCATGCCGATGCGCATCTGAGTCGCTCGGGTGAGCATGAGCACGCCGCCGCGTGACGCGAGCGCGAGGCGCACGTGAGGCCTCTGGTCATCGAGCACGTCTCGGTGCGGCAGCTGCGAAACCTCGCGGCGGTGGATCTCGACTTCGGTCCGCGCTTCAACGTCGTGTCGGGCGACAACGGACAGGGCAAGACGAACCTGCTCGAAGCCCTGTACGTCCTCGCGACGAGCAAGAGCTTCCGCGCCAGCCGCCCCGGTGAGCTCGTCGTGCACGGTGGCGAGCTCGGGAGCGTGCGCGGGCGCGTCCGCGAGGGGGACCTCTCGCGCGAGCAGAGCGTCGGCGTCCGCCCCGGAGCGCGCCTCGTGCGCATCGACGGCAAGCGTCCACCAAGCCTCGCGGCCTACGCGGTGGCGACGCCGATCGTGGTCTTCCACCCCGGTGAGATCGCGCTGTCGATGGGAGGCGGCAGCGAGCGACGGCGCCTGCTCGATCGCGTCGCGCTGTACCTCGAGCCGTCGTCGATGGGTGAGCTCGAGAGCTTTGCGCGGGCGCTGCGTGAGCGGCAGAAGGCGCTCGAGGTGCGCGGTGTCGCGGCGTCCGATCTCGACCAGTGGGAAGAGCTCGTCGCGCGCCACGGCGTCCGCGTGATGGCCACCCGGCGCCGCGCGGCCACCGAGCTCGCTCGCGAGGCGGAGCGGGCCTTCGAGCGTATCGCCGCCGAAGGTCTCGTCCTCCGCGCGACGTACGCGCCCGGCGCGCCGGAGGACGAGTCCCGCTTCCGCGACGAGCTCGCCTCGCAGCGCGCGCGCGACATGCGTCGCGGAGGCGCCGGCGCTGGGCCCCACCGCGACGATCTCTCGCTGACGATCGGAGACCACCCGGTGCGCGGCGTCGCGTCGCAGGGCCAGCACCGCGCCGTCGTACTGGCGCTCAAGGCCGCCGAGGTCGAGGTCGTCGGCGCAGCTCGCGACGTGCGCCCGGTGCTGCTCCTCGACGACGTCTCGAGCGAGCTCGATCGCGGCCGCACCGCGGCGCTCTTCGCGTTCCTGCGCGCCCACGAAGGGCAGGTGTTCTTGACCACCACGAGGCCAGAGCTGATCGACACCGGACCCACCGCCGGCCCCGCGGATCGCGCCGATTTTCGTGTTGTTTCGGGAGTCATTGGGCCCGGCTGAATGGCACGGGCTGTGGGTAACCTGAGGCGTAGTTCTGGAGTCCGCAAGCTCACGAAATCATGAGGAAAATACCCAAGATCTTCCTTGCGAGGAAGCCCCTGTCGTTGTAGAGTACGGCACGCTCAACGGGCGACGCCTCCCGGGTCGGAACTCAATTCGACCAATCAAACCGGGTAAATCCTGCGGCGGTCGCCCCTCAAACGTCCCAAGCAATGACCAACGCCAGCGTTCCGCAGAGCTCTCCCCCGTCCGCCGCCGCCTACGGCAGCGACAACATCACCGTCCTCGAGGGGCTGGAGGCGGTCCGCAAGCGTCCCGGCATGTACATCGGGGACGTGCACGACGGCTCCGGTCTGCACCACCTCGTGTGGGAAGCCGTCGACAACGCGGTCGACGAGCACCTCGGCGGTTTTTGCTCGCGCATGGACGTCACGATCCACTTCGACGGCTCGGTGACGGTGGAGGACAACGGCCGCGGAATCCCGACGGGCAAGCACGTCGAGATGAGCAAAAAGCTCGGCAAAGAGGTCAGCGCCGCGGAGGTCGTCATGACCGTCCTCCACGCCGGCGGCAAGTTCGATCATTCGAGCTACAAGGTCTCCGCGGGCCTCCACGGCGTCGGCGTCAGCGCCGTGAACGCGGTCAGTGAGTGGCTCAAGATGGAGATCAAGCGCGAGGGCGAGGTGAACTTCCAGGAGTTCCGCCGCGGCGTCCCCGTCGCTCCGATCGCCATCATCGGCAGCTCCGATCGCACGGGCACCAAGATCACGTTCAAGGCAGACCACGAGATCTTCGTCGGCGTCACCGACTTCAGCTACGACATCCTCGCGAGCCGCCTGCGCGAGCTCTCGTTCCTGAACGCCGGATTCGTCATCACCCTGACCGACGAGCGCGGCGAAGGCCGCACCGAAACCTTCGAGTACCAGGGCGGCATCCGCGAGTTCGTCGAGCTCCTGAACAAGGCGAAGGAACCGGTGCACGAGACCGTCGTGCACATCAACGCCGAGGTCCCCGCCGAGAGCGGCGCGCCGATCCAGGTCGAGGTCGCGCTGCAGTGGAACTCGAGCTACGCCGAGCAGATCTTCGCGTACACGAACAACGTCCACAACAAGGACGGCGGCACGCACTTGACTGGCTTCAAGGCGTCGCTCACGCGCGTCTTCAACAACTATGGCGCCGCGCAGAACCTGTTCCGCGAGGTCAAGAACGGCCTCTCCGGCGAGGACATCCGCGAAGGCCTCACCGCCGTCATCAGCGTCAAGCTCCCCGACCCGAGCTTCGACTCGCAGACGAAGAGCAAGCTCGTCTCGAGCGAGGTGAAGGGCATCGTCGAGGGCGTCGTGGTCGACAAGCTCGGCCAGTACTTCGAAGAGAACCCGGCGCCCGCGCGCAAGATCATCGAAAAGACGATCATGGCCGCCAAGGCGCGCGAGGCCGCCCGCAAGGCGCGCGAGATCGTCCGCAAGGGGCAGATGGACTACACGAGCCTCTCCGGGAAGCTCGCCGACTGCCAGACGAAGAACGCCGAAGAGGCCGAGCTCTACATCGTCGAGGGAGACAGCGCAGGCGGCTCGGCCAAGCAGGGCCGCGACCGCAAGTTCCAGGCGATTTTGCCGCTCAAGGGAAAGATCCTCAACGTCGAGCGCGCGCGCCTCGACAAGATGCTCTCGTCCGCAGAAATCGGGACACTCATCACCGCGCTCGGCTGCGGCATCGGCACGCCCGAGCAGGGCGGATCGTTCGACATCGAGAAGCTCCGCTACCACCAGATCGTGCTGATGACCGACGCCGACGTCGACGGCAGCCACATCCGCACCCTGCTGCTCACGTTCTTCTACCGGCAGATGCCCGAGATCATCGAGCGCGGGTACCTGTACATTGCACAGCCGCCGCTCTACCGCGTCTACAAGGGCAAGAAGGGCCTCTACATGAAGGATCAGGCGGCGCTCGACCGCTTCTTCCTCGAGCAGGGCGTCGAAGGCCTCGCCGTGCGCGCCTCGAAGGGACCGACGCTCTCGGGCGAGCCGCTCCTGCGCCTCTCCGAGCGCCTGCGCATGTTCCGGAAGGCGCTGTCGAAGATCGATCGCCGCGCCGACGCCCGCCTCGTCGCGGCCGTCCTGCGCGCCAGCGGCATCGGCAAGATCGAGCTGCGCGAGCGCAAGAGGGTCGAGGCCGCGGTGCCGCTCATCCGCGCGCGCCTCGAGAAGCGCTACCCCGATATCTTTCCCCTCGGGATCGACGTCGGCTGGGAGACGGAGCACGGCGCCGCCACAATCACTATCTCGCCGCGCCCCGGCTCGAACGCGCGCCAGGTCACCGTCGACTGGAGTCTCGTCGAGTCGGCGGAGTACGAGGAGCTCTACGCCATCGAGCAGGACGTTCGCTCGATCGGCCCGGCCCCCTACTACGCGAAGGCCCTGAAGGGCGACGAAGGCGAGGGCGCGGGCAAAGAGACCGAGCTCGAAGACGCCGACGCGCTCTGGGACTTCATCGACGCGCGGGGACGCAAGGGCTGGAACCAGCAGCGCTACAAGGGTCTCGGCGAGATGAACCCGGAGCAGCTCTGGGAGACGACGCTCGATCCGAACGCGCGCGTGATGCTGCAGGTGCGCCTCGACGACGCCGTGCAGACGGATCAAATCTTCACGATCCTCATGGGCGACCAGGTCGAGCCGCGCCGCGCGTTCATCGAACAGAACGCACTCAACGTGAAAAATCTGGATATTTGAGGCTCAGGGGCAGGCGAGCTTGCCCCTGAGCCTCTTGGTCGCGGCGCCCGAAGACGTGCGTGGGGCCCACATCGAGATGCGTGCCGGGTGGAACCAGGCGCGAAGCCCTCCAACGGCACAAACTGCCCCGGCGGTTGCGGGCTCGTGCACGGTCGCTACTGAGCGAGCGCCTTACGGCCGAGGCGAACGGCAGGGCGTCTGATCCACCGGCGGGACCTCGCGGAACCCTGGCCGAACGTGCCTACCGCGCGGAACTGCGCGGAACTTCGGGGCGCTGGCGTAGAGGTGTGCGTATGTACGCCAGGCACCGACATTGCATCAGCGGAGGCTCGCATGCGTTCGAGCTCCTTCGCCACCCTCCTCTTTCCGGCCCTGCTGTCCGCACTCGCGGCGGCGTGCTCGTCCAATGTCGCAGGGACCGACGATGCAGCGGGCGAGGCCGAGACCGACACCGATCCGGTGCGCGCGCGCCTCGGCGAGGCGTTCCTCATGGAGCACTCGGTCGCCGAGATCGTGCCGCACGTGCTCACGGAGATCAAAGGCAGCCAGCCCGGCGGCATCGTCTTCTGGAACATGCACCACGGGAGCGGCGCAGATCTGCGCAAGGTGATCGACTCCTACTCGCGTGCCTCCCAGGCAGCCCACGGCCGCGCGATGCTCTTCTCGACGGACTACGAAGGCGGCGCGCTCGACACCACGACGAGCTTCACGCGCGTGCCGGGCATCCAGCGGTTCACGGACGGCATGACGCCGCTCGCGCACCCGCGGTGGCTCGGCGTAGCGTTCCACAAGAGCGCGGAAGAGGGGCGTGAGCTCGCGCGTCTGCACGGAAAGATCATCGCGCGCGAGATGCGGTCGATCGGGATCAACTACCCCCTCGGCACCGTGAGCGATCTCGCGTTCGCACTCTTCGTGAATCGCAGCACCGATCAAGACGAGGCCGTCGCGAGCACGCTGATGACGGAGCTCATCGACGGCGCGACGTCGGTGGACGGCGTCGTGTTCGTGACGAAGCACTTTCCCGGCCTCGGGCAGACGCGTGGCGACACCCACGACCAGATCGTCGTCTCCCCCGTCACCGACGAGCCCACCGCCGACAAACACCTCGCGCCGTTCAAGGCCGTCATCGATCACACGAACGCGGCCGGCGAAAGGGCGATGCGCCTCAGCATCCTTTGCAGCCACGCCGAGTTCCCGGTCTTCGATGCCACCACGAACACGACGGTCTCGCGACCGATCCTGCAGGGTGTCCTGCGCGAGCGCATGGGCTTCAAGGGGCTCGCGGTGAGCGATGCGATGTGGATGGGCCCGTACGGGACGATGTCCACGAGCCAGGTCGTGCGCCTGTACGTGAAATCCTTCGTCGCGGGGATGGACCTCCTGATGATCCCCGGCGCACGCTTCGACGCGGCGCTCACGTATTTCCGCGCCGTATACGACGGCAAGCTCACAGGCGCGGAGCGCACGGCGCTCGAGCAGGACGTCGGCAAGCCGTGGGCGGAGATCCAGCCGGCCTTCAAGGCGCGTCTCGCCGAGAGCCAGGCGCGCATGGACCGCGTCCGCCAGGGCCTCCCGTTCGCGCACGACATGATGGACGCAGCGGGCGTCGCGCCCGACACCACGACGGAGACCGAGCGGGCCCGCTACGATCAGATCCTCGACGACACCGACCCGCGGTGGCGGACGCGGCACTGAGCCCAGTTCGCTTCCAGACGAACGCGCTCGTCTAAGGAGCCCAGCGCACGACGCGGTCCGCGAAGCCCTCCCGCGCGCCGACCTTCGCGCACCACGCCGCGAACGCGGTGCGCGGGACGCCCTTGAAGCGCAGGTCTTCGAGCGACTCGGCGAGCGGAACGTCGAGGACAAGCGTCGCGAGCTTCTTGTAGAGGCGCGCGTCGTCGAGGCGTGCGCGGAGCGATTCCTGGAGGCGAGGGGCGCCGCGCACCGCGACGGTCCACTCGCCCTCGAGGGGGATGTCCTCGAGGTGCCCGTATGCGCCCAGCAGCGCGGCGGCGGTCTTCTCACCGAATCCCGGCACGCCGGGGATGCCGTCCGCGGTGTCGCCGACGAGCGCGAGCCAATCGGCAACGCTGCCGGGCGCGATGCCGCGGCTCTCGAGCAGCTTCGGCTCGTCGATGAGCTTCTGGCGCACGCGATCGACCTGCACGATGTGCGTGCCGCGCAGCACCTGGCCGAGATCTTTGTCCGGCGTCAGAATGCGGACCTGCGCGACGTCGCCAGCGAAGCGAGTCGCGGCGGTGGCCATCGCGTCGTCGGCCTCCCACCGGTCCATGCGCCAGACGACCATGCCGAGCGCGCGCGTCGTCTCCTCGGCGAGATCGAACTGCGCGAGGATCTCGGCGTCGACCCCTTCCTCGGTCTTGTAGCCGTCGAACAGATCGTTGCGGAACGACCGGATAGGGTTGTCGAACGCGACGCCGATGTGGGTCACGTCCTCGTCGGGATCGTGCGCCAGCGCAAGGAGCGAGGAGGCGAGGCCGACGGTCGCCTTGAGGGGCTGCCCGGAGGGCGACGCGTGGCTGGGGCGCTTGGAAAAGTGGGCACGAAAGAGCTCGTAGGTTCCGTCGACCAGGTGGAGGCGCACACCGATCTCATAGCGCGGATCGCCGCGGGGCTCGACAGGTGCCGCGCGCGGGGGCAGGCTTCGGTTTCCCGATGCTCGCGCGCTTCGCACCGGCCGTCCTCGCCTTCCTGGCGCTCCCCTTTGCTGCGTGTGGCGGCGGCCCGGCGTCGTCTTCTGCCGGGGACGACGCGGGGGCGACGTTCGCCGCACCGCGCGACGCTGCGCCCGCCGAAGCGGCGCGCGTCGACGCGAAGACGCCGTGGGCGCGTCTCGAGCCACACAAGCACAAGGTGCTCACCGGGATGCGCCTCATGGTGGTGTACATCGGCGACGAGTCGGCGGGCGGTGTGCCGAGCTTCGACGCGTTCGTCGACTGGCTGCTGACGAGCGACTACTGGGCGATCATGCAGCAGTACGGCGTGGGCGCCGGTACGCGGGTCACGAGCGTTCGTGTCCCCGCGTCGAGCATCATCCCGGAAGGCGCGGTGACCAAGGGGCTCATCACGGCGGAGGACCTGGAGCTCGCGGTCCACGCGGCGATCCATCCGGACGTGCCGGATGGGGGCGTAAGCGACGCGGCGTCCGACGCCTCGGACGCCGCCGCCGCCGACGCAGGCTTGCCTCTGCCGACCGTCGCACTCGCCGACGCGTACCTCTTCTTCCTGCCCGCGGGCGTGAACGTGAACCTCGGCCAGCGCGGAAGCAAGGTCTACCAGACGTGCATCGACGCCGGCGGCTACCACGCCTTCGACGGCGCCGAGCCCTACGCGATCATCCCGCCATGCACCCTCGGGCGCAGCCCCCTGGCCGTCTCCCACGAGCTCGCCGAGATGGCGACCGATCCGGTGCCCAACCAGGGCTGGTACAGCCCGAAGGATGTCGACAACGCCGGCGGCGAAATCGGCGATCTCTGCAATCAAGTCGCGCGCCGCGGGGCCGACGGATGGGACGTCACGCAGCTCTGGTCGAACGCGGACGGGGACTGCGAGCCGAACTGAGTCTCAGGAGCGGCACGTGTCTTGCGCTACCCGTTCGCGGACTTACCTTGCCCGAAGAACGGAAGAGCACGAAACGGAGCCGCGCCGCGTTTTGGCCGCATTGCCGTGCTCTCGCCGCGCCAGGAGAGATCCATGCGTCCCGACCGAATGACGACCAAGAGCCAAGAAGCGTTTCGTGACGCTCTCGACCGCGCTAGCCGCCGAGGGAACCCGGAGCTCCTTCCCGAGCACTTGCTCGTCGCCGCGCTCGCGCAGGATGCGGGCGTGGCCCAGCCGCTCCTGCAGAAGGCGGGGTGCGACACGAGCGAGCTGACCCGCCTGGTCGAGCAGAAGATCGAGGGGCTGCCGCGCGTCACCGGCGGCGCCGAGCCCGGCATGGGACGCCGCACGCTCGAAGTCATTCGCAAGGCGGAGGACGAAGCCAAGACGCTCAAGGACGACTTCGTCTCGGTCGAGCACTACATCCTCGCGATCGCCAAGCACGATCGCGATCTCTCCGGCCTCCTCGAGAAGGCGGGCGGGGTGACCTACGAGAAGCTCCTCACGGCGCTCGCCGCGGTGCGCGGAAATCAGCGCGTCACCGATCGCGATCCGGAGGGGAAGTTCCAGGCCCTCGAGAAGTACTGCCGCGATCTGACGGACGCCGCGCGCAAGGGCAAGATGGACCCGGTCATCGGTCGTGACGAGGAGGTCCGCCGCGTGATGCAGGTCCTGTCCCGCCGGACCAAGAACAACCCGGTCCTCATCGGCGAGCCGGGCGTCGGTAAGACGGCCATCGTCGAAGGCATCGCCCAGCGCATCGTCCGCGGCGACGTGCCGGAGTCCCTGAAGAACAAGCGCGTCGCGTCGCTCGACATGGGCGCGCTCGTCGCCGGCGCGAAGTACCGCGGCGAGTTCGAGGACCGTCTGAAGGCCGTCCTCAAGGAGGTCGAGGGGGCGGCGGGGCAGATCATCCTCTTCATCGACGAGATCCACACCATCGTCGGCGCCGGCAACGCCGAGGGCACGATGGACGCGGCCAACCTCCTCAAGCCTGCGCTCGCGCGCGGGGAGCTCCGCTGCATCGGCGCGACGACGCTCGACGAGTACCGAAAACGCATCGAGAAGGATCCCGCCCTCGAGCGGCGCTTCCAGCCGGTCTTCGTCTCCCAGCCCACGGTCGCCGACACCATCGCGATCCTGCGGGGCCTGAAGGAGCGCTACGAGGTTCACCACGGTATCCGCATCACCGACGCGGCGCTCGTCGCGGCGGCGACGCTGTCCGATCGCTACGTGACCGAGCGGTTCCTCCCCGACAAGGCGATCGATCTGGTCGACGAGGCGGCGGCGAAGATCAAGATGGAGATCGAGACGATGCCGGCGGAGCTCGACGGCGTGCAACGTCGGCTCACGCAGCTGCAGATCGAGCAAGAAGCGCTGAAGAAGGAGCGCGATCCGGCGAGCAGGGCGCGCCTCGACAACGTGAAGCGCGAGATCGCCGAGCTGGAGGAGGGCGCCAAGGGGATGCGCGCCCAGTGGCTGAAGGAGAAGGAGATCATCGAGCAGGTGCGCAAGGCCCAGCCGATGCTCGAGACGCTCCGCGCCGAAGCGGAAGAGGCGCAGCGAAAGGGCGATCTCGGCCGCGCCGCCGAGATCCGCTACGGCAAGCTGCCCGAGCTCGAGAAGCGCATCGAAGACCACCGCAAGCAGCTCGCGAAGGTGCAGGAGAGGACGAGCTACCTCCGCGAGGAGGTCACCGATCAAGACATCGCCGGCATCATCGCGAAGTGGACGGGCATCCCCGTCACCAAGATGCTGACGGGGGAGATGGAGAAGCTCCTCAAGATGGAGGACGGGCTTCGGCTGCGCGTCGTCGGTCAGGACGAGGCGATCACCGCCGTCGCCAACGCCGTGCGCCGCTCACGCGCCGGCCTCGGCGAGGAGAAGCGCCCGATCGGCAGCTTCCTCTTTCTCGGTCCCACCGGCGTCGGAAAGACCGAGCTCGCGCGCGCCGTCGCGGAGTTCTTGTTCGACGACGAGCGCTCGATGCTCCGACTCGACATGAGCGAGTACATGGAGAAGCACTCCGTCTCTCGCCTCATCGGCGCGCCTCCCGGTTATGTCGGTTACGACGAAGGCGGCCAGCTCACTGAACCCGTTCGTCGCCGCCCGTACTCGGTCATACTCTTCGACGAGGTGGAGAAGGCGCACCCCGACGTGTGGAACGTGCTGCTTCAAGTGCTGGACGACGGGCGCCTCACGGACGGTCAGGGTCGCACGGTCAACTTCAAGAACACCGTGCTCATCCTCACGAGCAACATCGGATCGGCCCAGATTTCAGCCATAGAAGAGCGCACGGGTCTAGAGCGTGCGGACAAGACCGAGCTCGTCCGACGCGCTGTGATGGACGAAGTGAAGAAGAGCTTCCGACCCGAGTTCATCAACCGGCTCGACGAAGTCGTCGTGTTCCATCGCCTCGAGAGAGAGCAGCTCCGAAGCATCGTGGACATCCAATTGGCGCGCTTCGGCGAACGCTTGCACAAGCGCGACCTTCGCGTGGAGTTGACTGCTGCAGCAAAAGACTTCCTGGGCGAGATGGGCTGGGACCCGCAATACGGGGCGCGTCCGCTCAAGCGCGCGATCCAGAAGTACCTGGAGGACCCTCTCGCGAAGAACGTCATCGCGGGCGAGTACCCGCCCGGCACGCAGATCGTCGTGGATCGCGGGCCGGACGGCCTCACCGCCCTCCAACTC
>JANYHK010000139.1 GCA_025359105.1 Myxococcales bacterium | reverse complement strand
GCCGTCGCCGATTCCGGCATCGCTGCCGCCCCGGCCGCCGCAATCGCCGCTGCCGCCCGCTCCCCCCGCATCGTTCGTCGCGCCGTCTCTGCCGCGGCCCGCGCCGATGCCGATGCCGATGCCGATGCCGATGCCGTCGCCCGTCGTCGCGACCATGCCCGCTGCGGTTGTCAGCGACAAGGCGCTCGCTGAAGCACTGCCCTTGGTGCCCGTGCTGGAGAAGAAGGACATCCTCGATCCCCGGCTGCGGCTGCTGCCCTTCGCGATCTTCGGTGCGTGCGCGTTCGTCGCCGCGATCGAGGTCGTCGTCGGGTTGATCCTGGGGTGATGGGCCGGCGCCCGGTCGTCCGCTCCCATTGAAATCGAGCCAAAATCGCCTGCCGCGGGTACCACGTAGTACCTTGTAGTCGGGCGTCGCCTCGCCGCTTCTCAGGAGGAGAAGCGCGCCCGGAAAGGTACACTGATCAGGAAGTGACCGTTTCGCACGCAGCACCGCAGCGGCTTCAGGGAGGCCAGGCGGTACTCAACTACCATGTGTTGCGTGAGCTGGGTGCGCGCACAGCGCCCGTGTATGCGGCGCACAGGGTGGTGGGCGCGCACAAAGAGCTCGCGGTGCTGCAGCACTTCCGTCGGCCTCGCGACGCGGTCTCGCAGCTCACCGGCATCCTGCGCGACGCGCGCGCGGTGTCCGAGCTCTCGCACCCCAACCTCGTGCGCGTCTACGGGGCGGACCCGGTCGGCGACGAGATCGTCGTGGCGTCGGAGTTCGTCGAGGGGGAAGCGCTGAGCGGGCTGCGTTCCCTCGCGAGCGCGCAGGAGGCGGTGATCTCGCTGCAGGTGTACCTGCGCATCCTCCTCGAGGTGATGGGTGGCCTGGCGACGCTGCACGGCACGAAGGACGCGCGCCGGCGAGCCATTGGCCTCTACCACGGGGTCCTTGCGCCCTCGGAGATCCTCGTCGGCCTGGACGGCGTCGCGCGGATCACCGGCCTGTTCCACACCGCGCCGCTGAACGTCCCGCAGGAGTCGCTCGGCAACGTGGCGTTCTTCGCGCCGGAGGTCCTGCACGGCGATCGCGGCGTCGACAAGCGCGCCGACGTCTATAGCGCAGGCGCGCTCCTCCTCGAGGCGCTCACCGGGGAGCGCCCCTGGCTGGGGCTCGACGCGGCGCAGATCCTGGAGGCGCACGCGCGGGGTCCGATCCCGCGGCCGGCCACGCCCACCGACGCCGCGTGGGCGGAGCCGCTCGTCGACGTCGCCATGCGCGCGCTGTCGGCCGAGCCGCGCGCGCGGTTCGAGTCGATCGAACAGATGCTCGCGGCGATCACGCCGCACGCGAAGGTCGCGGCGCCGACGGCGGTGGCGATGCTCGTTCGGCAGCTCGCGGGCGAGAAGATCCTGAAGCGCCGCGGCGAATTCGCGGAGCCGACGTCGCTCCCGCACGGCGCCGACGCCGACGATCCGAGCGTCACCGCCGTCGCGCCCCAGACGCGCGCGTCCGGGGTCGAGCGGCGCGAGGACACCGTCACGACGACGGTGAGCGAGTCGCCCGATGCGGCGCCGCCGACCGAGGCCGACGAGCAGGACGACAGCATCACGAAGGCGCCGCCCGTACCGGCGCCGCTCCCCGAATACGCCGACCACAGCGTCACCGTCGCCGCACCGTTCCCGCGCGCGCCGTCTGCGCCGGACACGGCGGAGATGGGGGACGACATCGTCACCGAGGTCGGGCCGACCCTGCTCGCGCAGGGGATCGCGCCGAACGCACCGTCGCCCCCGTCGTCGTCGGCAGCCCGCGCGATCACGCCCGCCGCAGGCGCTCCACCCCCGCCCGCCCCGCCGCCGCCGACGCGTCCGTCGACGAAGATGGCGCTCCCCGAGCCCAAGCCGCCGCCCCCCAAGGCCAGCTCGATGCCCAGGCTCGCGCCCGCGATCGAGGAGGCGGAGGATCTGGTCACCGAGATCCGCCCGTCGCTCTGCAACGCAGTAGACATGCCCGACGACAGCGTGACGCGCCCAGCGCCGCTGCTCCCGGACCTCGACGCGCCCCGCACCGAGGACGAGGGCGGCGACACCGTCACGCGCTCCCGCAAGTTCGAGGTGGCGGTGCCGGTGATGCACCCGGAGGCGGAGGACGAACAGAGCGTCACGGCCGTCGCCGTGCTGGCGCCGGTGTTGCCGCCCAAGAACGACGAGAGCATCACGCGTGACCGGCCGCCGGTGCGGCGCTCGATGGCGGCCGCGGGTCGCCCGCCCAGCGCTCCGTCCTTTCCGCCGCCCACCGCGCTGCCGGGGCCGTCGTCGCTGCCGGCGCCGATGCCGCTGCGGCCGAGCGCGGTCGTCCCTGTCGCCCCGATGACCAGGGAGGACGTCTTCGGCGAGACGATCGATATGCCGAGCGAAGGGGCGATCCCGTTCCCGGTCGGTCCGGAGCTGCCGCGCGGCATGCCGGCGCCGCCCCTCCCGCTGGTGCCGATGCCGGTTCCGGCGGCGCTGCAGTCGAGCCCTTCCGCCCTCGAGTCAGAGCTCGCGCCGCCGAGCTACAAGAGGCTCGGCATCGCGCTCGGCGTCGCGGTGGTCGCGGCGTTCGGGCTGCTCGTCTTCGTCATTGTCCGCGCCGCGAACCAGCAGGTGTCGGGCAACACCGTGCCCGAGCCGCGCGTGAAGGCTCCCCATGGCGTCGTCGCCGAGGATGGCTCGGAGTCGCTGACGCCGCGCAAGAGCGTCGCCGGCCCGGTGCCGCGCCGCTGGTGGCCGCCGCCTCCCAAGAAGAGGTAGGCTGGCGCCGCAAGAAATGAGCGGCACCAAACTTCACTACAAATCGAACCTTCGCGACATTCGCTTCTGCCTGTTCGAGCTCTTCGACATCGGCAAGACGAGCCTGGGAAAAGCGCCGTTCGGCGCGATGGACGAGGCCTCCGCGCTCGACGCGCTGCAGGGGCTCGAGACGCTGTGCACCGAGGAGATCGCCGCGGGCTTCGCCGACTCCGACCGCACACCGCTGACGCTCGACGGCGAGGGGAACGTCACGCTCCCCGCCGCGCTCGTGAAGAACCTGAACGCCTATTACGACGGCGAGTGGCACCGCCTCGATTTGCCCGAGCGCCTCGGCGGCTTCGGCGCGCCGCCCAGCATGCGCTGGGCGGCGTTCGAGCTCGTGAGCGGCGCGCACGCGTCGCTGGGATTTTACTTCTTCGGCATGGTGCTCGCGCGCATCCTCGACGGGCTCGGTACCGGCCCGCAAAAGGAACGCTTCGTGAAGAACATCATCGAGCGCCGCTGGGGCGGCTCGATGGTCCTCACCGAGCCCGACGCGGGGAGCGACGTGGGCGCCGGCAAGACGAAGGCGCGTCACGTGGGCGGTGAGGTCTGGGAGATCGAGGGTGTGAAGCGCTTCATCACCAACGGCGACTTCAACGGCGCCGAGAACATCGTGCACCTCGTGCTCGCGCGACCGGAGGGTGCGGCGCAGGGCACCAAGGGGCTCAGCATGTTCATCGTCCCCAAATTCTGGGTGAACGAGGACGGCTCGCTCGGCGAGCGCAACGGCGTCTATTGCACCAACATCGAGAAGAAGATGGGCATCAAGGCGTCCGCCACGTGCGAGATGACCTTCGGCGATCGCAAGCCCGCGCGGGGACTCCTCGTGGGCGACGCGCACGACGGAATTCGACAGATGTTCCACGTCATCGAGCAGGCGCGCATGGGCGTAGGCATCAAATCCATGTCGACGCTCTCCACCGCGTACCTGAACGCGCTCGCCTACACGAAGGAGCGCGTGCAGGGCCCCGATCTCCTCCGGGCCGCCGACAAGTCGTCGCCACGCGTTCGCATCATCGAGCACCCCGACGTCCGGCGCATGCTGATGGCGCAGAAGGCCCACGCCGAGGGGATGCGCGCGCTGTGCCTCTTCGCTGCGGTGGTGCAGGACCAGGTCGACATCCTCGGCGGGCACGACGCCGGGGAGGCGAAGGGGGTCGATCGCCTGAACGATCTGCTCCTCCCGCTCGTGAAGGGCTACTGCTCGGACAAGGCGTACGAGCTCCTCGGTCTCTCGCTCCAGTGCTTCGGCGGCTCCGGCTATTGCCAGGACTACCCCGTCGAGCAGTACATCCGCGATCAGAAGATCGACAGCCTCTACGAGGGCACGACGCACATCCAGGCGCAGGATCTGTTCTTCCGCAAGGTCGCCAAGGACGGCGGGCAGACGCTGCAGGCGCTGCTCGGGCAGATCAAGGCGACGCTCGCGGCCGAGGTCGGAGGGGCGGCGCTCGTGAGCGACCGAACGCTCCTCGCCCGCGCGCTCGGCGACGTCGAGGGCATCTTCGGCGCGATGATGGGCAAGACGCAGGAGAGCCTGTACCACGTTGGGCTACAGGCGAACCGCGTCCTCGCATCGCTGGCGGAGCTCGTCATCGGATGGCTCCTCGTGCGCTCGTCTGCGATTGCGAGCGAGCGTCTCAGCGAGTCGGACGGGGCGGAGCGGGCCTTTTACACAGGGAAAATGGCCGCTTCGCGCTGGTTCTGCGCCAACGTCCTTCCGACCGCGACGCTGACGCGCCGGCTGATCGAAGGCGGAGATCTCTCGCTCATGCAGGTGCCCGAGGCCGCGTTTTGAGCAAGACAGCACGAGCAACAGCAGGAGCAGCCGCAAGACCAGCACGGGCGAGCGCGCATGGCTTGTAGCGTGCGGGCCGCTCCCGGAGATAGCATCGTGGGTCGATGAGCGATCACGCTCGCAAACCGTCCGACCGCCCGGGGGACCTCGACGTTCCGGAGCTCGACATGGCCCGTCCCTCGCCCAACAGCGGGACGAAGACGAGCGCCGCTGCGCCCCCTCCGGTCGCGCCCCCGGCGCCGCCGCAAGGCTCGGCGTACGGCAGCGATTTCGATTTCGACGACGAAATGGAGATCGATCGCAACGGCGCTCCGGCCCCGCTGGTGACGGCGAGCACCGCCCCGCGCCCGCTCGTCAAAGGACGCATCGAGCTCGGCGACAACGCCCCCCGCTACGACCGCGGCGCACGCGAGGACGAAGAGCTCGAGCCCCGCACCGACTGGCTGAGCGCCATCCTGAGCACCGCGCTCGTCGGAATGTTCGCCGGCGGCAGCGGCTACGCGCTCTTTCGGTACGTGCACCGGTCGGCAGGGTGGAACGTCGCGCCGCTCGCGCAGAAGGCCCTCGACGGCGGGTCGGCGACGTGGAGCGGCGCAAGCTCACTCTCGTTCCTCGCGCTGAGCATCACGCTCACGATCATGGCGATGTACGCGAAGCCCCGCTCGCTCGCGTATGGCTTCTCGGCGCTATGTGCGGTCGTCATCGGTGTCACGCTCATGATCATCACCTTCTCGGTCGGTCCGGACGGCGCCCCCGACGTGCCTCCCGACGGTGCGATCCTGGTCCCCTGGCTACTCGCCCTGATCCCCCTGGGCGTCGCGTTCCGCATGCTCCGCAACGCGTGGTCCAGTAGCTACGTGGGCGGAGCGAAGAATCGCCTACACGGCGTCCTTTTCGCGGCCTTCGCGGCGGCCTTTGCCTTCGCCGCCATCGAGCTCCTGTTGGGCGCCGGCGTCATGCGCCTCGCCTCCCTCTTTTAGCGGAGCTGCGAGATCATGCGCGATGTAGGTCTTGTCGTGCGCGCGTCGGGGCTGCACGCAGGAAACCGGCGGCGGGCGCTCTCGCCCTGCGAATCTTGAAACCTGCTGGCAGGTCCTTGCCACTGTCTCGGTGGAGGTCGCGATGGGAACCAGTGAGGAGAGCGTGGTCACGCAGCTGATGGAGCGGATCGACACCGGGGCCGAGTTCCCGCCGATCTCCATCGCGCCGCACGCGCTCGAGCCGGTCAAGCACGTCATCACCATCCGCACCGGCGGCTCGGCGAAGGCGTCGCTCATCCGCGTCCTCGGGATCCTGTCGCTCGGTATCCTCGTCGGTGGGGGCGTAGGCGTGGGTGCGATGCTCCTTCCGGCACCCGATGCGCCCGCCGCGCACGCTGCTGCTGCTGCTGCTGCTGCTGCCGCCGCCCCCGTCGCGCCGCTGCCTGTCGCCGCCGCCGACGTCGCTGCTCCGGTTGCCGCTGCTCGGGTCGCTGTTGCTCCTGTTGCTGCCGCTGCTGCTCCTGTCGCCGCCGCCGACGTCGCTGCTCCGGCCCCCGCGCCCATTGCGGCGGCCGCGGCGAAGGTCGCCGCCCCGAAGGCTGCCTTCGCGCTCAAGAAGAAGCCGCGCCCCGCCGCGAAGTCGAACGCCGTCGTCGCCGTCGCCGCGCCCGAGCCCGTCGTGGAGGCGCCCGCGAAGGCCCCCAAGGGGCTCTCCGCCGTCGATCCCGCGCTCAAGTCCGCCCCCAAGGCGACCGTCGATGCGAAGGATCTGGAAAAGGCGCAGCTCGAAGCCCTGATGCGCTGAGAGTCGCTCGCTCCTACTTGAAGGAGATGAGCTCGATGTCGAAGACGAGCATGCCCGAGGGGGCGCCTGGACGCGTGGGCTTGTCGCCGTAGGCGAGCGCGCCGGGAATCCAGAACCGCGTCTTCTCGCCGACGACCATGAGCTGGACGCCTTCGGTCCAGCCCTTGATGACGCCGTTCAGTCGGAAGCTCGAGGGCTCGTCGCGCACGACGGAGCTGTCGAACATCTTTCCGTCCGTCGTCCAGCCCGAATAGTGGACGACGACGTTGCTCTGCGCCGACGGGTGCTCCTTACCGGTGCCCGGCTTGAGCGTCCGGTACTGCAGACCGCTCTCCGTCTTCTTCGCCGTTGCTGGCGCGGCCTTCACGTCCTCGGGGACCGCCGGCGGCTTCGCGGGCTGCTTGATCTCGAGCAGCTCGACGTCGAAGACGAGCGGGCCCGCCGGCGCGCCGTTGCGCGGCTGGTCACCGTACGCGAGCGACGCCGGGATCCAGAGGCGCCGCTTCTCGCCGGCAACCATGAGCTGCAGCCCCTCGGTCCAGCCGGGAATGACGCCGTCGAGCGGGAAGGTGATCGGCTCGTCGCGCACGACGGAGCTGTCGAACATCTTGCCGGCCTTCGTCCAGCCCGTGTAGTGGACCTTCACCTTGTCCTTGGGGCCGGGGTGGTCCTTGCCGGTGCCCGGCTTCAGCACCTTCGACGCGAGACCGGAGGTGGTCTTGGTGGCGTCGGCGGGCGCGGCGGCGACGTCGGCGGGCGCGGGGAGATCCTTCGAATCGGCCGACGACGCGGCCGCAGCGAGGGGGGTCGCCGACGCGCTGGCTGCAGCGCCCGACGCGGATGCCGCGGCGCTCACGGTGTCCGGCGTCGCGGGCGTCGCGTCCTTCTTCGGGGATTCGCACCCGACGAAGGCCGCCAGCGCGAGCGAGGCGAGCGAGGCGAGCGAGACGATGGTGCGGGGATTCGAGGCGCGTGAAAAGCGGGACTTGCCGGGGAGCATGCTTCGCCTCTACCACAGAATCCACATGACGAAGGTCCTCGACGAGCTGGTGGAGCTGCTGGCCCTCGAGCGCATCGAGGAGAACCTCTTCCGCGGGCAGAGCCAGGACCTCGGCTGGGGCACGGTCTTCGGCGGGCAAGTCCTCGGACAGGCGCTCTCGGCGGCGGTGCAGACCGTACCTGTCGAGCGCCAGGTCCACTCGCTCCACGCGTACTTCCTGCGCCCGGGGGACGTGAAGAAGCCCATCGTTTACGACGTCGATCGCATCCGCGACGGCGGTTCGTTCACGACGCGCCGGGTCGTGGCCATCCAGAGCGGGGAGGCCATCTTCAACCTCGCGGCGTCCTTCCAGGTGCACGAGGACGGCTTCACCCACCAGGACGCGATGCCCGACGCGCCTCCGCCCGAGCAGCTGCCCACCGAGCAAGAGCGTCTCCGCGCGACCCTCGCGAAGATCCCCGAGATCCTGCGCCTGCGCGCGACGGCCGAGCGCCCGTTCGAGGTGCGCCCCGTCGACTGGGAGGACGATCCGTTCGCCCCGACGAAGCGCGCGCCGCAGCGCATGCTCTGGATCCGCACCGTCGGCGCGCTACCCGAAGATCCGGCGCTCCATCGCTACTTGCTCGCGTACATGTCCGATCACGCGTTCGTGACGACCGCGCTCTTGCCGCACGGGGTCACGTGGCTCACGCGCGGGATGCAGGTCGCGAGCCTCGACCACGTGATGTGGTTCCACCAGCCCGTGCGCGTCGACGCGTGGCTCCTCTACGTCATGGACAGCCCGGCGGCGAGCGGCGCGCGGGGCCTCGTGCGGGGTCGCGTCTTCACGCGCGACGGGCAGCTCGTCGCGTCGACGGCCCAGGAGGGGCTCATCCGCCAGCGCGCCGCCCCTCCGTAGGCTCGAGGCCTGGAAGGCTTTATGGGTCGAACCCGTATATCCTTGGGAGAGATGGGGTTTCCCGCGCAGCGGTTTGCTCTCGGGCTCGGGCTCGCGGTGGCGCTCGCCGCATGCGGAGGCCCTGCGCCGGCGGCAGCTCCCGCGGGGGGCACGCCAGGCGGGGCAGGCTCGTCGGGCGCGACGCCGGCGAGCGACGCCAACCTCGTCGCCTCGCCTTCGCGCGCGGACGCCGGCGCCGAGCTGCCCATGACGCGATCGGTCGTCCTGAACGGCGACGAGTGCAAGGGCTCCGACGGCCCCAAGCCCGGTGCGCTCGCGCTGCTCGAGAAGGCGTGCGGGGCGCGCGACGCGGAGGGGTGCAGCAAGCTCGCGGGCTTCCACTTCTGCGGCCTCGGCGTCCCCGCCGATCCGAAGAAGGCCATCGAGTACTCGGCGCGCGCCTGCGAGCTCGGCTCGTCGTCGTCGTGCAGCAATACGGCGGTCCTCCTCATCCAGGGTCTGCCCGGCGTCCCAGCGGATCCGACGCGCGCCGCCGGGCTGTTGGAGAAGGCGTGCAGCGCCGGCAACGCCAGCGCGTGCGGCAATCTCGGCATGATGCTGCAGCAGGGCATGGGCGTGCCCGCCGACGGGAAGCGCGCCGAGACGGTCCTCAAGCGCGCCTGCGATCAGGGCGACGTCCCCGGCTGCGCGAACCTCGGCATGCTCTACATCGCGGGCGCGCCCGGGCTCACGCCGGATCCCGGGAAGGGCCTCAAGCTGTCGCAGATGGCGTGCGACAAGCAGAACTGGCTCGCGTGCTCGAACGTGGGCCTCTGCTACTTGCAGGGGACGGGCGTGGCGAAGGACGAGCCCCGGGCCGCGGAGCTCTTTCGCTCGTCGTGCGAGCACGGTCAGTCGCCGGCGTGCGCGAACCTCGGGGTCCTCTACGTCACCGGCCGCGGCGTCGCCGTCGACACCGCCCGCGCGAAGGCGCTCTTCAAGCGCGCGTGCGACGGCGGCAACGGCCCGGCGTGCCGGTTCCTCTCGGAGATGTAGTGCGGTACTTGACAGTACAGTCCATAACTCTTATGTAGAGAGTATGGCCCGTCCGAAAGAGTTCGATCGCGACGCCGCGCTGGCGAAGGCGGTCGAAGTGTTTTGGGACAAGGGGTACGAAGCCACCTCGACGGAGGATCTCGTCCGCGCCATGGGTATCGGCCGGCAGAGCATGTACGACACGTTCGGTGACAAGCACCGTCTCTTCGCCGAGGCGCTCCAGCGCTATGCAGAGGAGCGGTCTGCGACCTTCGGCGCGTGCCTCCGCGACGCGACGTCGCCGCTCTCGGCGATCGAGTCCGTCTTGCTCGGTGTCTCTGCCGAGCGCCCGTGCGATCGCGCGCGGGGATGCTTCATGATCTCGGCCACGGCGGACCTCGCCGGCATCGACGTCGACGTGACGCGAATCAGCCGCGAGAACGCGGATCGGCTCGAGGCATCGTTCGAGGCGGCGGTGCGCGCCGCGCAAGGGAAGAAGGAGCTTCCGGCGAAGGTCGACGCGCGCGCCGCCGGGCGGTTCCTGCTTTCGACGTACGTGGGCCTGAAGCTGTCCGCCAAGGCGGGCTCGTCGCCAGACGCGCTGCGGGACATCGCACGCTTCGCGCTCGCGGGCCTCGCCGCGCCGACGAAGTAAAACCTCCCAGCACCGGCCGAGCACGGCGGGTGGATTTTGTTTTCAATTGTTTTGGATCGATCAGTCAATAAAGGAGCCCGGGCCATGAAGAAGCTAGAGAACAAGGTCGCGATCATCACCGGCGGAACGACTGGCATCGGCCTCGCCACCGCGAAGCTCTTCGCCGCAGAAGGGGCGAAGGTCACGGTCACCGGCACGCGGCCGGAGACGCTCGAAATCGCGCGGAACGAGCTGCGCGGCGTGGCCGACGTCGTCGCGTCGGACGCGGGGAGCGGGGGGGACATCGAGCGCCTCGCGCGTGACGTCAAGGCGAAGCACGGCGGCGTGGACGTGCTCTTCCTGAACGCCGGCATCGCGAAGTTCGGCCCGCTGACGTCGTTCGACGAGGCCCTCGTCGACGAGATGTTTCGCGTCAACTTCAAGGGGCCGTGGCTCGCCATCAAGCACTTCGCGCCGCTCCTCCGCCGGGGAGGGAGCGTCGTCCTCAACGCGTCGGTCGTCGATCAGAAGGGCATGCCGGGCACGAGCGCGTACGCGGCGACCAAGGCGGCGGTTCGTTCGCTCGGCCGGACGGCGGCCGCCGAGCTCGCGGAGGCGGGGGTGCGCGTGAACGTCGTCAGCCCCGGTCCCATCGAGACGCCGATCTACGGCAAGCTCGGGATGCCGACGGAGGCCGTCGAGGCATTCGCGAAGAGCGTCACCTCGCAAGTGCCGCTCCGCCGCTTCGGCACGCCGGACGAGATCGCCAGGGTGGCGCTCTTTCTGGCCTCTAGCGACTCGTCCTTCCTCACCGGGGCAGAGATCCTGGCGGACGGCGGCCTCGGCAACCTCTGAGGCGCGGGCAAGACGCCCCCCGCTATGGGATCAGGACGAGCTTCCCCATCACCTCGCGTCGCGCCACCTTCTCGAGCGCCTCCTGCGCCTGCGCGAAGGGGAACGTGGCGTCGACGTGCGGCGTGAGGCTCCCGTCGGCGACCCAGGCGAAGATCCGCTCGGCGTTCGCGCGGTTCTTCGTCGGTTCGCGCATCACGAACTGGCCCCAGAAGACGCCGACGATCTGGCAGCCCTTGAGGAGCGTCAGGTTGAGCGGGATCTTCGGGATGTCGCCGGCCGCGAAGCCGACGACGAGGTAGCGTCCCTCCCACGCGATCGCGCGGAGCGCAGGCTCGGCGAACGGGCCGCCGACCGGATCGTAAATCACGTTCGCGCCGTTGCCGCCAGTGAGCGCCTTCACGCGCTCTTTCAGATCTTCGGTCGTGTAGTTGATGACCTCGTCGGCGCCGTGCGCCTTGCAGAATGCAAGCTTCGCCCCGGTCGACGCCGCGGCGATGACGCGCGCGCCAAGGAGCTTGCCGAGCTCGATCGCCGCGACCCCCACGCCGCCGGCGGCCCCGAGGACGAGGAGCGTCTCGCCCTTCTGCAGGTTCGCGCGATCGACGAGCGCGTGGATGGTCGTCGCGTAGGTGAGGAGCGTCGCGGCGCCGATCTCGAAGCCGACCGAGTCGGGCAGCTTCACCGTGGCGAGCTCGGGCGTCACGAGCTTCTCGGCGAACGCGCCGTAGATGAGCGTCGTGGCCACGCGATCGCCGACCGCGAGCGACGTCACGCCCGCTCCGACCGCGCGGACGATGCCCGCTGCCTCGCCGCCGGGAATGAAGGGAGGCGCCGGCTTGAACTGGTACTTGCCGCTCGTGAGCAGGAGGTCGGGGAAGTTGATCCCCGCGGCCTTCACCTCGATGAGCACCTCGCCCGCGGCGGGAACCGGATCGGGCAGCTCGTCGACTTTGAGGCCCGCGGGGCCGATGAGCTCGTGGCAACGAACAGCGCGCATGGTCCCGGCAAGCTACCATCAGGGCGTGGCGAAACCAGGCGAAACGAGGGGTTACGCGGCGAGGCACCCTGAAGTGGACGCCGCGAAACCGAGGTGTCTGGCGTGCGTATCCCTGGCATGAGCCGATTCCTGTTTCCGATCTTCGTTCTCCTCGCCGCGTGCCGCACCGTCGGTGCGGGGGGTGAGGCGAAGCCCGATCACGCGTCGACCGCGTCGGACAAGGCGACCGCGGCGGCCCCGAAGGTGAAGCTCGGGACCGATCCGGGCGGCGCCGGCAAGGGCACGCCGCTCGTGGCGCGCCCGGGCAACGAGCTCGGCGCCTTCGCCGGCGGCTGCTTCTGGGGGACGGAGGATCTGTTCCGTCAGGTGCCGGGCGTCGTCGCCACCGCCGTCGGCTACACCGGCGGCAAGACGACCGATCCCACCTACACGGACGTGTGCACGCACACGACCGGCCACGCCGAGGCGGTGCTCGTCGAGTTCGATCCGAAGAAGGTCACCTACGACGCGCTCCTCGGCATCTTCTTCAAGCACCACGATCCGACGACCATGAACCGCCAGGGCCCCGACGTCGGCGATCAGTACCGGAGCGAGGTCTTCACCTTCTCGGACGATCAGGCCAAAGTCGCCCGGACGGCGCTCGCGCGCGAGCAAGCTCAGCGCACCAAGCCGGTGGTCACCCGCGTCTCTCCGATCCGTGCATTCTACAAAGCGGAAGAGTACCACCAGCAGTACGACGAGAAGAGCGGCACGCATTCGTGTCCGATCGGCTTGCCCAGCGGAACCTGACCGCTAGTCTGCGTGTGTGCGCGCGTTTGCCATGGCCTTCGGCCTGATCTCCTGCGCGGCGGCGTGCGGGGGGAGCGATGCTCCGGGCGGAGCGACGCCGGGTGTCGACGCGTCGCTCGGTGATGGGAGCGTCGCGTCGGACGGCGCGTCACCGGGCAGCGACGGCGCCGTGGGCGACGCCGGGCCCGTCGATGCGCGCTCGGGGCTCGACGCGGCGGACGCGTCACGCGGGCCGCTCGTCGCGTTCGCGAGCGGCTACGGCGCGAACCTCCACGTGCTCACGGTGGATCCCGCCTCGGGCGTCCTCACGCCTGCGGGCACGAGCCCCGCGGGCGATCCGAGCCCGTCGTTCCTCGCGGTGCGGCCCGGCGCGACGCACCTGTACGCGGTGGGGGAGGCCACGGCCGGGCGCGTGGGCGCGTACGCGATCGATCGCACGCGCGGCACGCTCTCGTACCTCGGGGGCGTGTCGTCGCAAGGCGACGGGCCCGCGCACGTCTCGGTCGACGCGACGGGCAAGTGGGTGATGGTCGCGAACTACGGCGACGGCAGCGTGGCGGTGCTCCCGATCGCGGCGGACGGCAAGCTCGGCGCGCCATCCGACACGCGCGCGGTCGGCGCCAACGCGCACATGATCGTCGCCGATCCGTCGAACAAGTTCGTGTTCGTGCCGTGCCTCGGCGCCGACTACGTGGCGCAGTTCACTTTCGACGCGACGACCGGCAAGCTCACCCCCAACACGCCCGCAAACGTCGCCACCGCGGCCGGCGCGGGGCCGCGGCACCTCGCGATGCACCCCGACGGCGCGCACGCGTACCTGATCAACGAGAAGGCGAGTACGGTCACGTCGCTCGCGCTCGACACGTCCACCGGCCGGCTCTCCGCGCTGGACACCGTCTCGACGCTCCCGGTCGGGTTCTCGGGGAGCAACACCGGGGCCGAGGTGTGGGTGCACCCCTCGGGCAAGTTCGTCTACGCGTCGAACCGCGGCGACGACAGCATCGCCGTCTTCACCGTCGACGCCGCGACCGGCAAGCTGACGCCCAAGGCCCACACGAAGACCGCCGGAACGATCCCGCGCTCCTTCACGCTTGATCCGGCGGGGGCGTTTCTCTACGCGGCGAATCAAGGCTCGGGGACGCTCACGTCGTTCGCGATCGATCCTGCGCAGGGGACGCTGACGAAGGCCGCCGGAGGCGCCGCGGTGGCGTCGGTCACGTTCGTCGGGCTGGTCTGGCTGCCGGGGCCGTGAGACGCCGTTTCCCCTGGCGCGTAGCCCCGCGGAATGTACGCGCAGCCGGGATCTTCACCGCTCGCGTCGCCCGTCGCCGCGAAGGCGCGCGCCCGCGAGCCGCCGCAAACGCGCCTGAAGGGGCACACCCCACACTTGCCGCCCAGCGCGTCTGCGTCGCGAAGCGCGCGGAAGAGCGGCGCGTCGCGGTAGAGGCGGCCGACGTTCTCCATCTTCACGTTGCCGGCAGAGACCGGCAGAAAGCCGCTCGGGTAGACATCGCCGATGTGCGAGACGAAGAGGAAGCCAACGCCGTCGGTCACTCCGCGCGGGCCGCGCACGACGCCGTCCTTGATGTCGCGTAACAGACCGGTGGGAACGCCCTTGGCGGAGTGCTGCATCAAGACGCGGCGCAGCTGCGGCGCGCCAGTCGTCTTGATCTGGAACGGTGCGCCCTCGCCGATGCGCGCGAGCTCCTCCAGTGCGCGCTCGATCTCGTCGGCGCCCAGAGTGAGCGAGCTCGTCGCCCGTCCGGTGGGGATGACCACGAAGACGACGAGCATCGCCGCGCCGACCTCGCGGGTGAGCGCGGCCATCCCGCCCAGCTCGGCGAGCGACGGCCGCGAGAGCGTGAAGTTGATCTGCGTCGCCAGCCCCTGCTCGCGCGACTGTCGCAAGATGCGCAGCGACTCGTCGAAGCTCCCGACCACGCCGCGGAAGGCGTCGTGCATCGCGGCGGTGGGGCCGTCGACGGAGACCGCCACCCGGGCGAGGCCAGCGCGCTTCAGATCGGCGAGCAGCTCGCGCGTCATGAGCGGCGTCCCCGACGGCGTGAGCGCCATCGTGAGCCCCGCCGCCGCGCCGTGCGCAACGAGATCGACGAGGTCGGGCCGCTTAGCCGGGTCACCGCCCGTCAGCACGCACAGCGGCGTCCCCATCGCAGCGAAGGCGGAGAGGAGTTTGGTGCCCTGCGCGGTCGACAGCTCACGGGGATCGAGCTGCGGCGTCGCGCACGCGCGGCAGTGCGCGCAGACGAGGTCGCACGCCTGGGTCGTCTCCCAGATCGCCACGAGCGGGTGGTCGTCGAAGTCGAGAAGGCCTGGTTTGCGGCGGGAAAGCAGCTCGTCGTTCTCGGGCATCGCGTCGCAAATGCTGCAGGGAGCGTGCCTTGGGCGTGACGCCGCAAACAACGGCGTCGCCGAGGGCCGCATGCTCGGCGAGGCGCAAGCCGTGCGGCTTCGAGCAGGCCGTGCGCCAGCCGGGCGGGTGACATGACTTTGGGTCGACCGCGGGCAGTGCCACGAAAGCGGCGACGAACCATCCCGCGGAAATGGCCTGCGCTGACACGAGATTTTTCCTGAAATTACAAACAATTGCGACGTGGTCACCCTACGCCGATGGGCGCTGCCGCTCGTCGCCGTAGGTGACCTATCGCCTCTGCTGGCGGTGGGCGAGCGCGACCCGACGTGGTAAGTCCACCGTACTCGCGGGGAGTAGCACAGACCGGTAGTGCGCAAGCTTTGGGTGCTTGAGATCGCGGGTTCAAATCCCGCCTCCCCGACCCATTCACCTCGATTTCACGTGATCGCGATCGGGCGCCGCCGCCGAAGGTGGGGGACCCGTTTCGGAAGACTCGGCGCCAACCCAGGGCGTGAAGCGAGTAGGGTTCCGTCATGGGCGCCTATTTCGAGGATCGTGGCCTCGTCTGGACGTTGCGCGGGGGCGCGGCGAGGCGAGGGGCCGAAGGTCAGTCATCGACTTGACGGATCGCAGGCCGAGCCGCTCGAGGCGCGTGAGACGCGGGAGGATCGCGTCGAGGGCGCTGAACGGCGTGACCGCCTTCCCTGAGACGAAGAAGCTGAAGCGCCTTCGAGCGGTGCAGATCGCGTCGATGAAGCGCCTCCGCGACTTCCGGGCTCTGGCCCGCGCGCCGGCCCTCGAAGAGTTCGTCATCCAGAACGCCGAGCATCAGCGACCGGACGACTTCGCTCCGCTGCTCCGGTGCAAGACGTTGAAGCGCGCCGGCTTCGGCTTCTTCAAGAAGGCCGACGTAGCCCGCATGACGGAGCTCTGCGCCGCGCACCGTGTCGACGGCAAGATCTACCGCTACCCGCAGCTTCGCGGTGACTTCGATCTCTGACCACGCCTTGCGCCATGGTCCCCGCGCGCGAGCTGCGCCGCGAGGACCGCGTTAATCCTTCCAGAACTTCTCCGTCAGCCGGTCGGCGTACTGGGCCAGATTCTTCTTCGTGGCGGCGTGCTTGCGGAGCTCGTTGTCGAACGCCGGGCACAGGACGCCCCGCGCGAACGCGTAGACGGTGGCGTCGTACGTCGTCGGCTTGTCGCCCCAGAAGTACGGGCCGTCGCCGAGTTGGTCGGCGAGCGCGTCGACTATCCTCGTGCACGCCGCCACGACCTGCGTGCGCGGCTTGCGGCCGAGGCCTTGCGTGTGCACGCGCGCGGTGACTTGCTTGCGGGCGCTCTTCGAAATCATCCCGCGCATGAGGGACGGCACGCCGAGCTTGCCGAGCATCTCGCGCAGCGTTGGCTCGAAGACGGTCCAACCGTCGTCCGTCGCCCAGCGCATGAAGAGTATGCCGAAGTAGAGGTGCTCCTCGAGCATCGATTTGAACGCGAGGCCGACCGCCTTCTGCTTCGCATCGAGGAGCGCGTCTAGCTTCTCCACGCGCGCGCCTTCGAGGTGGTCGATGATCTCGGTCGAGTCGGGGATCACCTTTCCGTCGACGTCGACGAAGGGGAGCTGCTTGCGCGGCGCCTTGCGCACGTCAGCGAGGACCGTCTCGTACTTCTGGTCCGTGAGCCGGAGATACGTCTCGACCTTCATGACGAACGGGCTTGCGTCGGGGAGACCGAAGGCGGGACCAAACTTATTGACCTTGATCATGGGCGGGCGAGCCTACACCTGTTCTGCGGTGCCGAGCCTCAGAGCCATGCGTAGGCGCGACGCACGATCTCCCGGCCGTCCCTCTCGACGAGGGCGCCGTGCGACAGGATGATCCGGTCGATATCCCACGAGAGGATGCGGTCCACCTGCCGGCGCGCGACGTCACGGTTGCGGACCATCACGTGCTCGAGCGGACCCGTGCCCGGTTCGCGGTTCCACATGATCCAGGAGGCGACGAAGCGGGTCCACGCCTGGTCGTGCTTCGAGAGGTTCAAGAGCGCGTCGGCGCAGATCATCGTGCGGCTCTTCGTGTGGAAGAAGACGACCTCGTTCTCGCGCCGTGAGGAGAAGTAGACCTGCTCCAGATCCGGCGTCCACGCGTCGAGGCGTTGATCGCCGAGGACGCTGGTGAACGCGAGATCGGGGCGCTTCCACTCGAGCCCCGGGATCGCGGCGAAGACCGCGCCGGGGTACGCCTTCATCCACGCGCCGACGTGGAGGTGGTGAAAGAGGCTGGGCGCAACGACCGCGCGCACGGGGCCGAGCGCGTCGACCTCCGCGCGGGTGGCGTCGTCGAGACCGAGCGGCGAGTGGACGAAGAGGCCACCGTTCGCGAGGCGAACGATCGTCATGCGCGAGCCGGTCTCCAGCCCCCAGAACTTCGCGCGGCGGGCCTCCGTCCAGATGTCGTCTGCGAAACGCACCAGCATCGCCGCATCGTAACCCAGGCGCGGCGCGCCGACCCGGTACGCCACTCGAGGGCGATCAGCCGGCCTGTCTTGTCGGGCAAATCGTAGAGCGCGTAGGCGCGGCCCTCGAAGAGCTCGAGGTGCTTGTCGCTGTACGAGACGCGCGCGTCGCGCGGGAGGGCGCGGGTCCACAGCATCTCGGTCGACCGCGCGTCGAAGCCGGCAAGGGTCGCCTGGTTGGGGAACCGTCAGGCCGAACGCGAACAGGGCCCGCGCGAAGCGACGCATGAGCCTTGGACGTTCGCCTGCGGTGTTTGGATCTACGCCCGTTCCGAGCGCATCTCTTGCGCGCTCGGCGCGTCTGCCATATGACCGGATGAACCCATGAAAACGCTCGCCCGCGCCTCGCTCGGAACCCTCCTGCTGCTCCCCTTCTTGGCGTGCAGCAGCTCCTCATCCACCCCCGGCTCGACGCAGGACGGCGGCAGCTCCAGCAGCAGCTCCGGCAGCTCGGGCGACAGCGGCGGCACGGATTCGGGTGGTGGCACCCTCCCGGCGGTGGTCGAGAGCTGCGCGCTGGCGGACTTCGAAGACGACACCGCGAAGGCTGCCGTCACCGTGGCCCCCTGGGACACGACGCTCGGCAAGAAGTGCATCAAGATCAAGGCCGGCAGCACCGTGAGCTGGGCCTCTACCGCGATTCACCCGCTCGTCGCGACGGCAGGGGGAACGACCCCGAGCCCGATCCCGGCGACTGCGGCGTCGTCCGCGCAGACGATCACGTTCGCCGCGGCGGGCGTCTACGGCTACCAGTGCGCGATCCACACCTCGCTCATGCACGGCGCGATCTGGGTCGTTCCCTGACGAGCGACGCCGCGGCCGCCGACGTCGCGGACTCGCCGGCCATCGCGCTCGCCGGCGTGCGCAAGGCGTACGGCGGCAACGTGGTGCTTCACGAAACCGATCTGGTGCTGCCCGCCGGCGGGTCGCTCGCGATCGTCGGCGCGTCCGGTTCGGGCAAATCCACGCTCCTCAAGCTGGTCATGGGCCTCGTCACGCCCGACGCCGGGAGCGTTCACGTGCTGGGCGAGCCGATGGGACCTTCGACCCGCCTCGCGCTGCGGCGGCGCATCGGGTACGTGATCCAGGAGGGCGGGCTCTTCCCGCACCTGACCGCGAAGAGGAACGTCGCGCTCATGGCCGAGCACCTCGGCTGGGAGGCGTCGCGGATCACGCAGCGTGTGGACGAGCTGCGCGCACTGGTGAGCCTCGCGGCCGACGTCATGGACCGCTTCCCCGGCGAGCTCTCGGGGGGGCAGCGCCAGCGCGTGGGCCTCATGCGCGCGCTCCTGCTCGATCCGCCGCTGCTCCTCCTCGACGAGCCGCTCGGCGCGCTCGACGCGATCGTCCGCGGGCGCCTGCAGAAGGATCTGCGCGGGATCTTCGAGCGGCTGGGCAAGGCGGTCCTCCTCGTCACGCACGACATCGCGGAGGCCGGGGTGCTCGCCGCGGAGGTCGCGGTGATGGATGCGGGGCGCGTCGTGCAGCGCGGGCCGATGCGGGAGCTGGTGCTTCGCCCCGCGACGCCGTTCGTCCGGGAGCTGCTCGGCGGCGACGCGGAGGTGACCGCGTGAGGGGCGCGCTCGGCATGCTCGTCCTCCTTTTGCTCGTCCTCGTGGGCCGCGGCGCGCGCGCCGAGGGGCCGCGCGTCGTCGCCGGCTCGAAGGCGTTTCCCGAGTCGTGGATCCTCGGCGAGGCGTTGCGCGTGCTGGCGGCCGAGACGGGCGCCCGCGCCGAGCACGCGAAGAACCTGGGCGGCACCGAGATCGCCCTCGTGGCGCTCCGCTCCGGGGCCATCGATATTTATGTAGAATACACAGGGACGATCGACGAGGTGCTCTTGCCCGCCCACACCGCCGACGGCGACCGGCGCCAGGGGCTCGCGGCGATGGGCATCGCGATGAGCGAGCGCCTCGGGTTCGACGACAGCTACGCGCTCGCCATGCGGCCGGAGGTCGCGGAGAAGAGCGGCGTTCGGACGATCGGCGATCTCGCGCGCCACCCGGAGCTTCGCCTCGGGCTCACCCACGAGTTCCTCGGTCGACGGGACGGCTTCCCCGGCCTGGCGGCGCGCTACGGGCTCCCGCAGTCCGGCGCGCGTGGGCTGCAGCACGAGCTCGCGTACGAGGCGATCCGGACGGGCTTCATCGACGTCCTCGACGTGTACACGACCGACGCGCAGATCGATCGGCTGGGGCTCGTCGTCCTCGACGACGAGCTGCACTTCTTCCCGCGCTACGACGCCGTGCTCCTCTACCGGACCGATCTGCCCACGCGCGCGCCGGCGGCGTTCGTCGCGATGCAGCGCCTCGTGGGCGCCGTGAGCACGAAGGCAATCTCCCGCGCGAACGCCGCCATGGTGCTCGATCACGCGAACGCGGAGACGGCAGCCACGTTGATCCTTCCGGGCCCAGCGCGCGCGGCGGCGGCGGCGCCGACGGTGGCGGAGGCGATCGCGCACGACACGCTGAAGCACGTCGAGCTCGTGCTCGCGTCGCTCGCGGCGGCGATCTCGGTCGGCGTGCCGATCGGCGTCGTCGCGAGCCGCTCGCGGCGGATGGGCGGCGCGCTGATGACGCTCGCGAGCGTCGTGCAGACCATCCCGTCGCTCGCGCTCCTTGCGCTGCTCGTCCCGTTCCTCGGCATCGGCGCGCGCCCGGCGATCGTCGCGCTGCTGCTTTACGGCCTCCTTCCCATTGCGCGGAACACGTACACGGGGCTCACGACCATTTCCCCCGAGCTCGCGCGCTCGGCAGAGGCGCTGGGGCTCGGGTGGTGGGCGACGCTGCGGCGCATTTCACTGCCGCTCGCGTCACCGGCGATCCTGGCCGGGGTGAAGACGAGCGCGATCATCAACGTGGGGACGGCGACGATCGCGGCGCTGGTCGGCGCCGACGGTCTCGGCAACCCGATCCTGCAGGGCATCAGCCTTCGCGATACGGGGCTCATCCTGCGCGGCGCGGTGCCCGCCGCGGCGCTCGCGCTGGCGTTCGAGCTGGCGTTCGCGGGGCTCGAGCGCGTCGTCGTTCCGCGCGGGCTCAGGCTTTCGTAGAGAGCGGGGAAGGAATTGCCGCCGCGACGCGTTTGATCCGTCGATGCCCCGCCGTGCGCTCCTCCGTCGGGCGAGCCTCGCCGTCGTCCTTTTGGTGGCTGGCATGGGGGCGCTCGCGTGGCCGACGGCTGCCGAGAGCGCCACCCCCTGCGCCTCCGCGGAGATCCGCGTGTTCAAGCGGGAAGGGGAGCTTGACCTCGTGTGCGGCGGCAAGGCAACGCGGACGATGCCGGCCACGTTCGGCGCGAGCCCCGTCGGCCCCAAGGAGCGCGAGGGGGACGAGCGGACTCCAGAGGGCACGTACACGATCGCATCCAAGACGAAGAGCGACCGGTTTCACCGCTTCCTCGCGGTCTCCTACCCGAACGACGAGGATCGGCGGCGCGCGAAGGAGAAGGGCATCGCTCACCTTGGCGGCGGCATCGGCATCCACGGTGTGCGGAAGGACCTCGCGTCCCCGGCGCGCGCGTGGACGCGGTTCGCGCGCGCGACGGGAATGGCCGGGGTCTGGGGCCCGACCGACGGTTGCGTCGCCCTCGTCAACGAGGACGTCGAAGCGCTCTACGACGCCGTGCCGGCCGGCGCGCGCGTCACGATCGCGGCCTCGCGCGCTGACGCGCCCGTTCGCTGAAACGGTCACCGAAGCCTCGGCGTTGGCGAACGCCGCTCCCGAAATCCGATCCGTCCGGGACGGCGGCGAGCGAGGACAGGTCTCGGGGCCGAGGTTCTCGCATCCATCGCGGATGGCGGCGCGCTCCTCGGCCCACGCTGCACCGGTGGCGCACCCGCACGTCGCCGGTTCGGCGCCGTCGAAGGTGGCGACGTGCGCAAATTGGGCGAACGGAATTCGCGCAATGCGCGCAATCGGCAGAGAGAGCCGCGGGAATCCGCGATGAATCGCGCGCGCGCGTCGTGCCGTGGGGCGTGCAATGCGCCACCGACGAAGCGGCGCTGCGGTGATGGGATCGCACGTGGCTTCGACTTACGCAACGAATCGCGTTCGTGCTGCGGCGCGACGCGAATGGAGGTCTCCATGCGCCACTTCGGACTTTTCGCCCTCGTCACCGTCTCTTCGACCCTCGCGGCCTGCGCCGCCTCGACCGACGCCGAGTCGACGTCGAGCAATGCGTCGGACATCCGAGGCTGCGGCCTCGACTGCCCCGATCCGCCGCCGCCGCCTGATCCCACGCCGACGCCGGCGCCTCACCCCGCTCCCTCGCCGGTGCGCGACGGCGTGGTGGTCAAGGGCTCGGGCCCTGCGCTTTACCTCATGCAGGGGGGGCAGCGTCGCTACCTACCAGACATGATGACCTTCGACGCGATGGGCCTCGCGACGGCGCAACAGACCACGCTGGACGATGCGGCGCTCAACGCGCTGCCGCTCGGCGCCGCGCTTCCGCATCAAGACATCGCGAACGGAACGATCGTGCGGAGTGCGACGACCAGCGCCGTCTACTACGTCAACGGCCTCCGCGCGCAGAACGTTCCCGCTCCGGCCACGCTGCAATCGCTCGGCCTCGGCGGGCGTCCTATCGTGACCATCACCGATGCGACGCTCCAGACGCTTCCCAAAGACGGAGACTTGCCGTCGGCGGCGTCGACGTTCACGTTCTCGCTCGACACCATCAACATCCACGAGCTTCGCGCGCACACGTCGGACACGGACGTCGTCTACATCAACGCGAGCGTCGACGGCGTCTGGATGAACCCGACCGTCGTGCGCCTGGGTGACCTCGGGAAGGCGGTGTACACGCCGCACGTGACGCTCGACAACATCGTCGTCCCCTCACCCGACGCGAGCGTGGTCATCGACTATACCGTGTACAACGGTGGCGGCGTCACCAACGACACGCTCCAGCAGGCGGCGCTGAGCGCCAAGGGCTATGCGCCCGCCCCCGCCGCAGGCCCGACGTGGCTGCGCCCTGGGGATTGGCTCTTCCCCGCGACGGCGCCGGGCGCTGATGGCGGCGCCGGTCAGGACAGGGGCGGCCAGGATGCGTGGTGGACCGCCTTCGCGCGCAATGGCCTCAATCTGTTGGGCACATATTTGTGGGGCCGCCTCTTCGCGAGCTGCGACGGATCGGTCGCGTGGGCGCAGGTGTCGATGAAGGGCAGCAAGATGCTCGATCTCGTGGCGACGAGCAACCCGTACTCGGTGACGTCGAACTTCCCGGGCATCGACTCGGCGACCGGGTGCGGTGGCAACTCGAACTACGACATTTCGTGGTCGCTCACGAAGCGCTGACACTTCCTTCCAAGGGATCGCCGCGGTGCGCGACACCGCTCTCTCCCGCGGCGCTCAGACTCCGTCGCCTTCCACGCGGTACCCCTTGAGGCCCACCTTCTGCAGATAGCGGTAGAGCGTCGCCGGCGACAGTCCGAGGCGCTTGGCGGCGGCCTCGCGGTTGCCGTGGGCCTGGTCGAGGGCGCGCGCGATGTGGACGCGCTGGAAGGCGACGGTCGCGGTGTCGAGGCGAAGGTCCGCTGCTTCGTCGGCGTCGTGGTCGCAGTCGGCGCC